>CADECM010000010.1:58270-88456 GCA_902825845.1 uncultured beta proteobacterium
CTGCACCACACGCTCCCCCGTCCACCACCGCTCGACCGCGCACGCCTTCGCGGTCACACATGCAACTGCTGATTCCGCCGCCGCTGGTGCTGGTCATTGCCGGCGTGGCGATGTGGGCCATGGATCGCATGCTGCCATTTGCCCGGGTCACATCAACGCTGTTGCCGCCGCTCGCAATGGCGTTGCTGGTGTCCGGCCTCGTGCTGATGATTGCCGCCGCCGCATCGCTCGTTTTGTCCCGGACCACCATCAATCCGCTGCGTCCCGACAATGCCTCGCGGCTCATCACATCCGGCATATTCCGGCGTTCGCGCAACCCGATCTACCTTGGCGACCTTCTGCTGCTGGCGGCGTGGGCGCTGTGGCTGGGAAATGCGCTCAACGCGGCCTGGCTGGGTGCTTTTGTCTGGTATATCCAGCGCTATCAAATTGCGCCCGAAGAGCGGGCGTTAAGCCGGCTGTTTGGCGAAACCTATCGCACATATTGCGCAAACGTGCGGCGTTGGCTATAACCCTGAATGTATGAAACTCTACATCACCCCCGGCTCACCGTACGCGCGCATCGTGCGCATGGTCATCATCGAAAAAGGCCTGACCGCGCGCGTTGAAATCATACTTGCTTCGACGCGCACCGCGGGCAGCGCCTACTACCGCATCAATCCCTCGGGCCGCGTGCCGTACCTTGTGCGCGACGACGGCGTCGGGCTGGAAGAATCGTCGCTGATCTGCGCTTACCTCGACCATCTGCAAGGCACACCGCAATTCGACTGGCCGGACGGCGCCGCGGGCTGGGAGGCGCGCCGTCTCGACGCGCTCGCGCACAGCTTCATCGACGGCCTCGCAGTGTGGTCGCGCGAACTTCACCGTCCCCAAAACGAACGCTCGCCGACCGTGCTCGAACACGAGGCGCGACGCAGCGAACGCATGGCCTACCTGTGGGAATCGCAGATCGGCCATCCCACCATGCATGGCGCGCTCAATCTCGCGCAGATCACGCTTGCCTGCGCGCTGGGCTTGGAAACACGCAATCCCGATCTGAAATGGCGGCCGGGACACCCGCTACTCAGCGCATGGTTCGATGCTTTCGCGCAGCGCCCGTCATTCGCCGCCTCGGCACTGCCGCCGCAATAGGCCCACAAACCACGCGCCCGTTCGACACGGCGTGGACACCATGGGGACGCACGGACCGGGTGTGAGCCGTACTGCCACGACACGCGGCCAACCGCTGCACTGGTCGAATCCGATATCGCCCGCGACGGCAACATCTTCAAGGCCGCCGGCGCGAACATGGCGCAAAGCCTCGCGGCACACGCCCCTGCTGTACAATCCCACCCGACGACGGGCAGCAAGCGTACGACGCCTGACCGCGAGCGCGTATGAGCTGCAGCGAGGCCGTACCGCATACGGGTCTCGCCGGCACCGCAGACGCATCTAAAGAATTATTGTAACTATTTGTTTTTATTGAGTTATTTATGAAAGATTCCCTGGAGCATCTACGGCAGTGGGTAGGCCGAAAAGAATCGCTGGACGACCTTGCCACCGCATGGCCGGCAGCCGCGATGTCGGCCACGCTGGATCGCCACGATGCGCCGCTTAACGAAGGCGACGCGATTCCAGAGGGTTGGCACTGGCTGTATTTTCTGGAAACGGCGCCTGCTTCGGAACTGGCCCACGACGGCCATCCCAAGCGCGGCGGCTTCCTGCCGCCGGTCACGCTGCCACGCCGCATGTGGGCAGGCGGCCGGCTGGATTTCAGACGGCCGATCCGCATCGGCGAGCGTCTGCGCCGTGATTCGGAAATCATTTCCGTCGAACCGAAGTCGGGCAAAAGCGGCAGCCTGGTTTTTGTCACCGTGCGCCACACTGTCTCGGCCGCCAGTGACATCGCGGTGGTGGAAGAACATGACATCGTCTATCGCGAGGCCGCGCAGCCCGGCGCACCCACGCCGCCGGGCAAACCTGCTCCGGCACCATCGGTCTGGCATCACGAGGTGATGCCAGACGAGGCGATGCTGTTTCGTTACTCGGCGCTGACCTTCAACTCGCATCGCATTCATTACGACCTCGAATACTGCCGCAAGGAAGAAGGCTATCCCGGCATCATCGTGCACGGTCCGCTGCAGACCACACTGCTGCTCGACCTGTGCCGCCGCCATGCCGGCAAGCCCGTGCGCAAGCTGGATTACCGTGCAGTGAGTCCGCTGTTTCACAATGAAAAAGTTGCCGTGGGCGGCATTCCGTCGGCTGACGGCACCACGGCACAGTTGTGGACGGCCGGTCCGTCCGGCGCGGTTGCCATGACCGGCACCGTGCAGTTCTGACCCGCGGCGATTTCGGACGGCTACTGCACCGCGCGCCATGCGACGTCATCTGATTGTTGCCTATGCAGCGGTCGTGGTACTGCTGCTGGCGGGTCGCATTGCCTGGCAGAACTGCATCTGGGACATCATGTCGGCCATCAGTTCCGCGGCAATCATTGCATCGATCCTCATCATCGGCTGGCCGGTGATACGCACCCACCCCGAGGCCGGCGACGAAATCCTGTTGCGCGGCGACCTGCTCCGCACCACGCGCGCGGCGCTGGTCGTCATCTGTTTCGGCGTGCTGATCGCCGGCTTTGGCGATGTGTTTGGCCGGTGGATGTTCGGCTGCCGCTGACGATACGCGGCGGCGCGCCATCCCAATTGCCGCCGGGAACGCCCAGGCGTCCCCGATTCTTGTTTACGCCAGTGCCGGTGTGCGCCGCCGCGCCCGCGTGCCGCGGCGTGCAGCAGCGCGCGCTCCGGCACGAATGGGCGTGAACACGGCACGCGCGTACGGCCGCAGTGCAGCGGTACGACTGTTCGGGTCCGACACGCCGCCGCGCGTGTAGCGCCAGAAATCCTCGACGATCTGCGCTTGCTGCTCCGGATTGAACTTCGAAAAATCACCCTGATTGTCGCGCAATTGCTGCGGCGTCGCCACATAGGCCGCGCTGTCGTCGTAACGGCCAGTGTGCCACAACGACTTCACGCCCGCGCCGATCTGCGCCTCCAGCGCGCGCGTCATATACAGGGGGCCGGCCTGCACACCCTGCCACACGTGCGTGAGCTCGTGAATCATCGTGTTCATATTGAGCACAGCGCCGGGACCGAAATTAATCAGATACATGGTCGTGAACGCGCGTGGAATCTGGATGTTCACGTAGTCGAGCACGTCGTGCGGCAGTTTGGCGAACCCGACTTTCACCCGGTCAAGGTCAATCGAGGCGCCGAAAATGATCTGCGCTTCCCGCAGCTCGTCACGGGTTAGCTGACGATAGCCGCCGAACATCTCGAAGATCACCGGCAGCGCCAGCAGCACCAGGCTGGCCTTGAATTCGAACGCCGCCTTTAAAATCTGCAGCGGTGCTTTTCCCAGCGCCACCAGCCCTTCGAAGAAGCCCTTTCTGAATTCAGCCGCGATGCCGGTGCAAATATCGGCCACCAGTGCGCCCAGCGCGACGCCCATCGCCAGCAACGCCTCCAGCACCATGCGTATGGCGCTGAGCGCGCGCCCGGCGAGCGTGAACAGAATATCGATCACCTTGTAACCCAATGCCAGCAGCGCTCCGAGCGCCGCCTTGACCACGGCCGCGGTTTGGGTGACGGCTTCCAGCACCACATCGGCGAGCTTCTTTCCCAGCGCAATCAGCACGCCTACCAGCGCCTTCATCACGTTGGCGGCCTGGGTGGCCACGGCGGCCAGCAGTTGCGCCACGCGCTGACCGAGCGCAAGCAGTGCCCCGGCAATTGCCATTAGCGTGGTGCCGAGCGCATTTGCCGCATCGACCAGAAGCTGCGTCACGGTACGTCCCAGATTGAGCAGTGCGCTGACGACGGTACGGCAGGCCGTGGCGGCGAGTTTTGCTGCCTCGACCAGCACCTCGCGCAGCGTCCGGCCCAGCGCGAGCAGCGCGTCGATCAGCGGTTGCACCACCGCCAGCACCTCGTTGGCGAAGGCCGCCAGCACGTCGAACACCCTTTTCCCGGCGGCGATGACGCCGCGCAGCGCCGGGACCAGCGCGTTTCGTCCACGGCTCAAAACCGATTTCACGATATCCAGCACCGTGCGGCCAAGCGCGATCAGCTTGGCCACCACGGCATTGGCCGTATTCAACACCTGACCCGTGGCCCACGCCATCAGTTCGGCCACACTGCGTCCCGCATTGAGCAGTGCCTCGACGTATTTCTTCAGTTGATCGATGCTCTTGGCCGCAGCCGCGGCAAGAATATCGGCGACCCGCTTGCCGGCACGCACCAGCGCCTCCACCAGATCGGTGAGTTCACCCACGGTCCAACTCACCGCTTCATTGACCATCTGACCCAGCGACTTGCCGGCCTTGATGACCGCGTTGGCAAGCGAGCTGATCGCGTTGCTGACGGCGTCAACGCCCTTTTTCCCAATGTTAAGAAGATCATTACCTACGCCTTTCAGCCAATCCCCGAACCCACGGCTGGCGATGGCACGCGTGCGCCCGCGTACCGCATTACGCCGGCGCCCGCTCACCGGTCCGCCGCGAATCGCGGCGCCGGCCAGCTGCATCCAGCGTATCACCGGCGCCAGCGAGCCGCCGGCCGCGAAGTATTCCTTGATGAAGGTATCGAGCTGTTCACCCGGCAGCTCGCTCAGCTTGTGAATCAGTACGATCTCGGACTTGCTCTGACGGTATGCAGCAATCATGGCCTTGCGCTGCACGCCGCGGTTCGGCGCCGACGCCCAGTGCACCAGTTCGCCGGTGTCTTCGATGCGCTGCTCGTCGGTGCGGCCGGCGCTGGTCAGGCGATTGAACACGAACTTCTGCCCGATCGCCGGAGATTTGCCGAACGCGTCGGAGAACTCCAGATTGACAGGGCGTGCGACCACCACACCGGTTATCGGCTGCGGGAGCCGGCGAATGGCCGCGTGCCGCCCTTTCTTTACAGTGGTGCGCCGCGCGGTGCGCGCAGTCATCGTTTTGCGGGTGCGGGTGCTGGTCAGTCTCATGGCAATCTCCTCATTGGTCTGATTGTTGACAGCGACTTCAGGGACAGTGAAAAACAATGCGCCCTTCGCCATGGCGCCACGGCTCGGGAACTTATCGTTATTGTGCGGGCTTACCGGGTCGTGGAGGAATACAACGAAAGTCCTAGGCCCCGGGGCCCTACGCCAATGCCGCCGCCACTCCACAAGGCAGCGGCAGACCGCAGCGACGGATACCGGCAAGGGACAATCTTGTGCGACACTACGTGCGTTCCCGTACCGACCCTCGCGAAATGCCGGGTTGCAGATTGTGCGCAAGGTGAAAAGCCGCTGATGAATGCCGCCCAACAATCGATCCTCATGTGCCCGCCGCACCATTTCGGCGTGGACTACGTCATCAATCCCTGGATGCAGGGCCAGTTGGGACAAACCGACCGTGTGGTTGCGCTGCGGCAGTGGGACAATCTGCGCGAAACGCTGTCCGCCTTCGCGCACATTGCCCTGATCGAACCGCAACCCGGCCTGCCGGACATGGTGTTTACAGCCAACGCCGGCATGGTATGCGGCAAGGTTGCGGTAGTCAGCCGCTTCCGCTCGCCCGAGCGCCAAGGCGAGGAACCTTTCTTCCGGGCATGGTTCGAGCAGAACGGGTTTTCCATTGCGCCATGGCCGAAGCAAATCTGTTTCGAAGGCGCGGGCGATGCCCTGTTCGATCGCGGCCGCGACCTGATCTGGAGCGGCTGCGGCTTTCGCTCTGATAGTGCCGCCGCTGCACTGCTTGCAACGATATTCGACTGCGAGGCAATCCCAATTCGTCTTGTCGATCCGCGGTTTTATCATCTCGATACCTGCCTGTGCCCGCTCAGCGGTGGCTGGCTGATGTACTATCCGCCGGCGTTTGACGCGGCGTCTGTCGCCGCAATCGAGCGCCGCGTGCCGGCGGAAAAGCGCATCGCCGTGGACGAGGCGGATGCGTTGCAGTTTGCCTGCAATGCCGTAGACCTCGGCGGACGCGTCATCATGAACGGCGCCACGCCGGCCTTGCAGGCGCGTTTGCGCAGCACCGGCTTCACGCCGGTGCTGACACCGCTGTCGGAATTTCTGAAGGCCGGCGGCACCGCGAAATGCCTGACGCTGAAACTGCGCGAGACAACGCCCGCGCGATGATCCGCGCCAATCGAAATTTTTCACGGTTGACCGTGCGGCGGACAAGGGGATAATTTGGCTGCTGGCAACACTGCCCATCCTGAATTCCACACGGGCGCGGCGCAATGCCGCCGGAGACAAAACCATGCAACTCAACGCCATTTTTCCGACACGTGATATCGGCAACGATCCGGCCAAGATCCGCGACTGGGCGCAGGCCGCGGAAGACCTGGGCTACGCGTATATCGAAGTGCCCGACCACGTACTGGGCGCTGCCGCACGGGACGGCTGGACGCCGACGTACAACGAACACGATCCGTTTCATGAGACCTTCGTGATGCTGGGCTTTCTTGCCGCCATCACGAAAACCATCCGCCTGTCGAGCGGCGTGCTCATCTCGCCGCAGCGGCAGACGGCCTTGATCGCCAAGCAGGCGGCCGAAGTGGATCTGCTGTGCGGTGGCCGGCTGCGGCTGGGTATCGGCGTCGGCTGGAACCCCGTCGAATACGAAGCATTGGGTACCGAATGGAAAACGCGCGGCGCCCGTCAGGCGGAACAGATCGAGGCCATGCGCCGGCTGTGGTCCGAAGACCTGGTTACCTTCAAAGGCCGGTTTGATTGCCTTGAAGCCGTCAGCATCGTTCCCCCGCCGCTGCAGCGTCCGATACCGATCTGGCTGGGCGGTGTGTCGGAAGGCGCAATCAAGCGCGCCGCCCGGCTGGCCGATGGCTGGATGCCGATCCTTCCGCCCGATGCACAGGGCGAACAGAAGCTTGCGCTGCTGCATGAGGAAATGTGCAGGCATGGCCGCGATCCCGGCACGTTCGGTCTGGAGGCCTGGTTGCGCATGCAAGATAAAGATCCGCGGCAGTGGGCGGCGGCCGCAGACGGTTGGCGCCGTCTCGGCGCCGGCTACGTCATGCTCTACCCGATGTTTCGCCAGCCGAAATTCGAAGACCAGATTGAAATGCTGCGGCGCTTCAAGGAAGTCGCGGGCGGATAGGACTGTGCCCATTCACAGTCGCCCGGCATCGACGGACATGAGCACGGGCAAGGCAACGAATCGGAGTCAAACCAGAAGCAGAACAAGGGAATACCATGAAAATCAGTGACGTTACGGTGACGCTTTTCGCGTGGGATGATCTGCCGGCACGGCAATTCGGCCGCCATACCGGCAGAATGGCGGGCGGCCGCAGTGAACTTGGCTTGGTGACGATATCCACAGACGAAGGCGTGCAGGGTCATGCGTTCCTCGGCTCGTCCAGCCGCGGCGCCAATTTCGATGCGGCGTCGCTCATCCGGTTTCTGAAGCCGCTGCTGATCGGCGAGAATCCGCTGGACCGCGAGCGCATCTATCAGCGCATGTGGCCGCGCAATCGCAACACCACGCTGCGCTGCATCGGCGCCATCGACGTGGCGCTGTGGGATCTTGGCGGCAAGGTCGCCGGCCTTCCTATCCATCGCATGCTGGGCAGTTTCCGCGACGCGGTGCCCGCGTATGCAAGTTCGGCGGTGCTGCCTTCCAGGGAGGCTTATGCCGAAGAGGCCCTGCAGATCAAGGCCGCCGGTTTCCACGCCTACAAGATACATCCGCCGACGATCTGGCAGCAGGACATCGAAATTTGCCAGCATGTGCGGCGCTCGGTCGGCGACGGTTACCGCTTGATGCTCGACAGCACCTGGTCGTACAACTACGTGGAGGCATTGCGCGTCGGGCAGGCACTGGAGGCACTCGACTACTACTGGTACGAGGATCCGCTCGACGCCGACGACATCACGAATTATGTGAAGCTGCGCCAGAAACTGAAGATCCCGATTCTCGCCACGGAATATTCACCGGGAGGATTTCAGGCGTTCGCGCCATGGATCACGATGCAGGCGACCGATTTCCTGCGCGGTGACGTCGCCGTCAAGGGCGGCATCACGGCGCTGGTGAAGAGCGCCCATCTGGCGGAAGCATTCCACATGAATCTGGAAGTTCACCATGGCGGCAACTCGCTCAACAACGTGGCCAATCTGCACGTCATCATGGCCATTGCCAACAGCGAGTACTTTGAAGTGCTGCTGCCTGACGCCACGCAAAAATACGGCCTGCTGGAGGACATCAACGTCGATCAAAGTGGCATGGTACGCGTGCCCGAGGGACCGGGCCTGGGCGCGAAGATCGACTTCGAACTGATTGCCCGCAAGCAGACCGCGGTGTTGAGCTAGGCCCGCGTTACCAGCCGCCGTGGCCCGGCTCCGCGTTGATCTTGTGGATGCTCAGATCGGAGCCGTCGAATTCTTCCTCTTCGGTCAGGCGCAACCCCATGGTGATCTTGAGAACGCCGTAGAGTACGCCCGCCCCCACCACGGCGACCGCTATGCCGAGCGCGGTGCCGATCAGTTGCGCGCCGAAGGCAACCCCGCCCATGCCGCCAAGACTCTTGAGGCCGAAAATCCCACAGGCAATGCCGCCCCACGCGCCGCACAAGCCGTGCAGCGGCCACACGCCGAGCACGTCGTCAATCTTGAGGCGATTTTGAGTCATGGTGAACATGAACACAAACAGCCCGCCCGCCACTGCGCCGGTTGCCAGCGCGCCCAGCGGGTGCATTACGTCGGATCCCGCGCACACGGCCACCAGCCCTGCCAGCGGTCCGTTATGCACGAAGCCTGGATCGTTGCGTCCGGCGATCAGCGCCGCGATGGTGCCGCCCGCCATGGCCATGAGGGAATTCACCGCCACCAATCCGGAAATCTTGTCGATGGTCTGCGCCGACATCACGTTAAATCCAAACCAGCCCACCGCCAGTATCCACGCGCCCAGCGCCAGAAACGGGATGCTCGACGGCGGTTGCGCGGTGACGCCGCCATTTTTGGGATAACGTCCGATGCGCGCACCCAGCAAAATCACCGCGACGATGGCAAGCCAGCCGCCCACGGCATGTACCACCACCGAACCGGCGAAGTCATGGAAGTTTTCGCCGGTGGCGGCCTTGATCCAGTCCTGCACGCCGTACCTGTTATTCCAGGCAATACCTTCGAAGAACGGGTAGATCAGTCCGACGATCACCGCCGTGGCGATCAACTGCGTATAGAACTTGGAGCGCTCCGCGATGCCGCCTGAAATGATCGCGGGCACCGCCGCGGCAAAGGTCAGCAGAAAGAAGAACTTGGTGAGTTCAAAGCCGCTTTTTTCCGCCAGCTTGTCGGCGCCGACAAAAAAATCGACGCCGTAGGCCACGCTGTAACCCACAAAAAAATACGCCATGGTTGACACCGAAAAATCGCACAGGATTTTCACCAGCGCGTTGACCTGATTTTTGCGGCGCACCGTGCCCAACTCCAGAAATGCGAAGCCCGAATGCATCGCGAGAACCATGATCGCCCCGAGCAGAATGAACAGCGTGTCATTGCTTATTTTTAGCGTTTCCATCGTCATGCTCCATATCGAATATGTACGCACCAAAGAAGCAATATTTGTTCCAAAACATAAATATATGATTTTAAACACTATTTTTAATATGGACCTTCGTTCATGCACCAAAATTCATCATTTACAACGACCAATGCATCATAATGGTGCAATCAATATCGTCGCGCACGGTTGATGACATGCGCCGGGCGGACATCGCCCGAGTCGTTATTGCGCCAGCGCGCTCCCCGTGCAAAAAACGTATATCGCATTGAGGCCACGAATTATTCGACGTATAGTCCCGGCGTCTTCCTTCGCCCAAACTCCCCGACCGTGGCCCTAGCAACTCCGATTGCCGCATCCAGCGACCGCCCTCTTGCGTTGAATCAGGTCGTTGCCGACCTGATCGCCGACATGTTGGTGAGCAAGGAGGTTGGCGAGCAATTTTTGGCGAATCGCCGGGCGTTCCAGTCGACGCAGCATCCGCTGATTCTTGTCGCCAACCAGAAATGGCGGGATCCGCGCGACGCCAAGAAGATGCTGCACCTTGAAGCGCTGACGCAATGGCTGGCGGAGAAATCGCACCTCGAGTACCTGCACATCGATCCGTTCAAGGTGGACTTTGCCGCGGTGACCAAGGTGATGTCGAACGCCTACGCAGAACGCTTCAACATCCTGCCGGTGGCGGTCAACAGCAGCGAGGTCACCATCGCCACCGCGCAGCCCCATGTGCGTGAGTGGGAACCGCAGCTGCGGCAGGTGCTGCGCCTCGAGATCAAGCGCGTCATTGCCAACCCGCTTGAAATCCAGCAGTACATCGTCGAGTTTTACAATCTCGCGCGCTCGGTCAAAACCGCCTCGGCACAGGACAAGGGCAACTTCAGCGACGTCACCAATTTTGAACAGCTGATGCAGTTGGGGCGCAGCGGCAAGCTCGACGCCAATGACTCGCATATCGTGCACATCTGCGACTGGCTGTTCACCTATGCCTTCCAGCAGCGTGCCAGCGACATCCACCTCGAACCGCGGCGCGACGCGGGCAATGTGCGCTTTCGCATCGACGGCGCCCTGCATCAGGTCTACCAGATACCGTCGCCGGTGCTGGCTGCAATGACGTCGCGCATCAAGATCATGGGCCGCATGGACGTGGTTGAAAAGCGCCGGCCACAGGATGGCCGCCTGAAAACCGTCTCCCCCGACGGCAGCGAAGTGGAATTGCGCCTGTCGACCATGCCCACCGCGTTCGGCGAAAAGCTGGTGATGCGTATTTTCGATCCCGACACGCTGGTCAAAGACTATTCCGAGCTGGGCTTCGGCGAGGAGGACGAGCGCAAGTGGAAGCAGATGGTCAGCCAGCCGCACGGCATCGTGCTGGTGACCGGCCCCACCGGGTCCGGCAAGACCACCACGCTGTATTCGACCCTCAAGTCCCTCGCCACACCGGACGTCAACGTGTGTTCGGTGGAGGACCCGATAGAAATGGTCGAACCCGCGTTCAACCAGATGCAGGTGCTGGCGAGCATCGGCGTGACCTTCGCCAGCGGCATTCGCACGCTGATGCGGCAGGATCCGGACATCATCATGGTGGGTGAAATACGCGATCTGGAAACCGCGGAAATGGCGGTACAGGCGGCCCTCACCGGGCATCTGGTGTTGTCCACGCTGCACACCAACGATGCGCCGTCCGCCATCAGCCGGCTGATCGATCTCGGCGTGCCGGCTTACTTGTTGCAATCCACCTTGCTCGGGGTGATGGCGCAGCGCCTGGTACGCACCATCTGCCCGCACTGCAAGACGCAGGTCGACCTCGACGACTCGACGTGGGAGAACCTGGTTGCGCCATGGAAAGCGCCCAATCCGAAGGGCACGACGGCCGTGGGCAAGGGCTGCCTTGAATGCCGGCTGACAGGCCACATGGGGCGCATCGGCATCTACGAAACGCTGGTGCTCAACCCCGCGCTCAAGCGCCATATCACCGAGGCCACCGACCTTGAAGCGTTTCGCGCTGCCGCCTACAAGGAGGGCTTGAAGCCGCTGCGCATCAACGGCGCCATGAAGGTCGCGGCGGGACTGACCACGGTGGATGAAATTCTCAAGACCGCGCCACCGCCCACCGGCGACCGGCGCCAGATGCCGCGATGAGCGACGAACGCTCCACCGCCAGCCGCATCGGCGATCCCGGCCTGCGCGCGCTGTATAAAATTGAAAACCGCTGGCAGGCATGGCTGGATGTGGAAGTGGCGCTGGCCCGCGCGCAAGCCGAACTGGGCATCATCCCGGCCGCGGCGGTGGAACCCATTGCGCGCGCGGCAAGGTTGGACCAGATGGATCGCGCGCGCGTCGACGAAGCCTTTGCGCGCACCGCGCACACCATTGTGCCCCTGGTATGGGAACTGAGCCGTTTGGTCGGCGAGCCACACGGCGGCTGGGTGCACTGGGGTGCCACCACACAAAACATCACCCAGACCGGCGACCTGCTGGTATTGCGCCAGGCCCACGGCATTTTCCTGCGCCAGATGCACGAGGTGCTGGCGGCAATGGCCGACCTCGCCGAGCGCGGCGCCGACATGCCGATTGCCGCGCGCACGCATGGCCAGCATGCAGTACCTGCCACCTTCGGCTTCAAGATCGCGGTGTGGATCGACGAACTGTTGCGCCATGTCGAGCGCTTCGAACAGGCTGCGCCGCGTATTTTCATGGCCATGTTCGGCGGCGGCGCCGGCACCTTTGCCTCGATCGGCGAACAGGGCCCTGCGGTGCAGGCGGGCATTGCGAAACAGCTGGGCATGACGCCCATGCACGTGCCGGCGCGCACCATCGGCGACCATCTGGCCGAAAACATCTGTCTGCTGGGACTGCTGGCGGCGACCTGCGGCAAGATCGGGCGCGAAATCTACACCCTCATGAAAACCGAATTCGGCGAACTCGAAGAGCCGGTCCCGCCCGGTACTGTGGGCAGTTCCACCATGCCGCAAAAGCGCAATCCCAAACTGTGTCAGGACATCATCGCGGCCGCGGCGGAGATACGCGCGATCGTGCCGCTGGCGCTGGAATCGATGATGACCGAGCACGAAGCCGACCGCACCACCACGCTGATGGCCGATTCCGCCGAGGGACGCGCCTGCATTGCCACCGGCGACATGCTGGCACGCCTCACCGCAGTGCTGCGCGGACTCACCCTCAAACCGCAACGCATGCGCGCCAATCTCGATCTGAGCGGCGGGCTCATCGTGGCCGAAGCGGTGATGCTTGAACTGGGCGCAAAACTGGGCCGGCAGCACGCGCACGACGTGGTGTACGACGCGGCACAAGCCGCCGTCATCGAAGACAAGCCGTTTTCGGCGTTGCTGGCGGCGGACAAGCGCGTGAGCGCGCACCTCGATCAGAAAGCAATCGACCAATTGCTCGACCCCACCGCCTACACCGGTCTGTGTGCCGACATGGCGCGGCAGGCTGCGGCACGCGCGCGCGAGGCGATTGCCCGCCACCAACAGAAGTAGTGCTGCTATTCAACGGCGCGGCGCGGCATCGCCGCCTGCCATGGTTTTTGCGAATGGCATAGCCACAAGCGGCAAGACATGTCACAAATCCTTTACAGCGCCGTGTAAAGCGCTAGAATTATCCGTCGCACCATCAATGACGCTGCGCGCCTGACTTCGATCCGCCGGCTCCGCAGCACGAGGAGGAACCATGGCACGACCCATTACCCCCGGCAACAATTCGCGCTCGTGGCGCGCGGCGATTACCGCGCTGGCCGGCATCCCGCTGTTGCTGGCGACCTTCTCGGCAACCCGCGCCGGCGACCACAATGATCCCAATGCGGTCAATGCGGGCTTCGCGGATATTCCGGTATCCGCAGCGGACCTCTACGACATCTACGGCTGGCCCAGCGACGACAAGAGCGGCGGCGAAAAGGTTGTGGTCGCACTGACCTTCGCACCCATGCCCAAGACCGGCGTTTTCGACGGCGACGTGCTATACCAGATCAAGCTCGATCCCGATCGGCGCATCACGCGGCCGGACAAGCAGGACCATAACCTCGAGACCGTATTCAATTATGCCGAAGCGCTCAAGAGCAAGTATCTGAACTTCAAGGCCGCGGAAATTCGTGTCACCTTTGACAAGAACAATCGGGCGAAGCTTGCCTTTATCGATTTTCCCGGCGGCAGCTTCACGCGGGAAATTGATGCCAACAAGACGCTGACCATCGATGCGCCCGGCGGCCATGTCATCAAGGCGTTTGTCGGCGGCCGCGACGACGCGTTTTTCAATGACCTGCCGGGATTCTTTCGCTCGATCAACTACGCGCCGCAATACTACGAGGTGCCGCTCGCGCGCAAAGACCTGCGCGAACTTGCAATTCCCAAAACCCTGATCGAACTGGAAGGCAATTCCCTGTTCAACTTTGATCCGAAGCGGCCCGAGTGGGGTATCAGCGTCAAGGAAAAGCTTCCCGCCACCCTGCCCAAGTGGGCCGGCAACAAATACCTGAAAGACAAGGCCGGCAATTTCCGTTTTGTCTACAGCGGCAAGGACGCGCGCGCCGGCCTCAACATCAACGCCATCATTCTGGAGATGCCACTCCCCTTCATCACCCGGACCCCAAAGGAGCACCGGGTCGTCAATGCCTGGGGCGAAAGCTGGGTGCTCAAGGCCGCCAACAAGGTTGAGGATATTCCGGATCAGAAGTCCCTGTTCGCCCGCGCTTCGGCGTGGCTGCGCGGATTGTTCTCGACCGCGAAACCCGATTACGCCAAAGAACTGGCCCGCTACAAACGCATCGATACAGTCGGCGTCCCCTTCGCCGACGCGGGACTGAGCGAACGCGAGGACGACCGGCAACTCGGTGCGAACAACCTCAAGCTGACGCCGCACTTCGTCATGCGCTTTGCCCACCTCGGCTGGGGCTTCGGCCCGTCGATCAGCGCGCTGGGTCTGGGCACCTGTTTCGATCATGGCAAGTCGCCGATTTCGATCGACAAGACCTACGCCAATCCGGTGGAAGCGTTTCCGCGCGTCAAGAAATGCCTGTTTCAGGAACTGAACATGCCCGACGACACCTGGAACAAAAGCGGCGTCAAGATCAATCTCAAGCGCACCTATGAAATCTTCACCCCCAACGTCAACGCCATCGATATGGACACCAGCGGAACCTGGCCCTATGGACGGCGCCCGGAAGACCAGGTGGCCACGCGCTTCCTGTCGACCTTTCTCGATATGGCGAGCGGCTGCGGCGGCAAAAAGTGCACCACGGAAACACTGGGCGATCAGGCGCTGTGGGACAAGGCGCCCATCGTCCCGAAGACGCCACCCAATCCGCTGAAGAACGACAAGCCGTTTCTAAAGACGTTTCCCTATCTCGCGGAACCCTGGTAAGCGCTTGCCGGTGGGCGCAACGTGGTAAGGCGCTTGTGGGCAGCCGCGTGGCTGCTGTGCATCGCGGCGTGCACCCACCAATCGCCCACGGCTTACGACACCGAACTCGCGCAAGTCCAGCAGGACATTGCGGCGCTCAAGTCCGATTCACCGGCAGCGGCAATAGCGCGGGCGCACGCGCTGTATCGCCGCGCCTCGCTGAGCGCTCGCATCGCGGATGCCAGGGCCGCTGATACCGCCGTTGAGAACGCCCTGCGCACGTTCGGTCCTCTGCAGGATTTGTTCATGCTGCGCGCCCGCCTTGATTTCGCATTGCACCGGCTACCTCAAGCGAGGGCCAACCTGCACCTGGCCGGGGTGCCGACCGCAAGCCCGCAGGTGAAAGCCCTAATGGCAGACATCGATCTGCAGGAAGGGCGCCAGCAGGACGCACAACAACAATACGAAACCACCTTACACACCCATCGCACCTGGGATAATCTCGCACGCCTCGCAAATGTGCTGGCCATGAACGGTAATTTCACCCGCGCCGACGCGCTTTATCACGAAGCCGAAAACGAAGTCACCGCCAAGGAAATGCGCGCCTACGCATGGATCTGTGTGCAGCGCGGCGTGCTGGCGTTCAAACGCGGGCGGCACGATGAGGCACTGGCGCATTACCTGCGCGCGGGGAAAGCCTACTCCGGCTACTGGCTGGTTGACGAACATATCGCCGAGCTTTACGGCGCACAGCGTCGCTTCGGCGAGGCAATAGCGCTCTACGAACAAGTGATCGCGCGCGCGCCGCGACCGGAGCAGTTTCAGGCAATCGGCGATCTCTACGTCTTCATGGGACAGCCGGATCGCGCGCGGCCGTGGCACGACAAGGCGCTGGCGGCCTATCTGGAATCGGCACAACGCGGCGAGGTGCACTATTTCCATCATCTTGCCGGCTTCTACGCCGACGTGCGCGACGATGGCGCCGAAGCCGCGAAATGGGCGCGCAAGGACCTCGCGCTGCGCCAGAATCCCGCGACACGGGATGCACTCGCCTGGGCCTTGTATCGCAGCGGGCGCTTCGACGAGGCGCTCGCCGAAATGGGCCAGGTGCTGGCAAGCGGGGTACAGGATGCACATGTGTTGATGCACGCCGCGATGATCCACAGCGCCGCCGGCCACAGCGAGCAAGGCACGCGCTTTCTGCAGCAGGCAGCGGCACTCAACCCCAGCTTCGAGGCGTTTCATGTGCACCGATAAAAATATCAATAAAAACAATAAGTTATCATAACTCTATCCGCCGAACCCAGCAGCGCATGCGGCCGCATCGGTTCAATGCCATGGCGCGCCCTTCGCACACCTGCTTGTTGTCTGGCCAGTCACGGCGTAACGTCGGGCTTCCCGTTCAACTCATCCCATTCCGGACACCATGCATATCCTGATCATTCCCGGCGTCACCATGCCCAAAGTCGAGGACTCACTGCTCGCGCGCATTCGCGAAACCGCCGGCGCGGACGTGCGCATCACCGTGGCGAAATCCACCGCTGAAGCTGCCGACGTCATGGAAGACGTTGAAGTCATCCTCGGCGTGATCACGCCCGCCATGTTTGCCCGCGCGAAAAAGCTGACCTGGGTGCATGCCATCACCTCGGGCGCGGATTCGTACCTGTTTCCGGAAATGGTCAACAGCGAAGTCATGCTCTCCGGAGACAAGGGGCTGGTGGGCACCCATCTCGCCGATCACACGTTCGCCTTGCTGTTGTCGCTCACGCGCCGCCTCGCGCGCGCGGTGCAGGACGCGCCGCACTCGTGGAAAAACCGTGTCGCCTATCGTGCCGAGGAATTCGAACTCGAAGGCTGTACCATGGGGATCGTCGGCTTCGGCGGCACCGGCCGCCAGATCGCGCGCCGTGCCAAGGCCTTCGGCATGAACTGCATCGCCGTTGACTGCGATTCCGTTCCACCTTCGCCGGAAGTCTCCGAAGTGTGGGGCAGCGACCGCCTCGACGAATTGCTGCGCACGTCGGATGTGGTCACCTCCGGCCTGCCGCTGACAAAGGACACGCGCAATCTCTTTGACGCGCGCGCCTTCAGCCTGATGAAACCCACGGCCCTGTTCGTCAACGTCACGCGCGGCGAGCTGATGGACAGCGATGCACTGATTGCCGCGGTCAACAGTGGCAAGATTGCCGGCGCCGGCCTCGACGTCGGACCGCAGGAACCGCTGCCCGCCGATCACCCGCTGTGGAGCACGCCCAATGTCGTCATGACGCCGCATACCGCGGGCGCGAGCCAATTCCGCATCAGCCGCAACCTCGACCGCTTCTGCCGCAACATCGCGCTCTACCGCGCGGGCAAGCCGCTGGAAGGGCAGATCAACAAGTCGCGGGGCTTTTAGGTCCGGCGGATCGACGCGCGTCAAGTGTCCGCCGCGAGCACAGGAGAAACACCATGCCGTTTTACAAACTCTCGGAAATGCAGGCTAAGAAATCCAGCGTCGGCGTCGCGATGGGCAAGTCCGTCGCGGGCGAACTACTCAAGGTCGGCATCACCACCTATCAGGAAGGCGAAGGCCCGCCGCCCCACTTCCACCCCAACGAAGAACAATTCATCCTGATGCTGGAAGGCAAAATGCGCATGGTGTGCGGCGACGAGGAGCGCGTCGTCGAACACGGCGACCTCATCCACATTCCGCGCAACACCCGTCACGGCGTCTGTGCTGTCGGCGGGCCTGCCGTATTCTTCGCCTGCAAGAGTCCTGCGGGTAACGGCGATATGGGCCAGGATTACAACAAGGCCAAAGATGCCGAGGACGTTTGGAAGCGACTGTCGGCCATCACCTGACTCGCTGCGAGATATCTATGTAAGTATATGTTTTTATTATATTTTTAAGAACCCCGCAGCATGTGCACTTATGTGCGTTTCGGCAACCCCGCCATCCCCCGCAGCACTTCGATGAACGACGAACTGTCGAGATCCGCCTGCCCCTGCTGGTAGGCCGCCTGTTGCAACTGCGTCCACAGGCTTGTCACCAGCATGGGTGCGCCGACGCGCGCGCCCTGCTCCAGCGCGAGGCGCGCGTCCTTGAGCGAGGTGCGCACATGGCCTTCCGGCGAGAAATCCGCGTGCAGCATTTTCGGCCCCTTGTCGATCATGGTCTTGGAACTGCAGGCGGCGTCCTGCAGCACGCGCAGCAGGTTTTCGCTCTCCATGCCCGCTTTCATGCCGAGCACCATGCCCTCGGCCAGCGCCAGGCGGTTGCCGAACAGCACCAGATTGATCACCAATTTGGCCATTGCGCCCGAACCCACCGCGCCCATGTGGTAGGCCGCGCGGGCAAAGCCGTCGAACAGCGGCTTGCAGGCACCGAAGTCCTCGGCGGTGCCACCCGCGATCACGATCAGATCCTTCTTCCACGCCATGGCGCTGGTGCCGCTCACACAGGCATCGAGAAAGCGGATGCCGCGCTGGGCCAGTTCCGCGCCAAGCTTTTCCGAATCTTCCGGCCGCGATGTCGACGCGTCCGCCATGATGAGACCCGGCGCGGCGCCTTGCGCGATGCCGTTTGCGCCCAGCGTCACGTCGCGCACAATGTCACTGTTCGGCAACGACGTCAGCACCCAGCGCGCGCCGCGCGCTGCAGCCGCCGGTGAATCCACGGGCGTGCCGCCGCGCTCGTGCAGTTCGCGCCCGCGCTTTTCGTCGATGTCGAACCCTTGTACCTTGAAGCCACTTTGCAGCAGGTGATGGGTAAACGCCTGCCCCATCAGGCCCATGCCTACGACGCCTACGCACTCGCTCATGACCGTGTCTCCTTGTCCTTCAGCGGAAGTTGCTCTTGATTCGATGATGCCACAACGGCGGTTGGATCATTTCAAGGCACAGCACGAGACTATGCCGCCTTGGCCGGCTCCCGCTCGCGGGCGCGCCGCTGCAGCATGTGCTTAAGGCTGGTTTTCAGATCGGTCAGGTAGCGCACATGCTCTTCCTCGATCGAATGGCGGATCGTGTGCCGATACTGGCTCGCGTACCAGGCCGCGCGTGCCGCGATGGCATCTTGCATCTCAGACGCATCGGGCAGGCGGGCATTGTCCAGCAGAATTTCCCGTACCCAGCGCGCCTGATGTTCGAACACCATATTCAGCGCGGTATCGGTGTTGAAAAACCCCATGAAGTAGAGACCCGGCCACTGCGGCGGCACCATGCGCAGGTAGAGATCGAGCCGGTTGTCCCTGACCTCGAGCACATCTGGCGGGATGAAATCGAGATCGATGGCGTAACCCGTCGCCGCGATCAGTACGTCGAAATCACCACTGCTGCCGTCCGTGAAACGGATCGTCCTGCCGTCGATTGCTTCGATACCGGTCTTGACGTCGATGCGGCGATAGGCGATGTCGGTCACCACCGTGGCGTTGGACGTCACATGCGACAGCGTTTCCGGGCGTTTGAAACCCAGACGCGTGAGATCGCCATGCGCAAGCCACGTCAGAAAACGCGTGATGCGCCGCCGCAGCGGGCGCGGTATCCACGGACGCTGGATGCGCGCGGTAACGTCGGTGAACGCACGCCCAAACATCAGCTTGGGCAGGATCAAGACACCGGAGCGGGCCACCAGCGTGCAGCGTGGGGACGTCACGCACAGATCGCTGGCGATATCACAGGCGCTATTGCCGACCCCCACCACGCAGACGCGTTTTCCGACATAGGGCTCGGGCGTCTTGTAGTAGTGCGCGTGCAGGTATTCGCCGGTGAAGGCCTTGAACTCCGGCATATCGAGCGGTTGGGAGAGGTGCCCGGTCGCCACAATCACGGCGTCGAAGGATTCAACCGCGCCAGTGGCAAGTTCCAGCGTCCAGCGTGGCGCCTCGCCGGCGCGCGCGGTGTCGGGCCGCACCTGCGTCACGCGGCTGTGGAAACGAATATGCGGCGTCACCCCGAAGTGCCGCGCATACGCCACCAGATAGCGATGCATATCGGCATGATCGGGAAATACCTGGGTGGCGTCGTCAAAATCCAGATCGCTGAAGCGCGTGACCCCGCGGGAGGTGTTGATGTGCAGCGTGCGATAGGCGGATGAACGTCCGTTATCGTTCAGGTAGCACCACATGCCGCCGATCTGGCCGCCGATCTCAAACACCGTGACGTCGAATCCGGTTTGCAGCAGATATTTTGCGGCACAGATGCCGCAGGCGCCGGCGCCGATCACGGCAACACGCTTGCTGCCGCGCCGGTTGGGCCCCGCCACCGGGCCGTCAAGCCCGCGCTGGTAGACCGAACTGGTGGTCGTCACACCGGGTTGCTTACCACGAATTGCGCAGTTCGCGCAGCTTCAGAAACACCGTGCGCGGATCCGGTGCGTCGGGCAGAT
The DNA here is from genome assembly GCA_902825845.1 of uncultured beta proteobacterium. Taxonomy (GTDB): domain Bacteria; phylum Pseudomonadota; class Gammaproteobacteria; order Burkholderiales; family SG8-41; genus UBA5216. The sequence goes on from CADECM010000010.1 coordinate 78,514, forward strand.
CGGGAAAGGCCACGCGCAACTGCGCGATCACACCAGGGCTGGTCAGGCGAAAAAAGGTGTTGATCTCGCGCTCTACGCTGAGCGTCGACACATAGGCCTGATCGGGGTTCTGGTCCTTGACCTGATTCAGCATGGCCTGCGCCTGTTTGTTGTCGGGCTCGCGTGCCAGCGTGAAGCGCAGGTTGTTCTCGATGTAGTCGTGACCCGGATAGATCAAGGTGGTGTCCGGCAGTTTGTGCAACTGTCCGGAGAAGGTCTCGTACAACGCCACGGGATGGCCGCTATTGCAGTTGCCCACGCCGGCATTGAACATGGTGTCGCCGCAAAACAGCGCGGGCTGATCGGTATGCGAGAGCAGGCACACGTGGCTCATGGTGTGGCCGGGCGTGTCCAGCACCTCCAGCTCCACCGTCTTTCCCACCTTGATGACATCACCAGCAGCCAGACCGCGAAACATGTCGGGAATCTTGTCCCTGGCATTCTGGTGGGCCAGAATCTTCGCCTTGGTCTTCTCCACCAGGGCCGCGTTGCCGCCGGTATGGTCGCGATGCTCATGCGTATTGAGGATTTGCGTAATCTGCCAGCCGGCCGCCTTCGCCGCCTGCAGGCATTTCTCGTGATCCAGTGGATCGACGGCGAGCGCCTCACCGGTTTCGGGGCAGGCAATCAGGTAGTTGAAGTTGCGGTACGAATTGGCGGTCCAGATTTGTTTGACGATCACGACAGTGTCCTTTGCGGCGGGAGTGCGGCAATGATAGCGCGTTATCGCCCCGCGGCAAGCGCGGCGATCAGCGGCGCATTCTTGTCGAGAATACGCAGAATCTCGTCGCGGCCCACATCCGGCACTTCGAACAGCACGCGGTGTATCCCGGCTGCTTGATAGGGCACGAGCTTTTCGCGATCCGCCGGCGCGGCAAACACCGTAACCGGCAGCGACGCCGGATCGCGCCCCGCGGCCTCTGCCGCACGCTTCAGGCGGGCCATTGCCGCACCGGGTTCCCACGCATTGCGCGGCCGTGGAAACCAGCCGTCGCCGAATTCGACCACGCGCTTGATGGTGTGATCGGACTCGCCGCCGATCAACACCGGCGGATGCGGCCGTTGCAGCGGCTTGGGATACATCCACACGGGATCGAAGTTGACGAATTCGCCGTGAAACTGTGCTTCTTCCTGCGTCCATAACGATTTCATCGCGAGCACGCGCTCACGCAACAGCTTGAAGCGGGTCTCGTAGCGCGCGCCGTGATTTTCCATTTCATCGACGTTCCAGCCGCCGCCAATGGCAAAGATGAAGCGCCCGTTGGACAAGCGGTCGAGGCTGGCAACGGACTTGGCTGTCACGATCGGGTCCCGCTGCGGCACCAGCGCTATGCCCGTGCCGATCTTGAGCTTGTGCGTTGCGGCCGCGGCGAACGACAGCGCAACGAACGGATCGTGCGTGTGTTTGTATTTCCTTGGCAACTCCCCGCCGCCCGGGAACGGTGAACGGCGGCTTACCGGTATGTGCGTGTGCTCGCACAGGAACAACGCATCAAATCCCCGCTCTTCCAGGGCGCGCGCAAGTTCGGCTACATCGATTCCGTAGTCAGTCGGAAAGTAATAGACGCCGGCAAGCATGGCAGCACCTCCACTTATACACTGCGCGACCGCCACCAGCGGCGGACCGCGTTCATCAACCGGAAGAACCCGCCCTCACCACGCCGTCCGCGACCAACTTGTCAATCTCCGCCGCGCTCAACCCGGCCTCGCGTAGGAGTTCCAGCGAGTGCTCCCCCACATGCGGTGTCGGTCGGCGATTCATCGCCGGTGTTGCCGAGAAGTGCATCGGCAATCGCATCGCGCGCAACTTGCCTTCGGTCGGGTGTTCTTCAATCTGGAAAAAATCCACGTCATCCAGGTGCGGATCGGTGAGCAGGCTCTCCATTGTGTGCACCGGTGCGGCGGGAATGTCCGCTTGCGTCAGCAGGGGTAGCCATTCCGCGCTGGTACGCGATGCCAGCGCCGCTTCCATTGCGTCGTAAAGGTCCTTCGCGTGAACGGAACGCTGCGTCCGTTCGGCAAAGCGCGGATCAGCCTTTAATTCGGGCTTGCCGACGACATCACAGAAAGTGGTGAACATTTTGTCTCCGCCCGCCATCACGCAGATGTAGCCATCGCGGGTTCTGTATGGCCGGCGGTCGAACATGCGATTGCGGTTTTTGGTCTGGGTCGGCGGCACGAAATAGTTGTCCCACAGGTGTTCGGACAGCACCATCTCGGCCATCATTTCGAACATGGGCACCTCCACTTCCTGCCCCTGACCGGTGCGCGCGCGATGCAGGAGCGCCGCCAACGTCGCGTTGGCAAGATACACACCGCACACACGGTCGGCCATGTTGATCGGCACGAACACGGGTTTGCCGGCCGCTTCGCTCAGCAGTGACGGCATGCCGGTGAGGCCTTGGATGATGTCGTCGTAGGCCGGCCGCCCGGCATAGCGGCCCTTGCTGCCGAAGCCGACCGCATAGCAATAGGCGATGTCGGGCTTGACCTTGCGCACGCCTTCGTAATCGAGGCCCAGACGCGTCATCGCCTTTACGCGGGCGTTGTGCACCATGGCATCCGCGGTCGCCGCCAGCCTGAGAAACGCATCGCGCCCCGCGGGGTCCTTGAGATTGATGGCAATCGCGCGCTTGGCGCGATTCAGCACGAGGAAGGTTTGCGCCATTCCCTTGCTGCGCCGTGGACCCGAATCGCGGCGGCCCTCGCCCTCGACCGGCTCGATCTTGATCACATCCGCGCCGAGATCGCCGAGTATCCTGGTCGCATACGGACCCAACAACACCGTCGTCAGGTCGAGTATGCGCATGCCCGCCAGCGGGCCGGTGGGGGCGGCGGCCATTCAGCGCCCCTTGAACGCGGGCTTGCGCTTTTCCAGGAACGCCCTGCGGGCTTCGACGGCATCTTCCGAGCTGTTCAGAATGCCGCCGGCATTGGAGGTCAGCACCATCGTCGTCTCCAACGAACTGTCGAGCGCGGCGCGCATGATGCGTTTGCCGATCCACTGCGTCAGCGGCGGATTGGCAATAATGCGGTTGCACAAATCGCGGGTGGTGGTTTCCAATTGATCCGCGGCCACCAGGTGATTGAGCAAGCCCCATTCGTGGGCGCGTTTGGCATCAAGCTGGCCGGTATAGGCAAATTCAAGTGCGCGGCCCAAACCCACCATCTTGGGCAAATAGTAGGAGCCGCCGTTTTCCATGATCTGCCCGAGTTGCTGGTAGCCGACAAAGCGCGTGTTCTCGCAACCTATGCGGATGTCACAGTGCAGCGCCATATCCATGCCGGCGCCGACCGCTGCACCGTTGATCATGGCGATGGTCGGTTTGCGGATCAGGGAAATATCGCGGTGCAACTTGGTAAAGCCGTGAAAGAAGCGCTCGCGGGCAGCGTCCCCGCCTTCGGGTATATTGCGATTGCCGACAAAATTTTCGCCCTTCACCTCTGCCGGCGTATCGCGCCGCATGTCGGCGCCCGAGCAAAAGCCGCGCCCCACACCGGTCAATACCATGACGCGAACCTTCGGATCGTCGTCGCCGGCACGCATGTATTCGCCCACCTTGGCGACCGTGCCGTTTTCTTCGGAGCTCCCGATCAACGCGTTCATGCGTTCCGGGCGGTTGAACTTGATCCACAATATGCCCGAATCTTCGGGCTCGTACAGCAGATGATTGACCAGGTTGGGCGCCATCGGATAGCTCCTTCTCGGTTGCGAGGCTGGACATGGGGGGCCACCCAATATTGTCACAGGTATGGTGCACGCTTCAAGCGCCAAAAATAGCAGCGGCCGCATCGCAAGGCCCACAATGCGCTATGCTTGACGCGCGTCCGCTTTCTTTCCTGTGTCGTCCCTTTAGTTTGGTCAAGAGGAGGAACCAGCATGAATCGCAACAGCGTTATCGGGAAATGTTTCGTCGTTGCAGCGGTTTGCACGTGCGCCCCCCCGGCCTTCGCCCAGAAGTCCGGCGGCATTCTCAGGATGCCCTTGCGCGAAAATCCGGGCAGCGTCTCGATTATCGAGGAATCCTCCATCTTTACCAATTTTCCGATGATGGGCGTCTTCAACAACCTTGTGCTGTTCGATCAGCATGACAAGCTTGCGCGGCTGGAATCGATCAAACCGGATCTCGCGACAGCCTGGTCATGGAACGCGGACAACACGGTGGTCACGTTCAAGCTGCGCGAAGGCGTGAAATGGCACGACGGCAAACCGTTTACCAGCGCAGACGTCAAGTGCACCTGGGACACCATTCTGGAGAAGCGCAACTCGAACTGGCGCAAGAACGTGCGCAAGGCGTGGTATCACAATCTGAAGGACGTCGCGGTCACCGGCCCGCTCGAAGTGCGCTTCACGCTTGGACGCCCGCAACCGTCGTTCATGTCGATGCTCGCGGTGGGCTGGTCTGCCGTCTATCCCTGTCATGTCGATGGCCGCATGATGCGGCAGAAACCGGTCGGCACCGGACCGTTCAAGCTTGTCGAGTACAAACCCAATGAACTGATCCGCCTCGCGAAGAATGCCGACTACTGGAAGCCCGGCTTGCCCTATCTCGACGGCATCGAATACCGGATCATGCCCAGCCAGGCCACGCGCACGCTGGCGTTTGCCACTGGTCAGTTCGACATTACCGGTCCCGGTGATGTAACGCCCGCCATTGAAAAAGACATCAAGTCACGACTGCCCAAAGCGGTGTGCGAAACCTACGCCTCGGCCGGAAGCTCCCACATCCTGATCAATCACAAGGCGCCGCAGCTGCAGGACGCGCGGGTTCGCCGGGCGATTTCCCTCGCGCTGGACCGCAACGTCTTTGTCGCTTCTCAGCAAGGCCATGGCCGCGTGGGCGGAATCATGCTGACGGCGCCGCATGGCGCGTGGGGGCTGACCCCGGAGCAACTCGAGAAGCTGCCCGACTTCGGCAAGGACATTGAAAAACGCCGCGCAGAAGCGCGCAAGCTGATGGAAGAGGCCGGCTACGGGCCCAACAAAAAGCTCAAGGCAACCTACATCACACGCCAGGCTAACTCCGCCATACAGGGCGCGACGCTGGTCGCCGACCAACTGCGCACGATTTACGTCGAGGGCGACGTCGATGCGAAAGACTACAGCCTGTTCACCGGCATGCTGATGAAGGGCACGTACACGCTCGCTTTTCACGGCACCGGCAACGCGATGGACGACCCTGACATCATTCTCTATGAAAACTTCATGTGCGACTCGCCGCGCAACTACACCAAGTATTGCAACAAGGCGATCGAGGCGAAAATTGAAGAGCAATCGGCGACCCTCGATCCACGAAAACGCAAGGCGCTCGTGCAGCAGATAGACGTCGCTCTGCAACAGGACAATGCGAAGCCCACGTTATTTCAAACCCTGTTAACGCAATGCTGGTTTCCGCATGTCAAAGGATTTGTCAGGGGCAGCAACGGCAACTACGCGCACCATCGCCTGGAGACCGTGTGGCTGGACAAATAAATGAACGTTATGGCCCGTTGCCGTAATCCGCGCTGCGCTTAAGGCTATCGCGACGCGCGCGGCGTCACGTAAATACACGCATTTGCGGAATCCGCGACACATCCGCTTCCGCCTCCAGACGCCATAGCCGGTCGAGAATGGCCGTTACGCGCCGCGCGCCGAGAACCCCTTCGGTCAGGGTGCGGAATTTTTCTTCGATTTCCGCGTTGCTCTTGGTGACCTGCTCTGGAAATCAGGGCGGGAATCGACGAGTTTTCCGCCAGTGCTCGGATCAATCAATACGAGCGCAGAAAACACATGCCGGACTACTCAACCGTCGAACGCCTTGCCCAAGTGCTCGCCACCCCAACACCTTTCTTCTATACACGAGACGACGAAGCGGCAGAGCTAATTCTGAGCTTCGGCAGACTCAGCGGTCGTGGCCGCAAGCGGCTACTTGGATTTTTGAGCAAGCTGCAGCCGGTTTCCTGAGGACGCGCCCAAAACGCAAGCCGTTACCTGTAAGTTACCTTACACGTCAGCATTTTGGGGCCAGCGATATACGTGATCGGGGACACTTCCGGGGGGGCCTTGGCTTTTCACCCCCCAAGCCCCATCACACCGCGGCAAAAAAGCTCCGAAAATTGTGTTCGCTTTCGAAGGATACTGCGACGCTGAACCGCTTTTCACAACCACGCGCACACACTTGTTAGGAAGCCTTGAAGACGTCACACGGAGCGATTCAATTGACGCGCGACGGCCACCGAGAGGCGCAATGACACTCGCTTGCGCGATGATGATGCAGCGACGACCAATCCCGCGCAGCAACTTCGCGACAAATGCAGTTCGCTGTCGACAGACTTTCTGCGACACCAGTTTGGCACGGGAATAAAAAAAGGTTACGTGTCAATGTAACCTTTTGATTTTATTGGCGTCCCCACGGGGATTCGAACCCCGGTTACCGCCGTGAAAGGGCGATGTCCTAGGCCTCTAGACGATAGGGACTGCGAGGCGGGAAATACACAAACCACTTGCTGCGAACCACGACTGCAAATGCGACTACGGGTATTGCTGGTGGAGGTAAGCGGGATCGAACCGCTGACCTCTTGCATGCCATGCAAGCGCTCTCCCAGCTGAGCTATACCCCCACGAAAGGCTGCGAATTATACCGGCGCACTAAATCCCTGTAAAGGAAGAATAAGTGTGGAAAATCCTCACACCGGGAACGATTGCAACTGCTTTTTCATGCGCGCGAGCACTTGTTCGCGCCCGATCAGTTCCAGCGTGGCGTCGATCGACGGCGTTTGCGCCTCGCCCGTGACCATCACCCGCAGCGGCATGGCCAGTTTGGGCATTTTGAGTTTGTGCCCAGCCACCACCGACTTTACTGCCTCGTTGATATGGGCGCGATTCCATTCGACACCAGCAAGCCGCATCTGCAATTCCTCAAGCGCCGGCTTTATCCCGGCAACATAGTGCTGCTGCCGAAGCGCCTCGGAGGGCTCCAGTTCACGGTAAAAGTAAACCGCGGCGTCGGCCAGTTCCTCGATTGTGGATACGCGTTCCTTGAGCAGGCCCACCACACTCGCCAGCGGTGCGCCCCGCTCCACCGTGCAACCGTCACGCTGCAAAAAGGGCAGCGCCAGCGCCGCCAGGCGTTCGTTGTCGGCTTCCTTGATGTATTGCTGATTCAACCAGCGCAGCTTGTCGGGATCAAATCGCGCCGGGGAACGGCTGACATGCTCGAAATCAAACCACTCGACCAGCTTTTCACACGAAAATTTCTCGTTGTCGCCGTGCGACCACCCCAGCCGCGCCAGATAATTCACCAGCGCTTCGGGCAGATAGCCTTCTTCGAGGTACTGCATCACGCTCACTGCGCCGTGGCGCTTGGACAGGCGTTCGCCATCCTGCCCCAGGATCATCGGCACATGACCGAACAGCGGCAGCGGCTGGCCCAGCGCGTGGTAAATGTTGATCTGCCGCGGCGTGTTGTTGACGTGATCGTCGCCACGAATCACATGCGTCATCTGCATGTCGATATCGTCCACCACCACGCCGAAGTTGTAGGTGGGAATGCCGTCCGCGCGCAGGATGACCAGGTCGTCGAGTTCGCTGTTGGCGATGGTGATCGGGCCTTTGATCACGTCATGCCATGTCACTTCGCCCGCATCAGGATTGCGAAAGCGGATCACCGGCTGCGCGCCGGCGGGCGGCTTCAGCCCGGCGCGCTGCGCGTTCTCGGGCCGCCAGCGGCCGTCGTAGCGCGGCTTCTCGTTGCGCGCGCGTTGTTGCTCGCGCATGGCATCGAGTTCATCCCTGGTCGCGTAACAGGGATAGGCATGGCCGCTGGCGAGTAACTGGTCGGCCAGCGCGCGGTAGCGGTCCAGCCGCTGCATCTGAAAATACGGGCCCTCATAGTCCAGCCCCAGCCACTGCATGCCGTCGAGGATGGCCCGCACCGACGCCTCGGTCGAGCGCTCGCGATCGGTGTCTTCAACGCGCAGCACGAAGGTGCCGCCGTGCTTCTTGGCGAAGGCCCAGCAATAAAGCGCGGTGCGCGCGCCGCCGATGTGAAGGTAGCCAGTGGGACTGGGTGCAAAGCGGGTGCGAATCATGACGTTGACGTTGCGCGTTACATTGCGAAATTGAAGGACCGTGCATTCTACGCGACATCCGTCACACTGTCGCGGGAATTTCAAATTTTATTGTTTAAAATCAGATAGTTATAAATTTACCTACTTAAAGGCACGCCCTGCCGGCGTTTGAACTCCGCGACAGCCTCGTCGACGCGCATGAACACCGCCCCCTCGTTTCGGAGCTGCCGGATCATGCGTTCCAGCACCATGATGCGATGGCCGCGCCCGCTGATAAACGGGTGACACGTATACGTGAGCACGCCCCATTCGACCGCCTCGCGCATGTAGCGAAACTCGTCCACCCAGTTCTGCTCGACGTGGTGCGCGTTTCTCAGTCCCTGACGTAGCGAGGTTTCCGCGCGCACGAATTCGTAATGCGGCGAATCATCGGTGGACCAGTGAATCGGCATCTCGACGATGGCGCTTTCGCTTCCCATCCGCGCAGGACTTTCGAGCTCAATCACGTCGCCCTGCCGCGCAAAATACGGCAGGTAATCGTCGCCCATCATGCTGCTGTCGTACACGAACCCATGTTTCAGGAAATACGGAATCGAGTGCGGCGACAGATCCCACGACGGCGAACGATAGCCGCGCGCGTACTGTCCGGAGATTTTCCGGATGGCCTCGTTGGCGCGAATCAGTTCGCGTTCCTCCTCTTCCGCGGAGAGCGTCGCCGGCGGGCGGTGCGTCCAGCCGTGATGAGCCAGCTCGTGGCCTGCATTGATCACGTCCTTCACGGCATCGGGCCAGGTTTCGATCGTGTGGCCCGGCACATACCACGAAGTGCGGATATCGCACTGGCGAAATAACTCAATCAGCCGCGGCGCCGCCACCCGCGGCCCGAATTCGCCGCGCGAAATCCACGACGGCCCAACCTGCCCGCGCGACAAGAAGCCGGAGATGCCGTCGAAATCAAAGGTCAGGCAGACGATGTGCATTTTTGTGTGAGGCGGGCGGCGCGGTGATATAAACTTGAGCGTTGTGCGGGCTGATGCAATGATAGCAAAAGTACCCCGTCCGACGCGCTGCTCCTCACGCCTAACGCCTCTGGGAACAAAATGGAACATCTCATCCAAAACTGGAACGTGCGCAAACCGCTCGCGCGCTCGCGCGGCGGCATTGTCGCCACGCAAAACCGCATTGCTGGCGAAGCTGGCATTCAAATCCTCAACGACGGCGGCAATGCGGTGGATGCCGCGGTGGCGACGGGCCTGGCGCTCGCCACGGTGGAACCCTGGAACAGCGGTTTGGGGGGCGTTGGCTTCATGCTGGTGTATCTGGCAAAAGAAAAGCGCGTGCGGGTCGTCGATTTCGGGCCAATTTCGCCGGGCGGCCTGAATCCCGCCGATTTCCCGCTGACGGGCGGCATGACCAGCGAATTGTTTACCTGGCCGACGGTGAAGGACGACCGCAATGTGCATGGCCCCTGCTCCATTGCCGTGCCGGGCCACGTCGCGGGGCTGTCGCTGGCGCTCGATACCTTCGGCAAACTCAAATTCCGCGACGTCATCCAGCCCGCCATCAAGCTCGCGGAGCAAGGCATGGCAATCGATTGGTATCTGACGCTGAAAGTGGCGATTTCCGCCAGGGATTTGGCAATGTATCCGAGCAGCGCCAATGTGTATCTGCCGGGCGGTTATCCGCCGGTGACGCCAGCGGGCGGCACGTTGCAGCGGCTGCAGTTGAAGGGCCTCGCCAACACGCTAAAGCGGCTGGCAGATGCCGGCCCGCGCGATTACTACGAAGGCGAAATCGCGCACAGCATCGCGCGTGACATCAAAAATCTGGGCGGCATTTTGTCGGCGGACGATTT
>CADECM010000011.1:0-16953 GCA_902825845.1 uncultured beta proteobacterium
AATGGTATGCAGATCAACGCCGCCTTCGAGTAGATGCGTGGCAAAGCAATGGCGCCTATGTCTCTCAAGACATAGGCGCCATTCGTTTGCCACGCATTTGCTGCAGTCAGGCTACGACATCCGCACGGTGCAGTCACTGCTGGGGCATGCGGATGTGGCGACGACGATGATCTACACCCATGTGCTGAACGTGGGTGGAGGCGGGGTCATCAGCCCGTTGGATCGGCTTATCCCGGATTTACGCGCGGCGCACGCACCCGCCGTGCATCATGCGTCATAACTATATGTTTTTAAACAATTTTTAATTCCACTAAATCCCGACCCAGCAGAAAATGTGCTAACTGCGCTACCTCGTGCGAACCCTCTGCGGGTTGCCAGTCGTAGCGCCAGCAAGCGCAGCGCACAATAAGCGCAGCGCATTGCGCCGCAGGACTTGCGGGCCATCCCACATGCGACGCATTGCCCTTCGGTTAATGCGCCCTGCGCCCTGAGCACTGCCCGCTTATCTACAATATGTAACTATCTAATTTTATTGAATTTTCAAAACCCCGCCACCCCACCATCACTACGCGGATCCGCCCCACCTTCGAGCATGCCATCCGGGTGGCGGATGATGCAGCCAGCGTGGCCCATGGTGTCGTCGAAGGCTTGCAGGATGTCGACGTCATGGCCACGCTCGGCCAGTTCGCGCACCACGCCGGATTCGAAGCGCGATTCCAGTTTGAGGGTGTCGCTGCTTTGGCCCCAGGTGCGCCCGAGCAGCCAGCGCGGCGCACTCACCGCCGCCTGCGCGTCAAGGCCGAACAATGCCGCACGCGTGAACACCGCGCTCTGCGTCTGCGGCTGGCCGTCGCCGCCCATGGTGCCGTAGACCATCACGCGGCCGTCGTGCAGGCGCGCCAGCGCGGGATTCAGGGTGTGAAACGGCTTGCGGCCGGGCTTCAGCGCATTCAGCGCGTGTTCGTCGAGTGAAAAACTGCAGCCGCGGTTTTGCCAGTTGATGCCGGATGCGCCGAGCACCACGCCCGAGCCGAACTCATGGTAGATGCTTTGAATGAAACTGACCGCGCGCCCCGCGCCGTCGATCACGCCCATCCAGATGGTATCGCCCGGCGCGCTGGCCTTGCCCCACGGCGCGGCTTGCTGGCGGTCGATGTTCGCCGCGAGTTGGCGCAGGTGCTCGCGCGCCAGCAGCGACTGCGCATCGACGCGCATGTACGCGGGGTCGGTGACGCAGCGGTCGCGCACCGCGAACGCCTGCTTGGTGGCCTCCACGCACAGGTGCACGTAGGCCGCACTCCCCGGCGCCACCGACGCCACGTCCAGTTCGTCGAGAATGCCGAGGATCATCAACGACACCACGCCCTGCGTTGGCGGCGTCATGTTGTAGAGCGTGCCGGCGCTGTGCGCGAGTGACAACGGATCGACCAGCCGCGCGCGATGCGCCTGCAGGTCGGCGAGCGTGAGCGGGCTGCCCGCCGCCGCGAGATCGGCTGCAATGCTGCGCGCCAGTTCGCCGCGATAAAAATCGTCCGTGCCCTTGCGCGCGATGTGGCGCAGGGTGGCGGCCAGCAGCGGCTGTTTGAACATACTGCCTGCAGCTGGTGCCGCGCCATCGGGCATGAACACGGCGGCAAATCCCGGCTGCGGTGCAAGCTCGGCCTGCTTGCCCGTGATGGTGGCGGCGTGTCCGCGCGTGACGACGCTGCCGCTTTCGGCATAGGCGATCGCGTCCGCCAGCAGGCGCGACAGCGGCAGACGCCCATACAGTGCGCGCCGCGACAGCTCATGCGCCGCGCCCCAGCCGGCTATCGTGCCCGCCACGGTGTTGGCGGCGACCCCACCGCGAAACGGAATGCCTTGCGTGATGCCGCGCTCACGATACCAGTCGATGGCGGCGGCCTGCGCCGCTGCGCCGCACGCATCGATCGCGCCCAGCGCCTCGCCGGGCACATGCATCAGCCAGAACCCGTCGCCGCCGATGGCGTTCATGTGCGGATACACCACGGCAATGGTCGCCGCGGCAGCGATCATCGCTTCCAGCGCGTTGCCGCCCTCGCGCAGCACCGCCAGCGCGGATTGCGAGGCCAGCGCATGCGGCGCCACCGCCATGCCGCGCAGCGCGCGAACCGCCTTTGTCATATCGCCGCCGATATATTGTAAATAATTGATTTTAAACAATATTTTAGTGACGGCCCGCATGCCATCAAAGGTCTACCAGCCGATGGCCTTGGGCAACCACAAAGCCAGTTGCGGATACAAAAATACCAGACCCACTGCCAGCAATTGCATGGCAACGAACGGTAGCACGCCGATGTACATGTGGCGTGTGGTGACCTGTGGCGGCGCCACGCCGCGAAGAAAGAACAGCGCCCAGCCAAAAGGCGGCGTCAGAAACGACGTCTGCAGCGTGACACAAACCAGCATCGCCAGCCACACCAGATCGACGTTCTGGCTGATGAACACCGGCAGAAACAGGGGCAATGCGATATAGCTGATTTCGATCCACTCGATAAAAAAGCCCAGCACAAGAATCAGCAGGATCAAAAACCAGATGTCCGCATTCACGCCGCCAGGCAGAAACTCGAACATCGCGGTGATCAGGTCTTCACCACGCAGCCCGCGAAACGCCAGTGCGAACACCTGCGCGCATATCAGGATGAACATCATCATGGCGGTGATCTTGGTGGTGCTTTGGCAGGTTTCGCGCAACACCTTGAACGAAAAGCGGCCGGAGAATGCCGTCACCAGAATGGCGCCCAGTGCGCCCATGGATGCCGCTTCGGTGGGCGCGGCCACGCCACCAATGATCGAGCCCAGCACCGCTGCCACCAGCAGCACCGGCGGCACCACCACCTTGAAGAAACGCGTCCACAGCTCCCGGCGCGACACCGCATCGCGCTCCAGTTCCGGTATCGGCGGCATCAGGCCGGGCTTGAGCCAACCGAGAATAAAAATGTAAACGCAGTAAATGCCGGCCAGCATGAAGCCCGGCACCACCGCCGCGGCGAACAGCGTGCCCACGGACAATTGCAGAATATCCGCCAGCAGAATCAGGATCAGGCTCGGCGGAATGATCTGTCCCAGCGTGCCCGAGGCGCAGATCGCGCCGCAGGCGATGCCGGGGTCGTAGCCGCGCCGCAGCAGCGTGGGCAACGTGAGCAGGCCGAGCGTCACCACGGTCGCGCCAACAATGCCGGTGGTCGCGCCCATCAGCACGCCCACGGCGATAATGCCGATGGCCATGCCGCCCTTGACGCCGCCGGCGATGTGCCCGACCACGTCGAGCAGATCGTCCGCCAGCCGGGATTTCTCCAGCATCACGCCCATGAACACAAACAGGGGTATCGCCAGCCACTGGTAATTCGCCACCACGCCGTAGATGCGTGCGGGCAGCAGATTGAACAGGCCGGGTCCGAAACCGATCACACCGAAGACAAAACCGGTGGTGGCCAGTGTCAGCGCCACTGGCACGCCGATCATCAGCAGCACAAAAAACCCCAGCAGCATCAGGAGGGCGAGGATTTCGGTGGTGCTCACTTGGCGAGGCTCCGCAGCTTGCCCACGGTGCCCATGAGAACCGCAACGCTCTGCAGCACCAGAAACACAAAACCCAATGGAATCAATGCTTTAAGTATCCAACGGTGGGGCAGGCCGCCGGGGTCGGCCGATTTCTCGTCGATCACGTACGACTGCTGCACGTAGTTCAACGAGAGCCAGATGATGAGCAGCGAAATCACGATGCACAGCAGCGCCGACAACACATCCACCCACAGCTTCTTGCGTTCGGAAAAATTGGCGTAGAGCACGTCCACCCGCACATGTTCGCCATGCAGCAGTGCGTAACTCATGCCGAACAGGATCAACGGTGCCAGCAAATGCCACTCCAGCTCCTGCGCCCACACCGAGCCGTAACTGAACAGATAGCGCAACACCACGTTGACCGCCATCAGCACCACAATCACCAGCGACAGCCACGAGGTGGCGCGGCCGGTAAGGTCGATGAAGCGTTCTATCGCGCCGCGCGCGCCGGGGCTCGGGCTGGCGGGCCGCGCCTCAGCCACGAATCTTTGCGTGATACACAGCTTCGCTGTAGCCGGACCACGCGTCGTATTTCGATTTGTAGGCCATATAGGAGTCGTGCACCTTCTTCACCAACGGGTCTTTGGCCACGGCGTTGGCGAGTACCTTGTTGGTGGTATCGCGCAGCGCTTTCACCACCGGATCAGGCAGCGGACGCGCGATTACTTTCTGGTTCTTCACCAGGTCTTCCATCGCCTCGGCGTTGGTGCGTTGGCACCAGGCTTCGCTGATCACGTTGCACGCTGCCGCGGCGTTTTCGACGACGGCCTGCAAATCTTTCGGCAGTTTTCCCCAGGCCGCCTTATTGATCAGCAGTTCTGACACCGTGGCCGTCTCGTGCCAGCCCGTGGTGTAATAATATTTTGCCGCCTTGTGCAGTCCCAGACGGCGGTCCTGATAAGGGCCGACAAATTCCGCCGCATCGATTACCCCACGCTCCAGCGCCGGGAAAATCTCGCCGCCCGGCAGCAATTTCACATCGACCCCCAACTCCGCATAGACCTTGCCCGCCAGACCGGGAATGCGCATCTTGAGGCCCTTGAAATCGGCGACCGACTTGATTTCCTTCTTGAACCAGCCGGTCATCTGCACGCCGGTGTTGCCGCAAGGCAGCGCCACCATGCCGAACGGTGCATACACCTCATTCCACAACGCCTGTCCGCCGCCGTCATACAGCCAGCCGTTCATGCCCTGGAAATTCAGTCCGAACGGCACCGCGGTGAAATACTGCGCCGCGAACGTTTTGCCCGTCCAGAAATAGCTGTTGGCGTGATTCATCTCCACTGTGCCGGCGCGCACCGCGTCGAACCCTTCCAGCGCGGGAATCAGTTCTCCGGCGCCGAACACCTGGATTTTCAGGCGCCCGTTGGACATGGCTTCAATGCGCTTGGCCAGATCCGTTGCGCTGCCGGGACCATCCATGTAGAACGGCGCGCCCTTGGGATAGGCGCTGGTCATTTTCCAGTTGAACGTCTGCTGCGCGCTCGCGATCATCGGGAACCCCGCAAGCACGGCGCCCGTGGCGGCGACCGTGGACCCGGTCAGGAATTTGCGTCGATTACTCATTACACACTCCGGCAGTCAGAAGAAGAATCAGGATTGGAAAACACAAACCGCTGTCCAGGCACGAGATGCCGGGACAGCGGCCAGAACAGCCACACCAGAATCAAACAACGCGATCAGTAAGTTTTGTACTGCAGATACTTGCCGCTCATCACGATCTGCACGCGATCGCCCTTGGGATCGGCCTCGCGCTTCAGATCCATCTTGAAGTCAATCGCGCTCATGATGCCGTCGCCGAATTCTTCGTGTATCAACTCCTTGAACGTGGTGCCGTAGACGCTCACCAGTTCATAGAAACGGTAAATCAGCGGATCGGTCGGCACGGCGGTCGGCAGCGAACCCTTGTACGGCACCTGCTGCAACAGCAGGACCGCATACGGCGGCAGGCCGAGCAGTTTTCCAGCGGCCTCAGCCTGTGTCTTGGTCATCTGCATCTGCCCCAGCAGTGCCGCGGTCGCCCACTCCTTGCTTTCGCCCACGGCTTTGGCAATTTTGGTCCAGGTCAGGCCCTTCTTGATCTTGGCCTCGACCACCAGTTCCGTCACATCGTTGCGGTTCATCGGCTTTTTCATGGCGGCCTCCGCCAGCAGCATTTGCGGAATATCTCGCTTTGACATAACAATCTCCTTGGGTGAATAACAGCGGTTTATCGAACAATCGCGACAAGTGGTTTTGCAGGGGCCGGATGCGCCACAGGTTGCGCAGTGGTGACGGCCTGGTCCGCCAGTCCCGGCCGCACCTGCGGCGGATTTCGCGGGTCATAGTCCGCGGCATCGCTGGCGAAGGCCTTGGAGCGATCCACTAAAAATTCGATCAGATGGTTGCGAATGGGGTAGTAGTGCGGATGCTTGTGCAAATCGTGCCGGGTGCGGCTGCGCGGCATGGTATTGACCACCACTTCGGCTATCTTCGCGTGCGGCCCATTGGTCATCAGCACAATCTTGTCGGCCAGCAGGATGGCTTCGTCGACATCATGCGTGATCATGAACACTGTCTGCCGCGTTTCAGCGCAGATGCGCAGCACTTCAACCTGCAACTCGCCACGCGTCAACGCGTCCAGCGCGGAGAACGGCTCGTCCATCAGCAACATTTTGGGTTCGATCGACAGCGCGCGCGCGATGCCGACACGCTGCTTCATGCCGCCCGACAATTCCGCCGGGCGCTTTTTTTCCGCGCCCGCGAGATTCACAAGATCGATATATTTCTGGCTGTGCGCCCGCACCTTGTCTGTGCTCCAGTCCGGCCAGCGCGACGACACGGCGAAGGCTATGTTGCCCATGACGGTGAGCCACGGCATCAGCGCATGGCTCTGGAAAATCACCGCGCGGTCAAGACTTGGACCGTTGATTTCCCGGCCGTCGACGAACACATAGCCGGAGGACGATTGTTCGAGGCCTGACAGCACGTTGAGAATCGTGGTCTTGCCGCAGCCGGAATGCCCGATCAGGCATACGAACTCGCCGGCGTCGATCGAGAAATGCAGGTCTTCGAACACCGTGGTCTGCGTGCCATCGCGCCCGGCAAATGTCTTGCTGATGCCTTCGATACGAATCAGTGCGTCGCTCATGCCGTGCTCCTATTCCGGAAAGGTGACCAGCCGCGTCAACCGCGCCAGCATCAGGTCCAGCAACATGCCCACCAGCCCGATCGCCAGGATCGCGGTCAGGATGTTGGTGATCGACAGGTTATTCCACTCATTCCACACGAAGTAGCCGATGCCGGTGCCGCCCACCAGCATCTCGGCGGCCACGATCACCAGCCACGCGATGCCGATGGAAATGCGCATGCCGGTCATGATGGTGGGCGCGGCAGCCGGCAGAATCACGCGGAACGCCGTGCGCAAAGGCCCCACTTCCAGTGTTCGCGCCACATTCAGCCACTCGCGGCGCACGCTGGCCACGCCAAACGCGGTGTTGATCAGCATCGGCCACAGCGAGCAGATGAAAATGACGAAAATTGCCGAGATTGAGCTGTCCTTCAGCGTGAACAGTGCCAGCGGCATCCACGCCAGCGGGGAAATCGGCTTGAGCACCTGAATGAAGGGATCCAGCGCTCGGTAAACCGTCGGTGACATGCCAATCAGGAAGCCCAGCGGAATCGCCATCAGCGCTGCCAGCAGATACCCGATCAACACGCGACCCACCGAATAGCCGAGCTGGATGCCAATGCCCTTGTCGTTGGAACCGCGGTCGTAGAACGGCTCCTTCAGATGCTGCCAGATTTTTGCGCCGAAGTCGGCCGGCGTCGGAAACGTCGACTTTTGTCCGGTCGCGGCCGCCGCGCCGACCAGCGCCGCATATTCGGCATTGACCGTTTGCTTCGAGGTCGTGGGCAACGTCAATGCGTGCCAAATGCCGATCAGCAACAGCAACACAATCAAGGACAGCAGCGGCGCGCGCCAATGCGAAAGTCGATTCATTTCAGGCTCCTCGGGTCAACGGCGGCACGCGCTCACGAGCGCTTGATCGCAAAGCCGGCAAGGTAGGCCTCGGGCTTGGCGGGATCGAATTCCCTGCCCATGACCTTGAACGACTTGCTGGTCGTGGCGGGCGGCTTGAGGCCGACTTCCTTCATCAGCTTGGCCGCATCGGTGGCCAGAAACACCTCGCGTGCAACCTTGTCGTAATCGACGTCTCCCTTGATCTGGCCCCAGCGCTTCATCTGCGTGAGGATCCATACCGCAAAGGAATGCCACGGAAACGGGTCGAAGTCGATGCGATTGGGCTCCTTGCGCACGTTGCCGAGACCATCGGCGAAGGTGCCGGTCAGCACCTGCTCGACGACGGTGACGGGCTGATTGAGATAATTTGCCGGCGCAATGGCTTCGGCAATTTTCTTGCGGTTTTCCTGTTTGGACGCGAAGGCGGTGGCCTCCATGATCGCTTTCAGCAATGCGCGATAGGTATTCGGCATGGTGGTGACGAATTCCTTGCTTGCCGCGAACGCGCAGCACGGGTGCCCCGCCCAGATGTCCTTGGTCAGCGTGTGGATGTAGCCCACGCCGTCGTACACGGCGCGCTGGTTGACCGGATCGGGCGCGAGGAAACCGTCGATATTATTGGCGCGCAGGTTCGCCACCATCTCCGGCGGCGGCACGGAACGAATCTGTATGTCGCGGTCAGGATCGATGCCGTGCTCGGCAACGAAATAACGTAACAGGTAGTTGTGCATCGAGTAGTCAAACGGCACCGCGAATTTGAACCCCTTCCACGATTTCGGATCGCGTTTGTCCTTATGCTTGATTGCCAGGGTGATCGCCTGGCCGTTGATATTCTCCACTGCGGGCATGGTGTAGGGCAGCGCATTGGCGCCCGCGCCCAGCGTGATCGCCAGCGGCATCGGCGACAGCATATGTGCTGCGTCGTATTCCTTGTTGATGGTTTTGTCGCGCACCACCGCCCAGCCGGCAGTCTTGACCACCTCGACATCCAGCCCCTGCCGCGCGTAGAAGCCCATCGGCTGCGACATAATGATGGGCGTGGCGCAGGTGATGGGAATAAAACCGACTTTCAACGATTTCTTTTCCAGCTTGCCGCTCTGCGCAAAGGCTTCTTTCGCCATGCCCAGCGGAAAGAACGTCGAAATCGCCGCCATCGCCGTGCCGGCACCCACTGCATTCAGGAACCGCCGACGCGTATCGTCGTGCGGAAAGATGGCGCGCATGACCGCAGCCTCGACCACGCGGTTGCCCAGGGCCTCGTTGTCTGCAGTCTGGCCTGCAAGATCACGGTGATGATCGGCTTCGCTGTGATGCCGCCCGCAGGAACAACCGCGGGTCAATGACGTGCTGGCGTCGAATGGATCATTGAATGCTGACATCTGTGAACTCCTTGCGCGATTCTTGAGGTTACGGGTTACCACGGACTGATACGGATTGAAGCCTCGTATCCCAAAGAGCAGAATGCGTGCCAACGGCGCATCCCATCCCGAAAATTGTCAGCAAGCATTTGTTTTTATTCGATATTTATCCATGGCGGCAGCGCACCGGCTGATGCACTGCAGGTTCGTTCGGTACAAAGTGCCCGTTGTGGTGCACACCGTGGTGCACGCCGCACAGTGATAGTGCGAACACCACAAGCCGCAAAGGAGCCGCTGCCAAAAGTGGGATAATCAGCCGACGCCGATAACAATCAGAAGACGCGTGGCTCCGCCCTACTCATGAATCAGCGCCATCTCCTCATCAGCCTCCTTTGTCTGGCCTGGATACTGCCCGGCCTGGTGGGCCACGAGCCGTGGAAAACCGACGAGCCGTATACCTTCGGCGTGGTCTACGACATGCTGCACGGCGGTTCCTGGCTGGTGCCCACGCTTGCCGGCGAGCCGTTCCTGAGCGAACCGCCGCTCTACTATCTGACCGCCGTGCTCACCGCCCACCTCGCCGCGCCGCTGCTGCCGCTGCACGACGGCGCGCGGCTTGCCACCGGTTTGTACATGGCGCTGACATTGCTGTTTTGCGGGCTGGCAGGGCGCGAATTGCACGGCCGGGGCAGCGGCACGATTACCGCATTGTTGCTGCTCGGTTGCGTCGGCCTGGTGATGCGCGGCCACGAAATCATTACCGACGTTACGCCGCTGGCGGGCTTCGCGCTGGCCTATTACGCGTGGGCTCTGGCGCCCCGGCGTGCCCTGGCGGGCGGCGCCCTGCTGGGCACGGCACTCGGTATGGTATTTCTTTCGCAGGGTGTGCTCGAAACATTGATTCTGGTTGCAATTGCGGCGCTGTTACCCGCTGTATGCAATGCCTGGCGCAGACGCAAATATGCGGGCACGCTGCTGCTTGCGGCGGTGATCGCCGTACCGTTGATTCTCGCTTGGCCGATGGCACTGCATGCGCGCTCCCCCGAACTCTTCGGACAATGGCTTCAGGGCGACCTATACGCGATTGGCGAAACCACGCGGCGCGACTTTTTCTACTATTTGCGCCTCCTGCCTTGGCACGCATGGCCGGTATGGGCGCTGTGCCTGTGGCAATTATGGAATACCCGCCGCGAGGACTATTTCAAACCGGCCGTGGCGTTGCCGCTGACCGGATTCGGGGTGACGCTGCTGCTGTTGTCGGTGGGCGCGGGCGCGCGCGACTTGTACGCGCTTACCCTGCTGCCGGCGGCAGCCTTGCTGGCAACACGTGGCATTCCCCACCTGCCGCGTGGCGGCGCGAGCGCCTGGCTCTGGTTCGGCATCACCGGCGCGACCGTTTTCGTGATCGCGGCATGGCTCTACTGGAGCGCCCTCGAACTCGGCGTTCCCGCGCGGCTGCATGCGCACCTGGGCCGCTTGCAGCCGGCGTATGTCTCGGGATTCAAGCCGTGGCCATTTGCGCTGGCGGCACTGTATACCGCGGCCTGGATTGCGCTGCTGCTTAACTTGAAACGCACGGCCGAACGCCCCGTCATCGCATGGGCAGCCGGGGTGACCGTCCTGTGGGGACTTTCCGCGACGCTGTTCGCCGGATGGTTCGACGTGGGTAACAGCTACCGCGCCGTTTTTTCCAGCCTGAAGCAACACGTGCCCGCGAACCATCGCTGCGTTGCCAGCCGCCATCTGGGTGATACCCAGCGTGCCATGGTGCACTACTACGCCAATCTGATCACGCGGCGCGAAGAAACCGCGCCCAGCCACGCACAATGCGACTTGCTGCTGATCCAAAGCATGGCGAGTGACCCGCCGTTCGCATCGCCACAGTGGCGCAAGGTCTGGGAAGGACAGCGTCCCCGCGACAAGGTGGAGCGCTACCGGCTCTACCAGCGCGCCGCGCCGTGACCCTTGCAGCCGTCCATTTTGGTGCACGGCAGCAGCGTACTCGACAGCACCCGCACAGCGGCGTAGACTAATTGGAATATAATTAAAATATTGTTATAAATCAATAGTTTACGGAGAACCCTATGAGCGAAACTCGGGAAGTGGTGGTACTGGGCGGCGTGCGCACCGCCATTGGTGATTATGGCGGCGCACTCAAGGATGTAGCGCCGACCGAACTGGCGGCACAGGTGATACGCGAAGCGGTCAAGCGTGCCAAGGTCGATCCGCGGCAGGTCAATCAACTGGTGTTCGGCAACGTCATCCATACCGAAGCCAAAGACATGTACTTCTCGCGTGTGGCGTGTATCAAGGGCGGACTGCCGCAGGAGACCACGGCACTCACCGTCAACCGTCTGTGCGGCAGCGGCCTGCAGGCGATCGTCAGCGCGGCGCAGGGCATCCAGCTGGGTGACGCCGATGTCGCAGTGGGCGGCGGCGCGGAATCGATGAGCCGCGGCGCGTATGTGATGCCGACGCTGCGCTGGGGACAGCGCATGAATGACGGCGGCGTGGTGGACATGATGGTGGGCGCGCTCACCGATCCCTTCGACACCGTGCACATGGGCATCACCGCCGAGAACATCGCCGAAAAATGGAAATTCACGCGTGAGCAACAGGATGCGTTCGCCGTCGAAAGCCACCGCCGCGCGGTGAACGCCATCGACAAGGGCTACTTCAAGGATCAGATCCTGCCCATCGAGCTCAAGACCCGCAAAGGCACCACCCTGTTCGAGCGCGATGAACACGCGCGTGCCGATGCCACCCTCGAGGGCATGGCCAAACTGCGCGCCGTATTCAAGAAGGACGGCTCGGTCACCGCCGGCAATGCGTCGGGCATCAACGACGGCGCCGCGGCGATCGTCATGATGGAAAAAGGCGCGGCGCAAAAGGCCGGCTTGAAACCGATGGCGCGGCTGGTGTCGTACGGACTCGCCGGCGTCGATCCGAAAATCATGGGTATCGGCCCGGTTCCCGCCTGCCAGCGGGCGCTCGCCAAGGCCGGTCTCAAGGTCGACGACATGGACGTAATCGAATCCAACGAAGCCTTTGCCGTGCAGGCGCTGGCAGTATCGTGCGATCTGAAGTTCGACGCCAAAAAAACCAATCCCAACGGCGGCGCGGTGGGACTGGGACACCCGATTGGCGCCACCGGCGCAATCCTGACCGTGAAAGCGCTCTACGAACTGCAACGCACCGGCGGGCGCTACGCGCTGGTCACCATGTGCATCGGCGGTGGACAAGGCATTGCGGCGGTGTTTGAACGCCTGCAATAAGGCCCGCAATCACGGCGTGAAGCTGGCCGGCGACTGCGCGCGCAGTCTGGCCAGCCGGCCCAGTTGGTAGTGCGTGAATGCCAGTCCGGTCAGCGCCGGCGCCAGCAGATTGACCAGCGGCACGTAGAGCAAAACCGCGGGCAGCAAGCCGAGCAGCAACAGCCGGCGCCGCCCATCGCGGTTGAGCGTGCGCAATTCGCCGCGGCTGGCGTGATCGGCCACGGCATCATGACGAAAAATGCGCTGATTCAGATAGGCGGAAATGAACACCGGCACCAGCAGCGCGCCGATGCCGGTAAACCACAGCGGTAACGTCACCAGCCACAGCACGGCAAACAGGGTAATGCCGATAAGGCTGTTGGCAACGCCCGCCGCGAGCGTGCCGCCATGCTCGCGCGCCAACTTTGGGTAATACCGTTGCGCCACAAAATTCACCAGACCCGGCATGGTGAAGAACTCGGTAATAAGCATTGCGGTCACCAGCACCCCGGGCGCGAGCAACGCCAGCGTGATAAGCACGGCAAAAAACTGCAGCACGGCGTGCGACCAGTTGTCGATCCACTGCCCAACCGTGAAAGACAATAACAGTGTACCGACCCATTGCGTCAGCGACGCCCAGAACAGCCACGCAACAAACGTCCACAGCGCCATGGCGCAGGCAATGGGCACCACCACCATGATCAGCACCTGCGGGCGAAACAAATCCCGCAGCGCCTTGCGAAAAGCGTCAAGAATATCCGTCATGCCGCGCGCCGACCCTGACAATCATAAGCGGTAGAATAGCCCGCTCAGGCCCGATACAACAACCACAACATGACCTCCGACCTCGTCAGCAGCCCCGAATGGCAGGCCCTGCGGACGCATCAGCGCGCGCTGGCCGGCGCGCGGCTTGGCGAACTGTTTGCCGCGGATCGCGACCGCTTCAAGGCCTTTTCGATTGAACTCGACGGCCTGCTGGCCGATTTCTCGCGCCACTTCCTGACGCGCGACACCCTGCCGCTGCTGATGGCACTGGCGCGCGCGCGCGATCTGCCGGCGTGGATCGCGCGCATGTTCAACGGTGAGGCCATCAACAACACCGAGCAGCGCGCTGCCCTGCACATCGCCCTGCGTGCCGACGGCCCGGTGTTGTGCGAGGGGCGTGACGTGTCGGGTGACGTGCGGCGCGTACTCGACCAGATGGCGGCATTTACCGGCGCCGTGCGCAGCGGCGCGCACAGCGGTTTTACCGGCAAGCGCATCAGCGACGTGGTCAGTATCGGCATCGGCGGCTCCTATCTCGGGCCGCAACTCGCCTGTCAGGCGCTGCGGCCCTATGCCGATGGCGCCATTCGCGCGCATTTCGTGTCCAATGTCGACGGCGAGAACCTGTCCGCGGTGCTGGCCGGGCTCGACGCGGCGAGCACGCTGTTTATCGTGGTATCGAAAACCTTCGGCACGCAGGAGACCATGGCCAATGCCGAGTCCGCGCGGCGCTGGCTGATCGCCCAACTGGGCAGCGAGCAGGCGGTGGCGAAGCACTTTGCGGCGGTGACCTCGAACGTCGACAAGGTGGCGCGCTTCGGCATCCCGAGCGCCAACGTGTTCGAAATGTGGGACTGGGTCGGCGGGCGCTATTCGCTGTGGTCGGCGGTGGGCCTGCCGGTGGCGCTGTACGCGGGCATGGACGTGTTCCGCGAACTGCACCGCGGCGCGCGATTTATCGATGCGCACTTTCGCGACACGCCGCTTGAACGCAACCTGCCGGTGATCCTCGGTCTGCTCGATGTGTGGTACCACAATTTCTTCGGCGCCGAAACGCGTGCGGTGCTGCCGTACGCGCATGCCCTCGCACGCCTGCCGGCGTACCTGCAACAGCTGGAAATGGAAAGTCTCGGCAAACGCGTGACGCGCGATGGCAAGCCTGTCGATTACGGCACCGGCAACATCGTGTGGGGCGAACCCGGCACCGACAGCCAGCATTCTTTTTTTCAGTTATTGCATCAGGGCACACTGCTGATTCCGGCCGACCTGATTGCCGCCTGCCGCAGTGCATCGTCGCAGGCGGAACAGCACCCGCTGCTGCTGGCCAACTATTTTGCACAGGGCGAAGCGCTGATGACCGGCAAATCCGGCCCGGCGCACGAGGCCATTCCCGGCAATCGCCCCAGCACCTCTCTGCTGGTGGAAGAACTCGACGCGCGGCGCATCGGCATGCTGCTGGCGCTCTACGAACACAAGGTGTTCGTGCAAAGCGTGATCTGGAACATCAACGCGTTCGACCAGTGGGGCGTGGCGCTGGGCAAACAGGTAGCCGACCGCATCCTGCCGGAGCTCGGCGGCACGCAGGCCGTCGCCGCGTTCGATGGCTCGACCAACGGGCTCATCAACTACTACAAGGCGCGTCGCCGGTAGTTACGGCGTTTGCGCCGTCGCCGGAACGCGCAGTGTCAATTGGTCGCCCCGCTGCTGGATATCCAGATGCTTGAGGAAATTCATGCCCAGCAATACGGCATCTTCGGACATCCCCTGCGCCACTACCGCGCCCAGATCGCGCATCTCGATCACGCCCAGTCGCACCCGCGCAAGCCGCGTCGGGTAACCTGGTGCACGCCCGGCCGCGGTCTGCAGTGTCACTTCGCGCCCCAGTGATAATCCGAGGGCATTGGCCAGCCGCGGTGACAGCGCGATCTGCGAGGCACCGGTATCCAGCAGGAATTTCACCGGCTGGCCATTGATCTCCCCGTCGGCGTAGTAATGGCCGTCGCGGCTGCGCTGCAGCACCATTTCCGACGCACCGGACGCCACCAGCGTGCGGCCGGGCCGGGACTCGCGGTCACCCCAATACTGGAAAAACAGCGTCAACGCGCCCAGCAGCAGTACCCAGCCGACAACAATCAGTTTGGTGCTGCCGCCCGCCATCAGATTTTCAGGATGTGCTCGCGGTAATAGCGCAGTTCGGCGATGGATTCATGAATGTCGGCCAGCGCCTCGTGTTTGCCGTGCTTGGTAAGGCCCGCCATCACCTCGGGTTTCCAGCGCCGCGCGAGTTCCTTGAGTGTGCTCACATCAAGGTTGCGGTAGAGGAAATAGTCCTCCAGCTTTGGCATGTAACGCACCAGAAAGCGCCGGTCCTGATGCACGGAGTTGCCGCAGATCGGCGACAATTTCGGCGGCACGTACTGCGCGACGAAGGCCAGCATTTGCGCCTCCACCTCGGCATCCGACAGGGTCGACACCCGCACGCGCTCGGTCAGCCCGCTTTTGCCGTGCGTGCCCTTGTTCCAGTCGTCCATCGCGTCGAGCACGGCATCCGGCTGATGCACCACCAGCACCGGCGCTTCGGCCACGACGTCGAGTTGCGAAGTGGTAATCACGATGGCGACCTCAAGGATGCGGTCCGTTTCCGGATTGAGGCCGCTCATCTCCATATCGATCCAGATGAGGTTATTGGGGTCTTGTGCCATAATCGAATCATGAAATTTTCGTGCGCTTATTCTGTCATAGTTACCCGATGAACGCATTTGCATTTACCTTGATTTTTCTGGCGGCGGTGGCCTGCACCACGGCCATCAAGCTGTGGCTGGGCGCGCGCCACTTTGCCCATGTGCGCGCCAACCGCGCGGCCGTTCCCACGCAGTTTGCCGGTCAGATCGGCCTGGACGCCCATCAGCGCGCGGCCGACTACACGTGTGCCAAAACCGTGCTTGGACTGGCGGGGCTGGTGCTGGAAGTGGCTGTCCTGCTTGCGCTCACCTTTGGCGGCGTGCTGCAATGGCTGAGCGATGTGGCGGCGCAGTTCTCCGCGGGCATCCCGCGCGGACTGGCCCTGCTGGTGCTGACGGGCTTGCTGATGACGCTGATTGAATTGCCGGTCAGCCTCTACAGCACGTTTCGCGTGGAAGCGCGCTTTGGCTTTAACAAAATGACGCCGGCGCTGTTCTGGAAGGATTTTTTCAAGGGTCTCGTGCTCGCGGCTGCCCTCGGGTTGCCGCTGGCCGCGGTGGTGCTGTGGCTGATGGAAAAGTCCGGTGCCTACTGGTGGTTCTACGCCTGGCTGGTGTGGATGGCGTTTAACGTGCTGCTGCTGGCGATCTACCCGACGTGGATCGCGCCGCTGTTCAACAAATTCACGCCGATGGACAACGCGGCACTGAAAGAACGCATAGAACGCCTGCTCGCGCGCTGCGGCTTCAAGGTCAAGGGCCTGATGGTGATGGACGGTTCGCTGCGCAGCAGCCATGGCAACGCCTATTTCACCGGCTTCGGCAACACCAAGCGCATCGTGTTTTTTGACACGCTCCTTGAACGCCTGAACCCGTCTGAAGTGGAAGCCGTGCTGGCGCATGAACTGGGCCACTTCAAGCGCCGCCATGTCACCAAACGCATTGTGTGGACGTTTGCGGCAAGCTTCTTTTTCCTGTGGCTACTGGGCTATCTGATGCAGCAGCCGTGGTTTTACCAGGGGCTGAATGTCACCACGGCATCGCCGGCGATGGCGTTGATCCTGTTTTTTCTGGTGGTGCCGCAATTCACGTTTTTGCTGCAGCCGCTGCTGTCGATGTACTCACGCCGGCATGAATTCGAAGCCGATCAGTACGCGGCGCAAAACGCCTCGGCCGGCGATCTGATTTCGGCCTTGGTCAAGCTTTACAAGGACAACGCCTCGACGCTCACGCCCGACCCGTTGCATTCGATGTTCTATGACTCCCACCCCTCCGCGCTGGCACGCATCGGGCGACTGCAGGCTGAGACC
>CADECM010000011.1:17053-66529 GCA_902825845.1 uncultured beta proteobacterium
CCGTCGGCTACAACCAGTGCCGCGTGCGCTACATCACCCACGCCGTCAACGGTCTTTCCGAGAATGATTTCATCTGTGCTGCCAAGCTCGATGCACTGTTTGATTTGTGACTGACCCAAAGTCCCGTGCAGCACCGGCGCTGCTCGATGGCCAGGTGGTCGCCGCCTTTGGCCGCAGTTACCGCATCGAACTGGCCGATGGCACGCAGGTCGACTGCGCCACCCGCGGCAAGCGGAGCGACATCGCGTGTGGCGACCGCGTCGCCTTTCGGCGCAGCGGCGACAACAGCGGCATCATCGAATCCGTGCTGCCGCGCACCACATTGCTCTACCGCTCCGACGCACACCGGCAAAAGCTGATCGCGGCCAACATCACGCAAGCGGTAGTCGTGGTCGCGGCGGAGCCGAGCTTCTACGATGACCTGATCAACCGCTGCCTCGTTGCCTGCGAGCATGGCGGCATCACGCCGCTGATCGTACTCAACAAGGACGATCTGCCGCAAAGCGCCGCGGCCTGGGAGGCGCTCGCCATCTACCGCACGCTGGGCTACCGCGTGCTGCGCCTCTGCGCCAGACAGGATGTTGCGCCGCTGGTGCCGCTGCTGGCGGATCACACCAGCGTGCTGGTCGGACAAAGCGGCATGGGCAAATCCACGTTGATCAACCACCTGATACCGGGAACGGCCCTGCGCGTGGCGGAGACCTCCGCCGCGCTCGATTCGGGCAGGCACACCACCACCGGCGCGCGCCTGCTGCATATCAATGCGCGCAGCCACCTGATCGATTCACCCGGGCTGCAGGTATTCGGCCTGCATCACATCAGCCTCGATGACACCGCACAGGCTTTTGTCGAATTCCGGCCCTGGCTCGGGCAATGCCGCTTTCGCGACTGCACACATCGCGTTGAACCGGACTGCGCCATCGAACGCGCAAGCCACGAAGGCGGCATCAGCGCGCCACGGCTCGCCGCCTATCGCGCGCTGGCTGAGGAAAGCGTGCGCGCCCGCACGACGCGCTACTGAATGCGGATATTCAGCCGCTTCACCTGCTTTTCCATTTGCACATACTCGCGCGCCATTGACGCCCGCAGTTCCTCCGGCGTCATGCGCTCCGCGGGTTGGCTACCGTCGGCGACCAGCCGCTGCGTCACCTGCGGCGTGTGCATGCCGTCGCTGATCACGCGATTGATGGCAGCCAGAATTGCGGCCGGCACGCCGGCCGGCGCAAGCAACGCATAGCGATTGGTGATCTTGAAGCCGGGATAGCCCTGCTCGGCCACCGTCGGCAGATCCGGCAGCGCCGGAATGCGTGTCAATCCCAGCGTCGCCAGACCACGCAGCTTGCCGCTGCGCATGGCGCCACTGGCCGCAATCGCACTCGCCCCTGCCATCAGAATCTCTCCGCCCATCGCCGCGACGATGGCCGGTGCACTGCCTTTGTACGGGATGTACAGCAACTTTGCACCCGAGAGTTGGGCCCACCATTCCATGCCGAGATGGATGGTGCTTCCCACACCGGCCGCACCCGAGTAAGTCACGGTCTTCTTCAATGAATAAGCTACCAGTTCTTTCATCGACTTGACCGGCAATGCCGTCCCGACGAGCAGGATATAGGGCTGCGCGGAGGTGGCTACGACGGGATCAAACGCTTTAAGCACGTCGAAGGGCACACGTTTGGTGGCGCCCTGAAGCAGCACACTCTCACCCTGACTGAGCAGGGTGTAGCCATCGGGCGGTGATTTGGCGACCAGTTCCGTGGCAATCACGCCGCCGCCGCCCGAGCGGTTGTCGACAACCACATTCTGGCCCCAGCGATCCGTCAGCATCTGGCCCACCAGACGCGCAATGGTATCGCCGCCCGCACCGGGGGCCACTGCGACGACAATGCGAATCGGGCGCAGCGGATATTCCCCCGCCTTGCCCGACTTGTTCTGCGCAGCGGCGTGAACAGCCGGGCCGGCCAACGCGAGCGCCGCGGGTATCAGCCAGCCTGCCAACCCCGCCATCCGGGTATGCATGGATACACCTTCATCCTGTCAGAGGGATGATGACTATGCGCCGCGCGCACGACATTCTCAACCGCTGGCCCACGCGCTGGACGCGCACACACCTTTGCGACGGCGCAATGCGGTGCGATACTGCGCGCCAAGGCGTGTGCTGTTGCTTGGCGCCATTTCCAGTAAGGAGAAAAAATGACCACCACCCCCCGCCCGCTGCCGCTTAACGGCTTTTCCGTGCTCGACCTCACCGCCCATCGCGCGGGGCCCACTGCGGTGCGCCAGCTCGCCGACTGGGGCGCCGATGTGATCAAAATCGAAGCGCCGGGCGCAGGACTTGACGCCACCGGCAGCCGCCGCGACGGGCCGGATTTCCAGAATCTGCACCGCAACAAGCGCAGCCTGACGCTCAACCTGAAAACGCCCGAGGGCCTCAAAATATTCTTTGACCTGGCGAAAAAGGCAGATGTCGTGGTGGAAAACTACAAATCCACCGTCAAGCACAAACTGGGCGTCGATTATGAGGCTGTGAAAAAGGTCAACCCGCGCATCGTCTACGGCAGCATCTCCGGTTTTGGCCAGGACGGCCCGTACGCCGGCCGTGCCGGCGTCGACCAGATTGCACAGGGCATGGGCGGATTGATGTCGATCACCGGCCACGCGGGCGGCGGACCGGTGCGCGTGGGCATCGCCATCAACGACACTTCCGCCGGCCTGCTGCTGGCCAATGCGATTGTGCTGGCACTGCTTGAACGCGAGCGCAGCGGCGAAGGCCAGTGGGTGTCGACCTCACTGATCGAGGCGCAGATTTACATGCTCGACTTTCAGGCCGCGCGCTACCTGATGCGCGGCGAAGTCGCCGGACAGGAAGGCAACAACCATCCGACTGCGCCGGGCACCGGCATGTTTCAGACCGCCGACGGTTACATCAACATCGCCGCTTCGGGCGACAGCCTGTGGGAACGCTTTTGCAAAGCCGCCGGCGCGACAGATCTGCTGAGCAACCCCGACTTCACCAGTCCGGCGCTGCGCACCAGGAACCGGCCGGCGCTCAACGCGCGCCTGGCGGAAATCATGCGCGCCAGGACCAACGATCAATGGGTCGCGCTGATGGACAAGGCGGGCGTGCCCTGCGGACCCATCAATACCATCGACAAGGTGTTTGCCGATCCGCAAGTGCAGCATCTCGGCATCGCCAAGCCGGTCGATCATCCAAAATACGGCGCGCAGAAAGTGGTGGGACAGCCGATTCACCTCAGCCGCTACCCGCAGCCGGACAAATTGCAGCACACACCCGATGCCGGTGAGCACACGGTGGAAGTGCTCACCGCGCTTGGCTACAATGCCGACGCCATAGCGGCACTGCGCGCCAAAGGCGCCGTGTAACCCGGCCTGCGCCGGATCAATGCCAAGGAGCCACTGTCATGCCCGCACCGATCGATTTTTATTTCGACTTTTCCTCGCCCTACGGCTATCTGGCGGCCACACGCATCGAGGACGTGGCGGCAAAGTACGGCCGCTGGGTGAACTGGCAGCCGATTCTGCTGGGTTCGGTGTTCAAGATCACCGGCGGCCAGCCGTTGCCCAGTCTGCCGCTGAAAGGTGACTACGCCAAGCGGGACATGGCGCGCTGTGCGCGCCTGCTGGGCATACCGTTTGCTTATCCCGGCAAGTTTCCGATTTCCGGCGTGGCGCCGTCGCGCGCCGTGACCTGGCTGCAGAGCAGGGATCAGCAGAAGGCAAAGGAACTCGCCCTCGCGTTATACCGCGCGTTCTTTGTCGACGACCGCGACATATCCAACCCGGACGTCACCATCGAAGTCGCCACCGAGCAGGGGCACGAGCGCGCCGCCGTAACCGCCGGCATCAACGATCAGGCGGTCAAGGACACGCTGCGCAAGGAAGTCGAAGCGTCGATCGCCAAGGGCGTGTTCGGCTCACCGTACTTTGTCATCGACGGCGAGCCGTTCTGGGGCCACGACCGTATCGACCAGGTCGAGCAGTGGCTGGCGAAAGGTGGCTGGTGATGGCGGTTGGTGATCACGCAGCCGACAAGCACCGCCTACAGTTTCAGCAGCGTCTCCAGGTTCTTCCACAGGATTTTGTCTTTTTCTTCCTGCGATAGCGACTGCAGGCCCTGCACCCAGCCGCCGGGCCCGGGCTTCCACGGCACAAACGGCCAGTCGCTGCCGATCACCACGCGTTCGGCGCCCACCTGATCGAGCAGGAAGCGCAGCGCTTCCTCGCTGCTGGTCACCGTGTCGTAGTACAACTGCTTCTGGTACGCGCTTGGCGGTTTGGGCGTGCGCTGTTCCACCGGCAGCCGTTCCCAGCCGCGGTCGAGCCGTCCCATGGCATGGCAGGCGGGACCGCCGCCATGCGCGATGCACACGCGCAGATCAGGACACGCGTCCAGCACACCGCCACAGATCAACGTCGCGGTGACGATCGCGTCATCGAGGATGACGCCGAGGCTGTTGAACAAGCCGTGCCGCGGATTGCGGGCGCGCAGAAAATTGTTCTGCGGCTGAGGATGATAAAACAGCACCGCGCCCATCGCCTCCGCCGCCTTGAAGAACGGCAGAAACTTGGGCTCGTCCCACTGCTCGCCATTGACGTGCGTATCGAGTTCCGCCCCCTTCAATCCGAGGCGGGTTACCGCATGTTCCAGCTCATCGATGGCCGTCTTGACATCCTGCATCGGCAGCGTGGCAAGCCCCGCGAAGCGCTTGGGCCACTCGCGCGCGGTGGCGGCGATCTCCTGATTGACATCACTCGCCAGCGCCTGCCCCTGCGCGGCATCCAGATGGTAGCCAAAAAACGGCGTGTGGATGGACAATACCTGCACATCAACACCCTGCGCATCCATGTCCTTCATCCGCTCCTGCGGCGTGTAGCGCACTTTCGGCGTGTTGAAGGCGGTGCGCTTGCCGTCGCCGACGATGGTGCCAAGGCCGTCGCCCGGCTCATGGCGGTAGCTGTACCACTCCTGTTTTGCGTCGGCCGCTTTCCATAGCGACTGCGGCACTACATGCGCGTGGATGTCTATTGTTCTCATAGGGGTCTGGCTCAGCCTTGTTGCAACGTTGAAGAAATCCGGCACAGCCGGTCGGGTTAAGCGGCAATCGCCTCCTGCGCCACGGTCGGCCCCTCGCCCTTGAGCGTGGTACGGCGCACGTCGCGCGCCTCCTCGACAGGAAACGGGCGGCCGCGGTGCATGGTCTGGCGGTTGTCCCACATCACCAGGTCATTCACCTGCCACTTGTGGGAATAAACAAATTCACGTTGCGTCGCGTGTTCGGTCAGATCGCGCAGCAACAGCCGTGCCTCGGGCAATTGCCAGCCGATGATGGTGCCGGCATGGGAAGACAGGTAAACGGATTTGCGCCCGGTGCGCGGCAGCGTGCGCACCAGCCGCTGGCGCACCGGACGGAAGCGCTCGCGCTCCTCCGCGTTGAATTCGCGAAAGCCGATGAGATCGCGCGAAAACATCTGCGAATGCTCGCAGATCAGCGGCTCGATCAGCGCCTTGGTTTCATCGTCCAGCGCTTCGTACGCCGCACCCATGTGAGCGAACTCGGTGTTGCCGCCGCGGGATGGTATGCGCACCGCGCGCAGCAGCGAATACTTCGCCGGGACCGCCTTGAACGAGGAATCGGAGTGCCACAGCCGATTGCCGATGGCAAACAGGCGCTTGCGGTCGTCACGCCCGAACGGCTTGTCATTGCCATCCAGGTTCGACACGTCCGCCATGGTGGGCGGCAGGCGGAAATCCGCGGCACTGCGCAAGGTGTTGTTCGCGGTGTTTTCCAGTGTGCCGAGCGCCTGGGTAAACGCGAGATGCTGCTCGTTGGTCAACGGCTGATTATGAAACACCAGCACGGCGTGGCGGTCCATGCCGGCATGGATCTGCGCGGCCTGATCGGCAGTCAGCGGCTCGCGCAGGTCGATGCCTTCGACCACGGCGCCAATACACGGTCCAAGCGGGCGAATCTGGATAGTCATGAGACAAACCTCCCGGTAGTATCAAGCGTTCGAAGCGGCATTGCGGCGCGAGCGCGGTATGCAGTGTCCGCAGCGAAATGACCGGCGTTATGCTACCCGGCTGTCCCGCGCTTGTCACTTTCGCAATCCACCGGTGTTTGCATCAGCGAATTTGGTATATTCGCGGCACCCTGCACCCGGCGCACCGGTTGCCCGTCGCCACGCCTGGCCACCCGCAACGTCATCTGCCCATGTCGAATGTCTTAGTGCAAATATTGCTACGCCTTCTGCTGGCGCCGGCTTGTCTGGCGATCGCTGCAACCGCCGCCGCTCCGGCAAGGGCCGCGGACAGCCGCAATCCCGCAGCGGCCGCCAGACCCGCGCTCACCGTAACCACCGTACAACCGCAACGCATGGACCTGCCGCTGAGGCTCGCCGCCAACGGCAGCGTCGCCGCCTGGCAGGAAGCCATTGTCGGCGCGCAGGTGAACGGTTTGCGCCTCGCGGAGTTGCGCGTCAATGTCGGCGACCGGGTCAAGCGCGGGCAGCTGCTGGCACGTTTCGCGGACGACACCGTGCGTGCCGAACTCGCGCAACAGCGCGCGGCTGTTACAGAAGCGCAAGCCGCGCTGGCCGAGGCCAATGCGGATGCCGCGCGCGCGAAGACACTGCAGAGCACCGGGGCCATGAGCGCACAGCAGATCAGCCAATACCTGACAACCGCCAAGGCCGCGGCGGCACGCCTCGAGGCCGCGCGCGCCATTGCGGATGGCACGCAAATCCGCCTGCGGCATACCCGCGTTCTGGCGCCCGACCACGGCGTCATCTCCGCCCGCACGGCAACCATGGGCGCGGTGGCGCAGCCCGGGCAGGAACTGTTCCGCCTGATACGCCACAATCGGCTGGAGTGGCGCGCCGAACTGACCGCGGCGGAACTCGACAAAATCGCCATCGGTCAGGCGGTGACGGTGATTACGCCGGGCGGCAGGACGGTAGACGGGCGCGTGCGCATGGTGGCACCGACGGTGGATCCGCAAAGCCGCCTGGCGCTGGTCTACGTCGATCTTCTGGACCACAAGAATGATTCGCTGTTTCCGGCCAAAGCCGGCATGTATGTGAAAGGCGAGTTTGCGCTCGGCGCCTCGAGCGCGTTGACGGCCCCGGTGCAGGCGGTGGTCATGCGCGACGGCTTCAGCTATGTATTCGAGGTGCGTGCGGACCAGCGCGTGGCACGGCGCAAAGTCACCATCGGCAGACGTGTCGCCGACCGCACTGAGATTCTGTCCGGTGTCACCGAGGCAACGCGCATCGTCGCCGCCGGCGCGGGCTTTCTTAACGATGGCGATCTGGTCGCGGTTGGCGGCACACCAGGCAAATGAACGTTTCCGCGTGGTCGATCCGCAACCCGCTGCCCACGGTGGTGTTCTTCGTGTTGCTGACACTGGCGGGTACGGTCGCCTTCCAGTCCAGCATCGTGCAGGATTTTCCCGATATCGAACTGCCGGTGGTCATGGTGAGCGCCACGTTGCCCGGCGCAGCGCCGGCGCAGATGGAGACCGAAATCGCGCGCAAGATCGAAAACGCGGTGGCGCCGGTGCAGGGCGTCAAGCGCATCTATACCAACATTCTTGATGGTGTCGCCGCCATCAGCGTCGAGTTCATCCTCGAAAAAAACGCGATGGAGGCAACCACCGAGGTGCGTGATGCCGTCGCCACGGTACGCGCCGACTTGCCCGCGGAAATGCGCGATCCGTCGGTCACCCGGGTCAGCACCGCGGGACGCCCGCTGCTGACCTACACCGTGGCCGCGGCGCCCGGCGCCGATCTCGATGAGGAGGCGATTTCCTGGTTTGTGGACAACACCGTCACCCGGCGCGTGCTGGCGGCGCGCGGCGTGGGACGCGTGGCGCGCATCGGCGGCGTCACGCGCGAGGTGCGCGTGACGCTGGACACCGACAAGATGGCGGCGCTCGGCGTTACCGCCGCCGACGTTTCAAGGCAATTGCGCCGCGCCCAGCAGGAAGTGCCCGGCGGCCGCGGCGATGTCGGCGGCGCGGAGCAGGCGGTGCGTACCATCGCCACGGTCCAGTCGGTCGCGGAACTCGGCGCGCTTGACCTCCCCCTCGGCGACGGCCGGCATGTGCGGCTCGACCGGGTTGCCACGATTGCCGACGCCACGGCCGAGCGCCGTGCGCTCGCGCTGCTCGACGGAAAGCCGGTGGTGGCCTTTGAAGTCACGCGCACCAGGGGCGCCGGCGAACTGGCGGTGGCGGACGCGGTACGCGCCGCGGTCGACGAACTGCGTGCCGCGCACCCCGATGTGCGGATCGCGGAAGCCATCGACAATGTGTGGGCGGTGCGGGACAACTTCCGCGGCTCGATGTGGCTGCTGCTGGAAGGCGCGCTGCTGGCGGTCATCGTGGTGTGGTTTTTCCTGCGCGACCTGCGCGCCACGCTGGTGGCCGCCACCGCGTTGCCGCTGTCGGTGGCGCCGACCTTTCTCGGCATGTATGGCTTCGGCTTCTCGCTCAACGTCGTGACGCTGCTGGCACTGGCGCTGGTAGTCGGCATTCTGGTCGACGACGCCATTGTGGAAATCGAGAACATCGCGCGCCACATGCGCATGGGCAAGAGCGCGTATCAGGCGTCGATGGAGGCCGCCGATGAAATCGGCCTCGCGGTGATCGCCACCACGTTTGCGCTGATTGCCGTGTTTCTGCCGACCGCCTTCATGTCCGGCATCGCCGGCAAGTTCTTCAAACAGTTCGGCTGGACCGCGGTGTTTGCGATCTTCGCCTCGCTGGTGGTGGCGCGAATGCTGACACCGATGATGTCCGCCCATCTGCTGCGCGAGGGCAAAATGTCCCGCCCGCGCGAAGACGGCCCCATCATGCGGCGCTATCTTGGCGCTGTGGCCTGGTGCATTCACCATCGCTGGCTGACCGCCGTTGCGGCAGGCCTGTTCTTTGCCGGATCGGTAATGCTGGTGCCGCTGCTGCCGAAGGGCTTCGTGCCGGCGGCGGACCGCTCGCAGACGCTGGTCAACATCGAGTTGCCGCCGGGCAGCACGCTTGCCGAAACCCTCTCGGCAGCGGAGACAGCGCGCACGATCGTATCGACCGATCCGGATGTCAGAACGGTGTTCAGTTCCGTCGGCGGCGGCGTGTCAGGCGATCTGTTCGCGATCGGCACCGCGCCGGAAGCGCGCAAGGCGGCATTGACCGTGATGATGACCCACCGCGGCGAGCGCGCCCGCGATCAACAGGCGGTGGAAATCGCGTTGCGCGAAAAACTCGCGAGGCAATCCGGCGTGCGCATCACGGTCGGGCCTCAGGACACCGGCGTGAAAATGCAGCTGGTGCTGAAAAGCGATGATCCCGCGGCCCTGGCCACCGCCGCGCGCGCGGTCGAACGCGATTTGCGCACGCTGCGGGACATCGGCAATGTCACCTCCACCGCCAGCCTGGTGCGCCCCGAGATTATTGTGCGCCCCGATTTCGCGCGCGCGGCGGAACTGGGCGTGACCGCGGCACAAATCGGCGAAACCGTGCGCGTCGCAACGCGCGGCGACTATGACCAGAATCTGCCCAAGTTCAATGTCAGCGAACGCCAGGTGCCAATCCGCGTGCAGTTTCCGTTGGAAACGCGCGCCGATCTGGACAGCATCCGGCGACTGCAAGTGCCGTCCCGCAACGGGCCGGTGATCCTCGCAGCGGTCGCCGATGTCTCCCTCGACAGCGGACCCGCGCAAATCGACCGCCTGAACCGCAGCCGGCAGGTGACCTTTGATGTTGAACTCGGCACGCGCCAGTTGGGCGAGGTCTACGACGAGGCGCTGGCGCTGCCCGCGATGAAGGCACTGCCGCCTGGCGTGACGCAGGTGAACCTCGGCGATACCGAGACGCAACAGGAGTTGTTCGCGAGCTTTGGTCTGGCCATGAGCATCGGCATTCTGTGCATCTTCGCGGTGCTGGTGCTGCTGTTCCGCGATCTGATGCAACCGTTCACGATACTGTCCGCGCTGCCGCTGTCGATCGGCGGCGCGTTCGTCGCGCTGCTGCTGACCGGCAAAAGTTTTTCCATGCCGTCGCTGATTGGCATACTGATGCTGATGGGCGTGGTCACCAAGAATTCAATTCTGCTGGTGGACTATGTGATCATCGCGCGGCGTGATCTGGGACTGCCGCGCACCGACGCCTTGATCGACGCCTGCCACAAACGCGCGCGGCCGATTGTGATGACCACGCTGGCGATGGGCTTCGGCATGCTGCCGATCGCGCTGGGCTTCGGCGCCGATCCGTCGTTTCGCTCACCGATGGCGATCGCGGTGATCGGCGGCCTGATCACCTCCACCGTGCTGTCGCTGGTGGTGGTGCCCGCCGTGTTTACCTTCGTGGACGATCTTCAGCAGGCCGTGCGGCGCCGGCGCGGAAACGTGTCTGTGCCGCCGCCCACGGCGGCCAAAGACGCCACCGGCTGAAAATCGCCGCTCTCGTGTTGGAAACGGCTATCGGACCCAATGCGCAATGGTGACCAGCACCAGCAGCAGCATCCAGATCACCATCGCGCGCCAGACCAGGCCCACCGCACTCGCCAGATAATCGGCGTCGGCATCGTCGCCGGTACCCAGCTCTGGACGGTAGCGAATGCGGTCGAATTCCTTTAGTTCGCCGCCGAGCCGAACGCCCAGCGCGCCCGCGCCGCTGGCAAGTATGATGCCTTGCAACGGGTCGTACCACGCGGCTGCCTGTGAGCGCCAGCACTCCACGGCATCCTGGAAATTGCCGGCAGCGGCGAACGTTGCTGCAGTGAGCCGCGCCGGCACCCAATCGATGATCGCAAATGCGCGCGCTGAAAATTGCGCGAACTCGCCCGCCCCCGCAAATTCCGGCCGCGCCCCGACGTGCCACTGTTTGTGCACGACCGCCGCCATCCGGTAGAGCAGCGCGCCCG
Organism: uncultured beta proteobacterium; assembly: GCA_902825845.1. Lineage (GTDB taxonomy): Bacteria > Pseudomonadota > Gammaproteobacteria > Burkholderiales > SG8-41 > UBA5216. The sequence continues at coordinate 27,986 of CADECM010000011.1, forward strand.
CGGGACCGAACACCAGAAACCATGCGACCGGCGCGAACACATTGCGGTGCGATTGCACCAGACCCAGTTCGATCGCCACCCGCGCCACTGCGCCGGCATCCAGTTCGCCGGCATCCTCGTTGCGCCACTGGCGCAATTGCTCGCGCGCCGCCGGCACTTCGCCATCATTGAGTAACTTGTTGATTTTATTGAAAAAATTACTGAACTGCCGAAAGCCGACCGCGACATACAGCACGCCTGCGCCAAACAGCCAGGCCAGCGTCGCGCTGATCGACCACAAGACATGTTCGAGGGCATACACCAGCAGCGTCAACGGTGCCACGGCCAACAGCCACGCCACCACGCCCTGCCGCCATTCACCCGCGTCAAAATGATGCTGCAGGAACAGCGCGTAGCGGGCGAACGCGGCGTGCACCGGATTGCCCTCGCGCAGCGGCCGCAGCTGTTCCAGCAGCAGCGCTGTCAGCAGCACGATGAATTTCATGACCCGATCTGTGACGACGTTATGCCGCGAAAGTTCATCCGCGCTGCCTACGCGTGCGGCGGCGCATAGTCAACAGCGACGATTTCAATCTGCACGGCGCCGGCGGGCCGCTGCCAGGTGACGGTATCGCCCTCGCGCGCGCCGATCAGCGCGCGCGCCAGCGGCGACGCCCAGCTGATCTCACCCGCGGCGGCGTCGGCTTCGTCGTCACCCACGATATGCACCTGCTGCCGCGCGCCCGCCTCGTCACACACCGTCACGCGTGCGCCAAAGTGCACCGTGTCGTGCCGGGGTGCGGCCGCCACCAGTTGCGCGCGTTCGAGTTGCGCGCTGAAGTAGCGCAGGTCCCGTTCCAGCGCGCGCAGGTTGTGGCGCGCGCCCGAGTCCTCGGCGGCCACCGGCCGCAATGCCTCACAGCACGTCGCCAGATCGCGCACGCGTCCCTGCAATTGGTCCAGTCCGCGCGCGGTGACGTAGTTCGCATGCGCGGGCAGCGGCCGCTCGGGCAACTCGTCGTCGCCGTCGGCATCGCTTTCCCTGACAAAGGCGCGGCTCATGGGACCATTGGTGACGTGACGGGCCGCCGCCACACCAGTGTGCGGTTGTTCGCTGGCATCGCCACGTCGCGTGCCAGCGCGAGCCCGGCGCCGCGCGCGAGGGCGTCCACCGCTTCAAAATCGCGCAGGGCGCTGCCTACGCCCCGCGCGCGCAAGTGCGCGTCGAACTGGGCATTGCTTGCCGAGGTGAACTGCCCGCCATAATTGAACGGCCCGTAGACCGCCAACACGCCGCCTGGCGCCAGCACGCGCGCCACGCCCTGGAAGAACGCCTCTACACAGCCGAAATCCATGATGTGCAGGGTGTTGGCGGTGAACACCGCGTCTGCCGACGCAACCGGCCACGGCGTCTGCCGCACGTCGAGGGCGAGCGGATATTTCACGTTGGCGAGCCCGCTGTCCGCGATCCACGCGGCAATGCCGGCATGATGCGCCTCGATGTCGCTGGTCTGCCATGTCAGATGCGGCAGGCGGCGCGCAAAATAAACCGCGTGTTGCCCGGTGCCCGAACCGATTTCGAGCACCGCGCGCGCTTGCGCAAAAGCCTCGCGCAAGACGCCCAGTATCGGGTCGCGATTGCGATCGCAGGCCTCGGCGTAGGGCTTCGGCGGCGTCATGCACGGCGCTCCGGCCAGCCGAGAAACGTCAGCAGATCGTCCTTGCGTGCCATGGTGTCTTTATAACCGAGTTTGATCAACTCGCGGCAATACGATTTTTCGAACAGCAGGTAGGACAGCAGATTCGCTCCGCTGCGGCGGGTGCCGCCGACGGTGGACAGCAATGTGCGTATGGTGCGCGGCAGTTCATGCGCATAGTCGGCCGCGATCTTTTCCAGTTCCTCGCTCGGCGTGAGAACGCGGAATTCGATCTTGTGCAACGGATAATTGGCCTGCCGCCGCACGTCCTCGGGGATCAGCTCCAGGGTGCGATTGATGCGCTGCAGCCGCTCCAGATCGACCTCCAGACTGTCAAGAAAAATACTGTTCAGCGCATGGCCCGCGATTTGCGCCAGGGTCGGGTACATGCTGACTTTCAGGCGCTCCGCCGATTGCTGCAACTGGCGCCCGACGCCGATCACCAGCAGGCGCTCCGCGCCCAGGTGCAATGCAGGGCTCAAAGGCGCGATCTGGCGCATCGAACCGTCGCCAAAGTACTCGCGGTTGATGTGCGTGGGCGGAAAAATAAACGGCAGCGCGCTCGACGCCAGCAGGTGATCGAGGCCGATCGGCATCGCCACGCCGATACGCCGCGCGCGCTGCCAGTTGCCGAGCTCCGGCCGGCCCTGATAAAACGACACCGACTGGCCCGAGGTATAGCCGGAGCAGGTGATGCTGAGCGCGTCAAGATGCCCGGCGTCGATGTGGCGCTGGATCGCCGCAAAATCGATGTGCCGGCACAACAGGGCCGCGAGCGGCGCGTTGTCCAGCAATGAAATCGGGCGCCGGTTCAGGTAACGTCCACGCATGAGCGCCGCCAACACCCAGCGCGCGCTGTTGCGCATCGCGCCAAACACGTCGGCGCGGTAAACGTGATCCACATGAAAATTCTTCCACACGGTCACCAGGCGCCGCACCGCGAAGCGGAAGTTTGCCGCGTCCACCGCCAGCACCGCCGCGTTGATCGAACCGGCGGAGGTGCCGCAAATGACCGGAAACGGCGTGGGCGATCCCCTGGGCGACAATTGCGACAAGGCGCTCAACACGCCCGCCTGGTACGCCGCGCGTGCGCCGCCACCGGAAAGGATCAGCGCGGTCTTGGGCCGCGCCGCTGCGTCACTGCCGCTGTTGTTTTGCATTGTCGCCCGCCGTCCCCCAGCGCGCATGGTGACACAGTTCGCGAGGCGCCGTCACTGCGCCATGGCCACCGCGACAGCGTGCGCGCCCAGCAACCGCACCACGGCGTCTGGCGCAATGCGCACCAGAAACCCGCGGCTGCCGCCGTTGATGTAGATCGCGGGCAAATCCAGCACGCTGCGTTCGACGTACACCGGCATGGTCTTGCGCGTGCCAAAGGGCGAGGTGCCGCCCACGCGATAACCGCTGTGGCGCCGCGCGACCTCCGGCGCGCACGGCTCCACCGCTTTCACACCGATTGCCCGCGCCAGCGCCTTGGTCGATACCTTGCGGTCGCCGTGCATCAGCACGATCAGCGGCACGCCCTTGTCATCGGCCATCACCAGCGTTTTCACCACCGCGTGTTCATCCACGCCCAGCGCGCGCGCCGACACCGCCGTGCCGCCCTTCTCTTCATACGTATAAAAGTGCGGCGTGAAATCCACTTTCGCGGCGCGTAACTGTAATACCGCCGGCGTGCTGGGTACGCGTTCGCCGCTCATGCCGCCGCGTGCGCCGCGCGGGGCGACAGCACATGCGCGAGGCTCAGCAGCATGCCCGCCGTCGCACCCCAGATATAGCGGCCCTCATATGGAATCGCCACATAATTGCGGTGCCGCCCGTTGAAATGGTATTCGAGACGCTGGTAGCGCGCGGCATCGAGGAAATGCACCATGGGAATCTCGAAAATATCCGCGACCTCGTACGGATCGGGCCGCGTTGAAAACGGCGCCTCGATCCAGCCCACCACTGGCGTGATACGAAAGCCCGTGCCCAATTCGTACTCGGGCAGCGCGCCCAATATCTGCACATGGCTGCGGGCGAGGCCGATCTCCTCCTCCGTCTCGCGCAGCGCCGTATCGATGCGGCTGGCATCCAGCGCTTCAACGCGCCCACCCGGGAAGCTGATCTGCCCCGGATGGGCATTCAGATGCTCGGTGCGCTGGGTAAACAACAGGTTTACCTGTCCTTCGCGCGCGACCACTGGTACCAGTACCGCGGCATCGTTCACCTTGGTGCCTTGCGCAATGGAATCGCGATGCTTGTCTCGCGGATCGGGCGGCGGCGGCGGCAAACGCAGCATGGCGGCAATCGACGATGGATCAAGCGGCATTGAGCGGGACACAGGGGACACGGGGAACATCTCATAAGGCATTGGTTTGCCGCGATTTTACCGCCGACCGCCGCGGCCGGACAGCAAGCGGGCCGCTTGCTTGAGTGCCACCCGGGGCTGGATTACACTGCACCGGCACCACGCGGTCATGTTGAAACCAACTCCGGGAGCTTTCATGAAATTCAGGCAAGCGATTGTGGCGGGTATGTTTACGTTGGCAAGCAGCGTCGCGTTTGCGTTTCATTGTCCTGCCGATATGAAGAAGATCGACGCGGCCATGGCAAAAAATCCCAAACTCACGCAAGCACAAATGGCAGAAGTGAAAAAATTGCGCGCCGAAGGCGAAGCTGCGCACAAGGCCGGCAAACATCAGGAGTCTGTCGACACGCTCGCCAAGGCGATGAAGATTCTGGCAATCTGACGCCGCTCGGGTATGGCGCAAGCCCTCGCATCGCGCGGGGGATTTTTTTGGACAGGCGTGGCATCCGGCGCACTCCGGTAGTTCTCTTAACATAAGTCTTTGTTTTTAAACAACTTTTTAATGATCGAAATCACACACAGCGATGTTGCGGTTGAAGCCCGCCATGCCAGAATCTTCACCCTCGACATGCCGCTGCGCTTTGCCGACATGGACGCCGATCAGCATATCAACAATGCGCAGTTCTATCGCTACATGGAAGAAGCGCGCATGGTGTGGATACACTCGCTGGGGCTGGCCATGGTCCCGCCGGCACCGGTGCCCGTGCTCGCCGCGTCGGCGTGCTCATTTCACTCGCCGCTCCATTACCCGGGCACGGTAACCGTCGAGATCTACCTCGGGCGTTTGGGCAACAGCAGCGTGCGCACCCACTATCTGTTGCGCAGCGGCGATGGGATCGCGGCGGAAGGCTACTGCGTATCCGTCTGGGTCGATCCGCAGACACAACGCCCGCTACCGCTGCCGGAGGCCGTGCGCAGATTGGCGGGCTAGCAAACCTCTGTATGCGCTGGACGCGTGTATCCAACAGTGCTTGGTACGGGTTATTACGGACTTACGCTGCCGGTGAAAATGACTATGCTCGCCACATACTGAGGTATATCGAACAATTCGATACGCCGCAACCCAAAGAGGCGGTCCCTGATCGGCAGCGATTCAGGGCTGCCGGTCCGATCGATTTTCACCAGGTAACAACAGGGAGAGCAAGGTATGAACCGGTTCCTCACACGGGCGGCGCTGGGGGCGATTGCCGCGATTTTTATCAGCAGCGCGGCCATGGCCGACAACGCCACACTGGGCATCCGCACTGAACCGTCGTCCATCGACCCGCATTTTCACAATCTCGGTCCGAACAACGGCATGCTGGGTCAGATTTTCGGCCGCCTGGTCGAGTGGTCTCCCGATATGAGAACGCTGATTCCGCGGCTTGCGACCTCGTGGAAAGCGATCAACGACACCACCTGGGAATTCAAGCTCCGTACTGGGGTGAAATTCCACGATGGTTCTGATTTCACGGCCGATGACGTTGTCTTCTCGTTCAATCGGGCGGACAACTATGTCGGCGGCAACTCCGGCTTCCGCACCTACACCAAGGGCAAGACCGTCAAGAAAATCGACGACCATACCATTCATATCAGCACCAAAGCGCCCTACCCGTTGATGCCGAATGACATGGCCACGGTGCTGATTTTGTCGTCCGATGCCAAGGGCACCGGCGAAAAGGACAAGAATTTCGGCGTTAGCGCCAGGGACTTCAATAACGGCAGCGCAACCATCGGCACCGGCCCCTACAAGTTTGTCGAATGGAAAAAGGGTGACCGCATCGTCCTCGAAAAATACGCCGGTTACAAAGGGCCCCTGGCGCAGCCATGGGACAAGATGACCTTCAAGTTCATCAAGTCCGAGCCGTCCCGCGTGTCTGCACTGCTGGCGGGTGACGTCGACTTGATCGACAACGTGCCGGCGGAGGATATCGCAACATTGAAGAAGAACAACAAGGTGACCTTGAGTCAGGGCGTGTCGAGCCGCGTGATGTATCTGCACATGGACCAGTTTCGCGACCAGTCCCCGTTTGTCACCGACAAGAACGGCAAGCCGCTCGACAAGAATCCGCTGCGCGATCCGCGCGTGCGCAAGGCGTTGTCCTTGATGATCGACCGTGCGTCCATCGTCAAGAATGTGATGTCGGGCGTTGCCATACCGGCGGGCCAGTTCCTGCCGGAAGGTTTTTTCGGCCGTTCGCAAAAGCTCAAACCCGATCCGTATGATCCGGCCGCCGCCAAAAAATTACTGGCTGAAGCCGGTTGGGGCGATGGCTTCGGACTGACCATCCATGGACCGAACGACCGCTACGTCAACGACGCCAAGATCTGCGAGGCGATCGGGCAAATGTTCTCAGCCAATGGCATCCCGACCAAGGTCGTCACCATGCCCGGCAATGTCTTTTTCAAGCGCGCGAACGGCGGCCCGAAGAGCGACCCGGAGTTCAGCCTGATTCTGGTCGGCTGGGGCTCGGGTACCGGCGAACCATCCTCGCCGTTGAAGGCATTGCTGGCCACTTACGACAACGCCAAGGGTCTGGGCGCGGCCAATCGTGGCCGACATTCCGATCCAGCACTCGACAAGTTGTTGGTGCAAGCCTTGACGATGGTCGACGACACCAAGCGCGGCGCCTTGCTGGCGCAGGCGACCGAACTCGCGATTGGGAAGAATTATGGCATCATCCCCCTGCACTATCAGGTTAACACCTGGGCCAGCCGCAAGGGGTTGAAGTATCAGGCTCGCGCCGACGAGCGAAGCATCGGAATCAATCTGATCAAGGACAAATAGCGTATCCATCAGGGAGGCGGGCGTTAATTGATGTAAAGCCCTGAATCGCGCCGGCCGGAGACAGCGTCACTGATCCGGTTGGCGCATGTGCGCGTATCGACGAATTCCCAATGAGCGTATTCATTATCCGGCGATTGATGCAGGCGGCGGGCGTCGTGTTCCTGATGTCGCTGCTCGTATTCAGCGGCGTATTCCTGATTGGCGATCCGGTCGAAATGCTGATCGCGGAAGACGCCGAGGAATCCGATCGCGAGATGGTGAAGCGCAACCTCGGCCTGGATCAGCCCTATTACGTTCAGTACTTGCGGTTTGTCGCCGCGGCGCTGCGCGGCAATCTGGGCGATTCCTTCGTGTTCGAGGAGCCCGCGCTGCTGTTGATCCTCGATCGGATGCCCGCCACTTTCGAGCTGGCGATTTTCGCGTTGCTGCTGGCCATCGTGATCGGCATTCCGCTGGGGATGTGGGCGGGTCTCAAACCGGAATCGATCTCCGCCCGCACCATCATGACCAGCTCGATTCTGGGATTCAGTCTGCCAACCTTCTGGGTCGGCATCATGATGATCATGCTTTTCGCCGTCGTCCTGGGCTGGCTGCCGTCTACCGGGCGCGGCCCGACCCAGTCGTTTCTGGGCCTGCAGGTGAGCTTTCTGAGCATGGAAGGATGGAGTCATTTGATCTTGCCGGCAGTCAATCTGGCACTCTTCAAGCTGTCCCTGGTGATCCGCCTGGCGCGCGCGGGGACGCGCGAGGTCATGCATCAGGACTACATCAAGTTCGCGCGCGCCAAGGGCGTCAGTCGGTCGCGTATCATCCTGGTGCATGTTTTAAAGAATATTCTGATCCCCGTGGTAACGGTGCTGGGTCTGGAGTTCGGCGGCCTGGTGGCTTTTTCAGTGGTGACCGAGACGGTATTTGCCTGGCCCGGAATGGGGCGGCTCCTGATTGAATCGATCAGCACCCTCGACCGCCCGGTGATTGTCGCCTATCTGATGATCATTGTGCTCCTGTTTGTTCTGATCAACCTTGTGGTCGATGTGCTGTATTCGGTGCTCGATCCACGGGTTCGCCTGACGGATGTAAAAGGATGACAACGCTAAACGATGCTGCCACGGATTCATTGGAACACGGCGCGACCGCCAAAGCCGTGGCGGTGGAGACGCCGTTTCGGCGCTTTCTTGCCGATTATTGCGAGAGCAAGCTGTCGGTTGTCAGCTTTGGCGTTGTCGTCGGCATCCTCTTGATTGCGATTTTCGCGCCATGGCTGGCGCCGACCGATCCCTACGATCTGAGTACCGTCACCGTCCAGGACAAGACGCTGCCGCTGGGTGCCGTCATGGGCAGCGGCCAGATTGCCTATCTGGGTACCGACGGCGCGGGACGCGATATGCTTAGCGCGATCATCTACGGCCTGCGCATAAGCCTCATCGTTGGCGTCGGCAGCGGCGTGGTGGCCCTGTTGATCGGCGTCAGCCTCGGCCTGATCGCGGCCTACGCCGGCGGCAAAGTCGACACGCTGATCATGCGGCTGGTCGATATCCAGTTGAGCTTTCCGGCGATCCTGATCGCGCTGGTCCTGCTGGCAACGCTGGGCAAGGGCATCGACAAAACCATCATCGCGCTGATTGTCGTGCAATGGGCTTATTACGCCCGCACAGTACGGGGCAGCGCCCTGGTCGAGCGGCGCAAGGAATACATTGAATCCGCCATCTGCCTGGCGCTACCCAAGCGCCGGATCGTGTTTTCGCACCTGCTGCCCAACGTGCTGGCGCCGATTATCGTCGTCGGCACCATGCAGACGGCACATGCAATATCGCTTGAAGCCACGCTGTCTTTTCTGGGGCTCGGTCTGCCGCAGACCGAGCCGTCGCTCGGCAGCCTGATCGCCAAGGGATTCGACTATGTTCACAGCGGCCATTATTGGATCTCCACCTATCCCGGCATTGCGCTGCTGCTGACGATTGTCAGCATCAATCTGGTGGGCGACCGTTTGCGCGATGTGCTTAATCCGCGTTTGCAGAAGTAACGTCGCAAAAGGGACGAAAACTTGAGCCAGTCACAGACGGCGCCCACGCTTGAGGTGCGCGACCTCAAGACCCATTTTTTCACCCGGGTCGGCGTCGTCAAGGCGGTCGACGGGATCAGCTTTTCAGTGCTGCCGGGGAAGATCCTGGGATTGGTCGGTGAATCCGGGTCCGGCAAGACGGTGACCGGTTTTTCGATTTTGGGGCTGGTTGACGAGCCGGGCCGCATTACCGGAGGCGAAATTCTGTACAAGGGTGAAAACATCACCCACGCGCCCGAGACGCGGTTACAGCAATTGCGGGGCGCCAATATCGCGATGATCTTCCAGGACCCGATGATGACCCTCAACCCGGTCCTGCGCATAGACACGCAGATGATCGAAGCCGTGCAGGCGCACCAGAAGGTGGGGCGCGCCGAAGCGCTGGAGATGGCGCGTGAAGGATTGGAGCGGCTGGGCATTCCGTCGGCGGCTGAAAGGCTCAAGGCCTATCCGCACCAGTTTTCCGGCGGTATGCGCCAGCGCGTCGCCATCGCCATTGCGCTGCTGAACAAGCCGGATTTGATCATCGCCGACGAACCGACCACTGCGCTTGACGTCACCATTCAGGGCCAGATTCTGTTCGAGGTACAAAAACTGTGCGCGGAAACCGGCACGGCGTTGATCTGGATCACGCATGATCTGTCGGTGATCGCAGGCCTGGCTGACGAGATTTGCGTCATGTACGCCGGCCGTATCGTCGAGCATGGCAAGGTCGACGAGGTGTTGGATCGTCCATTCCACCCCTACACCTCGGGCTTGATCGGCTCGGTGCCCAGTCGCAACCGGCGGGGTCAGCCCTTGAATCAGATTCCCGGTATGACTCCCTCGCTGCTGAACCTGCCCGCAGGCTGTCCGTTCCAGGCCCGTTGTTTCCGCGCCGACGCGGCATGCAAGACCTACCCCGCGCAAAGCAGCCCGCTCGCCGGCCGGCATGTTTGCTGCCACCATCCGCTGGTCGAAGCGGCGGAGATCGCGACATGAGCGTGGCCGGGCCGGATGTCCCCATTCTTGAATTGCGAAACGTGTCCAAGCGGTTCGTCAAAAAGCTCGACATCGCCGGCCGCATCGCCCGCAAGCTGGGTGCCGGCATCCGTGAAGAAGTCGTGCACGCGGTCGATGGCGTCGATCTCGCGATCAAGGACGGCGAGGTGGTTGGTCTGGTGGGCGAATCCGGGTGCGGAAAATCCACACTCGGACGCGTGGTTGCCGGCGTTCACGAAGCCAGCGCGGGCAGCGTGTTCTATCGCGGCAGCGATGTCGCAACGCTGACCGGCCCCGCCAGACGTGATGCCGCGCTCAAGATCCAGATGATCTTTCAGGATCCGATGAGTTCGCTCAACCCGCGGCTACGGGTGCGCGACATCGTCGGTGAAGCGCCGCGATTTCACGGCATTGTGGATGCCGGCGGATTGGATGCCTATGTTCAGAACATACTGCTGAAGGTTGGCCTCGATCCCGAATTCGTCCGGCGCTATCCCCATCAATTCTCCGGCGGACAGCGCCAGCGCATCGGCATCGCGCGGGCGCTGGCGGTGAAGCCCGATTTTCTGGTGTGCGACGAGGCGGTGGCGGCCCTAGACGTTTCGATCCAGGCACAGGTGCTCAACTTGTTCATGGCCCTGCGCGAAGACCTGAGCCTCACGTATCTTTTCATCAGCCATGATCTGGGCGTGGTGGAGCATCTGAGCGACCGGGTCGTCATCATGTATCTGGGCCGCGTGGTGGAAATGGCGCCGACCGATGAAGTGTTCAGTACGCCTAACCATCCCTATACCCAGGCCTTGTTGAATGAAGTGCCGCGGCTCGAGAACCGGCGGCGCCAGTTTGTGCCGGTCAAGGGCGAGATCCCCTCACCCCTCAATCCACCCAGCGGTTGCCACTTCAATCCCCGATGTCCGCATGCAACCCCGCGTTGCCGCGAAGAGCGCCCGGCATTGCGCGAAATCGCGCCGGGACGGTTGTCGGCTTGCCATCTCAACGATCAGTGATGTCCGGGCATGCCGCGACACACGGTGTTCGTGCGGCACCGCGGCAAACTCAGCCCACCCGCTTGCAAAAGCGAAGTTTGCGGTTACCGACGCCCTGTTTGTAACTGGGCATCATCAATAGACAGTTGTCGTACGGGGTTACGACGGGTTCACCATCGTCTTTCGCAATCTCAGTGCCCTGTCGCGGGATGACCTCCATGCCAACGAAGGGTTGTGCAAAATGAAAATTGGCGCTGCGGGCGGTTACCCCGTCGGTGACATCCCACATCTCTGCACGTTTCGCCGTACGCGCCTGATCAGATAAAAAGGGCGATAGCGACGCAGGATTGACGGCCCCGCTTGCCAGCAGGAACTTGCACGCGGTATCCATGGCGGCCCTACCGGTAGCCGCCGCCCAGTGCTGGCCGCATTCGACCAACACAGCCACCTTGTGATTTGTCGGGTCGTTGAACGGTGTGTATTCGATCATGCGTTTGCCGACGACATGCCCCGAACCGCACATGATATGGCCGGGATAGTCGATGGCACGGGTGAACAAGCGCTCTTTCTCAAGCCCATTGCAGATCATCAGCGGCAACGAATAGGTTCCCATGGAATGAATGTCGAGCACCATGTCGACAGCGTCGATTAACGGACGCAGTTCGCGCGCCCGGCGCAGTTCCGCGTTGTCTTCCTTCCCGTCAAGCCGCTGTTCCACCCAGACCCGGTTGAAATCCTCATCCACGAAACGCGATGCGTCGGGTCTCGCCGCATCGAACCGGGCATATGCCCTATGGTTGTTAAAGCTGAACGTGAGCCTGCCCGCGGCCGGGCGAAGCCCTGCCCGCAACAACGTGTCCAGCACGATGGCGCCGCAGATTTCATTGCCGTGGGTCAGCGCGTTGAGCAGGACATGGGGTCCGGGTTTGCCGCTGTCGAATGTGGAGACAAATTCAATGCCGGTGTTGCCGGCTCGATACGGCTCTATGTCTGGCGCCTGCAATTCGACCGGGTAGACGCCTGCAATGGGATTCGTCGTCATGTTGCCGTACCTTACCTTTCGTGCCGCAGTCGTTGTTGTTTCGCGTTGCACACCGATCGCTCATCGAGATCGATGGCACGAATCACGATCAGGGATGATCACCGAGTGATGATTATACGTGAGGTTAAGCGGCACACGGCCTGGCGCCGCGGAATGACCGTGTCAGGCTATGCCTGTGCCCGCGCACATGAAGACACGGGATTGATCTTTCGATCGCGGCCCGCTTATAGTTGACAACCTAAAACAAAGGACACGAACATGCCTACCAAGACATACAACCGGCCCACACACTCGCTGCCGCCGGCGATCCCGCCGCTGTTGCAGCCGCAGCCGCCGCTTGCGCCATTGGTGCCGCCGGTGCATGTTGTCGACCTGATGACCGAAGCTGGATCGGCGGCATTCGGCGCAGTATGGCGGGCCACGGAAGCGAAGCTGGTCGAGTGTCCCGCGTTCACCGACTCACGCCCGCAATTCAAGACCACCTACGACGTCGAACCTCATGCGGAGCTGGTCGGCTTCGACGACTCCGGGTGGGAGGTGGTGGCGCCCACTGATCTTGACGGCAGGCGCGGCGGCGGCATGGTGTCGTTCTTCTGGTTTCGCGCGACGTTGACGATCCCGGCCAATGCCGCGGGATTCGACACCGCCGGCGCCAAGGCGGTGCTGCGTGTCAATGTCGATGACTACGCGGAAGTGTGGGTGAACGGCGTGCTGCCACGCGCAGCCGGGCGGCCCAGCCCGGCTGCGATTCAAGGCTTTAACATGCCCAACCGCCTCGTGCTCGGCGACAATATCGTGTCTCCCGGTGACAGGTTCGAAATCGCCGTATTTGCCATCAACGGTCCGATCTCGGCGGCACCGGCGAATTTTCTGTGGTTCCGCGAGGCGAAAATCGAGTTCTTCCGCTGAGCGAAGCACCTGCTCTTACCGTCCGGCTTTGCCGGACTTCAGCTTGATCCCGACCATGTCCTCCGGTTTTACCCATTGGTCAAACTGTGCGGACGTGACATGACCCATCGCGATCGCCGAGTCTTTCAGCGTGAGGCCCTTCTTGTGCGCGTTCTTGGCAATCGCCGCCGCCTTGGCATAGCCGATGTGCGGATTCAGCGCCGTCACCAACATCAGCGATTCGCGCATCAGCTTGTCGATGCGTTCGCGGTCGGGCTCGATGCCGATGGCGCAGTGCTCGTTGAAGTTCTCGCACGCGTGTGCCAGCAGGCTCGCGCTGTGCAGGAAGTTGCGGATCACCATCGGCCGGAATACGTTCAATTCGAAGTTACCCATCGAGCCACCGACGTTGATCGCCGTATCGTTGCCGAACACTTGGCAGCACACCATGGTCATCGATTCCGACTGCGTGGGATTGACCTTGCCGGGCATGATGGAGCTGCCTGGCTCGTTTTCGGGAATGACGATTTCGGCGATGCCGCAGCGCGGCCCGCACGACAGCCAGCGGATGTCGTTGGCGATCTTCATCAGTGATGCCGCCAGCGTCTTCAGCGCGCCGTGCGCATGCACCACGCCATCGCAGGACCCGAGTGCTTCAAATTTGTTCGGCGCCGTCACAAACGGCAGGCCGGTCAGCTTCTTGAGCTGCGCAGCGACATCCCTGGCGAATTTCGGATGCGCATTGAGGCCCGTACCCACGGCGGTGCCGCCCAATGCAAGTTCGCACAGGTGCGGCAGCGACGCCTGCACGTGTTTCAGGCCGTGATCGAGCTGTGCGACGTAGCCCGAGAACTCCTGCCCCAGCGTGAGCGGCGTCGCATCCTGCAGATGCGTGCGGCCGATTTTCACGATGCTCATGAATTGATTGGCTTTCTTGTTCAGGGTATCGCGCAGCTTTTTGACCGCGGGCAGCAATTCCTTGTGCAGCGCGATCACCGCGCCCACGTGCATCGCCGTGGGAAAGGTGTCGTTGGACGACTGGCCCTTGTTGACGTCGTCGTTCTCATGCACAAGGCGCTCCATGCCGCGCTTGCCGCCGAGAATTTCCGAGGCGCGATTCGCCAGCACTTCGTTCACGTTCATATTGGTCTGCGTGCCCGACCCGGTCTGCCACACCACCAGCGGAAAATGCGCGTCCAGCCTGCCGGACAAGGCTTCGTCGGCCGCCTTGACGATCGCCGTGCCCTTCTTTTTGTCGAGCACGCCCAGCGCCATATTGGTCAGCGCCGCGGCCTTCTTGACCAGCACCTGCGCCATCACCACCGCATGCGGCATGGTCTCGCCGGGGAAGTGGAAATGATGCAGGCTGCGTTCGGTCTGCGCGCCCCACAGTTTATCGGCGGCGACGGCAATGTCGCCCATGGTGTCGTGTTCGATTCTGGTCTTGGTCATTGTGCTCCCCTTATTGTTTACCGCGTGAAGGCGTGAAGGAGGTACTACGTTCATGCCTTCACCCCTTCACCGAAGTCACCGCTGCGCCCCCGCATCCACCACGATCAGCGCCGTCATGTTGACGATACGGCGCACGGTCGATGAGGGCGTGATGATGTGCACGGGTTTGGCCGCGCCCAGCAGCATGGGGCCGACGGTGATGCCGTCGCCGGCCGCGGCCTTGAGTAGATTGAACGAAATATTCGCTGCGTCCAGATTGGGCATCACCAGCAGATTCGCCGTCCCCTTGAGCCGGTTGTCGGGAAGAGCGCGGGTACGGATGGCTTCCGACAGCGCCATATCGCCCTGCATTTCGCCGTCAATTTCAAGATCGGGCACCAACTGATTGATGAGTTCCAGCGCCGCGCGCATTTTCTGCGCGGTGGGCGTGTCGCCGCCGCCGAAGCTCGAATGCGACAACATCGCCGCTTTGGGCGTGATGCCAAAGCGGCGGATCTCCTCCGCCGCAAGCACGGTGGATTCGGCGATCTGCTCGGCGGTGGGATCGTAGGTGACGTAGGTATCGCAAATAAATACGGTGCCCGCCGGCAGCAACAGCGCGTTCATCGCGGCATAGTGATTTACGCCGGCGCGTTTGCCGACCACACGGTCGATATAGCGCAGATGGCGGCTGTACTGGCCGAGGATGCCGCACAGCATGGCATCCGCCGCGCCCATGTGCACCAGCATGGCGCCGATCAGTGTCGGCAACCGCCGCATGTCGAGCTTCGCCAAATCCATCGAAACGCCCTTGCGTTTCATCATCCGGTAGTACTCGCCCCAATACTCGCGATACCGCGGATCGTTGCCGGGATCG
This sequence comes from uncultured beta proteobacterium, assembly GCA_902825845.1. Classification (GTDB taxonomy): domain Bacteria; phylum Pseudomonadota; class Gammaproteobacteria; order Burkholderiales; family SG8-41; genus UBA5216. The sequence continues at coordinate 43,046 of CADECM010000011.1, forward strand.
ACCAGATCAAAATGCCGGTCGGCCTGCAGCCGCAACCCCAGCCGCTCGATGCGCGCGGCGATCACGTCGGGCCGCCCGATCAGCACCGGCCGCGCCAGACCTTCATCCACCACCACCTGCGCCGTGCGCAGGATGCGTTCCTCTTCGCCTTCCGCATACACCACGCGCCGGGGTGCCTGTTTCGCGGTGGCGAACACGGAGCGCATGATGTGGCCGGATTGGTACACGAACAAATTCAGCCGTTCGCGGTAGGCGTCAAAATCGGCGATCGGCCGCGTCGCCACGCCGCTCTCCATCGCCGCCCGGGCGACTGCCGGCGCAATCTGCGCGATCAGGCGCGGATCGAACGGGCGCGGGATGATGTACTCGGGCCCGAAGGGCTGCTGCTGCTCGCCATAGGCCGCGGTCACCTCATCGGATTGCACCGCCTGCGCCAGTTCCGCGATGGCATGGACCGCGGCCAGTTCCATTTCCGTGGTGATCGACGTGGCGCCGGCGTCCAGCGCACCGCGAAACACAAAGGGGAAGCACAGCACATTGTTGACCTGATTCGGATAGTCCGAACGTCCCGTGGCAATCACCGCATCGGGGCGAGCCTCGCGCGCGAGGTGCGGCAGAATTTCCGGTTCCGGATTGGCCAGCGCCAGTATCAGCGGCCGCGGTGCCATGCGCCGCACCATCTCCGGCTTGAGCACGCCGCCCGCCGACACCCCGAGGAATACATCGGCACCGTCAATCACCTCACCCAGCGTGCGCGCAGTGGTATCGACGGCGTATTCGTCCTTGTCCGGGTCCATCAGCACCTTGCGACCCTTGTACACCACGCCTTCGATATCGGTGACGACGATGTTTTCCTTGCGAATGCCGAGTTTCACCAGCAAACCCAGACACGCCAGCGCCGCCGCGCCCGCGCCCGACACCACCAGTTTGACCGCGCCAATGTCCTTACCGACCACCTTCAGGCCGTTGTACACCGCCGCCCCAACCGTGATCGCGGTGCCGTGCTGATCGTCGTGGAACACTGGAATCTTCATGCGCGCGCGCAGTTCGCGCTCGACGATAAAACACTCGGGCGCCTTGATGTCTTCGAGGTTGATGCCGCCGAAGGTCGGCTCCAGCGCCGCGATAATTTCCACCAGCTTGTGCGGATCGCGTTCGTTGATTTCGAGATCGAAGACATCGATGCCTGCGAATTTCTTGAACAGCACCGCCTTGCCTTCCATCACCGGCTTGGCTGCCAGCGGGCCGATGGGCCCCAGGCCCAGCACCGCGGTGCCGTTGGTGATCACCGCCACCAGATTGCCGCGCGCCGTCAGGTTGCGCGCCTCGGCGGGGTCGGCAACGATCGCTTCACACGCGGCCGCAACGCCGGGGGTGTAAGCCATCGCGAGATCGCGCTGGTTAACCAGACCCTTGGTCGGCACGATGGCGATTTTGCCCGCGGTGGGCAAACGATGATAATCGAGCGCGGCGATGCGCAGTTGGTCTTCCATGGGGGGCACTCACCTCGGGTGAGCGCGGATTATAGCGCAGCGAACCTTTGCTACTTTGCCGCGGGACGCAGCAATTCCGGCAGAATGGACTCGCGAAACAGTTTCTCGCCGATGGCGGCAATTCGTGCTTCGCCGACTGCGGCAATCACCGCGGCTTCCGAGCCGGCCAGTTTCCAAGTCTTGTAATCGTCCTGCGTCGGCAGGCCCATGGCCTCGGTCAGCAAATTGACGTAGTTGACCACCCGGAACGGCTCGCTGCCGTCGAGCGCGCACAGCAGGCGCTGGCACGAGTGAAACACGGTGGCAACGGTGTCGGCTTCGAGCCGCCGCGCCTCGCCGCACAGCGCGCGGGTCGCATCCTTCAGCGCGGCGGGCACGCGCGACAGCGCGGAGCACATATGACCCGGCGCTGACGCTTGCGTCACCGCGAGTTCGACGCCGGGAATCAGGCGCAACAGGTCTTCGACCAGTGGATTGACGTCAACTTCATGAAAGCCGAAATGCTGGTGCAGCATCACGCGGCGCTCGACGCGATGAGTGAGTTTTGCCGCCAGCACATCGCGCCGCGCGTGCAGCATCTGCGCGAAATTGACCAGCTGAAACTGCGCGTCGGTGTATTCCTGCATAAAGCCGTTCATGTGGCGGTAACACGACGGGCACCACGACACCACCTGCCCGGTGCCGTGCGCATTGAATTTTTCGACGGTGCGTTTGCCCATGCCCTCGGCGGCGCGCAGGTTGGCATCCTTCGCCGTGCCGCAGCAGTAACCGGCGCCGCCCGCGGGCGTGACCTCGACCCCCACCGCTTGCAGCAGCGCGATGGCGCTGTGAATGATGTCGCCGTGGCGCACCACGTTGCAGCCGTACCAGAAGGTGACCTTGTCGGCCATTATCGTTGCCAGCGCGCGATTTCCTCGGCGCTCATCTGGGTTTCGGCAAAGGCGTTGATCACGCGGAAAAAATCCTTCGCGTCGCGCCCGCTCAGCGCGGTCTGTTCCGCCGGCACGCCGAGCGAGCCCATTGCGCTCATCTGGCCGACGCGCACCATTTTCATGGCGTTGATGCCTTCGGGACAGGCGTCGATACAGCGTGACGACTGCGTGCACACCTTGAGCCACGCTACGCTTTCGGCGTTGCCCGGCGTTTGAGTTAGCCAGTCCAGCACGCCGGACACAACCGCGCCTGGTTCGGCGTTCGACAAACCGTCGCTGTAGCGCGTCATCGGACAGGCTTCAAAGCACTTGCCGCAGCGCGTACAGCGCGACAGGGTGTCGGCGATAAAGTCGTCGAGATGCTCGCGCAAAGATGACGGCGTTTTAGACATAAAAAATAATTAATAAAAACAATAACTTACCTTCCGGACAACTTGAGTGTCTTATCCAGCACGGCGTTCGAGCGCGCGGGCCGCGGCATCAGCCACTTGAAGCCCATGGCCACCACCTCGTCGACGTTGTCGGCTTCCACATGCGGATGTCCGCACGCCACGTTGGCCGCCTTGCAGGCTGACAGAATCTCGTTGATCGCGGCCACCACCACCGGATGTTTGTACTGGCGCGGGAAGCCGAGGTTCTGCGACAGATCGCCTTCGCCGATGACGACCGCGCCGATGCCGGGCACTTCTTTCAGGATCTTCGGCAGATTCTTCATGCCCACCACGTCCTCGCACATGATCGCACACAGGATTTCGCCCTTGGGATCCAGCGGCCACACGTCGGCACGGTCGTAATAGTCCTGCTGTGAAATGCCCCAGTAGCGTGCCGCGTTGGCCGGCGCATCGCCGCGCTGGCCCGCGGGTTCGTAACGCGGCGCGCCGGTTGGGCGCGCGTAGCGGCAGGCAGCCACCGCGCTGCGCGCTTCTTCCACCGTGCTCACGTGCGGCCACAGAATACCGTAGACGCCCTGATCCAGCACCTGCTTGGCGACCCATTGGTTCATTTCCACGCCGTTGGGCGGAATGCGCACCATCGGCGTCACCGCCGGCGCGACACTGCCGGCGGCCGCGATTTGCTGGCGGTTGAGCATGTATTGCAGGCTGTCGCGCAGCGCCTTGATGTCATAGGCGTTGTGCTCCATTTCGAATACCACGCCGTCGTATTTCTCGGTGGCCACCGCTTGCGCGGCGCCGGTATCGGCCGGTGAAAAACAGACGCAGGCATTCTTGCCTTCCTCTAGCGCCTTGATGATGCCGTTCAATCGGGGAATTGCCATCTTGCCTTCTCCTCTGTGTACGTCGCTGCATTGCGGGAATTCTCCCCTGCGCGGGGAGGGCGGAACTGTCAATGGCAACCCATCGCAGCCGCGCACTGTTTCATGGCGTAATCGTAGCACGCGGGCATGGCATGATCGGCCGCGAATTGTGTTATTTTTACGCCACCCGCAGCGTCTCCATCCGAAAGCGAATCACCGTGGCCGACCACGCTCCAGCCCTGCGCACCGAGTTGTATCCCGAAATCGAACCCTACGATGCCGGCATGCTGCCGCTCGACGGCCGGCATCAGATGTACTGGGAGACCAGCGGCAATCCCGCCGGCAAGCCGGTGATTTTTTTGCATGGTGGTCCCGGCGCGGGGGCGTCGCCTGCGCACCGGCGCTTCTTCGATCCCCGGCATTACCGCATCGTGGTGTTCGATCAGCGCGGCGCGGGACGATCAACGCCACTGGGCGACATCACCGACAACACCACGCCGCACCTGATCGCCGACATGGAAGTGCTGCGCCGGCATTTGAACATCGAACGCTGGCTGGTATTTGGCGGTTCGTGGGGCAGCACGCTGGCGCTGGCCTATGCCGAAGCGCATCCGCGGCGTTGCAGCGGGCTCATCCTGCGCGGCATCTTTCTCTGCCGCAAAAGCGAGATCGAGTGGTTTCTGTACGGCCTGAAGAACCTGTTTCCCGAAGCGTGGCGCGCGTTTTCGGGTTACATCCCCGAAGCCGAGCGCGGCAATCTGCTCGACGCCTATTACAAGCGCCTCACCGATCCAGACCCGGTGGTGCACATGCCCGCCGCGCGCCAATGGGGCCGCTATGAAGGCGCGTGCTCGACCCTGATGCCCAATCCGGAGACAGTGGCGTATTTCGGCGGCGACGTGGTGGCGCTGGGGCTGGCGCGCATCGAAGCGCATTACTTTACACACGATATTTTCCTGCCGCTCAATTCGCTGCTCGACCATGCCGGCCGCATTCGCGACATCCCGGGCGTCATCGTGCAGGGCCGCTACGACGCGGTGTGCCCGATCATCAGCGCCGACGACCTGCACCGCGCCTGGCCCGAAGCCGAATACCATATTGTGCCCGATGCCGGCCACGCTGCGTGGGAACCCGGCATCTGCCGGCAGTTGGTCGTGGCCTGCGAAAAATTCAAACACCTCTAATCGTCAAACAGGGAACACCCCATGAAACTGGTCACCTTTTCCGAATCCGCACGCAAGCCTTTAAAGGTCGGCGTGATCGGCGCCGACGGCGGCATCATCGACATTGCACGCGCGGCAAAGTCCGCGCGGGTGGCACTGCCGTTTGACGCCAACGACATGATTTCACTGGTGGCCTCCGGCAAGAAAGGTCTCGCGGCGATCAAAAAGGCGACAGCCGGAATCAAAGCCAGTCATCACAAGCTCACCAAAGTCAAACTGCACGCGCCGATCCCGCGCCCGCGCAAGAACGTATTCTGCGTCGGCTGGAATTATCTGGATCACTTCAACGAAGGTGCGGCGTCACGCCCGCAGCAGCAGGAAATGCCGGCACATCCGGCGTTTTTCTCCAAACAGCCGCTGACCGTGAACAGCCCTTTCGGCAATGTCCCGGCGCACGGCGGCGTTACCGAAAAGCTCGACTGGGAAGTGGAACTCGCGCTGGTGATCGGTCCCGGCGGCACCAACATCAAGGAAGCCAACGCGATGAAGCACGTGTTCGGCTACATGGTCGCCAACGACGTGTCCGCGCGCGAAGTGCAGCGCCATCACGGCCAACAGTGGTTCCGCGGCAAAAGCCTCGACGGGCATGCGCCGATGGGACCGTGGATCGTCACCGCCGACGACGTGCCGGACCCGAACAATCTCAATCTGCAATGCCGCGTCAACGGCGTGGTGAAGCAAAGCTCCAACACCCGCCATCTGTACTTCAAGCTGCCGCGCATCATCGCCGAATTGTCGGCGGGCATCACGCTGGAGCCCGGCGACATCATTCTCAGCGGCACGCCGTCAGGTGTGGGTCATGCGCGCACACCGCCCGAGTTCATGAAACCCGGCGACGTGATGGAAACCGAGGTCGAAAGCATCGGGCTGCTGCGCAATCGCATCGTTCGCTAGACGCGCCGATTTGGGCGGGCGTATACTGATTGCACAGCCCTTCAGGACCACACCACGCCGAGTGCTTTACGCCGACACGCTCAAGCTGGTCAGCCGGTTGCCGCAACGACAACCCGCTGCAGTGTTGCCCTCGCGGCTCAACGAATTGTTCGACAAACTGCAGGCCTGTCCCGGCCCCGCCGCCGCCGTGCCGATCGAGGACGCGATCTGGGACGTGTGGATGTACGACAGCCACGAAGGCGCGGAACGCGCGCTGGAAAAAGCCTGCGCCGATATCGCGGCGCGGCGCTTCGATATTGCCGAAACCCGGCTGGCGACACTGGTGCGCCGGCGCCCGGACTGGGCGGAGGCGTGGAACAAGCTCGCCACACTCCTTTATCTGATGGAGCGCGACGACGAGAGCGTGGCCGCCATCCACCAGACACTCGAAATCGAGCCGCGGCATTTCGGCGCGATGTGCGGGCTGGGCGAAATCCTGCGCACGCAGGGTAACGTGGAAGCCGCCTGCCTCGCCTTCAACATGGCGCTACGCGTGCATCCGCGGCTGGGCGGCGTGCGCGAAACGGTGCTCAGGCTGCTGCAAGGCACCGGCTCGCCGCCGTAGCATGCGCGCCGCGTCGCTTGCCGGGCCGGTGGTATTATCACTATCGACACTTAGCCTCTCAAAAAATATCGTTTATAATCAAATAGTTATAATATATGGATACTGCATCGAACACCCGCATTACTGTCAAGCCCTCGGGCGCCGCCCTCGCAGCTGATATTGTCGGCCTCGATTTGTCGCGGCCGCCAGGACAGGACACTTACGCCCAAATCCGCAAGGCCTGGAACGATCATCTGGTGTTGCGCTTTCGCGGACAGAAACTCGACGATCCGCAGTTTCTGAATTTCGCGCGTCTGTTTGGCGAGCTCGACAGCGCGCCGATACATGCCGGCAAGGATGTGGTGAATCCGTATCCTGAAATTACCGTGATGTCGAACATCAAGGTTAATGGCAAGTCGATCGGCAATCTCGGCCACTATGAAGCGGTATGGCATAGCGATATGTCGTACAACGAACGCACCCCCATCGGCAGCCTGCTGTACGCGCTGGAAGTGCCGCCGGTGGGCGGCAACACCGGCTTTTCGAACATGTACGCGGCGTACGATACGTTGCCCGCCGAACTCAAGCGTGAAATCGTGGGCAAGACCTGCCGCCACGATTCCAGCCGCAACAGCGCCGGCGAACTGCGCAAGGGATTCAAGGACGTTGCCGATCCACGCGAGGCCCCCGGTGCCAATCATCCAATAATCCGCACGCATCCGGAAACGCGCCGCAATGCGCTGTTTCTCGGGCGCCGCCAGTCAGCCTACATCAACGGCCTGCCGCTCGACGAAAGCGAAGACCTGCTCAACCGCCTGTGGGCGCACGCCACGCAGCCGGCCTTTGAGTGGTATCAGGTGTGGCAGGTCGGCGATCTGGTGATGTGGGACAACCGGTCGGCCATGCACCGGCGCGATGCGTTTGACCCGGACACGCGGCGCCTGATGCACCGCACACAGATCAAGGGCGATCAGCCCTTCTTCGATCCGGCAACCGCCTAGCGGTGTACCGCGGCAGATTCGCGCCCTCGCCCACCGGGCCGCTGCATTTCGGCTCGCTGGTCGCCGCAGTCGGCAGTTATCTGGAAGCGAGGACGCGCGGCGGCGAGTGGTTGCTGCGCATGGAAGACCTCGATACGCCGCGTACCATGCCCGGCGCTGCTGACGCCATCCTGCGCTGCCTCGAGGCCTTCGGCATGGGCTGGGACGGCGCCATCCTGTATCAAAGCACGCGCGCCGATGCCTATCGCGACGCGCTCGCCCAACTCGCCGCACACGACATGCTCTATCCGTGCAACTGCAGCCGTCGCGAAATCGCCGATTCCGCCGTGCAGGGCATCGACGGCCCCGTCTATCCGGGCACTTGCCGCGGCGGCCTGCGCGGCAACCGCGACGCGCGCGCCACGCGCGTACGCACGCAGGGCGCGTTCATCAGTTTCCGCGACGACCTGCAGGGCGAGATGGCACAGGACGTGGAACAGGCGGTGGGCGACTTCATCGTCGCGCGCGCGGACGGGCTGATTGCATACCAGTTGGCGGTGGTGGTGGACGACGCAGCGCAAGGTATCACCGATGTCGTGCGCGGCGCCGATCTCCTCGATTCGACGCCGCGCCAGATCTGGCTGCAACGCTTGCTCGCGTTGCCCTCACCACGCCATGCGCACCTGCCGGTTGCCCTTAACGCGCAGGGCGAAAAAATGTCCAAACAAACGCGGGCGGCCGCGATCAACTACGCGCATCCCGTGCCGGCACTGTTCGATGCCCTGCAGTTTCTCGGGCAGGATCCCCCAGCGGCGTTGCGTTGTGAGCCGCTGGCCGACGTCTGGGGCTGGGCCGGCGCGCATTGGCGGCTGCAGCGGGTAGCGCCCGCCCGGACCGCGCAATACCCGGGCTAGCGGCCATCGCCGGGCACGCCCCGATTCCAATGGCGCGCACGGTCGCCAGTCAAAGATCTCACGGCATTCCGCAGAATGGGACAGTACGCCGCGGGCATATCCAAGGCAACGGCGCACTTCACGGGTCAGGCTTTTCCCGACGGGTTCGCTTCGCACATGCGACCAGCAACGGGCTACCCGTGGCGCGTTTTGCGCTACCATAGCCGCGCCATGGACAAAAAGAAAAAGTTGGGTGCCAGGCAACGCACAGCGACCGGTTCACGCCGTCACGCTACGCTGCCAACCGTAAGTGCCAAGCGCTATAACGAACTGCTGTTCGCGCTCACCGAAGGCGTGATCATGGTTTCCAGTCGCGGCAAGATTCTGGTTGCCAATCCGAGTGCCGAAGCCATACTCGGCGTGCCCCGCGGGGAGATGGAAAAGGCGCTGGGGGACGACAGCGCGTGGCATGCGACAACCAAAGACGGAAAGCCGTTTCCGCCGCAGAATTTTCCCATCCGCAAGACCCTGCACACGGGCAAGGCGCAACGAAACGTGCTGGTCGGCATTCGTCTCAGGGGCAAATCCATGCGCTGGCTGCAGGTCAATACGCAGCCGCTGTTCGCGCGCGGCGCGCGCAAGCCCAACGCCGTGGTGGCCTCGTTCGAGGACGTCACGCGGCAGCGGCGCGTCGAAACCGAACTCGCGCGCCACGCTGCCGCGACACAGGCGTCGCCAGACGCCATCACCAGCACCGACCGCGATGGGCACTTGATCAGCTGGAATCCCGGTGCGGAGCGTCTGTTCGGCATCAGCGCAGCTGACGCCATCGGGCGGCCGGCCGAATGGCCGTTTGACGGCCCCCAAAGCGAAGTGCTGTCCGGGTTTCGCGAACGCGTGCTCGAGGGAGAAACCATCGCCGGCTGGGAAACCAGGCGCACGGGCAATGACGGCGCACACGTCTATTTCGAAAGCAGCTACGCGCCGATTCGCGGCAAAAACGGGCGGGTCATCGGCACGGTTGGTGTGCACCGCGACGTCACGCCAATGAAACGCATGTTGCTGCAGATCGAATCGAGCAAGGAACTGCTGCGGCTGGCGCTGAACGGCATACCCGACGTCTTTCTCATTTACGATCCGCAATTGCGCATTCAGTTCGTCAACGAGCGCGGCGCGGCATTTTATGCCTTGGGCAACGCCGACATCATCGGCAAACGCGATGAAGACCTGCTACCGGCCGACGTCGCACGGACCTTTGAGCCGCTGCTGGCGCAGGCCGTCGCCAGCAGGACAACACAATCGGGAGAACTGAGTTTCCCGCTGCGCGGCACCACGTTTGCCGTATCCGCCACCTATGTGCCGATGGTCGACGACAACGGCGCCATCCGCCAGATCCTCGGCCTGCTGCACGATGTCTCTCAGCGCCGCCAGACCGAAGAACGCCTGGCTTACCTTGCGCAATACGACTCGCTCACCGGCCTGCCCAATCGCTACCTGCTACTCGACCGGCTGGACGCCGCGATGCAGCGCGCGCGGCGCAGCAATACCCTGCTGGGGTTGATGTTCCTCGACATCGATCGGTTCAAGGAGATCAACGATACGCGCGGTCACGCCGCCGGCGATGCGCTGTTGAAGCAGATCGCCGAGCGCCTGACCGGCACCCTGCGTGCATCCGACACCATTGCCCGGCTCGGCGGCGACGAGTTCACGGTATTGATGGAGAATGCCGGCAACGTGGACGAAATCACCGCCGTTGCGGAAAAGGTCAGGAACGCCTTTGCCACGCCCTTCACTACCGACTCGGGTGTCGTGTTCACCACCACCAGCGTCGGCATCACGATTTTTCCGTTCGACGACCAGGACCGTGACGCGCTGCTGAAAAACGCCGACATTGCGATGTACCACGCCAAACAGGAGCGCAACACCTGGGCACTGTACCGGCCCGAGATGAATGCAAACACGGCGCAGCGTCTGCACATGGAAACCGAACTGCGGCATGCGCTGGTACGCAACGAATTCGAACTGCACTACCAGCCGCAGTTGAATGTGAAAAGCGGCGACGTGGTCGGTCTGGAAGCGCTGGCGCGCTGGAACAACGGCACGCTGGGGCGCGTCTCCCCCGGCGAATTCATTCCCCTGGCGGACGACACGGGTCTCATCGTGCCCATTGGCGAGTGGATCCTGCGCGCCGCCTGCGCGCAGTGCAAAATCTGGGAAAAAGCCGGACTGGCCCCGATTCCCGTATCCGTCAATATCGCCGCGCCGCAGTTTCGGCGCGGCAACCTTTTGCAACTGGTCAGCACGGTGCTTGCGGAGTACGAGCTCGACGCGCGCTGGCTGGCACTGGAGATCACCGAGAGCAGCATCATGCGGCACGCCGAACAAACCACAAGAACGTTAAGCGAATTGCGAGAGTTGGGGATTTCCATCGCCATCGACGATTTCGGCACCGGCTATTCCAGCCTCAGCTATCTGAAACGGTTCCCGGTAAACAAGATCAAAGTGGACCAGGCGTTCGTGCGCGACATCAGCAGCGATCCCAATGACGCAGCCATCGTTTCGGCCATCATCGCCATGAGCCGGCAACTGGGCATCAAGACCATGGCGGAAGGCGTGGAAACCAGGGCGCAGCTCGAGTTTCTGTCACGCCTCGATTGCGACGAATATCAGGGCTATCTGTTCAGCAGGCCGCTGCCCGCGGCCGAAGTGCTGCCGCTGTTGCAGGCGCACCAGGCGCGCCGCGAGTACACGGCACGTTAGCGCCGCCAGCGCGCGCCTTGTTCACGGCGGCGGTGGCGATGCGTGTACGAATGTGCCCGATCACCGCCAGTGCGGCCGCTTCGCCTGCCGCGATATTGGCCTGGCGATGACGAAAATCGTTCATGCGCGAGCGCACCGTTTGCGGGCGTATCACCACGTCGGCCGCGTCCGCCTCGTCCGCCGGACGGCGCGAAATATCCACCGCGATCACCACGTCCGCGCCCATTTCGCGCGCCAGCGCCGCCGGCACGCGGCTTGCCACGCCGCCGTCGACATAGGATTGGCCATGGATCATCACCGGCCAGAAGAAACGCGGCACGCTGGCCGACGCGCGCACCGCAATGCCGGTGTTGCCGCGATTGAATACCGCCATGTGCCCGCTGTCCCGCGCCGTGGCAACCGCTGCAAAAGGCTTGTGCAGACGCTCGATCGCCCGCCCGTCCAGCGTGCGATTGACGAAATGCTGCAGCCGCGCCCCTTCCACCCGGCCCGGACCAAACAGCGTGAAATCGAAGATATCGCTGTCCTCGAGTTCGAGCGCCATCGCTTCCAGCGTGCGCGCTTTCATTCCCGCCGCATAAAACGATGCCACCAGGGCGCCGGAACTGGCGCCGACCACCACATCCGCTTCCACACCGGCGGCTTCCAGCGCCTTGATTACGCCCACGTGCGCGAAGCCCCGTGCGCCGCCGGCGCCCAGCACCAGGCCGATCACGGGCCGCTGCGCCTTGAGCGGCACGATGGATGCGGTGCGCGGCGCATCCTTGCCGTTGTGATCGGCGGGCGCGATCGCGCACCCTGCCAGAACCGCCGAGAGTAAAATGACTGCAGCCAGTTTCATGTTGTTGATTGTTGTTAGGACAGGCGTAGTGTCCAGACAATCGCGCGCGGCTGCAAGTTCCGCCAGCGGCCGCATCCGGCTCGCGCACTGAATAAATTATTATTTATAATCAATAACTTAACAAAGGATCCTCCATGGCCAGCGATCTGTTCAACAAAGGCATTACCATCCGCCGCGAGGTGCTGGGCGCGGAATACGTCGACAAGTCGATGCAGGGCGTCGACGAATTCAGCATGGCGATGCAGGAGTACGCCACGGAAACCGCGTGGGGCATGATCTGGAGCCGCCCCGGCCTGCCGCGCAAAACGCGCAGCCTGCTCAACATCGGACTGCTCGCAGCATTCAACCGGCAGCACGAATTCAAGCTGCATGTGAAGCGTTCCTTCGGCAACGGCTGCACCAAGGACGAAATCAAGGAAGTGCTGCTGCAGATTTCCTGCTACGCCGGGGTGCCCGCGGGCATCGAAGCGTTTCGCTGGGCAAAAGAGGCGTTCGCCGAGATGGAGAAAGAAAAAGCGTGAACGCGCCGCTATCGCTGTTCGACCGCGTATGGGCGCGCCACGTTATCGTTGCGAATGACAGCGGCGCCGGCGGCGAGGATCTGCCTGCCGTGGACCGCAACCTGTTGCACGAAGGCGGCACTTTTCTCGCGTTTGACCCGATGCGCGCCGAAGGACTTCGCGTGCGCAAGGCCCGGCAAACGCTGGCGGTAACAGATCATTATCCGCACTCCACCCGGCGCGCAACGGTGCCCGCCAGCATCGCGAATCCGGCGATCCGGCGCACGTTGATTGCGCTGGGCATGTCGAAGTAAGACGCGCGGCCCCTACGCGTCCTGTCGCGCGTCCGGCCAGCGCGGCACCACGGTGAGGCCGTGCGCGCCTGCCGTGCGCGGCTTGCGATCGGCATCGAGGAGGTCCGATATTTCCGCGGCCATCATCGGCCGGCCGCCCCAGTAGCCCTGAAATTCCCCGCAGCGTTCGACCCGCAGAAACTCCAGCTGGTGCGGGCTTTCCACGCCCTCGGCAATGACGTCCAGCTGCAACGCGTGCGCCAGCGCGATCAGCGCGCGTACCAGTTCCGCGCCGTCCGCGCCATCCTCGATCGAACCGACGAAGGACTTGTCGATTTTCAGGCGGTTCAGCGGCAGATGCTTGATGCGCGACAGCGAGGAATAGCCCATCCCGAAATCGTCCATCGCGATGGAAACCCCGGCCGAACGCAACTGGCGCAGCACCAGGATCGACGCGTCGAGATCGCGCATGATCAGCGATTCGGTGATTTCCACTTCGAGCAGCCCGGCGTCAAGGCCGGCGAGATTGGCCCTGACACTGTCGACGATGGTGCTGGAGGACAACTCGCGTACCGACAGATTGACCGACATGCGCAGCGGCCGGCCAGCGGCCGCCCATTCCCGTGCCTGGCGGCAGGCCTCGCGCAGCACCCACCCGCCAAGCGGCACGATCAGGCCCGTGGCCTCGGCCACCGGGATGAACTCGTCCGGCAGCACCATGCCCCATTTCGGATGCTTCCAGCGCAACAAGGCTTCCACCCCGACCAGCGCCCCGGTGGCAACCGAACGCTGCGGCTGGTAATGCAGGAAGAAGTCATTGTTATCCAGCGCCCGGCGCAATTCGTCGGCGACCTCAACGCGGCGCGTGGCATTGATGGTGAGGTCCTTGCTGTAGTAATTGAAGCGGTTGCGGCCCTCCTCCTTCGCCCGGTAGAGCGCGCTGTCCGCCGCCTTGAGCAGCGTCAGGGCGTCCTGGCCATCATCCGGGTAGGTGCTGATGCCGATGCTGGCCTGGCAAAAGAGCTCGAACTCGCCGACCATGATGGGCAGCTTCGCGGCGTCCAGTATTTTGCGTGCCAGGATCGCCGCGTCTTCGCGCAGTTCCATTTCCGTCATCAGCACCACGAACTCGTCGCCGCCCATGCGCACCACAACATCGTCTTCGCGCACGCAATGGCGCAAACGTTTCGCCACGGCCTGCAGCAGTTCGTCGCCCACGTCATGACCCTTGGTGTCGTTCACTTCCTTGAAGTGATCGAGGTCAACATACAGGACGGCAAAACGTGTCCTGGAGCGCTTGGCGCGCGAAATCGACTGCTCAATGCCGTCGGCCAGCGCGCGCCGGTTGGGCAGACTGGTCAGCTCGTCACGTACCACCAGTTCGGACAGCTTGAGGTTGGACGCATGCAACGCGTCCTGCGCCTGGCGCCGTTCGCCGATTTCGCGCTGCAGTTGCCGCTGGCTGGCTTCCAATTCGAGTTTGCTGACCGTGGTGGCGTTCAACTGTTGCAGCATGCGGTTGACCTGCGTGCTGATCTCGCGCACTTCAGGCGCACCGCGCGATTCCACCCGCACGCTGAGGTCGCCGGTATCCTGCACCTGCGTCAAGGCGCGGTGCAACCTGCGCACGGGCATCACCACGTTGATCCTCGCATAGGCCACGGCCGCCGCCAGAATCAGCAGCAACAGAATCGTCAGTGCCGCCGCAAACAGCGTGATCTGGTTGAGTGTATGGAGGATGCCGTCAGTCGCCGTATCCAGCGAACGCACCGCCAGCAACTGCGCACCGTCGTCGAGCAGTGCATCCAGGGCGCTGCGAAATCCGCCCAGTTCGCCGCGCTGCCTGAGCAACGCGGCTTCCAGCTCAAGCAAAGCCTGCACGCTGCGGATGCCGGTGCCAAATTGCGCCTTGATCTCCGCCGGCAACAACAGTTGCTCAAGGGGGTAACGGAATCGTTCAATGGCGGCGATATTGGCGTTGAACGACACGATTTTCCGGTAGATCGATTCGCGGGCCGATGCGTTCTGCGTGCGCAGATATTCGGACAAATGGGCCTGGATTTCCGCACCGTCCGCCTTGAGCAGCGTCGCGAGACGCAGGCGCTCCGTGCGGTTGGGATCGCGCAGATCGACCTTGCCCACCAGATCGGCATCGATCTTCGCGTTCACCGCTTCGAAATTGCGAAAGATCGTTGCCAGCAACTGTTCCGAGTCGACACGGCGGTCAAGGATGGCCAGCGTCGCCAATTCAAAGGTTTTAAACGCGGCTTCCAAACTGGCGGCATGTACGGCATGTTTGGAATGGGCCGCGGCCACCTTGCTGTAGCGCGCCAGATGGTCGTTGAAATCCGCAATACGCTTCAACACACGCTCACGCATCGGTGGCGACGGCACCGCCAGATACTCGCGGGTTCTGATCGCCAGTTCGCTGATACTGACCTTCATTTCCAGCGTGGACACCAGCATGCCGTAATCGTAGCGGGCCAGCACCTGAACGCGGTCGCGGGTGCCGGAAATCGCATTGTAGGCCATGATCGCGAAGGCGATGACGACCGCAAGCAGCGCGGCCACCCCCAGTGGAATCACGTCGCTCAGCCGCAACGGGAACAATGTACTTTTTCCGGTCATCCGCTGGAATATACACGTACCCACAACGCCTCATGGGCGTTGCGCCGGCGCGTGCGGCGCTGGCCGGCGTCCATCAATAAATCGTCACAAACGTTCACACGACTGAAGCAATTTATGTAACCGTTTGATTTTATTTATTTTTATAAAGCACAGGCGCATGAGGCGCGGCGCCGTCAGCCACACTCGCATGCGTGCCGCACGGCCGCCGCGTTACAAATTGTCCGCCACCCAATCAGCGACGTAGTTGGAGCCGACAATGCGATTGTCCCCATGGCAATGCTCCGAACCGCCATCGGCAATGGTGAACACCTTGAAGGTCTTCTTGCGCGAGCGCGTTACCGCCTTGTCGAGCTGGTGGGCAATTTCCACCGGCACAATGGTGTCATGCTCGCCATGCACGATGAGAATCGGACATTCGACCTTGTCGGCGACGCCCTCCAGCGTGAAATCCTTGACCTTGACCATGGCGCTGTCCATGTCCGGCGTGCCGAGCACCCACGGCAGCTGAAACATCGCCGACGAGGCGTTTTTGCCGCCCGCTTCCATGTGCGCGCGGCGCTTTACCCACACCGCGTGATAATCGTAGTGCGCGCCCCACGCCACCGCGGCCGCGTAGCGCTTTTCGAAGGCCGCGATGCGCGGCGTGTAGTAACCACCGAGACTGAAGGCCATCACGCCGATGCGTCTGGCGTCGACGTCGGCGCGCCCCGCCACGTAGTCGAATGCCGCCGTGCCCGGCACTTCATAGTCGTAGCGGCTCGGAATATCGCGCAGGCGCAGTGCTTCGCCCTGCCCCGGCCCGTCGATGGCGAGCGTGTTGTAGCCGCGATTGGCGAGTTCGACGCCGATAAACAGCACGCTCATTTCCTTGCACAGGTCCAGCCCGTCGAAACACACAATCGTGGGTTTGGGTCCCGCGCCCGGCGCCTTCATGAACAACGCCGGAAGTTGCTTGCCGCCCTCATACGGCACCTCCACGCGCTCGATGCCGGGGTAGCGCCGCTTGTAGCCTTCCTCGAAGCAGTGCATGCAGCGTCGGTAGCTCTCGAACTTGCGCTCGCTGGGCGGAATGAAACGCTCCGCGTAGAGGTGATACGTGCCCGCGTGCAGGTAATTGGTGCCCGCGGTCAGCTGATGATTCGCCGCGGCTGCGGCAAGCGCCTTGCGTTCCTGGTCTTCGGCCAGCGCCTGCCACTCGCTGAACCAGGCTTCGTTGTCGCCCTGCTTGTGCATGAGCCTGCGGCCCACCTGATCGATTTCACCCATCGACGAGGCGCCCCAGTTCGCCATGTCGATCATCGAATTGATCGACTGCGACCACACGAAATTGCCGGGAAAGTATTCGTACAGATGGGATCGGGATTGTTCGCTCATACTCGGATCTCTCAAAAAGCGTTTTACGTAACTAATTGATTTTATTGAATTATTTATTCAACACGAAAACCGGCCGCGCGCCGCCTATCGCCGCCTATTTTGCGGCCGCAGCGGTGGCCGGCGCGCTCTTCAACGACGCCAGTTTCTTGAAATCGATGGCGCTGAGCGCCTGCTTGAGGTCTTTCATTTCGATGCCGGTGCCGCGCAGCTCAACCACAAAGCGCCCGCCGACAATGACATCGACTTCGCCCCGTTTGTCCTTGGCGTTCCACTTTTCATGCATCTTGCGGCCATCGACAGTCGACGTTTTCTCGTAACCCCGGTCCGTCTCGCGATCGATCTCCACCATCGCCCAGCCCGCCGCCGCCATTCCCGCAATGCCGCTCATCGACCCGGTATCGATGATCTTCAAACGAACCCGCGTGTTGGCATCGCCCGCGTACCGCGCCTGAACCTGCGACACCTTCACGCCCATGGCCGCGGTTTTTTCGCCGGAAGCCTCGCCGCGCTTCAATCCCGCCATCGTCTCCGGCAGCAAGGCCTTCAAATCGCGGAAATCCACCGGCTCCACCGCGCCCTTGCCGTCGCCGCCCGCCATCGCGCCCATCATCGCCGACGCCGCCGCCATCGCATCCGCGCCCTGCTTGATCGCTTCCTGCGGCGTTTGCGGCGGACTGGACTTGCCTGCCCGGGCAACCGCCTCCATTTTTTTCGCCGCTTCCGCCATTCTGGCGGCAGCCGCCTGAGCCGCCTCGGCGGCCTCCTGCTCCTTGCTCTTGCCGCAGCCGGTCAATTGTGTGAGGCAAAGAACCGCGATCGACACCCCTGACAGTATCGTCTTCCCGCTCACCATGGCTCGCTCCCCGTTTGATGTTTTCGCCAGCAATGGTGTTATGCGACGCAGGTGTTGTCAATCGCCATCGCCACACGGCCCACCTCGCGGCGCCGCGATGCCGCAACACCCATTTGACACGCGCGGTTGCTCTCCGTATCTTGCACACGGCAGCATGCTTCAAGCCGATGCGCGGTTGAACCATCCCCGTGATGCCAGCCGCAAGTCTCCGCGGGGTTACCCCGCGGGAAAGC
The DNA here is from genome assembly GCA_902825845.1 of uncultured beta proteobacterium. Taxonomy (GTDB): domain Bacteria; phylum Pseudomonadota; class Gammaproteobacteria; order Burkholderiales; family SG8-41; genus UBA5216. Next base: position 60,781 of record CADECM010000011.1, read on the forward strand.
ACTATCGCACCACTCAGCGCATGAGCCGCGCTGCACCCTGTGCAGACACGCTCATGCAAGACCAGCAGCGTTGAAGCGTGCTGCTTTTTTCGTCGTCCCGCATCCGTGACCGCACGCCAACGCATCGCACTGGGCATTGCCGACGCCCTGCTCGCCGGAGAGTGCGAGGCCACATCCGCGCGCCTGCGCTGCGAGCGCGCACTCGCCAGCCGCGCGCGCTGGATCGGACGTTTGGCGCGGCAAATAGTGGCGCAGTTTGCGGATAACTGGCGCGACACCGCGCGCCATGAGATGGCAAAAGCGATAGTGCTGTCGCAAGCGTTCGACGATGCATGGCGCGGCAGGCGGCCGCCGCGGCTGCGCCGTTTTCCACTGACGCCGCCGCGCATGAGCGCGTTGCCGCGCGCACTGATCGATTGCGTGGTGCCCGATTTGCCGACACCGCGCGACATTGCGCAATGGCTCAACCTGAGTGACGGCGAACTCGCCTGGCTCACCGGGCCGTTGCAACACCCGCGCACGAATGACGCGCGCCATTCACACTACAACCACCGCTGGCTGCCCAAACGCAGCGGCGGCCTGCGCCTGCTGGAAATCCCCAAGGCGCAATTGTGCGCCGTTCAACACCGCGTGCTGCGCGGCCTGCTCGAATACGTGCCTCCGCATCAGGCCGCGCACGGCTTCCGCCAACGGCATTCCTGCATCACCAACGCCCGCCCGCACGTCGGGCAGGCTGTCGTTGTACGCATGGATCTCGAAGATTTCTTCGGCCACGTCGGCGGCGGAAAAGTGTATGAACTGTTTGCCGCGCTCGGCTACCCGGCCGCGGCGGCGCGCACGCTCACGCGGCTCACCACCTGTGCCACGCCGCGGCAGGCACCAAGCCATGCGGCAGACGGTGCCCGCGCCGCGGCATGGCACGCCCGCAAGCGCCTTGCCTCGCCCCACCTGCCACAGGGTGCGCCCACCTCGCCCGCGCTGGCCAACCTGTGCGCCTTCAACTTCGATGTGCGGGTGCAGGCGCTGGCCGACTCATTCGGCGCGCAATACACGCGTTACGCCGATGACCTGACCTTCTCCGGCAACGACATGCTGGCGCGCCGCGTGCAAACCTTCGCCGCCCATGTGGCCGCGATTGCGCTCGACGAGGGATTTCGCGTCAATCACCGCAAGACGCGTGTCATGCGCGCCGCCACCCGCCAGCAAGTGACGGGGATCGTGGTCAATCGCGTGCCCAACCTGCCGCGCGAACACTTCGACCAGCTCAAAGCCACGCTGCACAATTGCCTAAGGCAGGGTCCCGCGTCGCAATGCCCCGCGGGGATGCAGCAATTCAGAAATCATCTTGCCGGCCATATCGCACAATATTCCGCGATCCATTCGGCGCGCGGCGCGCGCCTGCTGGACATGTTTATGCGCATCGCCTGGGATGACGCCGTGTAGGCGTGACGGATGGCGCCCGGCGCCGGACGCCCGGCACGGCTACGGAATGCGCACCACCACTTTGCCCAGCAACTGATCCGTCTCCACATACGCCTTCGCCGCCGGCAGTTCGTCAAAACCGAATACGCGGTCGATGACCGGCACAATGGCGCCAGACGCCAGCGCCGGATACACGTCGCGCATGAAGCCCTGCATCGAGGCGGCGCGATGCGCGGGGGTAAGCGGTGTGTTGGAAATGCCGCTGATCTGCAGCCGCTTGCCGTGCACCGCCTCGAGGTCGAAATCGGCGTGCATCTGGCCATCGACGTAGCCCACAATGATCACGCGGCCAAAATCAGCGGCTGCGCGCACGCACCCCGGGAAAGCGCTGCCGCCGACGAGGTTGACGGCGACGTTGACACCCTTGCCGCCGGTGGCCTGCAGTGCCGCGTCGGCAAACGCGCCGCCGCGCCCCTCGATGCCCACATCAAGGCCCAGGGTCTTTAACACGGCGAGCTTGCGCGCGGCGCCCGACACGCCGATCACGCGCGCGCCCAGCGCTTTCGCGATTTGCAACGCGGCGACACCCACGCCCGAGGACGCGCCCAGCAGCAGCACCCACTCGCCGGCCTGCGCGCGGCCGAACTCGACGACGGCTTCCCACGCGGTAATGTACGCCGCCGGCAGCGCCGCTGCCTGTTCCCACGACAGGTTGTCGGGCATGATCGCGGCCAGCGCCGGATTCACCGCCGCATACTCGGCAAAGCAGGCGTGGGCACGAAACAGCACGCGATCGCCCGCGTTGAAGCGGCTGTTGCCCGCGTCGATGACTTCACCCGAGCCGTCGATCCCCGCAGGCCGCCCAGCCGCGGCACTGTGGCGGTGAATGCGCGCCAGCATGTCGCCGCGATTGATCGACGTCGCGCGCATGCGCACCAGCATTTCACCCGCCGCGGGTTGCGGCAACGGCTGGTCGCGCAATTCGAGTTCGGTGCGATCGCCGGTCTTCTTGATCCAGTAAGCTTGCATCGATTGTCCTTTTTATCCGTTACCGCCCGCGGCCGGGGCGCTACGTGCCGACCGCGCCTTTGGAGCGCTCCATGGCCTTGGGTATTGCGTTCATGAACCGCGCCACCGCTGCAAGCAGCGCGTCGCGCAGACCCGCCGTGCCAATGCGTTGATAGGCCGCGCCGCTGGGCGAACGCGCAAACCGGATATAGGTTTCGATGTCACTGTCCGCGAGCGGGCGGTAGGTATAGAGCATGCTCGACATGACAAATTGTTCGGTCTGCCTTTGCACCTCCGGCATGCCCGATTTAATCTGCTTGCGCAGGGCTTCGGCAGGCACCTGCCGCTCCCTGGGCTGCGCGGCGTTAACCCCGAGCGCGCTTCCCAGCAGAATCGCCTCCATAATGTCGTTCATCACGTCCTGCGCGCCGGTTGCACGGTTCAAATCCTCAATCAGGCGCACGCGGCCGGCGGGTGCCGGTTTTGTCTGCAATGACTGCACGTAGGCCTCGATTTTTGCCGCCGCTCCCGGTTCGGCCGCTGCATTTTCCAGTGCAGTAATGCGGCGTCCCAGCGGTGTATCCAGCCATCGCAGCGCATCATCGACCTGAGCGGCGCTCAGCGTGCCCAGCCTCGCGCGGAATGTCTCCAGCATCGGTGCGGACCGGAAACTCTGCATCGCGGCATCGCGCAGGGCCGCGCGCACCTGGGCCGGCATCGGCTGCCGCGTTTCATCCAGGCCGCCCAGTATGCCGGGCAACACTTGCCCGATCGAATGATTGATGCCGGATGCTTCCATCAAGCGGTCGATTCTGGCGGCGTGCGGCGACGCGGCGTGCGCCGCTGCGACGCACAGCAGCATCGCCAGCACCAGCGGCAAGGCACGCAACAGGGCAAACCATCCGCGCAATCGTTTCATGACGCACTCCCGGAGGCCGGCAAGTGCCGGGCGTCAGCATACATGTTTATTCGATGCGAATACCGACTTCCCGGATGACCTTCGCCCAAGTGACGAATTCACGCTTGATGAATGCGCCGAATTGCTCCGGCGTGCTGGCCACGGGCTCGGCACCCAGCGTAACGATGCGGCTTCGCACCTCGGGAATCGCGATGGACCTGGCGATGGCCTGGTACAACCTGTCGATCGCCGCGCGCGGCGTGCCGGCCGGCACCAGCGCGCCGTTCCATTCATTGGCTTCGAAGCCGGGCACCGCCGCTTCCGCAATGCTCGGCACATCGGGCAAGGCCACGCTGCGCTTCAGGCTGGACACCGCCAGCGGCCGCAGGCGGCCCGAGGTGAAATGCTGGATGGCCGAAGGAATCGTCGCGAACAGTGCCGCGGTCTCTCCCGACACCAGCGACACCACGGCCGGTCCGCCGCCCTTGTAGGGTACGTGCGTCATCTTGATGCCGGTGGCCGAACTGAAGCGCTCGGTCGCCAGATGATTGGCGCTGACGTTTCCAGCCGACGCGTAGTTCAGCGCGCCCGGCGATTGTTTGGCCAGCGCGATCAGCGCCTTGACCGATCTCGCGGGCACCGAGGGATGCACCGACAGCACCAGGGTGACGATGGAGATGTGCGATACAGGCAGCAGATCCTTCTCCGAGTCATAAGGCATTTTCTTGAACAGGCTCGGATTGGCGCCGAACGCGATGTTGGGCACCCCCACGGTGTGGCCATCCGGCGTGGCTTTCGCGGCGAGGTCAAGACCGATGGTGGACGATCCGCCCGGCCGGTTTTCGACGACCACCTGCTGGCCGAGAATGTCACTCATGCGCGGCGCCAGCAGACGCAACAACACATCGGTGGAGCCGCCCGGTGAGTAGGGCACGATGACGCGGATGGGCCGCGTCGGAAAATTCTGCGCCCACACGGCACTCGCCCACAACGCGGCACCGACAACCATAAGTAATTGTTTTAATTTCATTTTTCCTCCAATGATCGGGTTATGCCCTGGCCGCAACAAACGCCTTGCCGCAGCGGCATCGCGCGGCGAACGCCGTGCACGGATTGCGATTGGACACTACGGGATTTGGCACTGCGTGATATGCCGTAACGCACACCCCGATTCGGATGTGTCCCGGCAATGCGCGGCAAGGTTGTAACGACCGTGGCCGACGATACCTTGTTCGCTTTTGGTGGTCAACGCGACACCAAAACATGATTAAATGCAGGCCCGTTTCATCAACGCAGCAGGAGAGTTTGGCATGAGTTTTCCGGTCAAAATGGGCATCGTCGGTCTCGGCCGCTGGGCCAAGGTACTGACACGCGCCGTTTCCGGCAAGTCGGAACGACTGCAGATTGTCGCCGGCTACAGCCGTTCGCAGGTCAAGCGCGACGAATTCCAGAAAGAATTCAACGTGCCCGGGGTCCCCGACATGCAGGCCATGCTGTCCGATCCGGACATCAAGGGCGTGATCCTCACGGTGCCCAATGAACAACATCTGCCGCTGGCGGAAATGGTGGCAAAGGCGGGCAAGCACGTTTACACCGAAAAACCGATCGCGCAAACGCTGGCAGACGGGCTGAAAATCGAGGCCCTGGAAAAACAGTACGGTGTCACCGTCACCGTCGGCCACAGCGCGCGGCTGATGGCGGGCATCCGCATCATCAAGGACCATATCGACCGCGACGCACTCGGCCGCGTCGGTTTCATGGAGGCGAATTTTTCCAACGAGCGCGCACTGGAACTCACGCCCCAGACCTGGCGTTGGTACAAGGACCGCGCCCCCGGCGGCAATCTGTCGCAACTGTGCATTCACCAGTTCGATGTACTGCATCTGCTGGGCGGGCCGGTGGTCGAAGTCAGTTCGATGGCATCGAAACTGTCGCCGGTGGGCGCCGAGGTCGACGACCAGTCGATGAACATCATCCGCTTTGCGGACGGCAAACTGGGCTACGTCGGCTCCAGCTGGACCTCGCCCGGCATCTTTGCCGTGCGCGTGTTCGGGTCCAAAGGCCTGATGCACTACGAAATCGATTTCGGCACCTGGGATACCCCGCACCTGCTGCACAAGGCGTCGGTGCTCTACATCCAGCGCGGCAAAGACGGCTGGGGCAAGCGCGAGGAACTCAGGATTCCGGAGAGCGACATGTTCCGCGCCGAACTGGAAATGTTCGCCGACAGCTGCGTCAGCGGTAAATCCGGCGAACTCACCGCCTACAACGGCAATGTGGCCGTGGCGATGGTCGATGCCGCGCTGCGTTCCATCGAAAAAAACGGCCAGGCGGTGAAAGTGGCCGATATTCTGAGTGAAACCCGCAATAAAGTTGGCATCTGAGCGAAAATTCGCAAAGATCGGCCGTTACACAGCAGTT
>CADECM010000011.1:66629-85637 GCA_902825845.1 uncultured beta proteobacterium
TGAGGGAGGGGTTGCAGTAAACCTGGACATACAAATCATCATGCTGAATACCCGCTACTTCATCAATCTCACCCAGCCGGAAATCGCGGCGCAACTCAAAAAGAACCCCCTGGTGCTGTTGCCCGCGGGCAGCGTCGAGCAGCACGGCCCGCATCTGCCGACCGGCACCGACATCTATGCCGCCAACGTCATCAGTCACGCGGTCGCCGAACGCATGGATGGGCTGGTGCTGCCGGGTGGCCCGCTGGGTGTGACGCCCATGCACATGCCGTTTGAAGGCACCATCACGCTGTCCCCGGAAACGTATCAGAGCGTGGTAGTGGAAACCGGCGCCGCCACGGCAAAGCACGGCGCGAAGCGACTGATGATCCTCAACTGGCACGAAGGCAATATTCCCTCGCTCGCCATCGCCTCCGAAAAACTGCATCGCGACGTGGGCATGAGCGTGATCGTGGTGCAGGCCTGCTACGTCGCGGCGGAACTCTACGGGCACGACTGCGGCGGCCTCACCCACGGCGGCGAAATCGAAGCGCTCGCCGTGCTCGCCTATCAGCCCGATCTGGTGCATCTGGATCGCATCGACTATTCATCCGACCATTCACATGGTCGCCAGTGGGACAAACTGCGCCGCACACGCAGCTATCAACCGGTGTTGCGCGACATCAAGACCATCGCCGAAACCGGCTGGTACGGCTCGCCCGAACACGCCACCGCGGCCAAGGGCCTGAAAATGCTCAACGATATTGCCGATGCCGTGGCCAAGGAATGCACCGACATTTTCGCCCTGCTCGATGAGGCACAGGGCGGCACCGCGGAAATCAAGCATTTGAAACTGGCTTGAACCGACGCTGTCGTTCCCGCGCGGGAATGACCAGTGGCAGACGTTTGGTCCTCGGAAACAGGTGAAGACCAGCAAGAATAAAGCAACACTACAGGAGCACCATCGTGGCAAAAAACGGATTAGGCATCGCCGTCATCGGCTCCGGCCGCATCGGCACCCTGCGCGCGCGTCTCGCGGGCATGCACCCGTCGGTTAAATTCCTCGCCGTGTCCGACCAAGACCCCGCCAAAGCCGAAGCGCTGGCCAAACTCGCGGGCGCGCACTTTCATACCGCTGACAACAACGCCGCCATCGACCACCCGGACGTCGACGCGGTGTTTGTGTCCACCCCCGAACAGGAACACGCCGAACCGATCAAGCGCGCATTGCTCGCCGGCAAGCCGGTGCTGTGCGAAAAGCCCATCGGTCTCACGCTGAAAACCGCCGACGATATCCTCGACACGCTGGCCAAAACCAACGGCAGGCTCAACTTCGGCTACAGCCGGCGCTACAAGGAATGCTTCCTGCGGGCCAAGGAGCAAATGGTGCAGGGCCGCCTCGGCACCATCATCAGCGGCCTCGCCCGCGTCTACAACTCGCGCGCGCAGACCTTCCAGATTTTGAAGCGCGATCCGCACGCCACGCCGGTGCTGGACGTGCTCACCTACTACGTCGATCTGATGTGCTGGTTCCTCGAAGGCAATCGCCCGGTGGAGGTGGTGGCGCGCGGCCAGCACGGCATTTTCAAGGCGGCGGGCTACGATTGCCACGACGCCACGTGGGCGATTGTCACCTTCGCCGACGGCGCGGTGCTCAACTTCGGCATCAGCTATTCACTGCCCGCGAATTTCCCGACGCAGGGTCAATCGGATCGCGTGGAACTGCTCGGCACCGAAGGCACCATGCTGATCGACGACGATCACAAGGATCATCTGATCTACACCGAGAAGGGCGTGCCGCATCCCTACGTGCCGGGACACAATCTCAACATGGCCTTTCTGGGCAGCAACTCCGCGGGCGACTGGGCGCTGGGCAACTTCTGGGGATCGCTCGGCAATGAAACACGCGCGTGGATCGATCACCTCGTCACCGGCGCGCCGGTGGCGCATACCACGCCCGCGCAGGCGCGCATCAATCTCGAAACGACGATCGCCATCGAGCGCTCGGTGGCCACCGGACAAACCATCCGCCTGCCACTGGAAACATAAAATATTGTTTAAAAACAAATACTTATGTTAATTTTCCGCGTGCGTGCCTACGGCCGCGCCGCACCCTGCAGCAAGCCCGCCAACGCCGCGGCCAGTTTGCTCAGCACACCCGCATCGGGCAGCGGCAAACGCAAATAGCTGCGTCCGGTTTTTACGTCGACATCCATCAGGACAGCCGCGGCGTTGGCTGCGTTGGCGCCATTGCCGCGTGACGCAGCCGGCGACGCAATCTGCGTCAGGAAATTCAGTCCCGCGTTGAGCAGCCCGTTCAAGGCCTCGCTCGCCGCGGCGGCTGCCGCGTCGCCGCCCGCCGCCGCGGCCGTCTGCGACGCCGCAACGGCGTCGTCGTCCCGTGTGGCCGGTGTGTCGGCTTCGGCGGCGGGCAGCGGTTCCTGCAGCGCGGGCGTGCCGGTGTTGCCGGCGACTTTTTCCACGCCTTCCATGAAGCGCGACAGGCGCGTGCCGCCAAGCGAGACCTCACTGTTGCCGCCATCGAGCACGCCGGCAAACAGCGCGCGCTTAAAGCCCAGTATCCCCAGCATGCCCTCCTCGATCGTGCCCTGCGCCACGAAATTCACCACCTGCACGCTACGCTGCTGCCCCATGCGGTGCACGCGTGCGATGCGCTGCTCCAGCACCGCCGGGTTCCACGGCAAATCCATGTTCACCACCGTGGCGGCGTGCTGCAGGTTAAGTCCCACGCCGCCGGCGTCGGTCGACAAAAACACGCGGCACTTCGGGTCGTCGCGAAATCGCGCGATCAGCCCCTTGCGCTGTTCGGCGGGCACGCCGCCGTTGAACATCACGTAACCCAGTTTCAATGCGTCCAGCCGCCGCGCGATCACCTCATGCATGCCGATCCATTGGCTGAACACCACGGCCTTGGCGGTGGCATCGCCGGCGAAAATGTCCTCCAGCACGTCCATCAGCTCGTCGGCCTTGACCCCGTGATCGGTCTCGCGGTCGAGCAGCCAGGTGGTGTCGCACGACATGCGCATGTTTTGCAGCGCGCAGGTGAGACGCCGCTGATCGGCGTCCGACAAAAACCTGTAGCGCCGCCATTTGGCCACGATTTTCGCCACGATTTCGCGGTTTTCTTCGTGAATTTGCGCCTGCGGTTCGGTCATTGGCACAAAAACATTCTTGTCGATGCGCCGCGGCAATTGCGTCAGCACGTCGGATTTGCGCCGGCGAATCATCACCGGCGCCAGCGTGCGCGCAATCGCATCCAGGTTGCGATAGCCGATGACGCGCCCGGCTTCGTCGCGTGCCTGATGATCGTTCAACAAACGCCAGGTCGGCCCCAGCCGGTGCTGGTCGACGAACTGCACGATGGAAATCAGTTCCTCCAACCGGTTTTCCAGCGGCGTCCCGGTGAGCACAAAGGCATACGGCGTGGCAATGCGCTTCAAGGTGCGCGCGGCGCGCGTATTCCAGTTCTTGATGCGTTGCGCCTCGTCGGCGATCACCAGGTCGGGCGCCCAGTGCGTGACCGCGTCGAGGTCGCGCGCCAGCGTGTCGTAGGAGGCAATTTTCCACTGTGCCGCTTCGGCATACTGATGTTTGCGATTGGCGAGATTGCCCGAAATCACCAGCGCCTTGCGCCCCGCGAAGCGTTCCAGTTCAAGCTCCCACTGGTGCTTAAGCGAGGTTGGGCACACCACCAGCACGCGTTCAATGCCCGCGTGCCGCGTCAGAATCTCCGCGGCGGCGATCGCCTGCACGGTCTTGCCCAGCCCCATATCGTCGCCGATCAGGCAACGGCCGGCGCGCGCGGCAAACAGCGCGCCCTCGCGCTGGTACGGATGCAGCGGCACCTTGAGCAAATCTGCAAACGCCTTGCCGTGCGCGCCCTGCGCGAACGCCTTGTCGATGACCGCCTCCAGATGTTCCCGGTCACGCAAACCCGCGAGGTAGTTCAGCGCATCGTCGTAGACCCGTATTTCATGATCCGCGCGCGCCATGGCGAGAAACCGGTCCAGCCCCCGCATCTGACCGGGCCGCAATGGCCAACCGGCGTTTTCGTCGAACACGCCGCGCGCGGCCGCGCGCAATGCCGGGGGACAATCCGCGCCGGGACGAAAATGCACCTGCCGCTGTGCGCCGTAGGCCAGAAAGATCTCGCTGTAGGGCGGCTGAAATCCACCGGTGAAGGCAGCGCGCGCGCCGCGTTTGCGCTGCAGCTTCGCCAGCATGAATTCGATGTGTTTGCAGGTGCCCAGATCGTTGGTCAAAAAGTCCGGGCACGAACAAAAATTTTCGCCCGGCGCCGTGCCGCGTATCGCCACGCGATAACGTCCGCCGCTCGCCGGATTAAGCACGCGAAACTCGGAAAAAATGGGCTCGCTGCCGAGGTTTTCGAACGTGAAGTTCTGCTCGCGCCCGTATTGCCGGCGCAGCGTGCGCTGCCACGTTTCCGCCGCCATCTCCGGCGGCGCGTGCAGGCGTGACAACTTGACTTCGTTGCGGGATGACTTCTTGCGGGCTTTGCGGGGTTTGTTGGGCATGGTCCTGGGGAACGCGGGTTATGGTGCGTGGATTATCCCGAATTGCCCGCCGCACGCACAATCGCTACATCGCAATCACGTGTGCGCATGGGTACGCGGAATGCCGCGCGCCCCGTGTGAAATCGGCTCCGGTGATCGGTGACGGAAGCCGCCTTACCGGGCATTGCCGGTGCGGTTCATTTGTCCATGTGCACTTTGATTCCAAACGACAATCTCGTTGTGAGCACACCGTCAATCCGTGCCGTCCCGCGGCACCAACGTGGGCCGCCGCAGGCGATAGAGCATGGCGCTCAGCGCTAGCAACAACACGAGTGCCGCGGTGAAATCCACAACCAGGCGAAACACGAACCTGTCGAACAAGAACTGGCCCGGCGAGCGCGTGGCCGCAGATGCCGCGACAAACAACGCGCAGATCAATGCAGCCGCGGCTGTCGCGCCCAGCAGCCTGTAGCGCCATCGCTCTTCGCGCGCGGCGCAGACCGCGATTGCATACAGCGGCAGATCGGGAGTTGCGGCGCGCAACCACCGTACATAGGCCCACACCAGCGCCGAGATGCCCGCCAGCGTGCTCAGTTGTTGCAAGCATTGGTAGGCCGGTATGCCTGTGCCCCACAATCGAAATAATGGCTCCTGCAACGCCAGCGCCTGCATCACCGCCCAGCCGCCGCGATGCGTGAGCCCGTCCCACGCCATGTGTGTGGCGGCGCCGAGCGCGAGCGAAAGCACCACCGTCAGCAGCGGGTTGGGCGCCCCGGCGCGCGCGCGCACGATGCACCCCAGCAACGCGCCGCGGTGCGGCTGCGGCAACAGCCGGCAGACAGGCTCGCGCAGCGCGTAAAACCAGGCCAGCAGCAGCAAACCGGACAGCACGCACACCGCCAACCCGTCGGGGAAGCGGTGCGCCAGCCGCGCCAAATCCAGCCAGCGCAGGTAGTAACCGAAATCCGGTGTCAGGCTGCCGATCACCAGTGCCGGGAAATGCAGACGGCGTGGACAGTAACGGCGCAGCGGCAATATTGCCGCGGGATGAGCGAAGGTCCAGGGCATCACGCCGCCCGTGAGTACTGTGCAAGGGCCGCGCGCAAACGCGCGTACAGCACGGGCGTCCACGACGGGTATGCCGTTTGCGGCGCGTCACGCCCCTCACGAAAATCCGTCGGACTGATCAACACGCGCACGTGCTCGACACCCACGTGCGCGGCAAGAATGAACAGGTCCTCCGCCGCGGCATCGCCCATGGCCAGGCAGCCGATCGACCACGAACCGCCGTGGATCATGATGTCGGCGCCCAAGTCGTAGCGGCGATCCGCGATCGCCATACGGCAGTCGAAGGCATTGGGGTAATCAAGCTTCAACGACAAATGAAAGCGGCTGTTCGGGTTCAGATATTCCACCGCATACACGCCTTCCGGCACCTGGTGGTCGCCCGCTGTCAGCTTGGGACCAGCGCCGCCGCTGGTGCCGTACACCGGATAGGTTTTCACGAAGGTCCACGCGTCTCCCGCGGCGCATCTCACATGGAGCTGCAGTTCGCGCGTGTCCTTGAACGCCAGCAGCGCAATTTCCGCCGGTGGATAGACAAGCGCGCGCTGTTCGAACAGCGGCCTGAGCCGTGCAGCTACGACCGCGCCGTACTGCGCGACGCGCTCGTCAATCGTGTCACGGCCGGTACCGGGCAATGGCAAGCAGTTGACCGACGCCCTCATCGAGACACCTCGCAGCCGCATCCAATAACTTCATATAACGCATTGATAATAATATAGTTTTTGTTAAACCCTGACCGTCGTTTGCTCATCGCGTGTTCCCCTTGGCCACAGTCCGCAGCGCACCGCCATTACACGCCATGCCGATGTACGCGCCCGGTCACGATGATGGCAAGGTGCCGATCAATCGTGGCGCAATCAAGGCGGGACGTGATGGCGTCCACGCGCGCAACGGAGCGCCGAACCGGGCCGGAAAGTTGATGCCGAAATGCGCACGGCTGGACGCCGTTCAATGACCGCAGCGAGGGCAAGTGCCGCATCGCGAACGATATTGTCGTGCCGCATGTCGTCGGCGAAAACAAACTGGCGCTGTGCCCGGACAACTTGCTGCACGAGCATGCGGCGCCCAGGCATCCGGTCCTGCCGCGGCTGCCGGATTCAGCGCGTCAATGCGCCGATGCGTAAACGATGTCGGTGTGACTGGCGCCCACCCGCCGCCACGCGCCGGGCGCCATGCCGTGCTCGCGTTTGAACGCGCGCGTAAAAGCCGCTTCGGAGTCGTAGCCCACCGTGAGCGCGATCTGCGCAATCGTTTGACGACCTTCGCGCAGACGCTGCGCGGCGAGCTGCATGCGCCATGCCGCGAGATAGCGCATCGGCGGCATGCCGACCAGATCGGTAAAGCGCTCGGCGAACGCCGAGCGCGACAAAAACGCGACGCCCGCCAGCTCATCGACTGTCCAGGGATGCGCGGGGCGAGCATGGAACTGGATCAACGCGCGCGACACCACCGGATCGCGCAGGCCGGCGAGCCAACCCTTGCGTTCGGGCGGGAGCTTGTCAGCATAGCCTCTTACCGCCTCCACGAACAAGAGTTCGGACAGCTTCGCCAACACCGTGCCTGAACCGGCGCGCTGCGAGGCCACTTCCTGCGCGGCGTATCTGAAGGAACTGGCGATCCAGTCACCCGCCGGCGCGCCCGCCATCGAGTACTTCATGACGCGGGGCAAGGCATCGATCAGCGGATGTGACGCCGACTCCAGTCCGATAAAACCGCACACGATGTGGGTCGGCACCCCGCCCCCGCCGTGACGAATCTGTACCAGGCCGTCCGCATTGCTTACCGGCACCAATTGATCGCCGTCCACCGCAGGCACATCCAGTGCGCTGCCCAGCAGGTGCGCGTCATTGTGCGGCAGCAACACCATTTCACCCCCCGCTAAGGTCACAGGCGACTCGCCGTCGATCCTGAGCAAAAGCTGCCCGGAAACGACATAGTGATAGGCAATGACGTGACCCGGCGTGCTGACGTGGTGCCGCAGATCGTCCGCCGTGGCATGCGACAGCACGCACCACGGCGCGGTAAATTGCGCGTCAAGAAAAACGCCACCGGTCATCCTCAACACGCGCAATACGTCAGACAAGGTATCCAAGGGGCAGCTTCCTTTCACTATCGGCCCGGCAGCCGGAACTTCCGGCGGATCGGACAAAAGTTCCGGCGGAACGGGCATTCACCGGCCGGCGTCCAACGTCTAATCTGGCGCCTGCAAAAACCCGCGAGGAGATCAAACCATGCAAACCAAAGATTACGCCGATTACGCCGTCAGCGGCGCCGACGCCGCGGCCGTCGAACAGCTTGAAACCGCATGCTACGAATTTCGCTGCTATATCCGCGACCCCGTGGCAACGGTTAACGCCGCGCTGGCACAAGCACCACAGATGGCGATGGGGCACGTGCTGCATGCGTACTTGCACTTACTCGGCACCGAGCCGGCGGCGATCCCCGTGGCGCGGCAATCGTACGACGCCGCCATCACCTTGGCGGCCAATGACCGCGAACGCCGCCACCTCGACGCCGTGCGCTTGCTGACGGAGGGCCTCTGGCGCAATGCCGCGCGCACGCTGGAAGACCTGAGCATCGAATATCCGCGCGATGCGCTGGCGCTGCAGGCCGGCCATCAGATCGATTTCTTCGTTGGTGACTCGCGCATGCTGCGCGACCGCATTGCGCGTGCCTTGCCAGCGTGGCGCGAGGACATGACGGGCTATCACGCGCTGCTCGGGATGTACGCGTTTGGTCTCGAAGAAACGGGAGACTATGCGAAAGCCGAGGCCTTCGGCCGGCGCGGCGTCGAACTCGATCCACGCGACGGCTGGTCGCAGCATGCGGTGGCGCACGTGATGGAAATGCAATCGCGCCAGCGCGACGGCATCGCATGGATGCGTGACAACGCGGAGGCATGGTCGAACGAAAGTTTTTTCGCCGTGCACAACTGGTGGCACCTCGCGCTGTATCACCTCGACCTGGGCGAAATCGACAACGTGCTCAAACTCTACGACGGCCCGATACACGGCAATCGATCCACCGTGATTCTGGAAATGATCGACGCCTCGGCAATGTTATGGCGCCTGATGCTGCGCGGCATTGATGTCGGCAGGCGCTGGGAAGCGCTGGCGGACAACTGGGCGCCGGTGGCCGGCAGCGGCAATTATGCCTTCAACGACATGCACGCGATGATGGCCTTTGTCGGCGCCGGGCGCGGCGACGCGGTGCATACCGTGCTGCAGGCGCAGGAAGCGGCGGCAGGGCAGGACGGCGACAACGCGGGCTTTATCCGCGATGCGGGCCGCGCCGCGACGCGCGCCATCAAGGCTTTTGGTGACCGCGACTACGCCGAAACCATCCGCTTGCTGCGTCCCATCCGCAGCACCGCCCACCGCTTTGGGGGCAGCCATGCGCAGCGCGACGTGATCGACCTGACGCTGATCGAAGCGGCTTTGCGCAGCGGCGAGAATCGCCTGGCGCAGGCGCTGGCGGCGGAACGTGCCGCGGCCAAGGCGGGCAATCCGTTCAGCCAGTCGCTGTTACAGCGAAGCGGATTGGCTGCACCGGCGGTCTGACCCCGGCCGCATCGGAACACGCGGCATGCTTTATAAGCATCTGTTTTTATTGATATTTTTAGAAATACGCGACAGGTGATGCTTCATGGCATGCGGCAACACCACGCACACGTCACGCACGATGCTCCGGGCCAGAAACTGGGTACCGGCGCTGCCAGTGTGCAGCGCCACGTGGTTCAACGCGCCGAACCCATCGCCCCAGCCACCGGCCCGCAGTACCCTGCGCGGGCGCGCCGGCCGTGTCACTGCCCCAGCGCTGCCACCCCGGCGACGATCAAGCCCGACAGTATTGCAGCCGCCGTGCCCACGACCACCGCCTGTAACGCGAGCGCCAGCATGTCGGCAGTCACCCGGTCCGCCGTGAACACGGCGGGTTTGTTCTTGAACTTCATGGTCCGCACCTCCGGTTGATCCGGGCAGCGCGCCCGGCATGTGAGGCATTGCACCGCGGCAGCATGGCCCATTGCGGTCCGCAATGGGGCAGGCGGATGATCAATTGTGGCGACAAAAAGGCACACGGGCGTAGTTCCGATTGCGGAGCACCGGATACGGTATATTTGCCCTGCGTTTTATCATCAGGAGTCTGCATGCCGCGCCGCATCGCCATCGTCGAGGATGATCCGGTCATCCGTGCCAATTACGCCGACGTGCTCAAAAAGCACGGTTATGACATCTCGCAGTACGCCAACCGCCCGGACGCGCTTGCGGCGATGCGCACGCGCCTGCCCGACCTGGCGCTGCTCGACATCGGGCTCGGCGACGAAATCGACGGCGGCTTTGCGCTGTGCCGGGAGCTGCGCGCCTTGTCCGACACGCTGCCGATCATTTTCCTGACCGCGCGCGACAGCGATTTTGATACCGTCTCGGGATTGCGCATGGGTGCCGACGACTACGTCACCAAGAACATGAGCCTGCCGCATTTGCTGGCACGCGTATCGGCGCTGTTCCGGCGCGCCGACCTTGCGCAACAGGCCGTGCCCGACGAAGACCTGCTGCTGCGCGGGCCGCTGCGGCTGGATCTGCAGCGCTTCAGCATCACCTGGAACACGCGCGAGGTCGAACTCACGCTGACCGAATTCTGGATGGTGCACGCGCTCGCCAAGTTTCCCGGCCATGTCAAGAATCGCGAACAGCTGATGGGCGAAGTGCACATCGTCGTCGATGACAGCACCATCACCTCGCACATCAAACGCATCCGCCGCAAGTTTGCCGCCGTCGATCCCGCGTTCGACTGCATCGACACCGTTTACGGCATGGGGTACCGCTGGCGGGCGGAAACGCCCGCGTGACCGCAGCGGCCCGCGCACCGCGACGCCTGACGCGCCTCGCCGGCCTGCACGGCCAGGTGGCACTGGTGGCGCTGGTGTTGCTGGTGATTCCCTGGGTCGGCTATCGCTATGTCAAGGCGATGGAGAACCTGCTGCGCCAGAATCAGGAGCAGCAGGTGATTGCCGCCGCGCGCGGCGTCGCCACGGCGCTGCAGGACCGCCCCACGCTGCTGGAGCTGCGCGGCCCGCCGCAGAAAATCAGCGACATCAAGGCGGAGCCGCGGCCGGCCACGATTGAAGCGCCACCGCCGCCGCAACCAGCGGTAACGGACGAAACGGCGGCAGGCGACACCGACATGCCGCCGCCCACGCCGCTGCCACCGCCGAAGCCCCTGCCGCCGCCGGAGCCGCCCGCGGTCGCGACCACGGCGCCGGAAGAAGTGCGCGTCATCCTCGCCGGCCTCGCGCGCGCTGGCCTGCGCATCTGGGTGGTGGACACCCAACTGCAGCTGGTCGCCACCGCAGGCAACCTCTATTCCAGAAACAAATATCAGGTCGATAACGCCAGCTTCGGCCCGCTCGAGAAGCTGGTGAACGCCGCGCTGCAGCCGCTGTTCGCACGCATGTTTCCGCCGCCGGTGATTCCGCATGAGGAGTTCATTCCGAACGACGTGGTGTTCGGTGGCAAGCAACTCGAGCGCGCCCTCGATGGCACGCCCGGCATGCGCCGCCGCGCCGGCACGCAGGGCCGCACCGCCATTGTGTCGGCGGCGCATCCGATCTGGGTCGGCGAAAAGGTGGTGGGCGCGGTGGTGGTGGAGGAAAACGGCGACGCGATTGTGTCGCTCGCCAATCGCGCCTTGCAGCAGTTGGTGGCGGTCACGCTGATTGCCTTTGTCGCAGTGGCGTTGGTGCTGTTGCTGTTTGCCTCGCGCCTGTCGTGGCGGCTGCGGCGCCTGCGCGACGAAGCCGAGAATGCCATCGACTCCAAAGGCAGCATCCGCGGGCTGGTCACCGCGGAACGCGCCAACGACGAAGTCGGCGACTTGTCGCGCGCCTTTTCCACCGTGCTCGACAAGCTCGCGCAATACAACACGCACCTCGAAAAACTGGCGCAGCGCCTGTCGCATGAATTGCGCACCCCCATTGCCGTGGTGCGCTCGTCATTGGACAATGTCAGGATGCAATCCCTGCCGGAAAACGCGGACGTGTATTTGCAGCGTGCCGAGGGCGGTCTTGACCGCCTGGAAACCATCCTCACGCGCATGGCGGAGGCCAATCGCCTCGAGCAGGCGGTGCGCAATGAGGAGCGCGTGCCGTTCGACGCCAAGACCGTGCTGGCCGGCTGCGTGAGCGGCTACCGCAGCGCCTACCCGGATGCGGCGTTTGAGCTTGCCATGACCAGCGAACCGGTGATGCTGATGGGCGCGCCGGATCTGTTTGCGCAGATGCTCGACAAACTCGCCGCCAATGCCGCCGACTTTGCGACCCGGGGCACGCCGATTGCCATCAGCCTGCAGCGCATGGGCAGGGAAGCCGTGCTGCAGTTCAGCAACAGCGGACCGCCGCTGCCGCCGGATATCACCGACCGGCTGTTTGATTCCATGGTCTCCGCGCGGCGCGAAGCGAGCGGCGACAATCCCCATCTGGGGCTTGGACTGTATATCGTGCGCGTGATCGCGGCGTTTCATGGCGGGCGCGCCAGCGCGCGCAACTGGGACAACGGCGCCGGCGTGGTGCTGCAAATCCGCTTTGCGCTTCCGGCATGAGCAACGCCACACCGCTGGTGATTGTGCCCGCCACACGCGCGCTGGTGCCGGCCATCCACGGCATGATCCGCGAACTGGCGCAATACGAAAAACTCGAACACCTGATGAGCGGTTCGGCGCAAGCGCTGGAGACGGAACTGTTCGCGGTGCAGCCGGTGATCGAGGCTGTCGTGGCGCTGGCCGATGAAACACCCGCCGGATTCGCGCTGTATTTCCACAACTACTCGACCTTCCTTGCGCGAAAGGGGCTCTACCTCGAAGACCTCTACGTGCGGCCCGCGCATCGCCGGCGCGGCATCGGCCGCGCGTTGCTGATTCATCTCGCGCGGCTCGCCGTGGCGCGCGGCTGCGGGCGCTTCGAGTGGTCGGTGCTGGACTGGAATCAGACCGCGATTCAGTTTTACGAAGGCTTGGGCGCAAGCCTGCTGCCCGAGTGGTGCATTGCGCGCGTCACCGGCGAGGCGCTGCAGGCGCTCGCACAGCGTCCGGCGGTGGGTTAGTCATGCTGCAGCTGTCGCGCGCTATTTTCGTAACTATCTGTTTTTATTGATATTTTTATATCGCCCATGAATCAGCGATCATCATGTTCGCCGTTTACTGCCGGCTATTGCACCTGAAAGTGGAATCCACCGCAGCCTGCCGAAACGCAGGACGCTAGTTCTTTGCGTCGTCAAACGACAGGTCGAATTCCCTGATCAGGCGAACCCAGCGCGCAGATTCGGCCGCCACGTGACGGCGAAACTCGGCCGGCGTTGTCGCCATCAGCGTGGTTTCGGCGCCGAGCCGTTCGACCACGTCGGGCAGCCTGACGATCCTTGCCAACTCGCCATGCAGCTTGTTGACGATCGCCGCCGGGGTTTTTTCAGGCGCGAGCAAGCCGAGCCAGCTCGAGTATTCGAAGTCCTTGACGCCTTGTTCGTGAAACGTCGGCAGGTCGGGCAGCAGGGTATTGCGCCGCAGGCTCGCGACGCCGATGGCCTTCAGCTTGCCCGACTTGACCATCGGCAGGCTGCTCTGAAAAGTCATTGGCGTCGCATGCACGCGCCCGGCCATCAGGTCGGGAAAGGACGCGCCCGCCGCCTTGTAATGCACAAAGGTGAAGCGGGCGCCGGTTGCACTCTGCAACCACAGGCCGGTCAGATGCTGAATGCTGCCATTGCCGGCCGTGGCAAAGTTGAGCTTGCCTGGATTGGCCCTGGCGTACTCGACCAGATCTTTCACATGGCTCACCGGCAGCGCGGGCGTAACCGCGATGATCGCGCTGCGTTTGCTGAGCAGCGAGACCTGCTCGAAATTCCTGATCGGGTCGTAGGCGAGGTTCTTGAACACCAGGGGCAACACCGAGTAGCTGGCCGAGACGAACAGCAGCGTATAGCCATCCGCTTTTTGCCTGACGGCGTAGTTCATGCCGACGGTCATCGAGCCGCCCGGTTTGTAATCCAGCACGAAAGACTGGCCCAGAGACTCCTTCAGCTTGTTCGAGTAGATGCGCCCCTCGATGTCGGTCGCGGCACCCGGGGCGAACGGAACGATCATGGTCACGGTGCGCGAGGGGTAGCCGTCGGCGGACTGCGCATGAACCATCCCGCTGAACAGCGTAGCAAAGGCGGCGGCGCGGATGCCGATCGCAAAGCGGTGGACCATGACTTTCCTCCGGGTTGCTGCTATCCGAGATGCCTTTCAATATGTCGCCACGCGCGGCGCTTGTCAATGCGCAATCACCCGTGGCACGTTGGCGCCTGTCCGATGCGATAATGCGTGGCTTGCATTGGCCTGGATGAGGCCGCGGACGGGATCGAACAGGGGCTGGACAAAGGGTTCCGGATGGCGCGTCGATGCCGGGGGTCGGCAGGGGATGGCCGGCAAGTGCATGCGGGACGTTTTTCATGACAAGTATGAAACGAGGAGGCGTGATGTGGCGTGGATTTAAAACAGCCGGCGTGCTGCTGGCAATATGTGGTGTCGGGATTGCTGCAGCTGCCGGGGTTGCGCAGGCGCAAAACTATCCGGTGCGGCCGATCCGGCTGATCGTGCCCTATCCGCCGGGCGGCTCGACCGACCCGACCGGGCGCGCGCTGGGCCAGCGGCTGGCGGAGAAATTCGGCCAGCCGGTGGTGGTCGACAATCGCGGCGGCGCGGGTTCCACCATCGGCCACGGGCTGGGCGCGCAAGCGGCACCGGATGGTTACACGCTGTTGCTCGGCACCTCGGGCGGGCTGGTGGTGGCGCCGGCATGGGGCACCAAGGTGTCATATGACCCGGTGAAAGATTTCGCGCCGATCGGCCTTGCCGTGGATGTGCCGTTTGTACTGGCAATTTCTGCCGGCGTTGCGGCGAAGAACATCAAGGACTTTATCGCGCAGGGCAGGAATCAGCCGGGCAAGATCAACTTCGCCTCCCCGGGCGCGGGCACGCCGAATCATCTGGGCATGGAACTGATGAATGCGCTTGCCGGCACCAAATATCTGCATGTGCCGTTCAAGGGCGGCGGACCTGCACTGCTGGATTTAATGGCGGGCCGTGTCGATGCGCTGTTCGGCGCCGTCAACTACATCTCCCCCGCGGTACAAAGTGGCAAGGTGCGCGTGATCGCCACCGGCCATCCGAAACGCGTGCGCGAATTCCCCGACGCGCCGGCGATGGCCGAGTTGGTGCCCGGCTTTACCAATACCACGTGGTACGGCTTGATGGGCCCGGCGGGCATGCCGCAACCCATCATCAACAAGATCAACGCCGAGATGAGAGCCGCTTACGCCAGCGCTGATTTTCGCAAGACGCTGGAGGCATTGTCGCTGCTGCCGATCACCAGCACGCCGGCGGAAATGGGCGCCCGCGTCAAGAGCGAACTGGCGCGATGGACCAAGGTGATCAAGGACGCGGGCATCGGCGGAAAGTAATCGGCGGCTGCCCGCAACGCGGTCAATCGCCCATTCGATCACCCACGTTGCATAACGCGCAGCCTGTTCCGCGCAGTGCCAGCGTGCAACCGCCGTTTCCCGCTTGAATGATGACGCCGGGCCCGCGTCACGGGGCACGTCCGTGCGCAAGCGCGCCCCGCGCGGTGCCGCCTTCGGGTACAGTGCACGCATGCAAGCCGCACCCGCGCCCAAAGATATTCCGCTGCCGTTCCTGGTGGGCGCGCTGCTCGGCGGCCACGTCATGGCGTCGATGGCGCTGCTGGTGTTGCCCGCGCTGGCGCCCGAAGTCGCCCGCGAATATGGCATCGATGCCTCGCTGATCGGCTATTTCATCACGCTGGTGTGCGTGGGCCAGCTGGTGACGCTGATGTTGTTCGGCAATCTCACCCGGCGCTACGGCGGCTGCCGCATCAATCAGGCTGGCCATGGCTGTGTGGCGCTGGGGATGGCATTGTCGACGCTGCCGCGGCCGCTGTTTCTGGGCGTGGGGGCGATTTTTGTCGGCTTCGGCTACGGGCTGATTGGTCCGTCTTTTTCGCACCTGCTGATGCGGTTTTCGCCGCCGCAGCGGCGCAACTTCATTTTTTCACTGCAGCAGACGGGCGTGCCGATCGGCGGCATTGCGGCGGCGTTGATCGCCCCGGCGGTGGCGCTGGCGGCTGGCTGGCGCTGGGCGGTGCTGCTGAGCGTGGCGCTGCTTGCCTGCACGATAGTGCTGATGCAGCGCGGCCGCGCGCGTTGGGACGACGACCGCGATTCATCAGCCCGCGTGCTGGCTGCGCACCCGCTCGAAAACGTGCTCACGGTGTGGCGCAATGCGCCGCTGCGGCGCGTCGCACTGGCGGGCAGCGCGTTTTGCTGGGCGCAATTTTGCGTCGGCGCCTACACCGTGGTGGTGTGCGTGAAGGTGTTCGACATGAGCCTGCTGGCGGCGGGCGCGATGCTCACCGTGGTGCAGATTTCAAGCGCCGTGGGACGGGTGCTGGTGGGCTGGCTGTGCGATGCCATGCGTAACACGGCGCGCGTGCTCGCGTACAACGCCATGGTAATGCTGGCCGCCTGCATCGCTTCGTTTTGGATTGCCCCGGGCTGGCCGGCACCGGCGATCTACGTGCTGTGGGCGCTGCTGGGCTTCACCACGGGCGCCTGGGCCGGCACGGTGCTGGCGGAAGCCGGGCGCCTTGCGCCGCACGGCACGGTCAACGCCGCGCTCAGCGGCCTGTTTGTCTTTATCAACGGCGGCAAGATGCTCGGTCCCGTCGTGTTCGCCAACGTCTACTGGTTCACGCAGAGCTATGGCTGGGCGCTTGCATCGTTGGCGCTGCCAGCGCTGTTTGCACTTTGGTGCTTGCACAACGAAAAATAAATTAATAAAAACAAATACTTACTTAACTATCTGCAGTTTCGGCCGGGGCGGCGTGGTGGGGGACGGCGGTGGTTCCGGTTCACCCGCTTCGGACGGCGCCCGTGGCGCTGCGCCGACGGTGACCGCAGCATCTGTTTCTGGCGTAAAAAACAGGCCCTGCCCGTTCTCGCGCGCAAAAATGCCGGCAATCGCAGCCATCGGCACCGTGCATTCGCGCGATACGCCGCTGAAGCGCGCGGCGAACTGCACCTGTTCGTTGGTAATGGTGAGCTTGTGGGTGGCGTCGTAACTCAGATTGAGCACAATTTCGCCGTTCTTCACGTACTCGGCCGGCACCCGAGTATTTTCATCCACCTTCACCGACAGGTACGGCGTGTAGCCGCTGTCCATGCACCATTCGTGTATGGCGCGAATCAGGTACGGTTTGGTGGATCGTCCGGGCATTTTTTCAGGATTGCGGATTGAGGATTTCGGATCGAGTAACCCCGCCGCAATGGGCTGCTTAGTCCTCGATGCTCAATCCTGACAAACTATTTGCGCATGACTTTTTCCGACGCCGTCAGCGCATCAATATACGCCGGGCGGCTGAACAGGCGTTCGGCGTATTTCATCAGCGGCGCGGCCTGCTTGGGCAGCTGAATATCGTAGTGGTCGAGTCGCCACAGCAGCGGCGCAATCGCCACGTCGAGCATGGTGAACTCTTCGCCGAGCATGAACTTCTGCTTGGCAAACACCGGCGAAATCTGCGTCAGCGCGTCGCGGATCACCTGGCGGCCTTTTTCGGCCTGCTTCTGCGTGCCCTTTTCGATGGAATGGATGTGGCAGAACATCTCGTTCTCGAACCGATACAGGAACAACCGCGCCCGCGCGCGCATCACCGGGTCGGCCGGCATCAGCTGCGGGTGGGGGAAACGGTCATCAATGTATTCGTTGATGATGTTCGATTCATAGAGGATCAGATCGCGCTCCACCAGCACCGGCACCTGGTTGTACGGGTTCATCACCGCGAGGTCTTCGGGCTTGTTGAATAGATCAACGTCGACGATCTGAAAATCCATGCCCTTTTCGTAGAGCACGATGCGGCAGCGTTGGCTGAAAGGGCAGGTGGTGCCCGAGTAAAGCGTCATCATGAGGAGGTACCTGACTTACAAAAATAGTGAACAGTGAAGTGTGAGCGGTAAACAGCGATTCACTGTTCACCGTTTACTGTTCACTGGTTGGCGCCCTTAATGCACGTCTTTCCAGAATTCCTTCTTCATCGCGTAGACCAGAAAGATCAGTCCCGACAAGAACGCCAGCACGATAAGACCGATGTTCTTGCGGCTCCTGGCCGCGGGCTCGCCCATGTAGACCATGTAGTTCACCAGGTCGGCGACCGCGCGGTCGTACTCGAGCGGCGCGAGTTTCCCGGGTTTGGCGAGCACGGGCTTTTCGACCGTGGCCATATAGCCGTCAGCGCGCATCTGAGTCGGCTTCAATTCCTGTTCGCCTTGAAGTTCCCACAGCACGTGCGGCATGCCGACGTTGGGGAAGGTGGTATTGTTCCAGCCGCTGGGGCGCGATGCGTCGCGGTAGAACGTGCGCAGATAGGTGTAGAGCCAGTCCGCGCCGGAACCGTCACCGGAGGCGCGCGAGCGCGCGATCACGGTCAGATCGGGCGGCGGCGCGCCGAACCACACTTTGGCCTCCTTGGGATCCATGGTGTTTTTCATCAGATCGCCGACCTTGCCGCCGCTGAACACGAGGTTTTCAAGAATCTCCTTGTCGTTCAGGCCGATGTCCTTCAGCCGGTTGTAACGCATGTAGTTCGCGCTGTGGCAGTTCAGGCAATAGTTGACGAACAGCTTCGCGCCGCGTTGCAGCGATGCATAGTTGCCCAAATCAACCGGGGCGCGGTCGAGGTGCACGTGCTCGCCCGCGGCATAGGCGAGCGGGGCGGCCAGCAGGAGCAGGGCGGCAAGCGCGGATTTTATTGTTTTGATCATGTTTGCGCTCCTCACATCGTCACCCGGCTCGGCACCGGACGCGTTTGTTCCATTTGCGTGTACCACGGCATCAGCAGGAAGAACGCGAAGTAGAGCAGCGTGCCGATCTGCGAGATGGTGGTGCCCAGATCCGTCACCGACTGCGTGCCGTAGTAGCCCAGCACCAGGAACACCACCACAAAGATGCCCAGCGCCCAGCGCGACAACGGCCCCTTGTAACGTATGGATTTCACCGGACTCTTGTCCAGCCACGGCAGCAGGAAGAAAATCAGCGTTGCCACGCCCATCAGGATCACGCCCCACACCTTGGGCTCGATCGGGAAGATCACGCCGAAGAGGGTGAACGACGGGCCTTTCATCAGGAAAATCACCACCGGCGCAATCAACACCGCAAGAATTTTGGAGAGGCAGCCGCGCGACGTGAACACAATCAGTGTCGCGTACGCCGCCACGCCCAGTGCCAGCCACTTCATGAAGTCCTCGGTCACCGCGCGCAGAATCGAGTAATACGGCGTGAAGTACCACACCGGCGCGATGTGCGGCGGCGTCTTCAGCGGATCGGC
>CADECM010000012.1 GCA_902825845.1 uncultured beta proteobacterium
GGAGCGCGCGAGCGGCGCGTCACGCGAGGTATAATTCGGGCACCGCGCAGCAACGCGAGCGCGTCTGCACCTCCTCCCGTAATTCATTGTAACTATTTGTTTTTAAAGGATATTTTATGAGTCTCCCGGATTTCGGCAATCCCGATGTGATCGTCGTCGGCGCGGGTAACGCGGCCGCTTGCGCGGCACTGGCCGCGCGCGAACAAGGGGCGAGCGTGATCATGCTTGAAGCGGCCCCGCAGGATGATTGCGGCGGCAACAGCCGCTACACCGGCGGCCTGATGCGCGTGGTGTTCAACGATGTCAATGAACTGGCCGAGATCATTCCGGAACTCACCGAAGAAGAAAAGAAGACCCACGACTACGGTTCCTATACCGAAGAGGCGTACTTCGACGACATGGCGCGTATCACGCAGGAACAGACCGATCCCGATCTGTGCGAAATCCTGATCCGCCGCAGCTACGACACCGTGGTGTGGCTGCGCAAGAAGGGCGTGAAGTTTCAGGCGAGCTACGGTCGCCAGTCGTACAAGGTCGACAACGGCGCGCGCTACAAATTCTGGGGTGGTCTCGCGGCCGAAACCTGGGGCGGCGGCGAAGGCCTGGTGCAGAATGAACACAAGGCATGCGAGCGCGAAGGCATCAAAATTTTCTACGAAACGCCGGCGATTGCGCTGATCACCGACAGCGACAACAATGTCCTCGGCGTGCGCGCGCGCCACAAAGGCAAGACCGTGGAAATCCGCGGCAAGTCGGTGGTGCTCGCCTGCGGCGGCTTTGAGTCCAGCGCCGCCATGCGCGCGCAATATCTCGGCCCGGGCTGGGACCTCGCGCATGTGCGCGGCACCCGCTACAACACCGGCCTCGGCATCAAGATGGCGCTCGACATCGGCGCCATGCCGTATGGCCACTGGTCGGGCTGCCACGCCGTGGGCTGGGACCGCAACTCGCCGCCGTTTGGCGACCTCGCGGTGGGCGACCAGTTCCAGAAGCACAGCTACCCTTGGGGCATCATGATCAACGCCGACGGCAAGCGCTTTGTCGACGAAGGCGCAGACTTCCGCAACTACACCTACGCCAAATACGGCAAGGTCATTCTCAACCAGCCCGGCATGTTCGCGTGGCAGGTGTTCGACAAGAAAATCATTCCCAACCTGCGAGACGAGTACCGCATCAAGCGCGTCACCAAGGTGCGTGCCGACACGCTGGAAGAGCTGTGCCAGAAAATGGATGGCGTCAACGCCGAAGCGGCACTGCGCGAAATCAAGGAATACAACAAGGCCGTCAAACACGACAAAGAGTTCAACATGGCCATCAAGGACGGCCGCCGCACCGAAGGCCTCGCCATCAACAAGACCAACTGGGCGAACACCGTCGATGAAGCGCCGTTCGAAGCCTATGCCGTGACCTGCGGCGTGACCTTCAGCTTCGGCGGCCTGAGGATCAGCACCGACCCGGCAAACGAAGGCCAGGTGCTCGATACCGGCAACCAGCCGATCCACGGCCTCTACGCCGCGGGCGAACTGGTGGGCGGCATTTTCTACCACAACTATCCTGGCGGCACCGGACTCACCTCCGGCTCGGTGTTTGGCCGGCTGTCGGGCGCCTCGGCCGGCAAAGCGGCGAAGGGGTAGTCCCCAGGCACCAATCGCACAAAAGCGGGCTGCGGCCCGCTTTTTGTTTGCTGTTCACTGAAAGGACGAATCATGGAAGTCAAATCCACCCTCAAAGTCGTCAACATCCGTGACATCAACGGCGGCGAAGGCGTGATCCCCGAGCAAAGCATGCGCCGGCTCATCGGCTGTCCGGAGATCCCCACCGACCGCCTGCGCGTGGGTCACGCCACCTACACGCCGGGATCCATCGAGGAACTGCACTGGCATCCGATCGAGGCGTTTTATTACATCGTGTCAGGCCACGCCGTCGTGCGCGACATCGAGGGCAGGGAATATGAGGTGAGCGCCGGGTCGTTCCTGTATTGCCCGCCCGGCATCGCCGGCGCACACGAATGGGAAGTGAAGGAGTCGCTGGAACTGCTGGCGATCCGCGGCTCGACCGAATCGAACAAGAAGCTGCAGTTCACCGTCGACAAAAAGACCAAGCGCTCGTATATTGACCTGGAAGAACTCGCCAAACGGGACGCGATCAGCTTTTCATCTCACTACTAGGAGACTGCCATGGGCAAACTGGACGGACGTGTCGCCATCGTAACCGGCGCGAGCCGCGGCATCGGCGAGGAAATCGCCAAGCTGTTTGCGGCTGAAGGCGCCAAAATCGTTTGTGCCGCGCGCACGCTGAACGAAGGCGATCATCGCATGTTGTCCGGTTCGCTGGCCGGTACGGTAAAGCAGATCAAGGACGCCGGTGGACAGGCAATTGCCGTCGCGGTCGATGTTTCCAACGAAGCCGACTGCCAGAAGCTGGTGAGCGCAGCCGCGGATGCGTTCGGCACCGCAGACATACTGGTCAACGATGCCGCACTCACCTATTACAAGCCCATCATCGATTACAACGTGAAGAACTGGGTGCGCGCCTTCGCCGTCAACGTGCACGGGCCGTTCATGATGTCGCAACTGGTGCTGCCGGGCATGATCCAGATGAAGCGCGGCGCCATCGTCAACATTTCATCGGGGTCTGCCATCGGTCCCGGGCGCGCGCCGTTCAAGGATGCGCGTCCCGTCAATGGCGGCACCATGTATGGTTCCACCAAGGCGGCGCTGGAGCGCTTCACGCAGGGCCTGGCACAGGAGGTGCACGAGCATAATATCGCGGTCACCGCGTTGTCGCCGTCGCAGGTGGTGGCGACACCGGGGACGATTTACCACAAGATCGCCAGGGGCATGGATGATCCGAATGCCGAGCCGCCGTCCTACATGGCGCGCGCGGCACTGCTGCTGGCGAGCGAGCCGGCGGAAATAGTCAATGGCCGTGTCACCTACAGCCAGCAGCTATTGAGCGAATACGGCCTGCTGGACAAGCCAACCGGCCGCGGCGTCGTCACCAAGGGCTCTGGCTACTCGCAGATCTGAGCAAACGCCCGGCGTGCAGGCGGAAAAAAACGCGCGGCCATGCGGAGGGGTGGCCGCGCGTTATTGGGTACCCGCTGGCTACAAAATACCCGCGGCTGACGAACGCAACAGTTTTCCGGAAAGCGCTCCGGTGTGTTCGCCATGCTTGAACGTCACCTTGCCGCCGATGATGGTGGCGGAGATGCCTTTGGACTTCTGCTTGAGCCGCCGCGCGCCTGCCGGCAGGTCGTGCTCGATGGTCGGGATTTCCGGCGCGATGGTCGCGGGGTCGAACACGTTGATGTCCGCAATGCAGCCCTGGCGCAGCAGGCCGCGGTCGGTAAAGCCCCAGGCCATCGCCGGCGTGAGAGTAATCATTTTCACGCCCTCCTCCAGCGAAAACGCCTGCTTTTCGCGCACCCAGTAGGCGAGCAGGTGGGTGTGAATCGACGAGTCCATGATCAGGCTGACGTGCGCACCGGAATCCGAAAACGTCATCACCGTGCGCGGATGGCGCAAGGCGGCCAGCGCTTCGGCGTCATTTTTGGGCACGGTCGCCACATCAAACTGCATGAACAACTGGTTGAAGTTGGACTCCAGCGCCAGGTCCATCATCACCTCCACCGGGTCGACGTTGCGTTGGGCCGCGAGCTCCGCCACGGTGGGATTGCGCGACACCGCGCTGTACATCACATACATGTTTTCGTAGTTGGGCTTGCGCGGCTCGCCGCCGCCCGTGCGATACACGCCGCTCTTGGTCGCGGCCACCAGTTTCTTGCGTTGTTCGGGATCGCTGAAGATCTTGCGTTGTTCGGCTTCCGGCAACGCGCGCACGCGCGCCCATTCGGCAAAGTCGTCGAACTGCAGGCGCCCCTTGAACGACAATACGTGGGAAATGCCGCGGGTGTGCGTCTGGCCAAACATGCGTCCGCCCGCCTCGGCCGTACTGTCCAGCAGTGCCAGCGCATCGGCCGTGCCCGGGCTCCCGGCCGGAATGCCAAAGGTGATCGGCACGCCGCTTTTCACCGCCAGTTCGCGCAGCCGGTCATTGACCGCCTTGCGCACCGCCGGATCCGCGGAGCGGGCTTCGCGTTCGCGTGAATATTCGAAGATGCCGCGCCCGGTCTTGCCCATCAGACATACCAGTTGCGAAAGTTCCTCCCACGAAGCGTGGTTGGAAGCAACCGGGCGGTTATCCGGCTCCGGCAGTTTGTGCCCGGTCGAACGGGAACTGGTGAAGCCGATGGCGCCGGCGTCCAGCGCATCGAGCAGCTTGTGTTCCATGACGCCAAGATCATCGGCGGTGGCCTGCTGCTCGAACGCGCGCGCACCCATGACGTGCGTGCGCAGCGCGGAATGCCCGATCTGGGCAGCATAATTGATTGCCTTCGGCTGCTTGTCGACGGCATCCATGTATTCTCGGAACGAGGTCCACTCCCAGCGGATTGCCGCATCCATAGCATCCGCGGAAATATCCTCCGCGCGCGCGATGTTGCTGATGATCATGTCACGCTGGTCGACAGAACCCGGCGCCAGAGTGAAGCCGCAGTTGCCCATCACCACCGTGGTCACGCCGTGCCAGCAGGAACAACTGCCAAGCGGATCCCAGAACACCTGGGCATCCATATGCGTGTGGCCGTCGATGAAGCCCGGCGTTACCACCTGGCCGGTGGCATCGATTTCTTCCTTGCCACGTTCGGCGATGCGCCCGATCGCCGCGATTCGATTGCCATTGATGCCAACGTCCGCCCTGTATTTCGGCAGTCCTGTGCCATCGACTACCGTACCGTTACGAATCACGAGATCGTACATATGGCTCACTCCTGTTTTTGACTGTGGTTGACCGTGGTAGCAATGCGCATTGCGGAAAATCAATTCCCGGACTGGTACTGTGCGCTATGCCCGCCTGAACAAGCCCGGGTAGCATACGACACCGTCCCGCCATCGACAATCGTAAGCGCGTGCCCTTGGTAAAACGCACATAATTGCCTGCCGCAAGTCGCTGGACGCGGCGCGGTTGCGATACGTTAAGTTCACTATTTGGCCACGATAAGCGGGCATAAAGATTGTGCGTCGCCAGGTGCGCAATTGGTCCCATTAAGCGACCTGTTGTAGTATCGATGGGTGGCGCGCATGTAGCGTGCCCCGGTTTCAAATTCAGGTACGGATAATGAAGACATTGTGTGATGGCAGTCGCCGCCCGGTCCGAGGCCAGCGGCATCAACTCAAAATTTTGCCCTCCAGGCACTCCAAAGCAACCTGTCCCGTGTGCAAGCGGCAGTTGATCGTAGTACGTGTGATGGGCATTCTGGAATTTCCGCGTCATCTGGCCAGCGAGAAATAACCGCCGGGCTGGACCGGCGTTGCGCTCGTAAGCGTCGGTAGCCTCAACGGCGTGGGAATACCCTCCGGGTGTGTGAGAATCACCGCGGCCATCAAGCCATTTGCGGACATCGGAGTGACACAGGCAATGCCTCGGCGCAGCATCGCGACGGATTTCGCCTGTTACCACCTTCCGCTACAATCGTCGGTGGTTACGCAACCCGCATCACGATGCCTGACACAGAAATCGCCGTTGACTTGCCACCGTATCAGGCGCCGCGCTGGCTGCGCGGCGGACATGCGCAAACCATCCACGCCGCGACCTGGGCGCCGCGCCCGCCGGTCAACTACTGGCGCGAACGCTGGGATACGCCGGATTACGATTTTATCGACCTCGACTGGGTCGACAATCCGGCACGCGAATTAAAGCTCGACCAGTCCGACGACACGCCCTTGATCGTCCTGTTCCACGGACTGGAAGGCAGTTCCAACAGCCATTACGCGCGTGCATTCATGCACGCCGTCGATACCCACGGCGGTCGCGGCGTGGTGGTGCACTTTCGCGGCTGCAGCGGCGAACTGAACCGGCTGCCGCGCGCCTATCACTCCGGCGATACCGCCGAAATCGACTGGATACTGCGCCGCTTTCGCGCCACGCGCAGCAGTCCGATCTTTGTCGCGGGAGTGTCGATTGGCGGCAACGTGCTACTCAAATGGCTGGGCGAACAGGGCAAGGCGGCACGCGAGATCGTTACACGCGCGGCCGCCATATCCGTGCCATTTGACCTCGCCGCCACCAGCGACACGCTGGCGCGGGGCTTTAACCGGGTCTACACGCGCCACTTTCTGAACTCGCTGAAAGCCAAGACATTACTGAAGCTGAAACGATATCAGGCGCTGTGCGACCCGCAGCGTATGCGCGCCGCACGTACACTGCGCGAATTCGACGATGTCGTCACCGCGCCGCTGCACGGCTTTAACGGGGTGGACGACTATTACACGCGCGCCAGTTGCAAACCTTACCTCGCGCACATCGCCGTGCCCACATTGCTGGTCAGTGCGCGCAACGACCCGTTCCTGCCGCAGCAATTCCTGCCCAAACCCGAGGAAATGTCGACGCAGGTGCAACTTGAACTGCCCGACACCGGCGGACATGTCGGCTTTGTCAGCGGGCGCTTTCCGGGTAACATCGAATGGCTCACCCAACGGGTTTTATATTTTTTTGCCGACGCTTTGCGCGAGTCTCGGGACGCGCCACAAGAAACACCCGGATCAGCAGCGGCAGATCAATCTTAAGTATATGTTTTTAAACAATATTTTATTTTCCTGATTCCCACCCGAAGCATAAGGGAGGTTGCCGTGGAGCTACGTTACACGCCGGATGAAATTCAGTTTCGCGACGAAGTGCGGGCGTTTTTCCGCACGGCGCAACCCGCCCATATCCGCCGCAAGATGGAATTGGGCCAGCGCCTCGCCAAGGAAGACATCGTCGACTGGCAGCGCATCCTAAACGCCAAGGGCTGGGCGGTGCCGAGCTGGCCCGTCGAGTGGGGCGGCACCGGCTGGGGTCCGGTGAAAACTTACATCTTCAAGGAAGAAATGCAGTTGGCCCCCGCCCCCGACCCATTGGGCTTTAATGTGAGCATGGTGGGGCCGGTGCTGATCGCGTTTGGCAGCGAAGCGCAAAAAAAACACTTCCTGCCCAAGGTCGCCAATTGCGATTACTGGTTTTGCCAGGGCTTTTCCGAGCCGGGCGCGGGCTCCGACCTCGCCTCGCTGCGCACCGCGGCCAAGCGCGATGGCGACCACTACATCGTCAACGGCCAGAAAATCTGGACCTCGCGCGCGCAGCATGCCGACTGGATGTTCTGCCTGGTGCGTACCAAAACCGAGGGCAAGCCGCAAACCGGCATTTCCTATCTGCTGATCGACGTCAAGACGCCGGGCCTCACTATCCGCCCGATCTACACCATCGACGGCGAGCATCACTTCAACGAAGTGTTCTTCGACAACGTCAAAGTACCCGCCGAAAATCTGGTGGGCGAGGAAAACAAGGGCTGGAGTTACGCCAAGTATCTGCTGGGGAACGAGCGTCTGGGTATTGCGCGCGTGGGCGCGTCAAAATATCGTTTGCAACGCGCCAAGCAACTCGCCGCTGGCGTTTACATCGGCGACATCCCGCTGTCTGAAACCGAGCGCTTCCGAGAAAAAGTCGCCGCGGTGGAAGTCGAGCTCAAAGCGCTGGAGATCACGCAAATGCGCGTGGTCGCCAATTCGGTACACCTGCCACCCGGCGCGCCCGATCCCACCTCGTCGATCCTCAAATTGAAGGGCACCGAGCTGCAGCAAGCCACCACCGAAATCCTGATGGAAGTGGCCGGCCCCGACGCGATGATCCGCGAGCAGGAACACCTGTGGGGCACCGCCACCGAGCCCTCGATCGGCCCAGAATGGACCACCACCGCCGCGGCGGATTATTTTTACACCCGCGCCTCGTCGATCTACGGCGGCTCCAACGAAATCCAGAAGAACGTCATCGCCAAACGCATCCTCGAACTGTAAAGAGCCACCGCCATGGACTTCGATTTCAGCGACGAACAACGCATGCTGAAGGAAAGCGTCGAGCAACTGATCACCGACCGCTACACCTTCGAGCAGCGCAAGCAATACATGAAGGAACCCGCAGGCTACAGCCGCGACATGTGGGAGCGCTACGCCGAGATGGGCCTGCTCGGCCTGCCGTTTGACGAAAAACACGGCGGCGTGGGCGGCGGTGCAGTGGAAACCATGATTGTGATGGAGGCCTTCGGCCGCGGTCTCACACTCGAACCCTATCTCGCCACAGTGGTGATGGCCGGCGGCCTGATCAACCAGGGCGGCAGCGACGCCCAAAAAAATGCGCTGCTGCCGAAGATCGCCGACGGCAGCCTGCTGATGGCCTATGCCCACAGCGAAGCGCAATCGCGCTATGACCTCGCGGACGTGGCCACCACCGCCAAACGCGATGCTGACGGCTGGATACTCGACGGCGAAAAAAGTTTCGTCGCCCATGGCAACTGCGCCGACAAGCTGGTGGTATCGGCACGCATCGCCGGCGAGCGCAAAAGCCCGGAGGGCATCGCGCTGTTTGTGGTGGATACGAAAGCGCCGGGCGTATCGCGCAAGAGCTACGAAACCCAGGACGGCCAGCGCGCGGCGCAGATCAAATTGTCCGGCGTCAAAGTCAGCTCCAACGATGCCATTGGCGACCCCGGCAAGGCGCTGTCGCTCATCCGCACCATGGCCGATCGCACGCTGGCGGCGGTGGGCGCGGAAGCCGTCGGCGCGATGGGCGCGGCGCATGAAGTAACCATCGAATACCTGCGCACGCGCAAGCAATTCGGCGTCGCCATCGGCAGCTTTCAGGTGCTGCAGCACCGCGCGGTGGATATTCTGGTGGCGCTGGAGCAGGCGCGCAGCATGGCGCTCTACGCCACCATGATGGCAAACGATCCCGATCCCGCCGAGCGCAGCAAGGCAATATCGGCGGCGACCATTCAAATTCGCCGTTCGGGCAAGTTCGTCGGCCAGCAGGTGGTGCAACTGCACGGCGGCATCGGCATGACCCTCGAATACAAGATCGGCCACTACTTCAAGCGCCTCACCGCGATGGAGTCGCTGCTGGGCGATACCGATCATCATCTGGCGGCGCTGGCGCGGGCGGGTGGGCTCATCGCGGCAGGGGCGTGACATGAAGCCGTTCGAATCCCAGTTCATCAAGGTCCGCGGCCTGAATTACCACTGCCGCACTTGGGGCCACGAGGGCGCACCCAAGCTGTTCATGCTGCACGGCTTTCAGGATGTCTCGGCGTCGTGGCAGTTCACCGTCGACGCGTTCGAAAATGACTGGCATGTGATCGCGCCCGACTGGCGCGGCTACGGTCTCACCGACTGGACGGGACAGGACACCTACTGGTTTCCCGATTTCATCGCCGATCTGGACGCCATCCTCGACCACTTCGAACCCGATCTGCCGGCCAATATCGTGGCACACAGCATGGGCACCAGCATCGTCGGCCTTTACGCAGGCGCCATACCGGGACGCATCCGCAAGCTGGTGATCGTCGAAGGCTTCAGCGGGCCGCCGCCGGCGGCCGAAGAAGCGCCGCGCCGCTACGCCAAGTGGCTGAGACAAATCGTGCAGGGCGAAGAACAGCGGCCGTACGCGGACTACGAAGATTTCGCCGAGCGCATGATGGCCGAGAACCCGCGCCTGACCCAGGAGCGCGCCGACTTTCTGGTGCAGCACTGGGGCAAGCAGGAAGAAGACGGCAGCGTGGTGCGCCGCGCCGATCCCGCGCATAAGGTGGTGCGTCCCACGCCCAATCGTTACGACGAAGCCCTCGCGTGCTGGCGGCAGATCACCGCACCCGTGCTGTTTATCGAAGGCGCGAAATCACGGCTGGTGGCATCCGCCATGCGCAACCCTGAAGAATACGAAGAACGCATGGCCGCGTTTCAATCGCTGGCCGGTATCGAGCGCATCGAAGATGCCGGTCACAACATTCATCACGATCAACCCGAAGCATTGGCCAAAGTCATCGAGCCGTTCTTGCTGGCAACGTGAATTTGCCCTACCGCAGACCTCGGCGCTGCGCGGTATAATTGTCATAACCTATTGATTACAAATAATTTTATTTATGACGACAAAATTCGCGCCGCCTGAAATTTTCAAAGCCTATGACATCCGCGGCGTGGTCGAGCGCGCGTTGACGCCCGAGGCCGTGGAAAACATCGGACACGCCATCGGCTCCGAAGCGATCGCGCGCAAACAAACCGAAGTTGCCATAGGCCGTGACGGCCGCGGCTCCGGCCCGGAACTATCGGCAGCGCTCGCCCGGGGTTTACGCGCCAGCGGCATCAACGTGGTGGACGTAGGCATGGTGGCCACGCCGATGGTGTACTTCGCAACTTACGAGCTGAATACGCATTGCGGCGTGATGGTCACGGGATCGCACAATCCGCCGGAGTACAACGGACTCAAGATGATGCTGGCAGGCGACACCCTCGCCGGCGACGCCATCCAGGCACTGCGCACGCGCATCGAGCGCGGCGACCTCACCCACGGCGCCGGCAGCTATCGTACGCACAACATCCGTGAGGCGTATCTCGACCGCATCGTCAAAGCGGCTGACGGCGTCAAACTTGCGCGCCCGATCAAAATCGCCGTCGATTGCGGCAACGGCGTTGCCGGGGCCTTTGCGCCCGACCTGTATCGCCGTCTGGGCTGTGAAGTCGTCGAACTCTTTTGCGACGTGGACAGCCGCTTCCCCAATCACCATCCCGATCCCTCGCAGCCGAAGAATCTGCAAGACCTGATTAAGTCACTCAAGGCCGGCAAAGCCGAACTTGGCCTCGCGTTTGACGGCGACGGCGACCGCCTGGGCGTGGTGACAAAAAGCGGCACCATCATCTATCCTGACCGCCAACTGATGCTGTTCGCGGCGGACGTGCTATCGCGCAACCCCGGCGCGGAAATCATTTTCGACGTGAAATCCACGCGCAATCTGTTCAAGTGGATACGCGATCGCGGCGGCAAACCGCTGCTGTGGAAAACCGGCCACTCCTTCGTCAAAAGCAAGTTGAAGGAAACCGGCGCCCCGCTCGCCGGTGAAATGAGCGGCCACATGTTCTTCAAGGAACGCTGGTATGGTTTCGATGATGCACTGTACGCGGGCGCGCGGCTGCTGGAAATCCTGTCGCGGGTGTCCGATCTTACCGCCACACTGGAATCGCTGCCGGATGCGGTGAGCACCCCGGAACTGCATGTGCATACCGCCGAGGGCGAAAACTATGCGCTGATGGACGCGCTCAAAAAGAACGCGAAATTTGACGGCAATGAGGAAATCATCACCATTGACGGCATGCGCGTGGAGTACGCCGACGGCTTCGGCCTCGCGCGCCCCTCCAATACCACGCCAGTGATTGTGCTGCGCTTTGAAGCAGAAAACACCGCTGCGCTAAAACGCATTCAGGACAACTTTCGCAGTGCACTGATTCAGGTGAAACCGGGAATCGAGTTACCGTTCTAGCGCGCCCGTGAAACCCTATTCGACGCAGATTGACGCGGATTTTTTCCGCCGTTAATCCGCGTTTATCTGCGTGAATCTGCGTCCATGGTTTTTCTGCTACGCGGCCTTACTTGCGATGCCGGTTCACTGCCGTCAGTGACGCCAGATCGAGATACACATTGTCGCCGTTCATGCGGTAGCGGCGTTTTTTGATTCGCGGGTAGTCGCACACGTCGAGCGCGCAGCGGTTGCCGCCGACAAGATAAACCAGATCGGCCTTGTTCGGGTTGATCATGCCGTGCGGCGGTGAGGGCGCGGTAAAACCCATGAAATCGCCCGCGCCAATCTTGTGCTTGCGGCCGCCGATTTCGGCGATGCCGCGGCCGCTGAGGATGTAGACCCACTCCTCATCCTGATGGTGAAAGTGATACTCGGTGCTTTGGTCGCCCTGTTTCAATCGCACCAAATGCACGCCCAGGCTCGTGAGTCCCGCGGCGTCGCCCAGCGAGCGTGTGTAACGAATCGCGCCGGGATTCAGAAAATGCACGAAGCGCTCTTCCTTCATGCGGCGGATGCTGGCGGCGGTGTGCAGGGGGCGCCGGGCAGTGGGTTTCGGCATTCATTGTCCTTTCGCTATCAGTGAGACAGGGCCAGCCCGGCAAGCGGCGCGTATTCCGCGCTGCTGCCGTGGCCGCCAGCAAAACGCAGTGGCGATATGCCCGCGCGTCGTACCGCGTTGACCAGGGCCTCCAGTGGCGGCGTAATCTGCCGCGGCAGCGGCGCGGCGCCCGGGCTCCAGATATCGGTGACAAAGCCGATACGCGCGTCCGCGACGTAACCGATGAGCATGCCATCCGCGTGCGGATTCTCAACGACATGCGCCGAGACCTGGCGCTTGCCGTCGGTCATCACGTAGCGATCCTGCACCTCGATGATTCTCACCTGCGACAAGTCAACCGGCGCGAGGTCGGGATTGCGGGTGGCGGGAGCAGCCAGTACGCGGCGGTAGTGTTCCGCGGCGCCGCGGCCCACCACCAGCGTCGCGCGCCGCGACAGATAGGCGCGCAGTCCACCGGCGTGATCCATGTGATGGTGGGTGAGCACCAGGTAGCGTATCGGCTTCGCGCCGAAACGCGTCGTGGCCGCACGCAGGGTCCAGTTCGACTGCCCGTCGGAGACGGGCGCATCGAACACGATCAGGTGATCGCGCATTTCCACGATCAGACTGTTGTGCGTGCCGCCCACCACCTGCTGCACGCCCGGGGCGAGTTCATGCAGGCGCAAGCCCTTCCCGCCGAGCGTGTCATGGCTCGGATTGTCGGAATCCAGATAGGTGCCGATGAACTGGCGGCGGATCACCCACTGATAGGGAACATGGCCGGCTGCCGGTTTCGCCGCCGCCGCGCGCGCGGATTCGGGCACTGTCATCCCCGCGGGATTGAGCGCGGGATTGGCGGTGAGTTGCGTCAGCTGGATGTGCGCAACAAGACGCCCATTCAGTTCATAGCGCTGGCTCGCTGCCACGCGCGCGCCACCCAACGCCTTCCAGTCCGACAGTACCAGATCATAGTTGACGTTACCCAACAGGCTGTCGTAGTCGAGCGAACGCACGCGCGCCGGCAGGCCGCTTTGCGGGTCGAACATGACGATGAAGGCATAGCTGCCCGCGTTATAGGACAGCGCCGGATACGTTACCGTGTCGACCACGACATTCGGCAGGCGCTGCACGCGGGCCGGATGATTGTGCATCTCCAGCAGCAATGTCGGCGAACTGCGGCGCAGCTCGCGCTGCGCGGCGGCAAGCCGCAGGCCCGACATGGTATGCGCCGGCGGATGGGCGGCGCGGCTGCGCACAGTGCGGCTGTTGCTATCGACGCCGGCCACATATCCTGCTTCCGGCGTCACCAGTTCGGCATAGTTGAAGGTTCGCGGCGCGGGGTAAGCAAACCGTTTCACCCAGTCCGTGCGCGCGCGCTGGCCGATAAAATCCAGCGTGAGTTCAAAGCTCGACTCCGCCGCAAAACGCGCTTCGCCGCCCGGCACCAGCGACTGTTCCGGCTCCCAGTGTTTGGCCGTACCGCGGATTGATGCGCTGCGCAGGGCGCGCAGCGCGTCCACGCCACCCATCGCCGCCACTGCCCGGCTCACCGGGTCCAGCTCGCGCGAGGGCACGTTCACTCGCGCGGGAACAAGGTTCGTTGTCGGGCCGGGGACCGCGCACGATGCAACGGCGGCAACACAAATTAATAACAGCAAACGCTTCACACAAGTCTCCTGCTCGAACAGTTGAGATTTTTCCCACGCGCACACAACCTCGCGCCGGCGCCACGGCATTCCCCTAAGTATTTGTTTTTATGGAAATTTATTGCATCAACATCAATGGGCCATAGCGCTCAAGATTACACCCCGAGCGCGGCGTTTGCGCAAGTCATCACACGGCGCGCGCGCGCGCCTCACTCTTTTTCTGCATGCGCTGATCGAAGCGGTCAACGCTGATGATCAGGCGCTCGTGGATGCCGCCACCGATGGCTTCAATCTCGTCCTCGGCGTGCAGCCTGAAGGTGAGCTTGCGGCCTTCCACCTGAATCAGTTCGGCACGCGCATGCACGCGCATGCCCACCGGTGTCGCCGCCGTGTGTGATATGTCGAGCCGGGTGCCCACGGTCTGCTGGCCCGGGGGCATCAAACCCTCCACTGCCTGCAACGCCGCCGATTCCAGCAGCGTTACCAGGATCGGCGTTGCGAGTACGCCGATTTTCCCGCTGCCCACGTGCGCGGCCGTATCGCGCGTGCCCACCACGATTTCCACCGTGGCGGTTAGTCCGGGCTTCAGATCTTCCAGCGACAGGCTCATGAGCGATTTCTTTCGGCAGCGTAGACGTCAAACCGCATTATCTCACTTGCGCTACACTGAATTGATGAATTCGCGTGCACTGCCCCATGTGGTCATCATCGGCTGCGGCTTCGGCGGACTCCAAGCGGCCAAAGTCTTTGCTGGAAAACCGGTGCAAGTCACCTTGATCGACCGCTGCAATCATCATCTGTTTCAGCCGCTGCTGTATCAGGTGGCGACTGCCGGCCTTTCGGCGCCCTCGATCGCCGCGCCGGTGCGGCATATTTTCTGCAGGCAGAAGAATGTGACGGTACTGATGGGCGAAGTCGTTGCCATTGACAGCGAGCGGCGCCACGTCGAGATCGAGGGCGCGGGCGACATCGGCTACGATCATCTGATCGTTGCAACCGGCGCGACACACAGCTATTTCGGCAACGACGCGTGGGCCGTGCACGCGCCCGGACTCAAGACGCTGGAAGACGCCTTCGATATCCGCCGCCGCGTGCTGCTCGCGTTTGAACATGCCGAGCGCACGGCGGACGAAGATCAGCGCCGGGCATGGCTCACCTTCGCGGTGATCGGCGCGGGCGCGACCGGGGTTGAGCTGGCGGGCACGCTGGCTGAAATCGCGCGCCACACGCTGGCGGGCGAGTTTCGACGCTTTGATACCCGCGCCGCGCGCGTGCTATTGCTCGAAGGCGGCGCGCGCGTGCTGCCGGCATTCCCCGCAGCGCTGTCCGAAAAGGCGCGTCTCCAGCTCAATGCGCTCGGCGTCGAGGTGCACACGAATACCCGGGTGACCGCGGTTGACAGTGCTGGTGTAACCGTCGTGCACGCGGGAGAAACCGCGTGTTTCGCCGCCAACACACTGATGTGGGCGGCCGGCGTTGCGGCATCGCCGCTGGGCAGAGCGCTGGAGGCGCCGCTTGACCGCGCGGGACGTGTCCAGGTGAACGCGGATTTATCGCTGCCCGATCATCCGGAAATCTCGGTCATCGGCGACTTGGCGTCCATCACATGTGAAGGCAAACCCGTGCCTGGCGTGAGCCCTGCCGCAAAGCAGATGGGCCGCTGCGCGGCGCGCAATGTGCTGGCGCGCATTGCAGGCCGCAGCCCTCAAGTGTTCCGCTACATCGACTACGGCTCGCTCGCCACCATCGGCCGCAAATCAGCGGTCGCCGTGCTGGGCAATGTCAGGCTGTGGGGTATCCCGGCGTGGCTGGTGTGGTTGTTCGCACACCTCTACTTCCTGATCGGATTCCGCAACCGCATCATCGTCATGATCGACTGGGCGTGGGCGTATTTTTCGTTCCAGCGCTATGCCCGCATCGTGATCGGGGCGTGGAAAAGCGAACGCCGTTTATAACGCCGGATTCTGCTACGACAACACGCCCGGATTGTGCGAAGATTGGTGCGGGGATCACATTGCCAAGGAGGGTTAATCATGTCAAACAGTGCAGATTACGATTTTCTAGCGGGTGTTCGCGTCGTTGACTTTACCCAGTTCGAAGCCGGACCGTCGTGCACCGAAGCCCTAGCCTGGCTCGGCGCGGAAGTGGTGAAAGTTGAGAATCCCAAGACCGGCGATCCGGGGCGGAGGCTGCGGCCCGGCCAGCCCGATGACGATCCGTATTATTTTCAGGAATTCAACGCCAACAAAAAGTCGATCACGGTGAATCTGAAGGCGCCGGAGGGCTTGGCGCTGGTGAAAGACCTGCTGCGCAAGGCCGACATCGCGGTGGAGAACATGGCGCCGGGCACCATCGAGCGTCTCGGCCTGGGCTACGACGAAGTAAAGAAAATCAATCCGGGCATCATTTTCTGCCAGGTAAAAGGTTTCGGCGAGGGCAGCCCGTATGAAACCAATCTCGCCTTCGAC
This sequence comes from uncultured beta proteobacterium, assembly GCA_902825845.1. GTDB lineage: Bacteria > Pseudomonadota > Gammaproteobacteria > Burkholderiales > SG8-41 > UBA5216. The sequence goes on from CADECM010000012.1 coordinate 16,093, forward strand.
ATGATCGCGCAGGCGATGGGCGGCACCATCAGCGTCACCGGCGAGCGCGGACGCCAGCCGGTCAAGCCCGGTATTTCGCTCGGCGACACCGGTACCGGCATGACCATGGCGGTCACCATCCTTGCCGCGCTGCGCAAGCGCGACAAGAGCGGCGAAGGTTGCCGCCTGCAGGTGGCGATGCAGGACGCGATGCTGCACTACATGCGCACCAATTTTTCGACACAGGCAAAAAGTGGGAAGGCGGTGGAACGCGATGGCACGCGCTCGGGCGGTGGCTCCAATGCACCCTCCGGACTGTATCCGTGCGCACCGGGCGGACCCAACGATTACGTGTGGATCATGACCAGCCGCGGCAATCCCGAACACTGGACGCGGCTGTGCAAGGTGATCGGACGCGAAGACCTGGTTAACGATCCGCGCTTCGCCACACCCGCCTTGCGCGTGAAAAACGATGCGGAGCTGGACCCTATCATCAGTGCGTGGGCCAAATCGCGCACCAAGTTCGAGGCGATGAAACTGGTGGGCGGTGCCAGCATTCCGGCGGGCGCGGTGCTGGACACCATGGAACTGCAAAACGACAAAAGCTTTGAAGAACGCGGCATCATGCAGGTGATGGAGCACAAGGATTATCCCGGCTTCAAAATGTCGTCGTGGCCGGTGCGCATCAACGGCAAGCCGCCGCGCATCAAGGCCTCCCCGCGTCTGGGCGAACACACCGATGATGTGCTGAGCAACTGGCTGGGCCTGAATGCGGCGGCGATCAGCAAGCTGAAGGCGGATAAAATCGCCGGGGCCGCGTAGCCCTCCCGTTGCAGCAGGAACCGCGCGCGGATGCCTCGCATTCGCGCGCGGCATGGATTGCGGTCCCGCTCGACACGTCAAGGAGATTCGCCATGACCAGCAGCACAGGGCCTTTGCACGGTATCCGCGTCATCGATCTGGGCCGCCATCAGGCGGGACCGCGCTGCGCCCAGGTCCTCGCCCGCATGGGCGCGGAAGTGATCAAGATCGAGCGTCTTGGCGGCGAGGAAACCCGCTACCACGGGCCGTGGGTGCGCAAGCAAAGCGCATACTGGGTTCAGTACAACAGCGGCAAAAAGAGCGTCAGCATGGACATGCGCAAGGACGCCGCGAAAGAGGCACTGCGCAAGCTGGTCAAAGTATCCGATGTACTGGTGCAGAATTTTCGTCCCGGCACCATCGACGAGATGGGATTCGGCTACGACGTGCTGAAGGCGCTCAACCCGCGCATCATCATGGTCAACATTTCCGCCTACGGCCAGTTCGGCCCCTATCGCGAACAGATCGGTTACGACCCGATCGGGCAAACCATGTCCGGCATCGCCATGGTTACGGGTGAGGAAGGCATGCCGCCGATACGGGCCGGGGTGCCCATCATCGACCGCACCACCGCGCTGCACTCGGCCATCGGCACGCTGGGCGCGTTGTTCGAGCGCAGCGTGTCGGGCGTTGGACAATCTCTCGACATGTGCCTCGCGGATAGCGGCTACAGCCTCACTGAAATTCCGATCACCGCCTATCACGGCGCCGGCACCGAGCCCAAACGCGGCCAGCGCGATGCCGCGCCCAGTGGCATGTATCCCTGCAAGGACGGCTGGATACTGGTGTCAGCGGGCGATCAGCACCACTGGCCGCGCGTGTGCGCCGCCATCGACAAACCCGAGTGGAAGGAAGATCCGCGTTTCAGCACCCGTCGCGAACGCGGCAAGCATGTGGACGTGGTGAACGCCGCGATGCGCGAGCGGTTATCCAGCATGACGATGAAGGATGCCATCGCGCACTTCACCAAGCATGACGTGGTGGCGGCGCCGGTCAATACCATCGCGCAGGCGGCGAAGGACTCGCATCCGTGGGAACGGCGCACCATGGTGGAAGTGCCGGACTTCCTTGCAGGCACCATTGCGGTATCCGGCGACTACTGGCACTTCAGCCGCACACCCACGGTCGTCGGCAGCACGCCCAAGGTGGGCGAGCACAACGAGGAAGTGCTGGGTGGGCTGCTGGGCTACAGCAAAGAAGCGATTGCGCAACTGTATGCCGATGGCGTCATCGGCAATACCGACCACTATGACACGCTGTCTGGTTAGGCGCGACGCAGGCTCATATGCCGGTTGCTGCCCCGGCAGCGATCAATGCATGCCGGAAATACCCAGCTCGGCACAAACTTTGGCCAATGCCGTCTTGAGCTGCGCCACCTCGTCTTCCAGCCGCGCGACGTTGGCCTTCAATACGGCGATCTCGCTGACACTGACATCACTGCCAGCCGGTTCTGCCACTGCTGCTGTCGCTGATTCCGCTGCCGGCACACCGGACAGCAAATGCGCCCAGCGGTTTTCACGTGATCCCGGCCGGCGCGGCAACTCCACCACCAGCGGCGCTGCGGCGCGCTCACGCAATTCATTCAGAAACACCTCCACCGACGAGATGTCGCTGAACTTGTAGAGTCGCTCGCAATTAATGCGCAGCTCCCCCGGTGTCTGCGGGCCACGCAACATCAGCACCGCAAGCAAGGCCACCGACTGGGGCGGCAACTGCAACACGCGATTGGCATTGTGCTCATAGCGCGTGACACGGCTGCCGCTGCCTTCCATCACCAGCGACAGACCCTTCAACTGATCGATGGCCACCTGCACCTCGGCCTCGCTGGCATTGAGCACGGGGTCGCGGCTGGATTTTTGATTGCACCCTGAGACAAGGGAATTCAATGACAAGGGGTAGGTGTCGGGTACCGTATGCTGTTTTTCAATCAGCACACCGAGCACACGGGTTTCGAGCAGGGACAGCGCGGGCAGGGCCATTTACATTGCCTCGGTGCTGATGGAATTACATAACTTATTGATTTTATTGAAGTTTTTGTTCTACCCACGCGCGCACCGAAGCCAGCGCCTGCGGCAACCCCTCCGGTTTGGTGCCGCCGGCCTGAGCCATGTCAGGCCGGCCGCCGCCTTTGCCGCCGACCTGTTGCGCCACGTGATTGACCAGTTCGCCGGCCTTGAGTTTGCCAGTGAGATCAGCGGTCACGCCCGCGATCAGCGCGACTTTGCCGCCCTCCACCGCCGCCAGAACAATCGCCGCGGACTTCAGTTTGTCCTTGAGTTTGTCCAGCGATTCGCGCAGACCTTTGCTGTCGGCACCGTCCATGGCCGCGGCGAGAACCTTGACGCCTTTGACCTCCTGCGCCTGATCCGCCAGTTCGTCGCCCTGCGATGCCGCCAGTTTCGATTTAAGGCGCGCCAGGTCCCTTTCAAGCGTGCGCACATTGTCGAGCACTTGTGTAATCTTTTGCGCAACTTCGTGCGGCGCGGTCTTCAGCATGGCCGCGGCTTCCTGCAGGCGGTCTTCCTGCGCCTGAACATAACCCAACGCGCCATCCGCGGTCACCGCCTCCACCCGCCGCACGCCCGCGGCAATGCCGGTTTCCGCGATAACCTTGAAAAAGCCGATGTCACCGGTGCGCCGCACATGCGTGCCGCCGCACAGCTCGGTGGAAAACTCGCCCATGCCGATGACACGCACTTCATCGCCGTATTTTTCACCAAACAACGCCATCGCGCCGGATTTCACCGCGTCGTCGTACTTCATCACACGCGCAGACACCTCGTTATTGTGGCGGATTTCGCGGTTGACCAGCGCTTCAACCTCGCGAATCTGCACTTCGCTCATCGGCTCGTTGTGGGAGAAGTCAAAGCGTGTGCGCTGTGCGTCGACCAGCGAACCCTTTTGCTGCACGTGGCTGCCGAGCACCTGGCGCAATGCGGCATGCATCAAATGCGTGGCCGAGTGATTCCACGCCGCGCGCGAGCGCGACTGTGTGTCCACAGCGGCCATCACCTTGTCACCGACTTTGAGATGCCCAGCCTTGAGTGTGCCTTTGTGGCCGAACACTTCCGGCTGAATCTTCTGCGTGTCGTCAACGGCGAAAGTGCCGTTGACACCCGCCAGTTCACCGCGGTCACCCACCTGCCCGCCGGACTCGGCATAAAACGGCGTGCGGTCGAGCACCACCACTGCCGCGTCACCGGCGGCGACTTCATCGGTTTGCGTGCCACCATTGTAAAGGGCCACCACTCTGGCTTCCAGGGTGAGGGTGTCGTAGCCATGAAACTCGGTAGTCGCGCCGCGGTACTCGATATCCGCCGCCATCTGAAATTTGGACGCAGCGCGCGCGCGTTCGCGCTGGCGCTCCATCGCCGCTTCAAATCCCGCGTAGTCGACGCGCACATTGCGCTCGCGCGCAATATCGGCGGTGAGGTCGACCGGAAAACCGAAGGTGTCATACAACTGGAACACGGTTTCGCCGTCGAGCATTTTGTCCTCGCGCGTGAGCGCGGTTTCGAGGATTTTCATGCCGTTGACCAGTGTTTCCGCAAAGCGCTCTTCCTCCTGCTTCAACACCTGCTTCACGCGCTCCTGCACCTTGACCAGTTCGGGATACGCGTCGCCCATCGCTTTGGCAAGGTCATCAACGATGCGGTGGAAAAACGGTTCCTGCTGGCCCAGCTTGTAGCCGTGGCGGATGGCGCGGCGCACGATGCGCCGCAGCACATAGCCGCGGCCTTCGTTGCCGGGAATCACGCCATCGACGATCAGGAAGGAACAGGCGCGAATATGATCGGCGATGACTTTCAGCGAATTGCTGGCAAGATCTTTGGTGCGGGTTTCGCGCGCAGCCGCCTTGATCAAGTCCTGAAACAGATCGATGTCGTAGTTGGAATGCACGTGCTGCAGCACCGCGGCGATACGCTCCAGCCCCATGCCGGTGTCGACCGACGGTTTGGGCAGCGGATGCAGCTTGCCCGCATCGTCGCGGTTGAACTGCATGAACACGAGGTTCCAGATTTCGATATAGCGGTCGCCGTCCGCGTCCGCCGATCCGGGTGGACCGCCTGGAATGTCGGGGCCGTGGTCGTAGAAAATCTCGCTGCACGGACCGCAGGGACCGGTATCGGCCATCTGCCAGAAATTGTCCGATCCGCCGCCGGGCTTGTCGCCGATACGCACGATGCGATCGGCAGGCACACCGATTTGTCGGGACCAGATGTCGTAAGCTTCATCATCGGTCTGATACACCGTCACCCACAGCTTGTCTTTCGGCAGCTGGTAAACGCCGGTCAGCAGTTCCCACGCAAAGGTGATCGCGTCCTGTTTGAAATAGTCGCCAAAGCTGAAATTGCCCAGCATCTCGAAAAACGTGTGGTGCCGCGCGGTGTAGCCAACGTTTTCCAGATCGTTATGCTTGCCGCCGGCGCGTACGCAACGCTGTGAGGTGGTGGCCCGCACATAATTGCGCCGGTCCTGGCCAAGGAAAACATCCTTGAACTGCACCATACCCGAGTTGGTGAACAGCAGCGTCGGATCGTTTCCAGGCACCAGCGGACTGGAGGCCACAACCGCGTGTCCCTTGCCTGCGAAATACGCCAGAAACTTTGTTCGAATTTCGTTGCTATTCATTGCGAATCCAGTGGGCTGCACAGCGGAAAGGTTTGAATTTTAACGTATTTCTTCGACAGCAACGCATGGCCAATGCGTGCACGGCAGCGCGCCAGGGCAGCTACAATCTGCCATCGGCACTGCAACGGTGCATCAACAACCATGGCGACAAATTCCATGCGGACCCGCTTCAAATTAATTGCGCTTTTGGCGCTGACCTGCACATCCAACGCACTGGCACAGGGGGGGCCCGCTTCCCCTGCCGTAAATTACCCGGCGAAGCCGGTGCGCTGGGTCATCCCGTTCGCGCCGGGCGGCGGCACCGATATGGTGGCACGGCCAATTGCGGCCAAACTTACCGAGCGCATTGGCCAGCAGATTCTGTACGACAATCGCGGCGGCGGCGGCGGGGTGATCGCGGGCGAGATCGTCGCCAACGCCAATGCGGATGGTTACACCCTGTTGGTGGCCGCGGTGGCGGTGATGACCGTTACTGGCAGTTTGCAAAAAATTCCGTTTGATCCGATCAAGGACTTCGCGCCCATTACCAAATTCGCCGACGTGCCCAATATGCTCGCGGCGCGCTCGGCGCTGCCGGTCAAGAGGATCGGCGAGGTCGCGCCCTATGCGAGGTCAAACCCGGGAAAATTGCGCTGGGCGTTGTCGGGAACCGGCTCGGCGGGCACACTGTCGATGGAGTTGTTCCGGCTGATCACCAAAATCGACATCATTCCCATTCCTTACAAGGGCGCGGGTCCGGCAATGCTGGCGGTGGTGGGCGGCGAAGCGGATCTGATGTTCGCCAATCCGGCGGTATTCATGCCGCACATCAAGGCGGGACGCCTGCGTGCCCTCGGCGCGGCCAGCCTGCAACGTATCGCGGCCCTGCCCGAGATGCCGACGTTTCATGAATCGGGTTTCCCCAATTTCGAGTCGCAGTCCTGGTACGGCCTCGCCGCCCCGGCGCGTACACCAGGTGCAGTTATCGACTTCTGGCACAAGGAAGTGGGCAGTGTATTGAAGCAGCCGGACATCGTCGCGCGCATCGTCGCGGACGGCGGCACGCCGGTGGGCAACACGCCGCAGGCCTTCGCCAAGGGCATACGCGACGAGACCGCCAAATGGGCGAAGGTGATCAAGGACGCCAATATCAAGATGTAGATCAGGGACTGTTCGTGGACAACAGCGGAGCGATTGAACGACGCCGCCCGGCTTCGCCAACGCCAGCGCGGCACGCACAAGGTTGAAGCAGGCGGTTATGGCGGAGACACGCTGATGCGAACGGTAGATGTGCTGGTCATTCATGCGGCGTCGGACAGTGAAATGGCGCGTATCGCCGCCCTCGACCCGCGCATTCGCGTTCATGATGGCCGCGGGATGTTCGAATGCGAATATGTCCAGACCTGGCCGGCATGGGCGGTGCAGCGTTATGTCGCCGGGCGCCCGACCCGGGACAGCACGCGCGAACAACGCGACCGGCTGCTCGCCAACGCGGAAGTAATACTGGGCGGCTGGCCGTTTCCGCTTGACTTGCACGCACGCGCCGGGCGGCTGAAATGGTTTCATCAGCGGCCCGCCGGCGCCAGCAATCTGCTGCTCGGCGATCTGTGGGGCAGCGACGTCCTTGTCAGCACGTCACGCGGCCACGGCAACACGCTACCCATGGCCGAATACGTGCTCGCCTGTTTTTTTCATTTTGCGCGCGGGCTGCATCTGGCCGGCCGCGACCGGCAGCGCCATCAATTCGACTTTCGCAGTTACCGCCCGCTGCTGCTCAGTGGCAAGACTGTCTGTGTGGTGGGCGCAGGTGGTATCGGCGAGGATGTCGGCAAGGTATGTGCCGGGGTTGGCATGCGCGTGGTGGGCACGCGGCGCCACTTGCAGCCCGGCGCGGCGCTGCCCGCAGGATTTTCACAGCTCGCCTCGCCGGATCGTTTGCATGGTTTGCTGGCCGAGAGCGAATTTGTCGCCGTGTGCTGCCAGTGGACGCCGGAGACAACGGGATTGATCGGCCGCGCCGCATTCGACGCGATGCGGCCAGGAACGATTCTGGTCAACGTCGCGCGCGGCGAAATCGTCGACGAGATCGCGCTCATTGCCGCACTCGACGCCGGCAAGTTGCGCGGCGTCGGCCTCGATGTCTACGTCGGGGAATTCGAGCATGCGCCGGACCGGCGGCTGTGGGATGACGAGCGGGTCCTGATCACCCCGCACATCTCGGGCGGCACGGATGTGCCGCAGCATCAGGTGGTCAATTTGTTCTGCGACAATTTGCAGGCGTATCTCGCGGGCCAGCCGCTGGCCAATGTGATCGATTGGTCACGGGGATATTGAACGGCGCAAAATCCAATACGTTTTGTACGACGGCTGTGCCGCTCAGCAATCGTCCGTATCGCCGGCAGCGCCGCCACTCCGGATGGCGCGCAGGGCAAGGCTGAGCGCGAAACCGCGTGACTGAAGGAAACGCACTTGCCGCGCGGTTTCCTTCGGGCCTGCGGGCGCGCTGCGGAATTTGCGCTGGCACAAGGCGCGCGCGGCGGCGAGCTCCTCCGCGGGATCGACCGGGGTCAACGCGCTATCGCTGATTTCCGGCGCTACGCCGGCGCGCTTGAGTTCCTGCGCGATGGCGCGGCGCGCAAACTGGCCGCTGCGCCTGCGCACCAGCGCATCGGCATAACGCGCATCCGACAACCAGCCGCGCGCGGTGAGATCGTCGAGCAAAGTCTCCAGCTCGGCTGGCGATGCGGCATGGGCACGCAGCCGCTGGGTGATCTCCTGCCGCGAAAATTCGCGCCGCGCCAGCAGCCGCAGCGCCCGCCCGCGCAACGTCGGTTGCGGACTACTCGTCTTCGTCTTCGGCAGTTGCTGCGGCCGCAACGACGCCTCCGCTGCTGCTGACACCCAGTTCCGCACGCACCTTGCCCTCGATTTCTTCCGCCATCGCGGGGTGCTCGCGCAGATATTCGCGCGTGTTGTCCTTGCCCTGACCAATGCGATCCTTACCGTAGCTGTACCAGGCGCCCGATTTCTCGATGAATTTGTGCACCACGCCGAGTTCAATGATTTCGCCCTCGCGTGAAATGCCTTCACCATACAGAATGTCAAATTCCGCCTGACGGAACGGTGGCGCCACCTTGTTCTTCACCACCTTGGCGCGGGTTTCCGAACCGATGACCTCGTCGCCCTTCTTGATCGCGCCAATGCGGCGGATATCGATGCGCACCGAGGCGTAGAACTTCAGCGCGTTGCCGCCGGTGGTGGTTTCCGGATTGCCGAACATGACGCCGATTTTCATGCGGATCTGGTTGATGAAAATCACCAGCGTATTGGAGCGCTTGATGTTCGCTGTCAGCTTGCGCAACGCCTGCGACATCAGGCGCGCCTGCAGCCCCATCTGCGGCTCGCCCATTTCGCCTTCGATTTCGGCGCGCGGCACCAGCGCCGCAACGGAGTCCACCACCACCACGTCCACCGAGCCCGACCGCACCAGCATATCGGCAATTTCCAGTGCCTGTTCGCCGTTGTCGGGTTGGGAAATCAGCAGGTCTTCGACCTTGACCCCGAGTTTCGCGGCATATTGCGGGTCCAGCGCGTGTTCGGCGTCGATAAATGCGGCGGTACCGCCCAGCTTTTGCATCTGCGCGATCACCGACAGCGTGAGGGTGGTCTTGCCGGAAGACTCCGGCCCGTAGATTTCAACCACGCGTCCGCGCGGCAGCCCGCCGATGCCAAGCGCGATGTCCAGCCCGAGCGAGCCGGTGGACACTACTTGAATGTCTTTGGCAATGTCGGATTCGCCAAGACGCATGATGGAACCCTTGCCGAACTGCTTTTCAATTTGCGACAGCGCCGCCGACAGCGCCTTGGATTTGTTGTCGTCCATTTTGCTACTCCTGGTTTCCAGCATGACTGGCCGCGTGTTCTGATCCATGATTGTGCCTCCGTTGAGTGGTCAATGGACACAGTATCGCATATAACTGTATAAAAATACAGCTATGCGATATTCACGAGGTTGTAATAAAATAATCATTTAAAAACAAATACTTACAAAAATGCGCTGCCGACCGCGGCGGCAATCGGGCAACTGCGGAATGCCGGCAAGCTCATTGCGCCGCCATGCGCAGGCGCGCATTGAACCAGAATCGCGCGCCCTCGCCGTGGTCGCTGGTGACGCCGATATCGCCGCCCATGCGTTTGGCCAGATCGGTTGCGATACCCAGTCCCGCGCCGGCATTTGACGGCATGTCCGATACATTGTTAAGCCGGGTCAGGCGCTGGAATAACCGGCTGCGTTCCTCGGGCATAAGGCCGATGCCGGTGTCTTTGACCTCGGTGCGCAACGCGCAAACACCGTCCTGCACGCGCGCTTCGATCGCCACCGAAACCGAGCCGCTGTCGGTAAATTTCAAGGCATTGTCCACCAGTACGCCGAGCACCTGGCGCCACCGTACCGGGTCGCCCAGCAGCGCGTGCGGCACGTCGGGCGCAATCGCCACGGTGAACGCGATATTTTTTCGTTGTGCCGCCGGCTGGTACATGCGTTCAAGGCGCGCAACGACGACGTGCGGGTCAAACCGCTCCTCGAACACATCCAGCGGCCCGGCCTGGATGCGGCTCATGTCGAGCGCGGCATCGATGGTATCCAGCAGCGACAGCGACGCCTGCTGCGCCGTTTGCAGGCGCTCGCGCAGTTTGGTGTTCATGGGCATCATCAGCAATTGTTCATTCATGTCGCGCATCGCGTTCAGCGGCCCGCGCACTTGCCGGTTCATATTGGCGAGGAAACCCGATTTGGCGCGGTCGGCGGATTCGGCGCTGTCGCGCGCCTGCGCCAGACCCTGCGCCATGCGCTGCAGTGCCAGGCGCTGCGTAATATTGTCGCGCAGCGTTTTCTCCGTCCATAGCGCCACCCGGGTCAAGTAGGAAATGTACACCACCGATGCGAACAGCAGCCAGCCCGCGGTTTCGCCGCCGCGCAGATAAAGACTGACGGCAAACGGCACAATGGAAAACACCAGGTAGCAAACGTACGACTTTGCATAAGGCCCGAACGACGCCACCGCGCCCGCCGGCATGCCCACCAGCATGATTGCCGCGATCAACTGCATTTGCGGGTGTTCGAACGGAAACAGCGCAGTGCCGGCGTATGCCCACAGCAAGCCGGTGAGGGACGCCAGCGCAATGAGCCCCCCCGCCCATGCGCGTGTGCGGCCCTCCGGGGTATGGCGCTTTCTGATGGCGGCCAGCCCGACGCGCACCAGGCTCACCAGCGAAATGGCACACACCCATCCCAGCAGTTCGCGTTGCGGCGCCACGGTCCATAACGCCAGCGTATAGAGCCAGGCAACCGCAATCACCGCCAGCGCGCCCACGAAACCCAACTGGTAAACCAGCCTCACCTGCTCCGCGAAAACCATCTGGCGATCGATGATTCGCGGATCGTCCTCCTCCCTGGTCATAAGCTTCTTCTTATATCAGTGCGGTGCGGCGGCTGAATTCCCGCCGCATCACAAAATGCCACGCGAACACGCCACGGCGCCACCGCGCACATAGTCAAACCCGTGTCAAATTTCGGGCATAAAAGACAAATAGGCAATAGGTATTTCAGCCTAGGTTGCGGGGCCTGGCATTACGGACGTCGCTCGGACGCCGCGGCCGCCAGCGCCAGTATCCGTTCCAACGCATACGCCACCGCCTGCCGCCGCACGGCTTCGCGGTCACCATTAAAACGGATGACTGACGTCTGCGCCGGGGATCCCTTGGCACCCCATCCGAAAAACACGGTACCCACCGGCTTTTGCGGCGTGCCGCCCGACGGACCTACCGTGCCGCTGACCGATACCGCGACCTGCGCGTGGCTGCGCGCCAGTGCGCCTTCCGTCATTTCCAGCACCGTTTGCGCTGACACAGCGCCGTGTTGCTCCAGCGTTTCCGGCTTCACGCCCAGCATTTCGCGTTTTGAAATATAGGTATAGGTCACAAATCCGCGCTCGAACCATTCCGAACTGCCAGGCACCGCGGTAACCGCCTGGGCAATCCAGCCGCCGGTGCAGGATTCTGCCGTGGCCATCATGATGCCTTTGGCTTCGAGCGCCTGCCCGACGCGCACGGCGAGTTCATACAGCTGTGTATCGTTCACGGATTCAGTCGATCAGGGTTTTCACCAGCGCCAGCACCAGCAGCGTGTAGCCGGCAGCAAGCAGGTCATCAAACATGACGCCAAAACCGTTCTTCAGCGTGCGGTCAAAATGGCGTATCGGTGCCGGCTTGACGATATCAAAAAAGCGAAACAGCAGGAAAGCGCCGCACTGCCACGCCCATCCGGCCGGCGTGAACAGCAATACCAGCAGAAACGCCACGGTTTCATCCCACACCATGCCACTGTGGTCGGACATCCCGAGCGCTCGTCCGGTGGCGTGGCAGGCCCACGTGCCAGTAATAAAAAGTACAATAAAAACAAATAGTTGCATTACGGCAGCCGTGTGTGCCGCGAGCAGTGCATAGAGCGGAAACGCCAGCAGCGTACCGAATGTGCCCGGCGCAAATGGCGCCAACCCGATGCCGCCGGCAAACGCGATGCCATGCGCGGGATGCGCATAGACAAAACGCAGCGTGGGGTGCGCGCCGCGCAGCGGCGAGGGATCAGCCAAAGTGATCAAAACCGGTTACGCCATCGAGCCTGACGCCTTCCCCCCGCGCGCTGACCACCCGAACCGGCGCCCCGCGGTACCCGCGCCGCCGTTTGAAAATGCTGCCGACGCAGGTCACCGCCACGCCTGCGCGCGCGCCCGCGCGCAACACGGCGGCCCGCCGCGCGGCCGGCGCGGTAAAACACAGTTCGTAATCATCGCCGCCGGCGAGCGCCAAACGCCGGCCCACGCGCGTGGCGCGCATGGCCCGCAGCACGCGGGATACCGGCAGCGCGTCGACGTCGATTTGCGCGCACATGCCGGAGCGCTCGCAAACATGGCCGAGATCGGCAAGCAGGCCATCGGAAATATCGATCGCACTGTGCGCGATGCCGCGCAGCGCAGCACCCAACGCCACGCGCGGCACCGGGCGATCCAGACGCCGCGCGGCCGCGCGCAGTTGCGCCGCGGCGATGCGCACCTCACGCTTGCGCGCGGCCACGGCCAGCGCTGCATCGCCCAGCGTGCCCGACACCCACACCTCATCGCCCGCGCGTGCGCCGTCGCGGCGCAGCGCCTGGGCGGCAGGCACTTCCCCCATGATCTGCACGCACAGGTTCAGCGGCCCGCGCGTAGTATCGCCGCCGATCAAATCCACGCCATGCGCACGCGCCAGGCGCATGAACCCGCCCGTAAATGCCGCCAGCCAGCGCGTGTCCGCGCCGGGCAAGGCCAGCGCCAGCGTTGCCCAGCGCGGCGTCGCGCCCATTGCCGCCAGATCGGACAGGTTCACCGCCAGTGCCTTGTGGCCCAGCGCCGCGGGATCGGCACCTTTGAAAAAATGCCGCCCTTCAACCAGCATGTCCACGGATATCGCCAGTGTGTGGCCCCGCCGCACACGAATCAGCGCTGCATCGTCGCCCACGCCCAACAGCGTATGCCGCGTGCGATGCGTGAAGTACTTTTCGATCAGCGCAAATTCATTCATCTCAGGTTTGCGGCGGCGATGCACCGGTGGCGCTGCCTTGCTGTTCGAGTTTCTGCTGCTCCTGCACCCATTTCTTCTTCAGCATGGACGGCATCCAGAAATCCACCGCTGCGAAGCCGAAAAAAAACAGAATCAGCATGGTGACCTTGTCCTCCGGCAGGAAGCTGCGGCCTGCCAGCAGGATGTAGCCGCCAATCACCAGATTCAACACGCCGGCGGCGTAAAAAAGGAAAATGCGTTTTCTCAGTTTGTCAGGCATGGTTGCTCCATCAAAAGCCGGGTCGGGAATCTGAATTTTATCCAAGCGCCGTGTTCGTGCACGGCCTGCCGCGCCACACGCCGCCCAACAACCGTTCAGCCTGCGGCGCGTGCCGGCCGCGCCGAGCGCACTTCGGGCCCACGCAGTGTCGCGGCGAGTTTATCCAGAACCCCATTCACATATTTGTGGCCATCGCTGCCGCCAAACACCTTGGCCAGCTCCACCGCTTCATTGATGATCACGCGGTACGGCACGTCCGGATGGTGCAGGAATTCGCATGCGGCAATCATCAATATGGCGCGTTCGATGGGCGACAATTGATCGATTGGCCGGTCGAGGCAAGGCGCGATACAGCCCTCTATCCCCGTGACATCCTGGATCGCGCCGTCCAGTAAGGCGCGAAAATACAGCGGGTCGCATTTGTCGTAGCCGCGGAACAATGCGATGTCGGCAGCAATGTCCTCGACCGCGGGCCGCGCCAGCAGCCACTGATACAAGCCTTGCAATGCAAATTCCCGCGAGCGCCGGCGCGCTGACTTCACAGCCTCGGGACGGCGCACGCTGTTTTGCATAAGTATTTGTTTTTATTCACTTTATTTTGCGAAGTAAATTCACCATCTCGACCGCCGCCAAGGCGCAGTCGGCACCTTTTTGCGCCATCCGTGCCAGCGCCTGATCGTCGTCTTCGGTGGTCAATATGCCGTTGGCGACGGGAACGCCGGTATCGAGCTGCACGCGCGTAATCCCGGCACACGACTCGTTGGATACAATTTCAAAATGATACGTCTCGCCGCGAATCACCGCACCCAGCGCGATCAACGCGTCGTAGTTGCCGCTCTGCGCCATGGTCTGTAAAACCAGCGGAATTTCCAGTGCGCCGGGCACCGTGGCGATGCGCATATCCCTGGGACTGACACCGAACTTGGCCAGTTCCGCAGTACAACTCGACAGCAGGCCTTCGCCGATATCCGAGTTAAATCGCCCTACCACGATGCCGATGCGCAATCCCGCGCCGCGGTGGTCGGGCTCAAATTCTTCGATATTGTCGTAGCGGGACATGGTTAAGGTATGAACGGGTGACGGGGTTGACCGGTGAACGAGTGAACGAGTTGACCGGTGAACGGGTGAACGGGTGAACGGGTGAACCCCTGCAGCCGCGGTTTGGCAACGGCATCGCACGGGGCGGCAACCCACCCACGTACCCAATCGTTCACTCGTTCACTCGTTAACTCGTTCACCTGTTCACTGCCTTTTAACCCGTTCACTCGGTCACTTTCTTTTGCGGCGGTTGCGCATACCCCACCACCTCAAGATCGAATCCGGCCATGCTCGGCATGCGCCGCGGCACCGCCATCAGGCGCATTTTCTTGACCCCCAGATCGCGCAAAATCTGCGCGCCGATGCCATAGTTGCGCAATTCCATCTTGGGCGGCACGCGCTTGTCGGCGGCCGGGCGCGCGCGCGACAGCAACTCCTCCGCACTCTCCTGCCGATGCAGCAGCAACAACACACCACAGCCCGACTTCGCGATCGATGCCAGCGCATCATGGAAATTCCACGAGTGGGTGGTGCTCCCCTTGTCGAGCAGATCGATCAGCGATACCGGCTCATGCACGCGCACCAGGACTTCCTTCGCCTCGGTGATGTTACCCTTGACCAGCGCCAGATGCGTGGCGCGGCCGATGCGGTCGCTGTAGGCGTACAGCTTGAATGCGCCCTGCACCGTGTCCAGCGTGCGCTCCGAAGCCCGTTCGACCAGTGACTCGGTACGCCCGCGGTGCTGGATCAAATCGGTGATGGTGCCGATCTTCAGACCATGCTGCGCGGCAAACGGAATCAGGTCCGGCAAGCGTGCCATCTCACCGTCATCCTTCAGAATTTCGCAGATTACCGCCGCCGGTTGCAAACCGGCCAACCGCGCCAGATCGCAGCCTGCCTCGGTGTGTCCCGCGCGCACCAGCACGCCGCCGTCCTGCGCCATCAACGGAAAAATATGGCCGGGTTGCACCAGATCATGCGCGGATGCATCGGCGCGGATAGCCGCGCGCACGGTGGTGGCGCGGTCAGCCGCGGAAATACCGGTGGTCACGCCCTCTGCCGCCTCGATCGACACCGTGAAATTGGTGCCCAGCGGCGAACGGTTGTTTGACACCATCAGCGGCAAATTCAGCTGACGGCAGCGCTCCCCGGTGAGCGTCAGGCAGATCAGCCCGCGTCCGAAGCGCGCCATGAAATTGATCGCTTCGGCCGTGGCATGCTCGGCCGCGATCAGCAAATCACCTTCATTTTCGCGGTCTTCCTCATCCACCAGCACCACCATGCGGCCAGCGCGGATCTCGGCGATGATCTCCGCGGGCGAACTGATCGACACCGCTGCGGCGGGCGAATTCATAGCGAACGTCCGAACTGGTTCAAACGCTCGACATAGCGCGCCACCGTATCGGCCTCCAGATTGACGCGCGAACCCGCGGCCAGCGCGCCCAGATTGGTCGCCGCCAGCGTATGAGGAATGATGTTTACCGAAAATCGCATGCCGTCCACTTCGTTCACTGTGAGACTCGCTCCGTTAATTGCAATTGAACCCTTGACCGCCGTATAGCGCGCGACCGCGGCCGGCGCTTCAAACCAGAACACACGGTTATCGCCCGCGGCCTCCACGCTGACCACCACACCCGTGCCATCGACATGGCCGCTGACCAGATGCCCGCCCAGACGATCCGACAGGCGCAGCGCACGCTCCAGATTCACCGTCTCACCCGCCTCGAAACCTGTGCTGCAGCGCAGGGTTTCAAGCGACACATCGGCATCGAATCCCCCGGCAGCGATCGCGACCGCCGTGAGGCATACGCCATTGACCGCAATGCTCTCGCCGATTTGCCCGTCCGCCAGCCCGAGACCCGCCGCGGCGACCACGATGCGCCTGCCGCCGGCAGTGGGTTTCACCGACGCAATGCGGCCAACCGCGGTGACGATGCCGGTGAACATTATACCGGCGCTACCCGCGCAAGAATGCGGATATCCGGCCCGATCTGGCGCACGTCGACAAAATCCAGCCTGCGCTGCTGCGATAACGCCTGCAATTCCGGCAGATTGAACATGCCGCGCGCGCGCTCGCCGATCAGGCTGGGCGCAAGGTAAACCAGCAGTTCGTCCACCAGACCCTCGTTCAGCAATGAGCCGTTGAGTTTGTAACCGGCTTCGACATGCAATTCGTTGATGCCCCGCCGCCCCAGTTCAAGCATCAAGTCCGGCAGTTCCACTTTGCCGCCGGCGTTGGGCAGCACCACGATGTCCGCGCCACGCGCGCGCAATGGCCCGGCGCGCGCCGCATCGTGCGCCGCCGCTGCAATCAAGGCCCCCGCGCCCATGACCCGCGCATCCGGCGGCGTCTCCAGGCGGCTGTCAACCACCACCCGCAATGGCTGACGCGTGGTCTGCACATCGCGCACCGTCAATTGCGGATTGTCGTCTTTGACCGTGCCGATGCCGGTCAGCACCGCACACGCCTGCGCGCGCCAGGCATGCCCATCGCGGCGCGCCTGTGGCCCGGTGATCCACTGGCTCTGCCCGTTCGCCAACGCCGTCTTGCCGTCCAGGCTTGCCGCCACCTTCAAACGCACCCACGGCCGCTGCCGCGTCATGCGCGACACGAATCCGATATTGAGTTCGCGCGCCTCATGCGCCATTGGACCGGTCTCGACGGCGATATTCGCCGCGCGCAACACGGCAAACCCCCTGCCGGCGACCAGCGGATTGGGATCCTCCATCGCGGCGATCACCCGCGACACGCCGGCAGATGCCAGCGCCTCGCAGCACGGCGGCGTGCGGCCGTGATGCGCGCACGGTTCGAGCGTCACATAAGCGGTCGCGCCGCGCGCGCGCCCGGCCGCCTCGCGCAACGCCAACACCTCCGCATGCGCTTCGCCCGCGCGCGCGTGCCAACCCTCGCCCACGACCGCGCCGTCGCGCACAATGACGCAGCCCACGCGCGGATTGGGCGTGGTGGTGTACAAACCGTGCCGCGCCAATTCCAGCGCGCGCGCCATGTACGGCTGGTGGCGCTGATGGTGTTCGCTGATCGTCATATTGGTCCGTGCGCGCACTCCGGCGCGCACTATTTCCTGCCGGGACCCGGCTTCTGCACTTCCTTGATGGCGTCCTGAAAGTCATCGACACCCTGAAAACTGCGATAGACCGAGGCAAAGCGGATATAGGCGACCTGATCAAGCCGGTGCAGTTCGCGCATGACCATTTCACCGATGCGGCGCGCCTGCACCTCGCGCTCGCCCAGCGCCAGGATGTTCTGCGTGATGGTGGCAATCGCCTCGTCCACCAACTGCGTGGGCACCGGGCGTTTGTGCAGCGCGCGCATGAATCCGGTGCGCAGCTTCTCCAGATCGAATTCGGTGCGGCTGCCGTCCTGCTTGGCCACCTGCGGCATGCGCAGTTCCACCGTTTCATAGGTGGTAAAGCGTTTGCTGCACGCTTCGCAGCGGCGGCGGCGGCGGATGCTGTCGCCGGCATCACTCACGCGCGAGTCGATCACCTGCGTGGAATCGTGCTTGCAGAAGGGGCACTTCATTCGCGGTCAGGCGCCGTAAACCGGAAACCTGTCGCACAGCGCCTTCACCTCGCCCGCCACGCGCCGCAGGACGGCCTCGTCGTTCGGCGCATCCAGCACATCGGCCATCAAGTGGGCAACCTTCTCGGCTTCGTGTTCGCGAAAGCCGCGCGTGGTCAGCGCCGGAGAACCGACGCGGATGCCGCTGGTGACCATGGGGCGCTGCGGATCTCTGGGAATGGCGTTCTTGTTGATCGTCATGCAGGCCTTGCCCAGCGCGGTCTCGGCGTCGAGTCCGGTAACATGCTTGCTGCGCAGGTCGACCAGAAACATATGACATTCCGTGCGGCCCGACACGATGCGCAGCCCGCGGTCCTGCAACACCTTGGCCAGCACCCGCGCATTGTCGAGCACCTGCTGCTGATAGGCGCGAAACTCGCGCGTCAGCGCCTCCTGAAACGCCACAGCCTTGGCCGCGATGACATGCATCAACGGCCCGCCTTGCGTGCCGGGGAACACCGCGCTGTTGAGGATTTTTTCGTGTTTGGCGTCGGACAGGATCAGGCCGCCGCGCGGCCCGCGCAGCGTCTTGTGCGTGGTGCTGGTGACGAAGTCGGCAATGCCCACCGGACTCGGATAAAGCCCCGCCGCGATCAAACCCGCATAATGAGCCACGTCGGCCATCAGCAATGCGCCGCACTTGTCCGCGATCGCGCGAAACCGCTTCCAGTCGAAGCGCAACGAATACGCGGAGGCGCCGGCGACGATCATCTTGGGTTTGCGCACCAGCGCGAGCTCTTCGACTTCGTCGTAATCGATTTCCTCGGTATCCGCATTCAAACCATAGGTCACGGCGTCGAAATACCGTCCACTGACATTCGCCGGCGAGCCATGGGTCAGGTGCCCGCCGCTGTCGAGCGCCATGCCCAGAATGACATCGCCCGGGTGCAGCACCGCCTTGAACACCGCGAAGTTTGCCTGGGCGCCGGAATGCGGCTGCACATTGGCAAAACCCGCGTGAAACAATTTTTTTGCGCGGTCGATGGCCAACTGTTCGGCCACATCCACGAATTCACAGCCGCCGTAATAGCGCTTGCCCGGATACCCTTCGGCGTACTTGTTGGTGAGCGCCGAACCCTGCGCCGCCAGCACGCGCGGGCTGGCGTAATTTTCCGACGCGATCAGTTCGATATGGTCGTGCTGTCGCTGGCGCTCATGTTCGAGCGCCTGCCACAGTTCCGGATCGATGCCGGCAATCGTGTCTTTAGAGGTGGAAAACATGGGCCATCCCGCATGTGGTGAATGGAATTACTTGGCGGCCGGCTTGGGCGCGGGACCGCCCAGCGCCTTGACGACCTGTTCGGTGAGATCGATGGACTGACCCGCGTATACCGCCTCCTGCAGCACCAGATCGAGTTTGCGTGCCTCGGCGATCTTGTGCACGATGGCCGTCACTTCCACGAAATACTTGCGGCGCTCCTCGGACTTGCGCCGCTCAACATCGTCGACAAACGCTCGCCCCACCTGTTCCAGCCGCTGCGCCTGCGTCTGAAATTCACGTTCCTTCAATTCGCGCTCCCGTCCTGTCAGGCCCGACAACTGTCCCTGCAGACCCTTGACGCGCTTTTCCATGCCGCGCAGCTCCTGCTCGCGCGTGCTGAACTCCTTGCGCAGGCTTTCGCTGATGTCATGGGCACGCCGCGTGTCGTTTTCTATGCGCGCACCGTTGATATAGCCGATCTGGATGGGTTGCGCCGACAACGGCTGCATCGCCATACCCAATCCGGCCAGCAGTGCCATGAATCCAAAAAACCGTTTCATTGATCGATCCGTTTACGTGGTGCGCGACGGCGCGGAAAACACCGCCACTGAAGGCGGGTACGGTATCACATCCGCCGGCTGCACAGAACAGCGCGCCTCGGCGGCGCGCGCTTCGCATTCAAGCGCGCCGTCAGGATAGCCGGGCCACACACACTCGCGCAGATACTGCCGCAAAAACCCGGTGATGCCGCCCAGGCGCTCATACTGGCTGACATGTGCCAGCTCGTGCGCCAGCAGGCGCATATCGCCGATATAGTCCTCGCGTATTACGATGCCATAGCCAAGGGCCATGCCCGCGATGTGCCGCGAGATCCAGCCTGCGCGCAGCGCGAGATCGCGACTCCATCGTGGCAGCAGTGTCGGCACCACGGCGGCGCGTACCACGCGCACCCGCCCGACCTGGGCGATGCCCAACGCCACGGCCAGTGCCTGCTGCGCGGAATCCAGCGGCACGCCCTCGCGCAAAATACTCGCCTGCCGCTGACGCACCCACAGCACCGCACACAGCAACACAGGGGTCAACGCCAGATCCAGCAGGGCGGTCGCCGGCCAGGGCATGGGACGGTCCCCGGCTCCGCCTTCAGCTTGCCGCCGGAACCTGATCATGAACATTCGCGAAACGCCATGCCCGGAAAACGGACTCAATCGCCGGCGATGGTCATCTTTTCAACCAGTACCGAACCGCACTGGCGTGACCCGCGCCTCAGCACGTCATTGCCTATCGCCACGATATCCCGGAACATTTGCTTGAGGTTGCCGGCGATCGTGATCTCCTGCACCGGATACGTGATTTCGCCATTTTCCACCCAATAGCCCGCGGCACCACGCGAGTAATCACCCGTGACGGGATTAACGCCCTGCCCCATCAGTTCCGTCACCAGCAGCCCTCGCTTCATTTTTCGCAGCAAGGCGGAAAAGTCATCGCCGGTATCGCGCAAAATCAGGTTGTGATTGCCGCCGGCATTGCCGGTGGAACGCAGGCCCAGTTTGCGCGCGGAGTAGGTGGAGAGAAAATAGCCTTGTACCCGGCCGGCCTCGACCACCTCGCGCGAGCGCGTTGCCACGCCTTCGGCGTCAAACGCGCCGCTCCCCAGCCCGCGCGGCACGTGCGGCAAATCGCTGACATGCACCAGCGGGGCAAACACCTGCGTGCCCAGCGAATCCAGCAGGAAGGATGATTTCCGATACAGGCTGCCGCCGCTCACCGCCGACACAAAATGCCCCAACAGGCTGGACGCCACCGGCGCTTCGAACAGCACCGGCACCTGAGTGGTCGCGATCTTGCGCGCGTTGAGCCGGCGCACCGCGCGCTCGGCGGCGCGCTGCCCCACGGATGCCGGCGTCGCCAGATCTTCTGCCGCGCGCGCGACATCATGCCAATCGTCGCGCTGCATGCCGTCATTCTCGCCCGCGATCAGCGAACAGCCAATGCTGTGGCGCGACGTGGGGTAGCCCGCCAGGAAGCCGAGCGAGTTGCCGTAAACAAATTGCGATTCCTGTGTTGACACCGAGGCGCCTTCCGAATTGCTGATGCGCTTGTCGGCGGCAAATCCCGCGTCTTCGCAGATCGTGGCGATTTCGATGGCGCGTTCCACCGGCAGCGGCCAGCTATGCCAAAGCTGCAAATCCGGAAATTCTCGCGCCAACAGGTCGGGATCCGCCAGCCCGGCGCAATCGTCGGCAGCAGTGAAGCGCGCAATGGACAATGCCGCGTCCACAGCGTCACGCAGTGCCTTGGGCGAGAAATCCGAGGTACTCGCATGACCACGCTGCTGGCCGATATAGACCGATACGCCCATGCCCTTGTCGCGGTTATATTCGATGGTTTCCACGTCACCGCGCCGCACCACAACCGTTTGACCATAACCTTCACTGACCTCCACCTCCGCCGCGGTGGCGCCGCGCTTGCGCGCATAGTCAAGCGCATCGCGCGTCAGTGTCTGCAATGTGCTGCCATCGTAGGTAAATCCGCTTGTGGGCATGGTGAGCGTCAATGCAAGCGCGTCGCGCGCCTGTGATTTCGGGTAAAGGGCGATATCATAGCAGGTTGACTCAACCTGCCCTAACCGCATGATCGACGACGAAACGCCTTCACCCGAAGCATCCGGCAGCGACGAACAAAGCCCGAGCAAGTCCCGCCGCAAGGCCGATGCCCATGCGCTGCAGGCGCTCGGAGCTCAACTGGTCACGTTAAACCGCAATCAGTTGGCACAGATTGGCATGCCCGAGCCGCTGCTCGACGCAGTGCAAGCCGCGCAACGCATCCATGCGCGAGAAGGCAGGCGCCGCCAGTTGCAGTACATCGGCCGCTTGATGCGCAATGTTGACGCGGCGCCGATCCGTGCCAAGATCGAAAGCTGGAAATCGGTCTCTGTCGAAGAAACCGCAAGACTGCATGCGATCGAGCGCTGGCGAGACCGGCTGGTGGACGATCCGGCCGCGGTGCAGGCGCTGGCCGAAGCGCATCCGCAGGCCGATTTGCAGCAACTGCGGGTGTTGATACGCAATACACGGCGCGAACGCGAGCACGGCAAGCCGCCCAAAAGCTATCGCGCTCTGTTTCAGCTGTTGCGCGATATAATTCCGGCATGAATGATGAACTTTTGATCGGACTGGTTTCCATCAGTGACCGTGCCTCGCAAGGCGTGTATGAGGATCAGGGCATTCCTTCCCTGAAGGCGTGGTTCGGCGAGGCGCTCACCTCGCCGTGGCGCATGGAGACGCGGCTGATCCCGGACGAACAGCCCCTGATCGAGTCCACGCTCAAGGCCCTGGTCGACGAAGCAGGCTGTCATCTGGTACTCACCACCGGCGGCACCGGCCCGGCACGGCGCGACGTCACGCCCGAAGCAACGCTGGCGGTGGGTGACAAGGAAATGCCGGGCTTCGGCGAGCAAATGCGTCAGGTCAGCCTGAAGTTTGTGCCAACGGCGATTTTGTCGCGGCAGGTGGCGGTGATCCGCTTTCGCGGGGACGGCCGCGGCCCGCAAAGTGGCGCACTGATCATCAATCTGCCGGGCCAACCCAAGGCCATCAAGGAAACGCTGGAAGGCCTGAAGGACGAGACCGGAAAATCCATCGTCAACGGCATCTTTGCCGCGGTGCCGTACTGTATCGATCTCATCGGCGGGCCATACATCGAAACCAACGACGCCGTGGTCAAGGCGTTTCGGCCGAAGTCGGCCGTCAGAAAAACGTGAATGGGTGAATGGGTGAACGGGTGAACGGGTAAACCCCTCAGCTCGCTTGCGCTTGTTTACTCATCGCTTCTTACTGGCTGATTCGTCCCCCAACCACCCACTCATTCACCCCTTCACTCATTCACCCGTTCACACCCTCAAAAAAATGTTGGAAACCATCGAACTCGAAACCGCCCGGAACCCCACTGCCGCGGTGATCTGGATGCACGGCCTGGGCGCCGACGGAAACGACTTCGTCCCCATCGTCAATGAACTCGATCTGACGCAGGCGCCGGCAATACGTTTTGTGTTTCCGCACGCGCCGATGATGCCGGTGACCATCAATAATGGCCATGTCATGCGCGCCTGGTACGATGTTTCGTTCGGAGACCTCGAAGGCAATTCAAGGCGCGCCGATGAGCAGGGCGTGCGCCAGTCGCAGGCGCACATCGGGGAACTGATCGCGCGTGAAGTTGAACGAAAAATACCTTTTAAAAACATAGTGTTAGCAGGATTCTCCCAAGGCGGCGCCATTGCACTCCAAACCGGGCTGCGTTACCCGCAGACGCTGGCGGGCGTGATGGCCCTGTC
The DNA here is from genome assembly GCA_902825845.1 of uncultured beta proteobacterium. Lineage (GTDB taxonomy): Bacteria > Pseudomonadota > Gammaproteobacteria > Burkholderiales > SG8-41 > UBA5216. The sequence continues at coordinate 39,572 of CADECM010000012.1, forward strand.
GTGTTATATGCCTTGTGGCGACAGCTTTGCGGCAGAAGCCAGTGCCGCCAACGCAAAAACCCCGCTGCTGATCGCGCACGGCACCGACGACCCGGTGGTGGCCTACAGGATGGGGAAGAACACCAGCGATCTGTTGGTGAAGTCCGGCTATCCGGTGGAGTGGCACGAATACCCGATGCAGCATTCGGTGTGCCTGGAGGAAGTGCGCGACATCGGCGCCTGGCTCACGCGCGTGCTGCGCGCTTGACGCGCAATTTTTATCTGGCCGTCGGGCTGTAACACATTACGACTCGCCACCCGCGATTTTGAATCGCACACGGTCAAAATCCGGTCCCGATTCGACCAGACCGGACGGTGCCAGATCAAACGACTTGCCGTCAGAAATTCGCGTTGCTTCCAGTACGCCGCGCAGGGCAAAAGATTCGGGACGCAGCAGCACCTGCACGTAACCGCTGGTCGAGGGGTCCGCGCTGAGCAGCACCACATTGTGCGGCGTGCCACGCTCGCCGTCCGCGCGCCGGATGCACATCGTCCCCGGCACCACCGCGCGACTGAGCACCTGCACCCCCACCCTGCGCTGGCCTCGCGCGTCGGTCTCGACGCGCCGCACCACGCCGGCACCCCAGTTCGCCCCGTCGACTTCCGGCAGCAAACCGATCAGCACACCGACCTGCAGCCACTCGCCACGGCGCTCCGGCACGATAATGCCATAGCCCTCGGCGCTCGCATTCTCCACCACCCAGGTTTCCTGAAGGGTATTCTTGCCTTGCGCCAGCACCCCTTCAAACCCCTGAACAATCTGCAATGTCGTCGCCACCTTGCGCCGCACCGAATCGCGCGCCGGCAATTCCTTTTCCCAGTTGAACGCCAGGTGCAACAGCGTGTCGGCGGCCTGATCCACATTGTCCACAACACCCAAATTCAGCTCCGGCGGCAACACCCCGCTCTCATTGACCGCGTCTACTGCGCTTTGTGCGGCATCCAGCGCGGCGCCCGCGCCGAAATAGAACAATCGCGCGCTGCGCGGCGCCTCCGCCAGCACGCGCGCCGGCGACATGCCGCCATGCAAATCGAAGAAAAAGTTACACCCTGGCGCAGGTTGCGTGGACGACAGGAATGATGCGGAAAAATGTGCGATCGCCCGCTCCGCGATGTTCTGTTTCACCGGCGACAAGCCGCCCGTCGACGATACGCCCAGCATCATGGCGCGCAGAAACTCCGCACGCAGGGTGGAACGGCCGTCTGCTCCCGGGTAGATTTCCAGACTGTCATTCAGAATTGCACCGGCCTCCGCATAGCCATACAGCCTTGCGACCGTGCTCCAGTACGCATCACCCACGAACCCGTAGCGCATCAGAATCCACTTGATCTGCCTGACCTGCGCGCGCATCGCGCGTCCGACCAGTTGCGCAAACCGCGCACCGAATGTCTCCGCCGCGCCCCGGTCCGACATCACGTGCGAAACGCATTCCATGTAGCTGTTGCTGAGCGCTTTCCAGTAGCCCATGGCGGCTCGCCACAGCAGGCCCTCCTGGAACTTCGCCTGCGGTTTCAGCGCCAGATATTGATCGAGCAGGCGCTCGCCGTCGCCGGCCAGTGCGACATCGATACGGTCGATCACGTCATAGCGGTAGTTCATTGAAAATTCGACCGCGCCATGCAGCGACTCCAGCCACTGTACGCCCTCGTGCGCCGCGCGCACCGGGTCGTCGGCAGGCAGACCGGCGATGACGCGCTGCACGCCGGCCATCGTCGCCAACGGATGTTCAGCGCCGCCATCCGCGCTTGCTACCTGAGTGTCGGCCATTCGCTTTCTCCGCACGGCATTCGCGCACATGCCTCCATCAATTGAAAATCCGGCGGGATCCGTCTACCCGGCGGACCCAGGTGCCCTGAAATACAGCCAGTCAAAATCGTGACCACTCTCCAGCACCCCGCCCGCCCGCAGGATCATCGGCGTATCCGCATCGCCAAACGTGGCTTCCACCGGCTCGCGGCCGCTGAAATGATCGCGTCGCATGACGACATACAGATTGCCGGAAGGGGACGCTTGCGCGCTCAGCATGATGCCGCACTCCTGCGTACGCCCCTGCCGCGCCCCCGTCTGGGTACGCAGGAACACCGGCAGCGCGGCTCGGGACAAGACCTGTATGCCGAGCTGGTGCTGCCGGTATTGGAGTTCGTTCACACGGCGGATAATGCCGATGCTCCACGAAGACGCCGTCTGCGTTCGCGTTGCCACCAGCATTCCCACGCGCAATCCTTCGCCTTTTCCCTGCGGCACGATCACCCCGCAGCCGCCGCTGCTGACGTCCTCCGCGATCCATGAATCATTGAGCAACGCGCCCGCGGCGGCAAGCCCTCCCGCGGCCTCGGGCGCGATCAGTTCCAGCACATGTTGAAAGCCTTGCACCGAGTTCAGGCGTTCGTCCGTCTTTTGGCGGGCCGCTGCGCGCGGCGGCAATTCCTTTGCCCAGTGAGTGCGCAGGTGCCTCAGCACGCGCACCACAATATTGTCTTCCGCGCCCAAACCCAGGTCCAGTCCCGCGGGCAGGCGCCCGGAACCACGCACGATGGACTGCATCGCGCGCAGTGTGTCGCGGGCCTCGCCGACATCAAAAAAGCGCGTCGCCGGACTGACTGGGGCGGATGGAACGAGACGCAGCGGCGGGCGCGATCCATCCAGATCGAAAAAGTAATCGTAATCATCCTTCAGGCTGGCGCTGCAGCGCAATTTCGGCGTCATATAAACGACCAGCCGCTCGGCGATATCCTGCTCGATGGGCGACAACGCGCTGGGCGAAGCCGCCCAATACATCATCAGCCGCAATAACTCATCGTTGGGGGACGCCTGTATGCCACTGAAAAGATCGATGGTCCGGGCCGCGCCATCCACGGTTTCCGCCAGCATGACAAAGCGCCCGCACTCACCCCAGAATTCCGAGCGCACTGCGCCGTAGCGCAGCAGCACCCATTTCAACTGGTAACGCAAGGCACGCAGTCCGCGGGCCGCCAACAATGGCAACTGCGCCGTCATGCCGTTGGGCGTGCCGTCGGCCAGACTGCATTGCCGGGCGCAGGCAAGATAGCCGTCGCCAAGCAACTTCCAGAAATCGCTTGCGGCCTTCCACAAACGCCGGCCTTGCGGATCGTCGTCCGGCAACCTGACGTAGCTGTCCACCAGGCGCTCATGCGACTTGCGCACCGCCTCGTCGATCAGATCGAGCAATTCGAAGCGACGCCGCAGCCTGAAGCCGGCAGTCTCGTTAATGGACACCAGCCATGGATTGGCTTCTTCCAGCGTCCTGCACGGGTCCCTGTGGGAAAACGCGCCGACAATCTTTCTGGCCGCCTTGTCGTTTGCCAGCGGATGATCTACTTTGTCGCGCTTAAGCCAGGCCAGCATGCGGCCTCCGGCTATGCGCGCCTGTAACAACGTGAGTAGGGGCTATGACTGACAACACGGTTCCATGCAGGATTGAAGGCGCGAGGATTATGACACTTCGCGACACGCCAGACCAATAACGCGTTCGCCGTTCGCGCCATCCATCACGCGTCGCAGACCCTCGCGTCACCCGGATTCATCCACGTCGCGGCGCTCACAACACGGTATCCAGCAACTTATACCGCAGCCAGTCGAAATCCTGCCCGGTTTCCACCACGCCACCCGGATCAAGCGTCACGGTGGCGGCAGGCGCGCCATAGCTTGCCTCCAGCGATTCCCGTCCGTCAAAAAGGTCACGGCGCGCCACGATATGCAGACTGCCCGTGCGCGACGGCCGCGCCGCCAGCAACAGTGCCGTCTGACGTCTGCCACCCTGGCTGGCGCCACTCTTGCGCAGGTAAATCAAAATCGCCGACTTTGAAATCAACTGTATGCCAACACGGTGCTGGCGGTGCTCGTCGCTCTTCACGCGCCGAATGATGCCGACTTCCCACACTGACGCCGTCTCCGTGCGCAAGGCCAGCAGGGTTCCCACGCGCAACCACTCACCCTTGCCGGCCGGGACGATCACGCCATAACCGCCCGGGCTCACATCCTCGGCGATCCATGCGTCGTGCGACAGCGTCGCGGAAAAATCCAGTCCCTCGCTCACCCCAGGCTCGATGACAGCCAGCACATTTTGATAGCCGTGCGTCACCAGCAGACGCATCGCAGTGCGCCGCCGCACGGCGGATCGCGCCGGCATCTCCTTCGCCCAGTTCAACCCGAGATGCCGCAGCACACGCGTAACCGACGGCAAATCCGCCGTGGATCCCCAATCGACACTCCGCGGCAGCGTGTCTGCAACGCCGACTTCGGCGGCCTGCGCCTGTAGCGACTGCCACACGCCGCCGCCGTCGAAATAGCGGGTGGCGGCGCCCACCGGCACGGCGGACGAGAAGCGCAGCGGCGGCCGGGCGGCGTCCAGGTCAAAACAATAGTCACAGCCGGGCCACGGCTGCGTTCCCAGACGATATCCGGGCGCGTGATGTCCCACTACGCGTTCGGCGATATCCTGCTCCAGTGGCGACAAGCCGCTCGGCGAAGCCGCCCAGAACATCATGGCGCGCAAAAACTCCAGTGCGTGGGAACTGGCCGCGCCGCCGTCCGCATACATGTCCAGAGGCTTGTCGACGGCACCCGCGGATTCAGCCAGACGGGCGCAAAGCGCCATGTCTGACCAGAACTCCGGGCGCAGCACGCCGTAGCGCATCAGCACCCAATGCATCTGCTGGCGTAGTGCATGCGTTGCCCGCGCGGCCAGCAAGGACAGCCGCGGCTTGAATGTCTGGGGTACATCGCCGTTGTCCTGTGCCTGCCGCACGCAGGCGAGATACGCCGAACCAAGACTGTTCCAGAAATCGGTTACCACTTTCCAAATGCGCTTTTCCTGAACCAGTTCGTCCTGTGTGCGGGCGTGGTATGCGTGGCGAACCCGTTCCTGCGCCTTGCGCGTCGCCGCATCAATCTGGTCTATCACTTCGAAACGCCGATCGACCTTGTATGCGTCTGCCTCATTGACCGAATCCAGCCAGTAACAGGCATCCTCCAGTGTCTTCAGCGGATCCCTGGCCGGAAAACCATCGATGATCCGCTTTAGCTCCCGGGCATTGGCCAGCGGATGGTCGACCTTGTCGCCTTTAAACCAGTTCAGCATGGGATGGGAAAATTCGACTCGCGGCAAGATTGGCGATGCCCGCGCATCCGGCTTGTGCACAACCGCGGCAGCGGCCGGCAAAGCGCCCGTGTCAGCCGGATCAAACGTCTTCCTCCGGCCAGTGCTTGATGTAACGCTTGAGCAGGCGATTTTCGAAGCTTGCTTCCTTGATTACCGCCTTGGCAATATCGTGGAATGAAATCACCCCCAGCAGTTTGCCATCCTCCCGCACCGGGACGTAGCGCACATGTTGCTGTGTCATGCGTTCGCGCAGGCTGTCGGCACTGTCCTCCAGCACGCATACCAGCGGCTCGCGCACCATGACCTCGCGCACCGGGAGATCGCCGAGGTTGCCGTGGCGCGCATCCAGTGCGCGCAGCACCTCGCGAAACGTCAGCATGCCCTGCATTTCGCCATCCGCCATAACCACCAGCGAGCCGATATCGTTCTTCACCATGGTGGCGACCGCATCCGACACCAGGCCGTCCGGCGCGATGCTGAAAATCGTATTGCCTTTGAGGCTGAGAATGTCGCGGATAATCATCATGCACCGCCCGGGTTGCGTTCGATTCGGGCTGATCTTAGCGCACCCGACATACGCTGGAAAGGGCGAAAACGCTATAATCGGGCGACATCCAGCCACGAAAGCATGCGCATGTCCCAACGTATACGCGGCATCACCGACACGGAAGCCACCGGGCCCACCAAAGATCTGTTCGATGCCAGCAATATTATGCTGGGCCGCACCGCCAATTTGCAGCGTATTTTGTCACACAGTCCAATGCTGGCACGCTGGTTTTTGCCGCTGGTGGCTGCGGTGCGCCAGCCCACTGCAGGCGCGGTATCCGACGTGCGCCTGCGCAACCTGTCGTGCCTGAAAACATCCACCGTAAACAACTGCAACTACTGAACGCAGCATAATCGGGTGCTTGGTCAAGCACTGGGACTCACCGACGCGGAATTCGACGCGTTGCAATCTCCGGATTATCTGTCCAGTCCGTTGTTCACTGACAAGGAAAAGTCGGTTATGGCGTGGTCGGAGGCCATGACGCTCAACACGGCCAAGCACGACGACAGCGTATGGAATGATTTGCGCAAACATTGCAGCGACGCGGAAATCGTTGAAGTGTCGATGATGTGCGGCCTGTTCAACATGATCAACCGTCTTAACGACTCCTTCCGCACCGAGCTCGAATCGGAGGAATACAACAAGCGCCAGCACGGCGCGGTGGGCGTCACCGCAAAAGCGCTTGAAGACTACGCCTGCCGCATCTGTCAGCAGCGAAATCCGTAGGTCATCTAAAATAAAACATAATAAAAACAATAACTTATATAGCTCAAATCACACCACTCTCACGCAACCGCTGCTGTTGTGCCGCGCCGTAGCCCAACTCACTCAGCACGTCGCCGGTATGTTCGCCGAGTCGCGGCCCGAGCCAGCGCGTGCCGCCGGGTGTCTCGGTCAATTTCGGCGTAACCGCCGGGATGCGCATGGGTCTGCCGTCGGGCAGTTTCCACTGCTCGATCATCTTGCGCGCCTTGTAGTGCATGTCGTTGACGATATCTTCGGGATCGTAGACGCGGCCTGAGGGAATTTCCGCAGCTTCGAGCGCCTTCAGCACATCAGCCATGTCGTGCCGGCGCGTCCATGTTTCGATGGCCTGATCCAGTTCCTGAGTGCGCGGCACGCGTCCGTTGTTGGTGGCCAGCGCCGGGTCGTCGGCGAGATCGGGCCGGCCTGCGCAGTGCATCATGCGCTTGAAGATGGCGTCGTTGTTGGCGCCGATGATCACGTATTTGCCGTCGCGCGTGGCGTAGGTATTGGACGGCGTAATACCCGGCAGCGCGTTGCCGGCGCGCTCACGCTTGAATCCCAGCACATCAAATTCCGGGATGAAGCTCTCCATCATGTTGAAGACCGATTCATAGAGCGCGACATCGACGATTTGCCCCTTGCCGCCATTCGCGGTGCGGTGATGCAACGCCATCATGGCGCCGATCACCCCGTGCAGCGCGGCAATGCCGTCGCCGATTGAAATGCCCATGCGCACCGGCGGCTGCTCGGGATAGCCCGTCACGTACCGCATGCCGCTCATCGCCTCCGCCACGACGCCAAATCCAGGCCGGTCGCGATAGGGCCCGTCCTGGCCGTAGCCGGACAACCGCACCATGATCAGTCCGGGATTGATCTCGGAAAGTTGCTGCCAGCCGATGTTCCATTTTTCCAGCGCGCCTGGGCGGAAATTTTCCACTACGATATCGGCATCGCGGACGAGTTGCCGCACGATCTCCTGCCCCTCGGGCGCGCGCAGATTCACCGTCACGGATTTCTTGTTGCGCGCCTGCACGTACCACCACAGCGAGGTGCCTTCGTACATTTTTCGCCACTGCCGCAACTGATCGCCGCCATCGGGCGACTCGATCTTGATCACCTCGGCGCCGAACTCGGCCAGCATGCGCGCGCAAAAAGGGCCTGCGATCAGCGTCCCCAGTTCAATTACTTTGATGCCGGCCAGCGGCCCCATGTTTGTTTCAGTCATCCCATCCTCCTCATGCCTCGTGGAGTTTAAGCGACCGCTTACGCCAGGGGAAGCAAGGCACTACAATGTCGCCCTCATGGCCGAATCCCGCACTCTTTTTTCCATTCTGCTCCGGCAACCGTGGTGGGTCGCGGCGCTGGCCGGTCTCGCCCTGTTTGGCATCGCGCAGCTGGCGTTTCCGCCGGTCGCGCCGTTCGTGGCGTTGCCGTTCCTGGTAATCGCGCTCTATGTGGGCTACCGTCAAATGCGCACGGTATCGCGCGGCCAGATTGAACAACGCCTTGAGGCGGTACGCGAATTGTCTTGGGATCGCTTCAGCAGCGTCGTATCCGAAGCCTACGTGCGCCAGGGCTACCAGGTGGCGCTCGCCGACAATCCCGCCTGTGATTTCACGCTTACCCGGAATGGCCGCATCACCCTGCTGCAGTGCCGCCGCTGGAAAGCCAGTCAATACGGCGTCGCCCCGCTGCAGGCATTGGCGGGCGCGGTCGCGGCAAAGGACGCCTATAACGCCATCTGTATCACCGCGGGAAACTTCTCGCCGCAGGCGCTGGCGTTCGCCGCTGGCAAGCCCATCACGCTGGTCAGCGGCAGTGAACTTGCGATACTGGTGGGCAAACTCCGTTAGCGTCCGCTACACCGGCACCCGGAGAATCAGGTGTTTCCCAGAAATGGCGTGACCTTGCGTTTGTAGCCGGTGAGCGCCTCGGTAATGCGGTAGCGCGTCGGAAACGGAAACGAAATGTGTTTCTGTACCAGCGCATCGCGCACGTATTTTTCGATCGGCATGCCCTGCACCACGCCCATGCCACCGAATAGCTCCATGCCCTGCTCGGTAAGCCGCTGCACCGCCGATCCCGCAAAAGCCGTCGCCATCCACTCATACGGTTGCCACTCGGCGCTGCCGTCGGCAAACGCTTGCGGATGGTCTTTCGCCCACGCTGCGGTCCAGATCAGCCGTCGCGCCGCCTCCAGATTGGTCGCCATGTCGGCGATGTACAGGCCCACCGCCTGGTGCTGAATGATGGGCTTGCCGCCCGACACGCGCTGTTGCGTGTATTGAATCGTCTCTTCCAGCGCCGCGCGGCCGAGACCCAAGGTCAGCGCGGCAATGGTGACATGGGTACCGATATCCGTGCGTCCCGGCGGATTGGGCGGCAAAATGCGGCCCTTGGGCACGCGCACGCCATCAAAGAAAATTTCCGCATTGTCGCCAACGCGGCGCCCGATTTTCGACATCGGGTGGCGCACCAGACCCGGCGAATCGCCTTCGACCAGGAACGGCTTGGGTCCGGCCTCCGTCTGCGCCATCACGACCAGCAGCTTGGCCAGATAACCCACGGTCTGAAAATTCTTGGCGCCGTTGATAATCCAGGAACCGTCGGGCTGTTCCACCGCGCGCGTCTTGAAGCGCACGTTGGGCGGCGTCTCAGTGTAGTAGTCGAAACCCAGATCCGTATCGGGCTCGTGAATGGCGACGGTGGTGAAATACAGATCGTCGCTGACAAATTTCGGCAGGAAGTAATCGCGCTGCGCCTGCGTCATGCGTGCTTCAAACCAGTCGCGCGCGCGGCGCGCGGTCAGCATGAAATAGTAGGCCGTGCCGATGTCGGCGGCGGCCAGCTCCTCCGCGATCAGGCACGCCGTAAGATGATCGGATGCGCCGGCGCCGCCATTTTCCTCTTTCAGCGCAAAGGTGCGGAATCCCAACTTGGATCCCTTTTTCAACACCTCCCACGGAATACGTTCTTCCCAGTTCGGTTTCTTGTCGAGCTCCAGCGCGATGGGTTTGATCTCGTTCTGTGCAAACTCCCGCGCCAGTTGTTGATACGCCCGCTGTTCATCGTTCAGTCGTATGTCGAACATGTTTGCCTCGCGTGGTGTTGCCGGTGGTGCGCCCTGTCAGATGAACAGCGTCAGCACCCCCGTGTAGCCGTATAGACGGTTGTGCGAGATTTCGCCATTGCAGAAAAAGCCCACCAGCGGAATGTCGCCAAACACATCCTTGATCATCTTCAGTTCGCCCTTGCCCTTGCCGAACAGCGCTTCGCCGCGACCCAGGCACGAGTAATACACGCCGGCCTTGGGGCGGCTGTACAAGCCCTGCTGGATACTTTCCAGCATGCGCGCCATGTCGTCGCGCGCGGTCCTCGCATCGCGGCGGCAGAACATCAGGCTGTCGCCTTTTTTCAGATAGTCGCCGATGGCGATGAGTTTGCTCTGCGTGTCGATGCCAACCAGGTTTCGCGCAAGGTAGTCACCGGTGTCACTGCCGGGAACGGAGATGCCGGCGAAGATATGTCCGCCAACGCGGTTCAGGTCGCCGGCGAGTTTTTCGCCGATGTCTTCAAGGAAAACATCAAACGCCGGCTTGCCATCGAGGCTGATCAGCACATTGCGCTGGCAACCGGTCACCGCGCGCGTGGGGCCGATGGGCGAACACCCCTGCGTGAGGCGCGTGGCGATGATCACGTTGTCCGAAAATGCCACGCCTGAAATGCCTTCTTCGGCCACGCTGTCGGCCAGTTGCCGGTTGCGATTGCGCGCACTCACCAGACCGCCAACCAGAAAACCGCTTTCCACGCGTTTGGCGAGCGCCGCGACCACCTTGTCGATCTTCTCGGTTCCCGGGTCGGCGTGCACGATGGCAAAGTTCGGCGCGGCACCGCCGCATTCCAGCGCAATCTTTGCCGCGTCCTTGTCGGTGGCGACACCGGAAAAAACCCGAAAACTGTCCGCGTCAAAATCTCCGATCATGGCGGCGATTGCGGGCTGGTCGATATATTCCGTGCCGCTGGCACAAACACCGATGCCCGTCGACCCCACCCAATGTTCGATGCCGGTACGCTCGCGAAACAACTGCACGATGGCTTCATAGTGATCGCCAATCAGGTCGGTCACATACAAAAACCCCAGCGTTCCGGCGCCACTGCCCAATTGGCGCAGACAATCCTCGGCGGCTGCCCGCCAATCCGCCGCAGCTGCCTGTCCCGCACGAAAGTCACTCATCATTGGCCTCAATTTGCATCTGCTTCACGCGCCGCAGATTATTCATAATTTATTGATTTTAAACAACTTTTTTAAGGATCGACCGAACGTCGTGCCACGCCAATGCGTTGCGCATTCGCCACAACCGTGAATTGGTGCACGGATTGCCCGCAGTCACCATGGTTTTTTTCATTTAGAATCAACAACACGACCCAGGCAACCTAAAGTTTTTTGTGAGGAATCCGCTCAGCGCGGATTCTCGATAATCCGGAGCGCCTTGCCTTTATGCGCCTTCCGAATTCCGGCAAAAGATACCACCTTATCATCCAACGAGTGGTGCAACTTTGACTGATCCCGTGCCCCGTCCTGCCGGCCCCGCGCCCAAGCGCGTGCTGGTGGTCGACGACAGTGAAACCATACGCCGCAGCGCCGAGATATTCTTGCGCCTGACCGGACTCGAGGTCATCCTCTCGCCCGACGGATTCGATGCCCTGTCGAAGATGGTCGACTTCAGCCCCAATCTGGTGCTGGTGGACGTGATGATGCCCAAGCTCGACGGCTACCAGTTCTGCCAGATCGTCAAGCAGCATCCGGCGTTTGAGCATATTCCGGTGATCATGCTGTCGAGCAAGGATGGCGTATTCGACCGCGCGCGCGGGCGTATTGCCGGTTCCGACGAGTATTTGACAAAACCGTTCACCCGCGATGGACTGCTTGGCGCGGTCAATGCGCACCTGAAACCGGCGGGCGCCGCATGAGCGAGCGTAACGACCTTCTGATGCTGGTGCGCCAGCAGATCGAAAACAGTCTCAACCAGATTGCCGGGATTGCAACCCGGCACCTGACCACCCCCAATAATGCCGCACTGGCGCCCTGCGTGATGCTCGCACACCAGGTCTGCGGCGCGCTGCGCATGGTGCAACTGCCGGGGGCCGGGCGCTTTGCCGCCGAAATCGAAACCGCGCTCAAGACCTCGCTGCGCGGCACGCCGGCTGACGCCGGCGAAGTGCGCGTTGTCGAACGTGCCGCTGTCGTGCTGCGCGACTTCGTTAACGATGTGGCCGGCGGCGGGCACTATGTTCCGTTACGGCTGTTTCCGGAATACCGCGACCTGGCGCGGGTCGGTGGCAATGCCACAGCCTCCGAAAAGGATCTGTTTTTTCCCCAGGTACGCGATGCCGCACCGGCACATGACAATCCGCGGCCGATTTCGGCCGCGGTACTGCCCGTGCTGGTCAAGGATTTGCGCTCGCGCTTTCAGCGCGGACTGCTGGCCTGGCTCAAGGACGGCACCAAAGCGGACGGCCCCGCGCAGATGCGCACCGTGCTTGAACATCTGCACCAGATCGCCGCGCAGATCCCCGAACCGCGCGGCCTCTGGTGGGCCGCCACCCTGTTGATGGATGGCGTCATTGAACTCATGCCCGATGCGCGGGCCGCCGAATGGATTACCCGCGTCAAGCCGGTGTGCAGCCGCGTGGACTTCCTGCTGCGCGATCTGGCGGCCAATGCGAAGATCGATGCGGCGCCCGCGCAACGCGACGTGTATTACGCCATCGCCAGTTGCCGGGTACCGACGCCGCGGCTGCGTGAGGTACAACGTCTGCTGCAACTCGAGGACCTGATTCCCCAAGCCGCGGCCATCTCCGCGGGTGGCGAGACCCGGGCGCAGCAGCCGCTGCTCGATGAGGCGCGCGCACGGCTCGAAAATATCAAGGACGTGTGGACCGAATACAGCGCCGGCGAACCCAATCGCCTCGCGCGGTTTCGCGAACTGCTGGCGCCGCTGACGCAAAAGGCGCGCGAACTCGGCAACCTGCCGCTGCTGCACTTATTGCTCGCCGTCAATCAGTCGACCGCGACGTTACCCGACCCCTACCCGCTCGACGGACAGGTCATGTCGCTGGAAATGGCTGCGGCGCTGCTGATGGCAGAGAGCATTCTCACGCACTACAACGACCTGCCCGGCGATCTCGAACAACAGGTCGAATTGATGAAGGGCTGGCTCGCGGATGCCGTGGCGGGCAAGATTGGCACGGCATCGCCGCCGGGGCTGCGCGCCGACATCGTGCAAAAAGCCAACGATGAAAAACTGCGCATTGCCACCGCGCGCGAGATTCTGAAGAACCTGCAGCAGGTCGAACGCGCTGTCGACGCCTACGCCAGCGATCCGTCGCAACGCGACACGCTGGCGCCGCTGGTTCCCCTGCTGCGTCAGGTGCAGGGCGTGTTCGAAGTGTCAGACCAGAAGCGTGCCGCCCGGGTTGCGCTCGCCTGCCAGCGCCTGGTCGAACGTTGCGCCAGGGCAGCACCCGGCGAGTCGGCGCGCGACATCGAATGGCTCGCCGAGGCGCTGGGCAGCCTCGGTTTTTATCTGGATCCCTGCCTGCACGGCAAGGCGCCGGCCGAACGCGCGATCAATCTCTATTTTGCGCGCCATGAACATGAGGCGGATCTGGAAGCGTTGCTCGGTGTAACACAACCCATCAGCGCGCCCAGTGTCGACGACGCCGTCACACCGCCACCGCCCACCGCGGCCGGGCAACCCGGTGCCGACCGTGAAATGCTTGAAGTCTTCCTCCAGGAAGCCAACGACGTGCTGGCGACCATGGAATCCAACATCGCGCAGGCGCGCAAGGGCGAGTCCGATCACGACACACTGATCAACGTGCGGCGCGGTTTTCACACCCTCAAAGGCAGTTCACGCATGGTCGGGCTGGGCGCCTACGGCGAATGCGCGTGGGAACTGGAACAGGTGATGAACCACTGGCTCGCCCAGGCGCGCGGCAGCACCGCGCAACTGCTGGATCTGGCGAGTGATGCGCGCGCGCTGCTTGCAGAATGGGCGCATGCCCTGCAGGGCGAAGCCGCGCCGGCGATCGATACGTCCGACATCGTCCAGCGCTGCAAGGCATTGCGCAGTGCGGCGCCGGTGGCCGCACCACCGCAATCCACGGCGACGCCGGCACAACCCAAGTCCCAGGCCGACGCCGTGACTGCGACAGCGACCGCCATGTCCGCGGCCGCGCGCACGCAAGTCAACATTCATGATTTGGACACACAAATTGTGCCTGCCACGGGCGACGCACACGGCGCCACGCCAGCAACACCGCCTTTGACAACCAGCGACAGTGGACCGATATCGCCAATATCGATGGATACCATACCGATGCCGGCGGCGCCGCGCGCGGCGCCCGGTTTCGAGCAGACGCTGGCGGATCTGGGCGACCGGTTATCCTGGATCGTCGGCTTGGTTGAGGAAATTCAGCAACAACCCCACAGTGCAGCCAATCCGCGCTTCACCGAGCTTGCCGGAACGATGGCCGAGAGCGTGAACGAAGCGCGTGATCTGCACCGCACGCTGTGCGAGCAGCTTGCCGCCCGCAAGTCCTAGCAGCAACCGCGGCAGGTGTCGCGGCGGCGATTCACCAACCAGTTAGTGCCCCTTGCCCACCGGCGGATGCGTCAACCGTTCGGTATACGCAATGGCCACGGCGGACAGTACAAACGTCAGGTGAATAACCGTCTGTGCGGTCAGGGTTTTCACGTCATACTGCGCCGCATTGATGAAAGTCTTCAGCAGGTGAATCGACGAAATGCCGATGATCGCCGTTGCCAGCTTGACCTTGAGCACGCCGGCATTGACGTGCGACAGCCATTCCGGCTGATCGGGATGATCCTGCAGATCGAGCCGCGACACGAAAGTCTCCCAACCGCCGACGATCACCATCACCAGCAGATTGGAAATCATCACCACATCGATCAAACCCAGCACAATCAGCATGATGTCGTTCTCGGAGATGTTGCTAACCGACATCTTTTGCACCAGACCGACCAACTCGTGCCAGAACTGCCATACATACAGCGCCTGCGCAACCACCAGGCCGATATACAGCGGCGCCTGCAGCCAGCGGCTCATGAATATCCAGCGCGGCAGAGGACGCAGCAGATCGCCTTTTCGTCGTCCGACTGCCTTGTTTGACAGAATTATTTTTTCGCTCATTCCATTCGCCGCTGGTAATTTCCCGTACGCCCGGGCAGGCAAAACGCGCTATTCTCTACACTTTCAAAAATATTGCAAGTGAATACGATGTCCCTGCGCGCCCTGTTGTTTTTGTTGCCGATTTTCGCGTCCGCTACCGGGGCAGCCGCGCAAACGGCCACACCGTCAACACCGTCAACACCGTCATGGCCGGTCAAGCCGCTGCGCATCGTCTCGCCGTTTTCACCTGGCGGCGGCAACGATACGCTGTCGCGCATTCTGGCGGCCGCGCTCACGCCACGGCTGGGACAGCAAGTGATGGTGGAGAACCGCCCCGGCGCCAATACCATTGTCGGCACCGAAGCCGTTGTCAAATCGCCGCCCGACGGTTACACACTGATCTTGCTGCCGAACGCCATTACCATCAACCCCCATCTGTATCGCAAGCTGCCGTTCGATGTCGTGCGCGACTTGTCGCCCGTAACACGCATCGGCACCAGTTCGCCGATACTCACGATTCATCCGACATTGCCGGTGCGCACGGTCAAAGAATTGCTGACGCTGGCGCGCGCAAAGCCCAATGAACTCACCAACGGCTCATCGGGCAATGGGTCGATCGGCCACCTTGCCGGCGCGTTGTTGGGCTCGATGACCGGCATATCGCTGAACCATGTGCCGTACAAGGGTACTGCCCTGGCCATCACCGACCTGATCGGCGGACAGATCGTCATGTCGTTCGCCTCATCGCTCACCGTGGTACCGCACATCCGCGTCGGACGCTTGCGCGCGGTGGCGGTCACCGGTTCGCAGCGTTCGCCGGCATTGCCCCAGGTGCCGACGATTGCGGAAACCGTACCTGGATTTTCTGCTGAATTGTGGTACGCGTTATTCGCGCCAGCGCACACACCTGCCGGCATCATTAACCGGATAAATCGCGAGGTCAGTGCGATACTTGCCCAGCCCGACATCAAGGCAAAACTCACCGATCAGGGCGTCGACGCAAAAACCAATACGCCCGAGGAACTGGCGAAACTGGTCGCGGCGGAGCTGGACAAATGGGGCAAGGTCGTGATCATGACCGGCGCAAAAATAAACTAATAATTATTTAAAATCAATAACTTATGAAGTTTCCCGCACTACTCCTGATGGCAGCGGCCTGCGCCTCGCCGCCATGCACTGCCGACACCTTCCCCACACGCCCGATACGCCTTATCGTGCCCTACGGCGCAGGCGGCAACGCAGACATACTCGCCCGCATCGTTGGTGGACGCCTGGCGCTGGTGCTGGGCCAACCGGTGATTATCGACAATCGCCCCGGTGCAAGTGGCATGCTCGGCTCCGAACTGGCTGCACGATCAGCGCCGGACGGACACACGCTTTTGTGGGTCGCCAATGGCCACGCCACCAACCCGGTCTTCATGGCGAAAATGGCGTTTGATCCGTTGCAAGATCTGGCTCCGGTAACCCTCACCAGTTCAACGCCGATGCTGCTGGTGGTATCCAACAGTCTGCCAGCGGACAACATGAAAGCACTGATTGCCTACGCCAAATCGCGACCCGGTCAGATCAATTATGCGACTTCAGGTAATGGCTCGCCCAACAATCTCGCCGGCGAACTGCTGAACATGATGGCCGGCATTTCGCTGACCCACGTCGCCTACAAGACCACGCCGCAAGCCACCACCGACGTCATCGCCGGCCACATGCACTCGGCGATGGCGAGCCTTACTTCCGTGTTGCCGCACGTGCGCGCGGGCAAACTCAAAGCGCTAGGCACCAGCGGGCCGCAGCGATCCAGGCTTGCGCCCGACGTTCCCGCCATCAGCGAAACCGTGACAGGCTATCAGGCCCACATCTGGAACGGCCTGATCGTTCCGGGGGCAACGCCACGCCCGCTGATCGGGCGTCTGAATCAGGTCGTGGTTCAGCAGCTCACGCTGCCGGAAACACAAAACCGTTTCACCACCCTGGGTGCCGAGGTGATGACCAGCACGCCACAGGCATTCGACGCATTCATCCGCGCCGAAATGGCCAAGTGGGCGAAAGTGATCAAAGCCGCCGGCTTGCGAACGAATTAGGCGGCGCCTGCAGTGGCCTTGTGCCTGAAGCAGGACACCAGGTGATCGTTCACCATCCCCGTCGCCTGCATGTAGGCATAGCAAATCGTGGTGCCGACAAACTTGAAGCCGCGCGCCTTGAGGTCCTTGCTCATGGCATCCGATTGCGCGGTTGAGGACGGAACCTCGGCCGCGCTGCGCCATTTATTTCGCACGGATTTGCCGCCGGTAAACTGCCAGATATACGCGTCGAAGCTGCCATGCCGGGCCTGCAGCGCCAGAAAACACCTGGCGTTGACGACCGTCGACTCGATCTTCAGCCGGTTGCGCACAATGCCGGCATTGTTCATGAGCGAACCAATCTTCCTGCCATCAAAGCGGGCAATGCTTTCGGCATCAAAGTCAGCAAACGCGGCACGATAGTTTTCGCGCTTCTTCAGCACGGTGTCCCAGCTCAGGCCTGCCTGCGCGCCCTCCAGAATCAGAAACTCGAACAACTTGCGATCGTCGTGCAGCGGCACACCCCATTCCGTGTCATGGTAATTCATTTGTTGCGTATTGGATTCGCTCCAGGGACAACGTTTGGTCATCGGGACACCTCTGCCGCATTGCGGTAATCGCACCGGCGCATAGTGTGCCATAGCCCCAACGCCGGGCGTAGAATAGCCATTCGGCCAGTTGCAACAGGCATCACCCCACTTTCTCCCGAGTGAACCCATGCCCACCACCCGCATCATTCTCGCCGGCGACATTAACCTGATTGGCGTCGACGACCCTGCTGTGCCGTTTCGAAAAATTGCGCCGGCGCTCAAGGAGGCCGACGCCGTGTTTGCCAACCTCGAATGCTGCCTGTTCGACCCTGCCGAACAGCGCGAGATGATGCGCGACGATCTATCGGGCTTCGAAGGACTTTACGCGCCACCGGCGAGCGGCGAAGCCTTGCGGCTGGCAGGCGTACAGGTGGTCGGCAACGCCAACAATCAGAATTATGGCGCCGAGGCGATCCTCGCCTCCAACCGGCGGCTGGACGATCTTGGCATCGCGCATGCCGGTACCGGGCCTAATTCAGCGGCCGCGCGCGCGCCGGTAATCATCGAGCGCAATGGTCTGAAACTAGGCTTCCTTCAGCGTACCTCGCAGTACTGGCCGAACAACCACGAAGCGGGAGCGCGTTCGGCCGGCGTCGCAGCAATGAAGGCATACACGGCCTATCAGCCGCCCTACTACAAGGACAACAAAATTCCGCCGAATCGCCCTGGCGCGCCCGCCCGGGTGATTACCTGGACCGACCCGGCCTATCTGGCAGAAATGAGGGCTGACGTTGCCGCGCTCAAAGCCAAGGCGGACATCGTGATCGCATCCCATCACTGGGGCTACGCCGAGGACATCCTGCACTACCAGCGCGAACTGGCCCACGCGGACGTCGATGCTGGCGCGGATATCGTCATGGGCCATGGCCCGCATTTCCCGCTGGCCATCGAGATCTACAAGGGCAAACCGGTTTACTACGGGCTCGGCATGTTCTGCTTTATCCGCAGCAACAAACGGGTGCATCGTGGCTGGACTGGCATGGCGGCCCACCTCACGTTCGAGCACCGGACACTTGCCGAGGCGGCGTTTTCCATCGTGCGCCAAAGCGATGCCACCGAGGTGCACTTCAGCGTTCCGGCGCGGGAAAGCGAAGCGATCGCCCGCCTCGAAAACCTGTGCCAGCCGTTCGGCACGCGCTTGCGCGCAACAGACACGCGGATTGTGGTATCCACGGCATAGTTCCGGCTCGAATACCGGAAGCCGGGCGCGGCACGGGACGCTCCGCGCCAGACGGGTTTTACAGTCTGAGTTGCGTGCCCAACTCGACCACGCGGTCCGGTGGCAGCCGAAAATACTCCACCGCCGAGGGCGCATTGCGCTGCATCCAGCGAAACACTTCGCGGCGCCATGTAAACAAGCCTCGTTTCTCCGCGCGCGCGATGGTCGATTTGCCGAGAAAAAAAGTGGTTTCCGCAAGATCAAGACGCAATCCGCGCTGACCCAGCAGCTTGAGCACGTGCATGGAATCGGGATCTTCCATGAAGCCGTAATGCACCACCACCTGGTATACGCTTTGCGGCACCAGCATCTCGATCTCGATACGCTCATCGTCATCGACCTTCGGCACCTCTTCCGTGGTCATGGTGAGCAATACCACCCGTTCATGCAGCACCTTGTTGTGTTTCAGATTGTGCAGCAGCGTGGTGGGCACCACATCCGGATTGGCGGCAAAAAATACCGCCGTACCCGGCACCCGCGTCACTGCGCTCAAATGTTCGCAGAATCCCTTGAGGGGCACATGCTTGCGGGCTGCATCCGCCGCCAGCACTTCGGTGCCGCGTTTCCACGACGTCAGCAGCGTGAAAATGGTCAGGCCACATAGAAGCGGAAACCAGCCCCCCGCCGCAATCTTGGTGGCGTTGGCGGCGAAAAACGTCAGTTCCACCAGAAACACAAGCAGCAGCACGCCCAGCACCAGTGTACGCAGACGGCCGCGCATGGTGATTACCACCAATGCCACCAGTGCGGTTTCCAGTGCCATGGTGGCGGAAACGGCGATGCCGTACGCCGCGGCAAGCCGCGAGGAAGAACCAAATCCCAGCACCAGCAGCACCACGATGATGAGCATCAACCAGTTCAGGCGGCCGATATAAATCTGCCCGCGCTCGGTTTCGGAGGTATGGGTCACCGGCACGCGCGGGAGATAACCCAGGCGCGAGGCCTGTTGCGTTACCGAAAAAGCACCGGAGATGGTCGCCTGCGAGGCAATCACGGTGGCGATGGTCGCGAGTGCCACCAGCGGAAGCAGCAACTCCGGCGGCGCCAGCAGATAAAACGGATTTTTCACTGCCGCGGGATTGCGCAACACCAGCGCGCCCTGTCCGAGATAGTTCAGCATCAGCGCCGGCAGCACCAGCCCGAACCACGCGATGCGGATCGGCTTTGCGCCAAAATGCCCCATGTCGGCATACAATGCCTCGCCGCCGGTCAGCGCGAGAAATACTGATCCCAGCGCAATGAAGGTCAGCCCGGGTGAATGTGCCGCAAAGCTCAGGGCGTACGCCGGATTCAGTGCGTTCAGGATCGCCGGCGTTGCCACGATGCTCATGACTCCCAGCGTGCCGATCGTAAAAAACCAGATCATGGTCAGCGTGCCGAAGAACCGGCCGATTCTGCCGGTGCCGTGCGGCTGGATAGCGAACAATCCAACGATGATGGCCAGCGTCGCCGGTATGACCCAATGTTCCAGTGCCGGCGTTGCCACTGAAATACCCTCCACGGCGGACAGTACCGAAATAGCCGGTGTGATCACTGCATCGCCATAAAACAGCGACGCGGCAAACACCGCGATGACCGTCGCGGCCGCGGACAGTCTGCGATTCTTTCGAAACAGGTTGGACGCCAGCGCCAGCAGCGCCAGCACGCCGCCCTCTCCCTTGTTATCAAAGCGCAGCACAAACGACACATACTTGACGGAAACAATCAACATCACGCCCCAGAAGATGAGCGACAGCACGCCGAAGACATTGGCTTCGCTCAGCGGCAATGCATGCTCGCCGCCGAACGCTTCCTTGAAGGCGTACAAGGGGCTGGTGCCGATGTCGCCAAACACCACGCCCAGCGCGCCCAGCGACAGCGCGGCCAGCTTGCGGTCGTGGCGGGTGTCCATGGGGCGGTCTGATTGGTTCACGAAGCATTACTCTGGTTGTTGTCGCGGGGCGCAAACATACTACGCCGCGCGCATGTTCGCCAATGTCTGTACGGAATGCTCCGAACGCGGCAGCACCAATTCGGCAATCAGTCCTTTGCCGCCGAGGGCGTTGCTGAGGCAGATATCGCCGCCGTGCCAGCGCGCAATATTGCGCGCAATGGCAAGGCCCAGGCCGGTGCCTCCGCTATCGCGATTGCGCGACTGCTCCAGACGGTAGTACGGTTCGAACACGCGCTCCAAATCCTGCGCGGGAATGCCCGGCCCGTCGTCGCAAACGGCAATACGCAGCATCACGGCGTCGTCCTTGATGACAATGCGCGCGCGGCTGCCGTAGCGCAGGGCGTTTTCGATCAGATTGTCCAGGCAGCGCCGCAGCGCCCTGGGGTGGGCGTTATAGGGGCGCAGCGACTGCCCGGTCACGGACACCTCGTGGCCGGTATCGGACCAGTCTTCGCGCAGGCTTTCCACAAGCGCGCCGACGTCGAGCGCCTGGCGTTGCGGTTCATTCCCCAGACTCTTGAAAAACTCGAGCGACGAGCTGGCCGTCGCCTCCATTTCATCGAGGTCATTCAGGAACTTCGCGCGCAAGCCCGCGTCCTCGATCAGTTCCGCCCGCAGCCGCATGCGGGTGATCGGCGTCTTCAGGTCATGCGAAATGGCGCCCAGCATTTGCGCGCGCTCCTGCATATAGCCGCGCAGACGCTCGCGCATGTGGTTGAACGCCTGAATAACGCCGAGCACCTCGCTCGGCCCCTGCTCATGCAGCGGCGCCCCCTCGAGATTGTCACCCACCTGCCGGGCCGCCTGCGCCAGCAGCTTGAAAGACTGGGTGATGGTGCGTACCGCCAACGCACCCAGCACGGTAAATATCGCGAGTATCAGTAATAGTTTCAGCAACAACGGTTCGAGGCGGCTCAGTGGTTCCTGCGGAATCCGCGCGTAGAACACCGCGGTATTGGCATCATCCAGTTTGATTTGCGCCACCACCGAGTTCGTGCCGGGCAGCAGAAAGTAGAAATGGCGCGCGAGCCGTTGCTCCAATGCGGTGGTATCGATGGCCTCATAGTTGCGCGGGCGCCGCGCCTGGCCCAGGCGCGTAATCTCAACGGAAACATTCCTTTCGGAGCGCAAGTAATACTTGATCAGGCTGTTCAGCGCCTGTTCGTAGCGGTCGTGCTCCGCGAGTCCCGATCCCACTTCAACCGGCGTCACACTCAAACCCACGTTAAAGCTCGGCCCGTTCATTTCCTCGATCACCGCGTGGCGCTGGGTGGGCGGCAGGCGATTGAGTATTCTCGTCGCCTGCGCGATCCTGAGGGCGGTCTGCTGGGCACCGAGGCGGTAGACACCGCCGCCACGGTCGAAAATATTGACCACCTGGCTGGCGATCTCGGCCAGTATCAGTGCCGCGACCAGAACCAGCAATGTGCGGCCGAACAGGGAGCGCGGCAGGAGGCTCATCCCGCGAGACGTTCAACCGCGGCAGCCAGCACGTAGCCCCCGTTGCGAACCGTCTTGATGATGGCGGGTTCGCGCCCATTGTCGCGCAACAACTGGCGCAAGCGGCTGATCTGCACATCGATACTGCGGTCGAAGGGCGTCGCCTCGCGGCCCAGCGTCAGGTCCACCAGCTTGTCGCGGTCGAGCACGCGCTCGGGATGGTTGAGAAACACCATCAGCAAGCGGTACTGGGCGCCGCTCAAAGGCACGATCAGCCCCTGCGCGTCGATCAGGTGTCTGGCCGTGCAATCCACGGTCCAGCCGGCAAAACGCAGCCGCCTTGCGTCACCCGCCACCACGGGCGCCACGCGGACACGCCGCAGCACGCTTTTGATGCGCGCCAGCAATTCGCGCGGATTGAACGGCTTGCCCAGATAGTCGTCGGCGCCCATCTCGATGCCGATAATGCGGTCGATCTCGTCACCGCGCGCCGTCAGCATGATCACCGGCAGATTCGACTTCGCGCGCAGGTCACGGCACAGCGACAGTCCGTCTTCGCCGGGCAGCATCAGGTCGAGGACGACCAGATCGGGCCGGTCATTGTCCAGCGCCCGGCGCATCTCCACGCCATCGCGCGCCTCGCTCGCGCGATAGCCGTGGCGCTGCAGGTAATCGGCAACGAGCTTGCGTATCTCGTTGTCGTCATCCACCACCAGAATGTGTCCTTGGCTGTCCATGGGTTTCTGATTCAATCTAACACCCGGCGCGGCGCGCGGGGACCGCCATTATGTATCGTAATGTAACAATGCCGCCGCGACGCAATAGTACGCAATATTTCCGCCCATTGGCGATACCAAGTCGCAGGAAATTGCAATCTCCCATTTACATGAGCGGGTTCTAATGGCCTCAACACGACGCGGCCCGATGTTTCCGCGGCGTGCATCCAGTAGCCCCCAACCCACCACCAGGAGATAGCCATGAATGTGAAACTGATTGCCGTAGCGTTTGCCGCCATGGGACTGGCCGCCTGCGGCCCCGATATCAAGCCCACCAGCAGTGCGGAGTCGGGCAGCCCTGCCGTAACCGCCTCACCGGCCGCCAGCCCAGCCGCCCCGGAAGAGAAGCAAGTCGCGCAATCCGAACCGGACGCGGCAGTGGCAGCCGACGTAGAGAAGAAGGCGGAAGGCGCCGCGGCAACCGCAGCCACGGCGGACGCCGCCACCCCGGTGGCAGCAGCTAAACCCGCGGAAGGTGCAAAGCAGGCGGACTAGTCGTGTGATTGGTTCGGCAAGCCCCGCCGCGGCACGGCGTTAACCGCCGCAGCGGGGCTTGAATAAAAACCTGAACTGCCATTTTTTCCCAGGAGCGACCATGCCCCCCATTGATTCGGCCGTACTCTCTACATCCCTGCCCCTGACGGCGCGTGACGCAACACCAGGACGGGGCCACCGCATTCTGGTTGGCGCGGCCATTGTGCTCGGCCTTGGCGCCATGCTCTACGCCATGTTGCACGGCGACCTGTTCCGCCCCATCAAGCAGGCTATCGATGCCGGCGACGTGAGCGCATTGGTATGGAAACCGAGTCTGATCCTGGCTTCCATGGGACTGCTGATGCTGACGCTGCGTACACTGCTATGGTTTATCTACCGTCCATTTGAACCCGCCCGCTATGGCGCCGCGCCGACGATGACCGTGGTGATTCCCGCCTACAACGAAGGCGCCATGGTGGAACAGTCGATCGAGTCGGTCGCCGCCGCACGCTACCCGCGGGGCCGGCTTGAAATTCTGGTGGTGGACGACGGCAGCACCGATGACACCTGGCAATACATTCAAACCGCGGCGGCGCGCCATCCCGGGCTGGTTACCGCCATTCAGCTCGAACGCAATCAGGGCAAGCGTGTCGCGCTCGCCACCGGCTTTCGCGCGGCGCGCGGCTCGATTCTGGTCACGATCGATTCGGACAGCATCATCGAAAGCGGTGCATTGCTCGCCATGGCGGGCGCGTTCCGCGACCCGCGCGTGGGCGCGGTCGCGGGCAAGGTCGCCGCGTTAAACCGGGACGAAGGTATCATTTCACGCATGCTGCACGTGCGCTACGTGCTGTCGTTCGATTTCCAGCGCAGCGTTCAGTCCACGTACGGCACTGTGTATTGCTGTCCGGGCGCGCTCGCAGGGTATCGGGCCAGTGTGGTGCGCGAAGTGCTGGAGCCCTGGCTCGAACAACGTTTTCTCGGTGCACGCTGCACGTACGGCGAAGATCGCGCGATGACCAACGCCATTCTCGAACGCGGATACGACACGGTGTATCAGGGCAATGCCGTGGTGCATACGGTGGTGCCGAACACGTATGCCAAGCTGTGCAAAATGTATCTGCGCTGGGACCGCAGCTATGTGCGCGAGGAACTGCGTTTCGCGCGCATCGTGTGGAAACGGCCGCTGGTGCCCATGGTCATGGCCGTGCTCGAAAAGGTGATCACCAATCTGCGATTCCCCGTGGCGTGGACCGCCACCGCCATGCTTGCCGTGCTTGCATTTTCCGAACCGATGACGGTGCTGCGCGTGCTGGCGGCGATCGGCGTTGGCGCCGGCTTCTATACGCTGTACTACGTTTACTCGGAACGTTCCATGCGTTTCCTGCATGGCATTCTGTACGCCTACTTCGCCTTCTTCGCGCTGTGGTGGATCTTTCCCTACGCCATCCTTACCGTGCGCTCGCGCTCATGGATGACGCGATAGCGCCAGCTGCTTAGCGGCGCCCCGGGCGATCAACTGGGGGTGCCGCGGCGCAGACCGCTGTCACGATTGTGCGGGGCCATGCCTTGTCATAAAAATAAATGTTTAAAATCATATAGTTATGGTATAGTTGTCGGCCCCACTGAAGCAGGAACCGCGCCATGAATCTCGATCGCGTGCCTTCGGGCAACGATGTGCCCAATGACGTCAATGTAATCATTGAAATTCCGATGCATGCGCCGCCGATCAAGTATGAAGTCAACAAGGAAACCGGTGCCATGTTTGTCGACCGCTTTATGTCGACCGCCATGCACTACCCGTGCAACTACGGCTACATTCCACATACGCTGGCAGGCGACGGCGACCCCGTCGACGTGCTGGTGTTGTCGCCGGTGCCGCTGATTACCGGCGTGGTGGTGCGCTGCCGCCCCATCGGCATGCTGAAAATGGAGGACGACGCGGGCGACGACACCAAACTGCTGGCGGTGCCGGTGGACAAACTTACGCCGCTTTATCGCACCATCCAGTCGCCGCGGGATTTGCCCGAGGCCACCACGGCCCAGATCACGCACTTCTTTCAGCATTACAAAGATCTCGAGCCCGGCAAGTGGGTCAAGATCATCGGCTGGATGGAAGCGGCCGATGCCAAACAGGAAATTCTCTCCGGCATCGACCGCTACCAGAGCGCGAAAACCAAACCCAACTTTTAGACCCGGCACCGGCGGTGACGCCGAGGCTTGCGCACGGTACCGGCTGTCACCGGCGCACGGCCGACCGGGCAGTCGTAGCAGGCATGGCCGCCCGGCTCCCGACGGCAAACGGCCTCTATATTAAAAATAGCAATAAAAACAAATAGTTACATTAATTTCGCAATCTGCTTCGACTCAGCACTGGATTGTTGCCAGTGGAAATGGCGCAGGGCGCGCGCCGAGGTGTCTGGCAATGCTCGCCTGCATGCGGGCGCGGATTTCCACCGCGCTTTCGCCGGGCGCCGGATTGAGTTTTTCGATCTCTTCGAGTATCGCCGGTGCGCGGTCGTCCACCGGCACGCCGTGCACCAGCGCCCATTTCTCAACCTGGTGTATGAACTCCGGCGATACGCGCGGCGGCACCAGCGCGTTCATCGGATCGGCCATCGCCGCCTCCAACGAAATGAACTGCACACCCGCCGCCTCAAAACAATCTAGTATTTCGTCAAGACAATCGCCACCCAGCGGTGTGCCGTGAATGAGCCAGATGTGCGCGGGATCGCGTCCGTATACCGCGCGCGCATTGGCGGCGTGCAGGCGCAGCTCATGCATTGCGGTGTCGACGAATGCGCGCCGCAAATAGGCAATGCCTTCGCGATCGTCACGATTCAAAGTACGCCAATAGGCGGGCAGGAAGCGCGAATCGCGAAACCCCACGCTCACCGGCACCGGCGTATACCCGTTGCGCGCGAGGTAATCACCGACCGCCGCCTGCTTTTCGGCAGTGTCGCCCCACATGTCATTGCAGTAGCGAAAATAGCGCCTGGGCGCGAGCGACGACCAGCGCTTGATGATCTCTTCAGTGCGCTCGATATCGCCGATATAGGTTTCCGCATCGACCCAGTTGATGCTGGCATGGTGATGGGTGTGATTGGCGACATGGTGACCCTGACCAACCCAATGGTCGAACACGCGCAGCAACTCCGGATCATCCTCCGCCGGCGCCGTATTGGAAAACGCAAAAACGTCGCTCGCGTGGTGGCGCGACAGCGCTTGCGTCATGGCGCGCGCAATCCCCAGGGGACTGTAGTTTTTCGGCACCGGTGCTTCACGCCACATCAGCATGTCGTCCATGGTGATCGCAAGCTTCACCGGGCCGAGCGGCGAGATGGGTTGAGTCTCCAAGGAATTCTCCCGGGCGCGTTCCATGTTTGTCGGCAGACAATCTATGCCACGTGCACGCGCAACGCAAGCGTCGGCCGGAAGATCACCGAAAACCGGCGTCGGAACGTGATTGTCGATAATCGTCCCGGCGCCGGCGCGCGACGACTCGAAATTACGTTGAAAACGCCATCAGGCGGCCGGCTGCCCCAGCGCCAGCATCAGCTGATTGAGGCGCTTCACAAACCCGGCGGGATCCTCTAGCTGCCCGCCCTCGGCCAGCAGCGACTGGTCGAACAGCACTTTTGCCAGATCGGTGAACCGAGATTCATCGGCCTCGTCTTTCAGACGCAGCACCAGCGGATGATGCGGATTGATTTCCATGATGGGTTTGGAAGCTGGCACGTCCTGCCCTGCCGCCTTCAGCATCCGCTGGAAGTTGGCGCCCATGTCGTGCTCGTCGGCCACCAGGCACGCCGGCGAATCGGTCAAGCGCAGCGTCACGCGCACCGCCTTGACGGTTTCGCCCAGTGACTTTTGGATGCGCTCCAGCAGCGGCTTGGCTTCGCCTTCTTCCTTCTCCTGCGCTTTTTTCTCGTCCTCGTCTTCAAGCTTGCCCAGTTCGAGGCGGCCCTTGGCCACCGATTGCAGCGGCTTTGTCTCGAACTCGTTCAGATGCTGCATCACCCATTCGTCCACGCGGTCGTACATCAGCAGCACTTCCACGCCCTTCTTGCGGAACACTTCCAGATGCGGGCTGTTTTTCGCGGCAGCGAAGGTTTCCGCGGTGACGAAATAGATCTTCTCCTGCTCGGGCTTCATGCGCGCGATGTAATCGGCCAGCGAAACCTCCTGCGCCTCGGTATCGGCATGGGTGGAGGCAAAGCGCAACAGCTTTGCAATGCGCTCCTTGTTGCT
This sequence comes from uncultured beta proteobacterium, assembly GCA_902825845.1. Classification (GTDB taxonomy): domain Bacteria; phylum Pseudomonadota; class Gammaproteobacteria; order Burkholderiales; family SG8-41; genus UBA5216. The sequence continues at coordinate 66,963 of CADECM010000012.1, forward strand.
GAAATCCTCGACCACGCCTTCCTTGATCACGCGGCCGAATTCCTTCCAGAAGGTGGCGAACTTCTCCTTGTGGTTTTCGGCGAGGTCTTCGATCATGGACAGCACGCGCTTGACGTTGCCGCTGCGCATCGCTTCGATGTCTTTCGATTCCTGCAAAATCTCGCGCGACACATTCAGCGGCAGGTCGGCCGAGTCGATCACGCCGCGCACGAAGCGCAGATACACCGGCAACAACTGCTCGGCATCGTCCATGATGAACACACGGCGCACATACAGCTTGATGCCGCGGCGATGTTCGCGGTCCCACAGGTCGAATGGCGCGCGCGCGGGAATGTACAGCAGTTGCGTGTATTCCTTGCGGCCCTCGACCTTGTTGTGCGAATACGCGAGCGGCGCCTCGAAGTCATGTGCCACGTGCTTGTAGAACTCGTGGTATTGCTCTTCCGTAATGTCGTTCTTGGAACGCGCCCACAGCGCGCTCGCCTGATTGACGGTCTGGTCTTTCTCTGTGGTACGGTATACCGAGTTGTCCTTGTCCCATTCCTCTTCCTTCATCACAATGGGAAGCGTGATGTGGTCGGAATACTTGCGAATGATGGTGCGCAAGCGGTTGCCGTTGGCGATGTCGTCTTCGCCCTCGCGCAAATGCAGCGTCACTTCGGTGCCGCGCGTTTCCTTGTCGGTGACTTCCAGCGTGTATTCGCCGCCGCCATCGGATTCCCAGCGCACGCCGTGTTCGTGGGTCAGCCCCGCGCGGCGCGTCACCACCGTTACCTTGTCAGCCACCACGAACGCCGAATAAAAGCCCACGCCAAACTGGCCGATAAGGTTGGCGTCCTTGGCCTGATCGCCGGTCAGACTGTTGAGAAACTCGCGTGTGCCGGACTTGGCGATGGTGCCGATGTTGGCAATGACTTCGTCGCGCGACATGCCGATGCCATTGTCGCTGACAATGACGGTGCGCGCCTTCGGGTCGAACGCCACGCGGATCTTCAGTTCCGTATCGTCCGCCATCAGCGCCTTGTCGGTCAGTGCCTCGAATCGCAGCTTGTCGGCAGCATCCGACGCATTCGAAATCAGCTCACGCAGGAAAATCTCCTTGTTGCTGTACAAGGAGTGGATCATCAGATTAAGCAGTTGTTTGACTTCGGCCTGAAAGCCGTGGGTTTCCTTGGTGGCGGTCTCAGTCATGCGGGTTCCTATTTATTCAATAAAAACAGATACTTATAATTAATCGGTTAGATGGGGGCAGCTGACCGGTTTTTCAAGCACGCACGCCCTGTCGCGGCGACCCTCCGCCGTGCCACCCTTCGTGACAGCCGGATGCTAGTTTGCGTCCGGATTACGCCGCGCAATGAACATCAAGGGTATGCCCGCCAGCAATACGCCAATGCCCAGCAGCGCGCCGAAACTACCGGGATCCTTGGACATGGCGTAGTTCACGCTGGAATACAGCATGAACGCGCACATCGCGCAGAACACGATGGGCGTGATCGGATACAGCGGCACCTTGAAATGATCAGCAACCGTCGGCGTGTGGCCGCGCAGAATGAACAGCGAGATGCCGGTGAGCAGGAAAAACAACCAGAACGCGCCAGCGGTGTAAGCCACCATGGTTTCAAATCCATCCGGCGTCATGGACGCCAGCAGCACCAGCACCATGGCAATCGCGCCCTGCATCAACAGCGCGGGTATCGGCGCGTTGGCGCCCTGACTCCATACGCCAAGCTTGCCGAACAGCGGATAATCCCTGCCCAGCGCATAGTTGGTGCGCGAACCCGTAAACACCGTCGCGTTGAGCGTCGACAGCGAAGCACCAATCACGATCACGCTCAGCACCACTGCGCCCGCGCCGCCGAAGGTCAGCTTCATGACGTCGGAAGCCAGAGCCTTGGATGCCTTCATGCCCTCCAGACCCAGCACGTTCAGATAGGCAAGATTCAGCAACACATACAATACCGTCACCAGCGTCAAACCGAACAACAACGCACGCACGATATTGCGCCGCGTATCCTGCATTTCAGCGGTGAGGTAGGCCGCTTCGTTCCAGCCGCCATAGGTCAGCAGGATGAAAATCAATGCCAGTTGCGAAAACGGCGGCCCCGATGTCGCCGCCGCCGCCGCGGCGGCTTTGGGCGCGGCCGCGCCGCCATGGGTAAATCCGGCGATAATCACCGCGAATATCGCAATCGCCAGCGCCAGCGTGAGGCTGGTCTGCAGTGTCTTGCTTTCGCGGGTGCCCCTCACGTTCAGCAGCGTAACGCCCGCCACGGCAATGAGCGCATAAATTACCGAGCTCTTTGGACCCAGACTGTACAACTGCGTGGCATAGTCGCCAAATACAAACGCAATCGCCGCAATGGCGCCGGTTTGCACCACGCTCATGCGCGCCCAGGCGAACAGAAATCCCAGCTTTTCGCCATACGCCTTGGTCAAGAAATGGTATTCACCGCCCGCGCTGGGGTATGCCGATCCCAATTCGGCGTAACACAGGGCGCCGACCAGCGAGATCAGCCCGCCCGCCACCCACAGACCAATGAACACCGCCTCGGTCGACGTGCTGCCGGCGACGATGGACGGCGCGCGAAAAATGCCCGCGCCAATGACAATGCCGACAATCATCGCCGCCGCGTCAATCAGGGTCAGCGTGGGACGCGGCGCTACAGCGGGCTGGGCATTGCTCATATTATTGGGCTCCGAGTTCATCTTGCGCGCGCTGCAGTTCGCCTCGCTTTACGCGCTTCGCGTTCCACGGGCGCGCCGTGCTGTCCACGCCGACGCGCACAGTACCGGTAAGGGTATCGCCCGCCAGCTTGCCCTCAAATTCGTGACGGTCGATTCTCTGCCCGCCCTTGCCGGTGAGCGTAAAGCGAATCTGCTCGCCCTTCATCTTGCCGTGCATCTCGCCGCGCACGGCGCCGGCCGAAGCTTCGCCGTCGATATTCTGGAAAAACTGCACGATGTCGAATTCGTACGGAACTTCCTTGCCGCCGACGGTGAGCGTGGATTGCCACTTGCCTGCCGCCAGCGCCGGCACCACCCACGAAAAAATGTAGCTGATGCCAGGACTGCCGACTTTCTTCTCCGGCACCACCAGCGTCTTTTGCTCGTCGGGATACCAGTCGCCCATGCTGTAATCGTGGGCCACCACCCGCGTGCCGGGCTTCAGCGTCAGAATCTTCGGCCGCAGCTTGAGATTCATCTCCGGCAGCAGGTATGTCGAAATCACCGTGGCCTCGGCAATGTCGGTTTGAAACAAATTCTGCTCGCGGAACGTCACGCGATCGGCGACATTTTCCTTGCGCGCATTCGCGTTGGCAACCTTGAGCAAATAGGTATCCAGATCGACGCCCAGCGCCCTGGCTCCGAATTTTTTCGCGGCGGTGATCACCAGCCGTCCGTCACCGGAGCCCAGATCGATCAGATAGTCTGATTTGTTCACCTTGGCCAGCGCCAGCATTTCATCCACCACGATCTGCGGCGTGGGAACGTAGACCACGTCACCCACGCCGGTCTGGGCATGCGCGACTGCCGTCAGCATCGCCGCGCCCGCCCACATCATTACCCGATTTAAAAATCTCATTGCTGCTCCTTGATTAAAATATTGATTCCGCGTCGCGTCGCGGGTTTGCGACGGTCTGTTCGCGCCCGTCGTTCGCGGTGCCCGGCTGGTGCTGCGCCATTCGCCGCGGCAAAGTCGCTTCGAGTTTCATCGTGCCGCGAGCCACGCGCACCGCGCGCCATGGCGCCTGCACGCCGTCCGCGGTTACGCGGCCTTCAATCGCATCTCCCGCAATGCGGCCGCTGAACGCATGCGGCATTGCGCGACCGTCGCGTTCCAGCACTGCCGAAAAGCTGATTTCCTCGCCGCGCACCCGCGCGTCACGTGCCGCCGATGCGCGCCCGCCAGTACTGACTGTTCCCGACAACCGCTGAAAGGACTGATCAAATACCGCGTCATACGCCACGTTCCCCGCGCCCGCCGCGTGTTGCCAGCGCCACCGGCCCGAGGCGTCCGCCGGGATCACCCACAGGAAGATTTCACTCTTGGGTGCGCCGTAGGGCTTGTCGGGTACCGGCACCGTCACCTGACCGTCGGGTGTCCATTGCGCCATGTCAAAATCATGCGACAGGATACGCGTACCCGGCTTCAGTTTGAACAGCGCCGGGCGCAACCGCAGATTCACCGATTCGCTCATGTACAGCGTAATCACGCTGGCCCTGGACAAATCGACAAAAAACAGATCTTCTGCCGCGAACGACACCCGCTCGCCCACGCCCTGCCGCGCTGCTTCGCGCCGCGCCATGCGCACGAGGTTATCGTCCAGGTCCACCCCCATGCCGCGCGCACCCAACTTTGTCGCCGCGGCAATGACAATGCGGCCGTCGCCGGAACCCAGATCGATCAAAAAATCACTGGCAGTGACGCCACCCAACTTGAACAGGGCATCCACCACGTTCCATGGCGTCGGCACGTAGGGCGCATCCGCAGCGCGCAGAGGTTTCGCCTGGAACATAAAAAAGATAATAAAAACAGATAGATAGCGCATCAAGGCTGGATCCGCTCGGCGCGCCACGCATGTCGCGTCTGCACGTTGCCCACACCGCGGCGGAACTCACCCTCCATCACGCCGCCGCGCACCACGCCTTCGAAATAGAGATTGGCTTCCTGTTCCCTGTCGGTGTTATCAACGAGCACAAAACGCAGGCGGTCACCGCGCAGCGAAGGCTGCCAGACTCCGCCTGGCGGCCGGCCGGCGGCGCGCACCACGCCATCGATTTCCTGATGCTTCTGGCGCAGATCGAGATCCCAGGTCTGCGTGCCGGCGGGCAGCGGCACCTGCAATCGCCAACGGCCTTCGATCTTCGCCGGGACGACCCACAACATGACGTTCTTGCGGATGGTGACTTTGGCATCCGGCTTCCAGTCGCCCAATTCAAAATCATGCGCCACGATGCGCGTCCCCGGTTTCAATCCCAGCAACACCGGCCGCAGGCGCATGTTCACGCCCGGCAGCAAATACAATGTGATTACGCTGGCGCGCGACAGGTCGGTCTTGAACAAGTCCTGCCGCAGGAACTGCACGCGTTGCGCCACGCCGGCGTCCTGCGCGGCAGCCTCGCTTTGCATCACCAGATGCTCATCGAGATCAACGCCCAGGCCGCGCGCGCCGAATTTTCTGGCAGCAGTAATCAGAATCCGGCCATCGCCGGATCCCAGATCGATCACGAAGTCTTGCGCGTTGACCTCGGCAAGCCGCAACATTTCGTCCACCACCACTTGCGGCGAGGGTACGAATGGCACCTCGTAGGGCCATTGGGCGCGGGCGGTGGCCGTGAAGGTCAACTGTGCCGCAATCAGAAGAAAAATTCTGAGCGAGTACATATACTTATTATAAACCCCTGGCCATGGGGGGCTGATCCACGCGGCGTGCCCGCCATGCCTGCTCCTGCGGATGGGGGCCGTAGCCATGGCGCACCACGCCTTCGATTGCATCGCCATGCACGGTGCCCTCGAAGCGGTAGCTGATGTCGTTCTCGACCAGTATGAAGCGCAGCTTGTCACCCTCAAGCCGGGCCTCGAACGCTGGCAGAAATCCGCCTGCCACATGCACCCCGCCGCGCACCTGCTGATACTGTTGCTGCAGATTGAGCCTGAACTCGCGTGCCTGCGTCATCGGCGCGTCGATCCGCCAGTCGCCGGCGACCTTTGCCGGTACGATGTAGAGCATGTAGGTCTTGGATGTGCGCAGCGTGCGGTCAGGCTGCCACTGGGCAAATCCGTAGTCGTGGGCGACGATGCGCGTGCCGGGCTTCAATTCGGCCAGCAGCTTGGGTTCCAGTTTGGCCACCAGTCCGGACAACAGATAAAGCGTGATCACGGTGGCCTCACCGAGATTCACCGCGAAAATATCGCTTGCCCGGAAAACCGTGCGGTTCGCAACACCCGCGCGGCGCGCATTTTCCCTGCTCTCGCGTACCAGTGCCGGATCGATATCGATGCCGACGCCGCGCGCGCCATAGTCGCGGGCCGCCGCGATCACGATGCGTCCATCGCCGCTGCCCAGGTCGTACACTGTATCGCTTGCGGTGACCGCCGCCAGCCGCAGCATTTCGTCCGCGTTGCCGCGCGTCGACGGAATATACGGCGTCGGCACATCCAGTTGTGCCGCACCCGCGTGCACGGCAATCCAACACGCCGCGATCGCCGCGGGCAGCGCGCGTGGCATCGACCTAGCGCGCCGTCACACCGGGCTTGAGGTCGGTAAATCGCCCTTCGCGCAGCGCCGTGCGCGTGGCGGCCCATTTCCGCGGCGCGCCGCTGCCGCGCCATTCGCCGGTAATCGCGTTGTCGACGACTTTGCCATGAAACGCTTGGCGGCCCTTGTCCAATGCCGCTTCAAACCGGATGTCGGTCCCGGTAAGCACGGCTTTTTCAATGTCGACGCGGCGCCCCCCGGTGCTGAGTGTGCCGGTGATCTTCTGGAACACCTGGTCCAGCTGCAGTTCGTACTGGCCCGCGGGTCCCTGCCATGTCCACGTGCCGGCCACGCGCGACGGCACCACCCAAAACAGAACCTTGCTCTTTTGATCGCGCCCGACAGGCTTGCCCGGCGCATCCATCGTGAACTCTACATCGGGGGGCCACTCGCCGAATCCGTAATCGTGCGACACCAGCCGCGTGCCGGGCTTCAGTGCGAGAATGCGCGGGCGCACCATCAGATTGACTTCAGGCAGCAAATAGATGGTCAGCACATCCGCCTTGGCAAGATCGGTATCGTGCAGATCACGTTCGTAGAACACGGCACGATCCGCCACGCCCATCTTCGCGGCGTTGCGATTGGCGAGGGTGACCAGACGCTTGTCCAGATCGACACCGAAGCCGCGGGCGCCGTAACGCCTGGCGGCGGTGATGATCATGCGCCCGTCACCCGACCCCAGATCGATCAGATAATCCCTGGCGCTGACTTTCGCAACCTTCAGCATCGTGTCGACCACAACCTGCGGTGTCTGCACATACGGCGTATCGCCGTAGTCCTGCGCGGCCGGCATTGCCGCGTAGCCGCTCAACAGCAGCAGCGTCCCAACCTTCAAAACTGCGCGTACCAACAATGGCATTGCCCATTCTCTCCCGGTTACATTGAAGCCGTGGTGCGCGGCGCGCGTTCGGCTTCCCAATCATAATGACCCTGCGTCCGGCTGCCGGTCAGACTGGCGCGGCCGCTCAGCCGGTCGCCGTCGACCCGTCCCCTGAACTCGTGCCTCACCGGACCGTTGCCCAGATCCAGCGTAAACCCGAAGCGCAGTTCGTCACCCGTCAGCTTCACATTCTGCAGCCTCACCGTGCGTCCGGCCGCCGTGGCGCTGCCGCTCACCACCTGAAACGTCTGGCGCAGGGTTACCGCGTACGTCTGCGGATTGCCGCGCTGCGGCAGTTCCCAGCGCCATCCGCCCGCGACCCGCGCCGGCACCACCCACAGGTAGATTTCGCTGTCGCCCCCGGCGCCGTCGTATTTCTCGGCCGAATGAAAACTCACGCGGGTGTCGGGCTTCCATTCGCCCATGTCAAAATCATGGGACACGATTCGCGTGCCTGGTTTCAACGCCAGCAGTTTCGGCTGTAGTTCCAGATTCACCTTCGGCAGCAAATACATGCTGACTACGGTGGCATCACCGAGTTCCGTCTGAAACAAATCGCGCCGATAAAAGGCCACCTTGTCCGCGACGCCGGCCTTGCGCGCATTTTCGAGCGCCGCGGACACGAGTGCGGGGTTGATCTCCACGCCGAAGCCGCGCGTGCCGAACTTGCCGGCTGCGGTTATCACTATGCGCCCGTCACCGGAACCGAGATCGATCAGATAGTCGCTGCCGCTCACCCGCGCTACCTGCAACATCTTGTCCACCACATCCCGCGGCGTCGGCACATAAGGTATGCGCTGCTCCTGCGCCTGGGCCGTTTGGGCGCATAGCCCCAGCAACAGCAACGCCCAGCGGGCCAATAGTCCATGCATGTTCATCTTCGTCCTAAGGCAATGCCCCCTGCCCGGAACCGGTCGGGCAGTTGGCCCGCGGCGCCTATGGTAAATTCGGGAGCGACGCATTATACCCGCACGCACGCCCGACACCTCACAACCGCGCCATGCTGCTGCAAACCATTATCTTCATCTCCGGGGGCGCGATTCTTGCGCTGGAATTGCTCGCCTCGCGCATCATGACGCCCTACTTTGGCGTCAGCCTCTACATCTGGACCGGCATCCTGTCGATTACCCTGATCGCACTGGCTGTCGGTTACTGGAGCGGCGGCAGGCTGGCCAATGCCCGCAACAGCACCACCGCAACGTTGCTCGAGTGGTTCGGCCTGATGCCGGCAATAGCCGCAATTTTCATTGTTGCCGCGTGCCTGATCTACCCTTTTATCTTTGCGCCGCTGGCGGCGTGGAGCGTGGTGGCGGGCGCATTCGCAGCCTGTCTGGTATTGCTCGCGGCGCCCCTGGTGCTTACGTCGGCAATGAACCCGCTGCTGGTGGCCATCAACCGGCGCGCCGATGGTGACGGGGGTTCGGGACAAGTCTTCTTCATCAGCACCATGGGTTCAGTGGCCGGCGTGCTGATCACCGCGTTCGGACTGATACCTTTTATGAGCAATTACGACGCCGTGCTGATCGTCGCCGCCGTGCTGGCCGGATTGGGACTGGTGACAGGACTGGCCGCGCCCCAAGCGCTCAAACGCCGCGTCGTCATCCTGGCGACCTCGACCTTGAGCCTGCTCGCCGCGCTGGTTCTGTTGTGGCAGGCTGACACCTACACCGGGCGTGCCGGCCCGATCAGCTATCAGGATGGCACCTGGCGCATTGAAGCGTCGTTTCGCTCGCTGTTTGGCACCGTGAAGATCATTCGCCAGGACCCCGATGCCGACGGCCAGTTCCACCGTCTGTATTTCCAGGACGGGCTTACCCAGAATGGCGTCGAATCCAACGGCAGTTCGCACTCGTTTTATACCTATGCGCTGGAAGCGCTGGCGATGTCCTACCGTGGCGACGCGCGCCACGCGCTTGCGCTGGGCCTGGGCGCGGGGATGACACCCGCGCGCCTGGCGGCACGCGGCATCCCGACCGAAATCGTGGAAATTGATCCCGCCTCGTTACAGGCAGCGCGCCGTTTTTTCAACCTCGACGAACGCAAGACCCCGATTCATCACACGGATGCGCGAACGTTTGTGCAACATTGTCCGCGCGCCTACGATGTGGTGATCGTCGACCTGTTTCATGGCGACGGCACGCCGGATTATCTGATCACCCGCGACTTTTTTCGCGACTTGCGCCGTTGCCTCGGCGGCGGCGGCGTTGCCGTGTTCAATACCTTCGCCGACCTTGGGGACCCGTCAAGCTATGCGCATCTTCTGGTCACATTGCGCGCGGAACTGCCGCATCTCGCACTGTTCCGGCCCGCGGCATCGGGATCGACTCACACCAACAGCTTTATCGTAGCGAGCGCGGCGCCGCTGCCGCAGCGCGCGCGCGTTACCATGGATGCGGTGCCGCCGCGCCACGAAGGCACACTGTGGGATATGCTGGCGGCGCCGCTGCCGCTCACGCAAGCCTTGTTCGAAGGCGGCAAAATCATCACCGATGCGCGCAATCGCGCGGCACTCGATCTCGCGCGCATGCAGCGCAGCTACCGTCAGACGGTGGTGGGGTTCACACCGCCGGAATTTCTGCTGAATTAGATTGCGCTTTGGACCTGGCGGCCAACGCGGGCGGACAAGGCAGCAGGCACGTCACTTTTTGACATACTCGTGACCTGCCATGATCGCTTTGACGGCCTTGAGGCCTTTCGCCTTGAGCAACTGCCCGACGCGTTCATCTTCTTCCGCCAGCAAAGCCTTGGCATTGCGCACCACTTCCTCAAGACGATCGGCGGGAAATTTCACCGCCCCGTTCTCATCCATATGAATAATCTCACCCGGCGCGACATCCATGCCGGCAATGCTCACCGGCACTTGCACCGCATGCACAGCCTGTGGCCCATGGCCTGCACAGATGCCTCGCGTCAAATACTGAAATCCCATGGGCCGGATTTCGTGTATGTCGCGCGACGGGCCATTGGAGACCGCGCCGATCGCGCCGCAGGCGCGCATCGACGACGTCATATTGCCGCCCGACAAACCGACTTTGTCGGCGATACCGGCAGGAAACTTCTGCTGGAAGCAGAATATCGACGGCTTGCCCAGCTTGTCCATGGCCTCGAGCACGTTCATCAGCGTCAGGCTCTTGAACGTCGGATCCGGCAACCCGTAGGTGCAGGTGACGGCATAGCCCGCGATCGGTCCCATCTGCGGATACCAGCATGAGAGCGTGTTATTGGTGTACCAGTTCTCACTCCAGGGATTGTATATCTCCAGGCACAACGGCCGGCCAGGATAGGTCGCCACCACGTTGGTGACAGTGGGTGTATCGATCTTTTTCAACTCCTCCAGCAGTTCCATGTCCGTCATCGTGTCACCTTGCGCAGTTGAACCTCGGTTCCCGCAGTATCAGGGAGGTGATTGGCACAGTCAAATCGCCGACGGGGTTCGGGATTTTTGTGCGGGCATCAGGTACACTGCCGCAAACCGACGGCTTGGAGAGAGCAAGCGCATGCGAAATTGGATACGAATCGCCCTGCTCGTCGCTGGCGGCACATTGGGTAACCCAGTTGCGGCGGCGAGCCTCCATGTCAAAGCTTTGGCATTCGACAGTGCCGAGGTGGTTATCGACGGCGGCGAGGCACGCCACCTGTGGGTGGGCGAAACCTCGCCCGAGGGCGTTCTTTTGCGCAGTGTCTCGGACGACGGCGCCCTGTTCGAGATCGCGGGCAAAGTCTGGCGCCTCAAACCCGGACAAAGTACGTTTTCCCAAACCACGCTACAGGCCAATGCGCAGGGCATGTTCCTGCTGAACGCCCGTGTGAACGGCGCGCCGCTGCCGGCGCTGATAGACACCGGCGCCACGTCGGTTGCCATCAACAGCGAGGATGCCTATCAATTGGGGATCCATTATCTCGGCGGACAACGGGTGCAAGCGCGCACGGCCAGCGGTCCCGCCACGGCCTATCTGATTACGTTTGCGAGTGTGCAAGTCGGCGATATCGTGCTTGCCAATGTACCGGGTTCCGTAATTGACGTCGGCAGACGGGAGCTGCCCGTGGTGTTGATCGGCATGAGTTTTCTGCGCCATGTCGATATGCAGCGCTCGGATAACACCATGGTTCTGCGAAGGCGGGACGACTAAGCCGTGACAGGCAACATGCCGATGGCCACGTGCTTTCAGGTGCGCCGGTATGGCGCCGACGGCCGATGCGATTCCCGTCTACTTGCCCTTGCGCGCGCCGAAGCTGCCTTGCTTGCACGAGTCCAGTATCTCGCGCGGCGAATATTCGCTGGTAAAACTGGTGCGAACAATTTGTCGCAACAGATTGAGTTCCCGCGCATCCAACTTCTGGCCGAATTCGCCCCGCTCAATTTCCGCCAGCACTGCCGCAAGCGTGTTTCCCTGATCGCGCAGCGCTATCGACGTCTGCGCAACGGCGAGCAACTGCTCGCAATCCAGCGCGCCATCGGCTGCATGAACAAAAAACCCTTTAAAAACAATAATTAATGTCAATATCAACCTTGGCATAACGTGACATTCTACGCTACCGTCAAGCCGCAAGCCTGGGTAAAATACGTGTCCCATGAAGCCGCCTCTCATTGTGCGCCGGAGCGCCACTCTGCACACCGCCAAATGCGCACGCGCCATGGTGGCGCGACTGATGCTGGCTGCCAGCGCCTCGTTTGCCCTGATCAGCACACCCTGCGCAGCCGATATCTGGGGCTACGTCGATGAAAGCGGTGTAGCGCACCTGAGCGATCATCAGGTCAACGAGCGCTATCTGCTGTTCAAGAAGGAGGGCGAGCGTCCGCCCATGGAGGCCTATACACCTCCGCCGGTATTTGTGCCGCCGCCCCCAATGGCCGCAGGACAGGTGATTCGTGTCAGCACGGCACTGCGCGCGCAATTCGCGCCGCTGATAGCCAAGGTCGCACTCGAGCATAAATTGGATGCGTCGCTGTTGCACGCAATCGTTACCGTCGAGTCCGGCTACAATCCGCAGGCCTTGTCTCCCGCGGGAGCCGTCGGCCTGATGCAGTTGATACCGGATACGGCACAACGCTTCGGCGTGAAGAATATCAACGATCCACTGGAGAATCTGCGGGGTGGCGCACGCTACCTGCGTTTTCTGCTCACGCTGTTCAAGAACGATCTGGAACTGGTGCTTGCCGCGTATAACGCCGGTGAAAATGCAGTTGCACAGGCCGGCAACAGGATTCCCAACTACGCCGAGACCAAGGCTTATGTGCCCGCTGTTCTCACGCAATACCGCCATTACAGCAACAGCTTTGCCGCAACCCCTGCCGGCACGGCGCCGATCAATCACAGACCACGCGTTCTGATCCGTTAGGTTTTGATCACCGGCGGCGGTCGCCGGCGCGCCTGCCTTACGCATAGCGATCCGCACGCGGACCGGATCGCCATTAACGTGGTCAAGCTCGTCGCCGCGCGCCAACAACGAGCGACACCAGCATTGCCAGTGATAGGCTGACTTGATGGCCAATCAGCGCAGCGCTGACACCGTACGTTGTGATGACCTCGGGCGCGACAGCCGGCAATATGGCGGTGCTGGTAGTGCCCAGGGCCTGGCCCAGCAACAGCGCCGCCAGCAAGTATGCGAACGAGGGTGGGCGGACGGGATGCAGCTTGGCACGGCGATTCAACCAGACAAAAGAAATTCAATATATTCAATTACTTACAGTAGGACTCAGTTTACTTCATCCAGTCCGACTTTAGCGCGCCAATCACTGTGCGCCTTGCTGAAAAACGGTTTGAGACTAAACAACAGCATGATGGAACCAAGCCCCAGCATCGTGGCAGCAATGGGGCGTTCCAAGAAAATGGCATAGTGGCCCGCGCTCATGGCCAGAGACTGCCGCAACGACAGTTCAAGCATGGGCGCCAGCACCAGACCCAGCGCCACGGGTGCAAGGTCGAAATTCAGTTTGCGCAGTGTGTAACCCACTGCGCCCATCGCGAGCATGATCCATACGTCAACCACCGAGTTGCTCACGGAATAGCAACCCAGTATGCAGAATGCGAGGATGCAGGGATACAAATAGGCGTACGGGATGCGCAGCAGGCTGACGAATAAGCCGACCATCGGCAGGTTGAGTATCAGCAACACCACATTGCCCACGTACATGCTCGCAACAAAGCCCCAGAACAGATTGGGTTGCTCCGCGATCAGCATCGGGCCCGGCGAAATGCCGTGCACCATGACCGCTGCGATCATGACCGCGGTCACCGGACTGGTGGGTATGCCCAATGCCATCATGGGTATGAAAGCGCCCGTCGCTGCGGCATTGTTGGCCGACTCCGGGCCAGCCACGCCTTCGATGGCGCCATTGCCGAAGCGTTCCGGCGTCTTGGAGATGCGCCGTTCGATGCCATATGACACGAACGATGAAATGATATGTGCCGATCCGGGAATAATGCCGATCATGAAACCGAGCAGGCTGCCACGCGCAATGGGCCCGATGGATCGCCGCAACTCCTCGCCCGAGGGCATGAGTTCACGCAACGCCGGGTTTTTGGGCAGTTCCGGCAAGGCTTGCGACGCGGTCAACAATATTTCTGATATGCCAAACAATCCGACAGCCACCGGCACGATGCCAATACCATCTGCCAATTCCACCACGTCAAAACTGAACCGCGTGTAACCACTCATGGCATCGATGCCGATCATGCCCAGCAGCAGCCCCAAACCGGCCATGGCCAGCGTTTTCGGCATGGACCCGCCAGTCATATAGGCCAGCATCAACAAACCCAACAACAATAGTGCGGCATATTCCGGCGGACCAAACCGCAACGCGAAGTTGGCGAGAGTCGGCGCCAGCAGCATCAGTCCGATCACGCCCAGCGTCCCCGCAATGAATGAACCGATCGCGGCAATTGCCAAGGCCGGACCTGCGCGCCCGCGTTGGGTCATCGCATAACCGTCAATGCACGTCATCACGGATGCCGCCTCGCCCGGCAAGCGGATCAGAATGGAGGTTGTGGAGCCGCCGTACATGGCGCCGTAGTAGACGCCTGCCAGCAGCACCATTGCGATGATCGGATCCAATCCAAATGTGGCCGGCAGCAGCATGCTGATGCCCGCAAGCGGGCCCACGCCCGGCAGCATCCCCACCAGCGTACCGACGATACAACCGATGAATGCATATATCAGCACCTGCGGTTGAAGCGCGACAGTGAAGCCCAGTAGCAGGTTATGGAATGTTTCAACCATCACACGCCCCAGGGGCTCACCGGCAGCGGTACACGCAGCAACGTCGCGAATATGTAGTAGCTGATGAAAGCGAAACCGACGCCCACGAGCGCGACCATCACCGGTTTTCGCCGCTCAAGCACGCCCAAAAAGAAAATCAGCATTGCGGCCATGGTGATGCGATAACCCAGTCGCTCCAACGCGAACGCCGCCACGCCACAGGCCATCAGCAATGCGGCCGCGCGCCCCGCCTCCCCCCATTGCAATTGCGCCAAGGGCACAGACTTTCCCCCGCATACGATGACCAGCAACCCCATGACGGCCATGAATATCGCCAACAAAAGCGGTACGTAGCCTGGACCTGGTTCAGACAAGGTCCCCACGGGATAGGCGCGATTCATCCACCATACGTAGACAGCGAGCGCGCATAACATCAGACCGGACACCTGATCACTACGCAATTTTCGCCCGCTATCGGATGCGTTCTCGGCTTCCATCATCAACCTGCGAGGCTATTTTTTTGCTTCGACTTTTCCCACAATCTTGACCATCGCCGCAAGCCGCCTGGCATCGGCCTCCCAATAACTCGCGAACTCGGGCGCATCCATGTACTGAATCGGGGAATTCACGCGCGCCATCGCATTCTTGAAATCGGGATCGGCCACCGCACGACGAACCGCATCGCGCAATGTCTTCTGGATGGGCGCCGGGGTCGCGCGCGGAGCCAGCAGAGCCGCCCAGATATAGTATTCAATATCAGCGCCCTGTTCCTTGAATGTCGGCACGTCGGGAAAATTGACATGGCGGCTGGCGCCCCAACTCACGTGCGGACGCAACTTGCCCGACTTGACGTGTGCGCTGATTGCGGCGGGGCCGCCGCCGGTGAGCTCCACATGGCCACCCAGCAAAGCGGTCAGTGCGGGCCCGCCACCGGTGGTCGGTACATGGCGCATGCGCAGCTTGTAGTGATGCAAGAACATTTCCATCGGCATATGCAAAGCGCCATAAACGCCCGATGAGGAATAGGACATCTGCCCTTGCTTCTCCCGCGCCAGCGCCAATAGTTCCTTCAGATTTTTCACAGGCAGGGACGGATGCGACACCAAAATCGTGGGATCCGCCGACAGCAGAGCAATGGGTGCGAACTGGTCAATCGCGTATGCCGGCTTGCGGTCAAACAGCGCGTCGGCCGCCGGAATCACGGAAATACTGGAAAGCGCCAATAACAAGGTGTAGCCGTCGGGTTTCGCGTTGGCCACCGCGGCGTTGCCCACTGCTCCGCCCGCGCCGGGGCGATTTACCAGCGCGACCGGTTGCTTCAAAATTTTTTCCAAAGCCATACCCGTGGGCCGGCCCGTGGTATCAGCCACACCGCCAGGCGGAAACGGAATGACCAGCGTCACCGCACGCGCGGGATAGTTCTCCTGCGCCACCACAAGCCCGCTGGATGACGACATCAGGATCCCCAGCCACAATGCAATTGCATGCGATTTCATAAGTGTTCACCCTTAGGAAATATGTCAATTGTCCACACGCGCGCCGGATACCCTAACCACCTTTTCCCATTTGGCAATATCGGCCAACAGGTACTTTTCGAAGTCCGTGGCGCCCATGATGATGGGCTCCGCTCCCTGCGAATTCCATGCCTTACGCACGTCCGCCCGGCTGATAACTCGCGTAATTTCGCTGTTCAGACGATCGATAATCGTACGCGGTGTATTTGCCGGCGCCATTACGCCCAACCAGATCGTTGCTTCATAGCCAGGCACACCGGCCTCAGCGACGGTCGGCACATCGGGCAACACAGCAGAACGCGTGCGTCCCGTGCTCCCTAACGCCCGAACCCGGCCCGCCCTGGCAATCGGCGCCATAGTCGTAATCGCATCGAACATGACCTCCACCTGTCCGCTCATCACACTGGTGCGCGCATCCGCACTGCCCTTGTGCGGCACGTGGGTCATTTTGGCACCCGCCAGCGATTTGAAAAGTTCGGCCGCGAGATGATACGGTGTGCCGTTGCCTGATGAGGCATAGTTCAGTCCCGTCGCGTTCGCCTTGATCAGCGCGACCAATTGCTTCACCGACGTCGCCGGCAGCGATGGGTGTACCACCAACAGTAATTCAGAAGAATTTACCGGTGCCACCGGCGCAAAGTCTTTCATCAGCACGAACGGCTTCTTTACGATCAACGATTCGTTGATGGTATGAGTATTCGACATCAGCAACAGGGTATAACCGTCGGAAGCGGATTTCGCGACACTATCCGTGCCGATAATCGATCCGGCCCCCGGGCGATTTTCAATGACAAACGGCTGGGCAAAAGGCTGCTGCAGACGCTGACCCAGAAACCGGGCATAAATGTCCGCCGGCCCGCCCGCCGCAAAAGGCACTACAATTCGCACCGGCTTGACTGGATACGACTGCGCCATCGCGCAGAAGCTGATCAGCCCCGTGGCAATCAATACAAATACCTGCTTGATCATATGAATTTCTCCTCCGGCATGCGGCACGCTTTGTAGTGTTGTAGTTAACGACAGCTGACGCGTGGCACGCAAACGCCTGTGAAGTATGGTGTGGCCCCACGACGCCGTCAATCTGTGGTTCCCACAGGCCACTTCGCAGCCCACACTTCAGCTGTCCGCGAGCAGGCGTCCCAACACCTCTCGATGCGGCGGCGATGGATAAAAAAAAACCCGGTTTCAATAACCGGGTTTTTCGAAAGGGTGCCTGACGATGTCCTACTTTCGCACGGGTAATCCGCACTATCATCGGCGCTGAATCGTTTCACGGTCCTGTTCGGAATGGGAAGGCGTGGTTCCAACTCGCTAAGGTCGTCAGACGTAGCTTGTGTGTTTTTAGTCGCCTCCGCAACGGATTCGACCAAAAACAAAATTTGGAAGAAGTAGAAGTTTGGCAGCACACTCTACAGTACGCCGCATAATCCGGGAAAATCGTATCTGGCAAACCTGAATTCGCTATAACTCGTTTTAGCAGCAACCGCCTGCTCAAAGTTATAGGATCAAGCCGCACGGGCAATTAGTACTGGTTAGCTAAGACGATTGCTCGTCGTACACACCCAGCCTATTAACGTGGTGGTCTTCCACGACCCTTTAGGGGAATCAAGTTCCCGGGAAGTCTTATCTTGAGGCAAGTTTCCCGCTTAGATGCTTTCAGCGGTTATCTCTTCCGAACTTAGCTACCCGGCGATGCCACTGGCGTGACAACCGGTACACCAGAGGTTCGTCCACTCCGGTCCTCTCGTACTAGGAGCAGCCCCCCTCAAACTTCCAGCGCCCACCGCAGATAGGGACCAAACTGTCTCACGACGTTTTGAACCCAGCTCACGTACCACTTTAAATGGCGAACAGCCATACCCTTGGGACCGGCTACAGCCCCAGGATGTGATGAGCCGACATCGAGGTGCCAAACTCCCCCGTCGATATGAACTCTTGGGAGGAATCAGCCTGTTATCCCCGGCGTACCTTTTATCCGTTGAGCGATGGCCCTTCCATACAGAACCACCGGATCACTATGACCTGCTTTCGCACCTGCTCGACTTGTCAGTCTCGCAGTTAAGCACGCTTATGCCATTGCACTTTCATCGCGATAGCCGACCGCGATAAGCGTACCGTCGCACTCCTCCGTTACTCTTTGGGAGGAGACCGCCCCAGTCAAACTGCCTGCCA
>CADECM010000013.1:0-1174 GCA_902825845.1 uncultured beta proteobacterium
CTTCCCCGGCACAAACGCCCCCGCCGCCAAGCCGCAACCGCCGCGCCGCGGAGGGCGAGCGCGCGCCGCAGCAACGGTAGACCGAAACAAGTGACGCGGCACAAAGGATGCCGCGATCGGCCGTTGCGCAGCGGTTGTGCGCTGATCCGCAGCGTGTTCCTGGAACGCATGGCCGGCGGCGGGCTGCTCCCGACGATATGCGGACGGTGCGTAGTCCCGATACGCGGTCATCTGTTCGTCCACCGTAATCGTCCGTTGCGCGCAACCCGTGCCTGCAGAAAATACGCCTTGCGTCTGTACGTATTTCAGGTGCTCAGGACACCCAATTCTCGACCTTCAGCCCCTTTACCCGGTTGAACTCTTTTTCATCGTTCGTGGCCAGCGTGGCATCGAGCGTAAGGGCATGCGCGGCAATAAGCATGTCATATGCGCCGATGACCTCGCCACGGCGCTCCAGTGCAGCGCGCAATTGTCCGTAAGCCGCGCGCGCGGCATCTTCCAGCGGCGGCACCGGTAGTATTGCGATAAGCAACCTTACGGCTTCGCTGTAGTGCTGGCCTTGGGAGCGCAACGCGCCGACCTCCAGTTCAAATGCCGTCACCACGGATATCGCAACGCCGTGCTCGCCGATAGTCGAGAAACGGCGATGCACCAAAACACTATAACTATTTGTTTTTAAACAATTATTTATTTTCAGTTAATCTGAGGTACTTTGCCCGCAACTCGACCTCGCTCTCCATCCGTTGCGGATTGAACGGGATGCAATCCACCGGGCACACGATCTGGCACTGCGGTTTGTCGAAGTGGCCGACGCATTCGGTGCATTTGTCGGGATCGATCACGTAAATATCTTCGCCCGCCGAGATGGCTTCGTTGGGGCACTCAGGCTCGCACACGTCGCAGTTGATGCATTCGTCGGTGATCATCAGCGCCATGGCGCTACTTGCCCCCCAGCTGTTTGACCTTTGCCGCGAGGTGTCCCGCCACCAGCGGCGATACGAATTTGGTGACATCGCCGCCGAGAATGGAAATCTCGCGCACCAGTGTCGCCGACACGTACGAGTATTGCTCACCCGGGGTCATGAAGATGGTTTCGACATCGGGATATAGCTGCCGGTTCATGCCGGCGAGCTGGAATTCGTAATCGAAATCCGACACCGCGCGCACGCCGCGC
>CADECM010000013.1:1184-9069 GCA_902825845.1 uncultured beta proteobacterium
GCCATGTTGCTGCACGAAATTCATCAGCAGCCCCGAAAAGCCCATGACTTCGACGTTGTCCAGATCCTTGAACGCTTCGCGCGCAATCGCCACGCGTTCCTCCAGCGTGAACAGCGGCTTTTTCGATTTGCTGTCGGCCACCGCCAGTATCACGCCGTCAAACAGGCGGCAGGCGCGGCGCGTCAGGTCTTCGTGGCCGGCGGTGATCGGGTCAAAGGTTCCGGGGTAAACAGCCTTGATGGTCATGAGCGATCCGTTTTAACAGTTGAAAATGCACCTGGCCCGCGCGGCCCTGTTTGAAGATTTCCCAGCCCGCCGGCGCGTCAAGCGCCTCAGCGCTTTCGCAATACACGCGCGCGCCGGGCGCCAGCCAGGGCGGTAACGCGTCGAACAGTGTCGCCCAAATATCGTCGGCAAACGGCGGGTCCAGAAAAACCACATCATACACACCCCCTCCGCCGCGCAGGAAGTGCAGCGCATCGGCTCTGACCACCTGCACCTGCGCCGCGTCCAGCGCCTTGCGGTTGGCGTCGAGCGCCTCGCACGCCGCGCGTTCGCGCTCGACCATCAGCACCTGTTTCGCGCCGCGCGATGCCGCCTCGAAGCCGAGCGCGCCGCTGCCGGCAAACAGATCGAGACAGCGCAAACCGCTCACATCCTGTCCCAGCCAGTTGAACAGCGTTTCGCGCACGCGGTCCGGGGTGGGCCTGAGCGCCTGCTGCGCCGAAAAGGTGATGACGCGGCTGCGCCATGCGCCGCCGATCACGCGCACGCGGTTGCGCTTCACCGGCGTGCGCCGCTCAGCGCGGCGTGGCGGCGGCTGTTGCGGGCGCGTCCTGTGCCCCCACCACCACCGTGATCAACCGGTCCGGATCAATGCGCGCCGTGAACGCGCGCTTGATGTCGGCAATGGTGACGCGTTCAATGTTGCCGACAAAATCATCGAGGTAGGTCAGCGGCAGGCGGTAGTAGCCGATCATGGCCAGATACTCGTGGATCTTGCGGTTGCTGTCGATGCGCAGTGGGAAACCGCCCACCAGATTGGTCTTGGCGTCACGCAGCTCCTTTTCGGTGGGGCCGTTGGCCACGTAATCGCGCACCGTTTTCAGCGTGACATCCAGCGCCTCCTGCGCCTGCTCCTTGCGCGTCTGCATGCTGATCACAAAGTAGCCCTTTTGCGCCAGCGGCGAGAAATAGCCGCCGGCGGAATACGCCAGCCCGCGTTTCTGGCGAACCTCCTCGTTGATGCGCGAGGCAAAGCCGCCGCCGCCGAGGATGTAGTTGCCGACATACAGCGGAAAATAGTCGGGATCACCGCGCGCCATGCCGAGGGTGCCGATATGGATGTGGCTTTGCGTGGCGTGATGCGGGATGCGGCGGGTTACCTTGCCGGGGATCGCGTCCACCGGCGGCAACACCGCCGCGGCAGCCGGCGGCGGCGGCAATCCGGCGGCGATGCGTTCCGCGATGGCAGCGGCTTCATCGCGCGACACATCGCCGACTATCGCCACCACGGCGCCGCGCGGGTGATAGTGCTGGCGGTAAAACGCCGTCAGATCGTCACGCGTGATCTTCTCCACCGAGGCCGCTTCACCGGAGCTGCGCAGGCCGTACGGATGCGCGCCATACACAAGTTCGGCGAAGGTGCGCGCGGCGATGGTGGCCGGCCGCGTGTCGGATTCCTTGATCGTGCCAATCAAGCGCGTCTTCTCGCGGCTCAGCGCGGCGGCCGGAAAGGTGGGCTTTTGCAGCAGGCGCGTGTACACGGCCAGCGCCTGCTCACGCTCGGCCGCGCTTGACAGCGTGCGCAGGCGCAGGCCGGCGCGGTCGGAATCGAAGCGCGCCGATATCGCGGCGCCGACATCCGCCGTGCGCCGCGCGATGTCGTCCTGATCCATGCCGTCCGCGCCCAACTGCAGAATGTGGTTGGTCATGCTGGCCACGCCCGACTTGTCGCCGCGGTCGAATCCCGAGCCCGCGGCGAAATCGATGCTGACGTCGAGCATCGGGATGTCGCGGTTCTGCACAAAATAGACGCGCGCGCCGCCGGCCGTTTCCCAATGGGCAATGGGCAGTAACGCCAGCACCGGGGCCGCATAGAAAAACATCAACAAAAACAATAGCTTAATTCGCATGACGTGCTCCAACCGGCGGTGCGGCGGGTTTTCGGTCGCCGACCGGTTGCGGATCCAGATAGGCGACCGTGAGCGCGTCGTCGATCAGATATTTCTTCGCCACGGCCCGTACCTGATCCGCGGTCACGGCGCGCAGCTTTTCCGTCATGACATCGACTGCCTTGTGCGAGTAGCCCGCGCTTTCCAGCGCACCGATCTGGCGCGCCTGAAAAAACATCGAGTCGCGCTCGTAGACGCGCGATGCGATCATCTGTGCCTTGATGCGCCGCAGTTCGTCGTCGGTCACGCCGTCGTCGATGACTTTTTGCACTTCGCGGCGCAGCGCCTGCTCCAGCGCGGCCACCGTCTTGCCCGCGGTGGGCACGCCCGAAAAATAAAAGAAACCGGGGCCGCGCCCTTCGCCATCATAACTGGCGCTCGCGCTGGATGCGATCTGCGTGCCGCGAATCAGTTCACGGCTGAACCGCGAGGCATCGTTGCCGTCGAGCACGCTCGCCAGCATATCGAGCGCGTAAGGCTCCCAATCCTTGTCGGGATCCGCCAGCCGCGGCGCACGGTAGGCCATCAGCAGATACGGCTGCTCGGCGGGCGCCTTGACGGTAATGCGGCGTATGCCGGTCTGCGGCGGTTCTTCCTGCGGCTTGCGCGGTGGCAGCACACCCGGCTTCAGCGGACCAAAGTGTTCGCGCGCCAGTTTGAATACGTCTTCGTGTGACACATCGCCCACCACCACCAGCACCGCGTTGTTGGGCGCATACCACTTTTCATAAAATGCGCGCGCATCCGCGTCGGTCATGTTCTGCAGATCGTTCATCCAGCCGACGGTCGGAATGCGGTACGGATGCGCGCGCAGCGCGGTGGCCATCAACTGCTCGTACGCCAGCGCGCGCGGGCGGTCATCGGTGCGCCAGCGGCGTTCTTCCATGATGACCTGAATTTCCTTGCTGAACGCGTCCGCCGGAATCAGCGCATTGACCATGCGATCCGCCTCCAGCTTCAGCATCAGCGGCAACTGGCTCTTGTGCACCGTCTGGAAATAGCCGGTGTAGTCGCGGCTGGTAAACGCGTTGTCGCGTCCGCCCGCCGCCGCCACGATTTTCGAAAAATCACCGCCGGGAACCGCTTTGGTGCCCTTGAACAGCATGTGCTCCAGCACATGCGCCACGCCGGTAACGCCATTGACCTCGTCCATGCTGCCCACTTTGTACCACACCATGGAAACCACCACCGGCGCGCGGCGGTCGGTTTTCACGATCACCCGCATGCCGTTATCGAGGGTTAATTCACCCACCGGCACACCGGCCGCGTGCGCCGCGCCCTGCGACAACATTACGCCAAGGCAGAGCGCAAGCGCCCGCCGCATCCATTTATTCACGATTGATCACCCAGGGAACCCGCAAAAACGTTTCGGGTAGAATTGTATCCAATTACACTGTGCAGGGAACGCTCGCGCGTTCCTCGCCACGAGCCGCCGGTCTAAAGACCCCATTCATGATGTTTGGTTTCCTCAAACCCAAAAACAAGCCTGCAGCAGCTGCGCCGGCCGCAACTCCCGACGCCGCCCCCGACGTTGTGTCTGAGGCGGCGCCCGCGGCGCCGCGCGCCGGCGGCTGGCTAACGCGGCTGAAGTCGGGCCTGGCGAAAACGCGCGAAAAGCTCACCGTGCAGGTGTCAGGCCTGTTCGGCACCGGACGCAAGCTCGACGAAGCGTTTTACGAGGAACTGGAAACCGTACTGCTGTCCGCGGATGTGGGCGTGACCGCCACCGAACACCTGATCAGCGGTTTACGCGCTCGCGCGCGGCGGGAACGCTATAGCGAAGCGGAACAGCTCAAGCAGGGGCTGGCGGACGACATGACCGCCATGCTCAAACCCATAGAACAGCCGCTCGACGTCGACGCCCGGCGGCCGTTTGTGATCATGCTCGCCGGCGTCAACGGCGCCGGCAAGACCACCTCCATCGGCAAGCTCGCGCATTACTATCAGGCGCAGGGCAAGAAAGTGCTGCTCGCCGCGGGCGACACCTTCCGCGCGGCCGCGCGCGAGCAATTGATGGTGTGGGGCGAGCGCAACAATGTGACGGTGATCAGCCAGGCCTCGGGCGATGCCGCCGCGGTGATGTTCGACGCGATGCAGGCGGCGGTGGCGCGCGGCATCGACGTGGTGCTGGCCGATACCGCCGGGCGCCTGCCCACGCAGCTGCATCTGATGGAAGAAATCAAGAAGGTCAAGCGCGTGATCGACAAGGCGCTACCGGGCGCGCCGCACGAAACGCTGATCGTGCTCGACGCCAACAACGGACAGAACGCGCTGGCGCAGGTCAAGGCGTTCGACGAAACGCTGGGCGTGACCGGCCTCGTGCTCACCAAGCTCGACGGCACGGCGAAGGGCGGCGTGATCGCCGCCATCGCCCACATGCGCGCGGGCAAAGCCGGCGCCCGGCCGATTCCGGTGCGCTTTATCGGGGTCGGCGAGGGCCTTGAGGACTTGCGACCGTTCAAGGCGCGCGAATTTGTGGAGGCATTGCTGGGGGATGCGGATGAGGATTGACGATGCAGGTGCGGGATTGGGCAAACATACTGCAGCACTCGCTGTTATTGGTTCAAACCTCGACCCTGAATCCTCGCTCCTGAATCCATGATTTCATTCAGTAACGTCACCAAGCGTTACCACGGCGGCCACGAGGCCCTGAAAGCCGTCTCGCTGGAAGTCCAGCCGGGCGAGATGGTGTTCATCACCGGACATTCGGGCGCCGGCAAAAGCACGCTGCTCAAACTGATGGCGGCGATCGAGCGCCCGACCGCGGGCACGGTGCTGGTCAACGGCCAGAACGCCGGCAGCCTGCGCGCGTCGGCGGTGCCGTTCATGCGGCGCAATTTCGGCCTGATGTTTCAGGATCACAAATTGCTTTATGACCGCAATGTCTATCAAAACGTAATGCTGCCGCTCGACATCATCGGTTACGACGCTGCAGACGCCGCCAGACGGGTGCGTGCCGCGCTCGACAAGGTGGGCCTGCTGGGCAAGGAAAAGGCGATGCCGGTCACGCTCTCCGGCGGCGAGCAGCAACGGCTGGCAATTGCGCGCGCCATCGTGCACCGCCCGTCGATTCTTCTGGCCGACGAGCCGACCGCCAATCTCGACTCTGCGTATGCCGTGGAACTCGGCGAGCTGCTGCGCTCGTTCAATCAGGTCGGCGTCACGGTGGTGATTGCCACCCACGACGAGCAACTCCAGGCGCGCCTGCAGCCGCGCTGCATCGTGCTCGCACAGGGGCGTGTGGTCACGTGAAAAACTGGCTGCGCCAGCATCGGCTGTGCCTGACGGCGACGCTGGCACGGCTGGCGCGTTCGCCATTGACGAGCCTGCTCAACATCGGCGTCATTGGCGTCGCGCTGGCGCTGCCGCTGGCGTTTTATGTGGTGCTGGTCAATGTGCAGAGTTTCGCGCGCGATAAATCACCGGCGCCGCAAATCAGCCTGTTTCTGAAGCTCGACGCGCTGGCCGCGGACGTGCGCGAAATCGATAACCGCCTGAAGAAGCACGCGGGCGTCACCCAATACGTGTTCATTTCACGCGATCAGGCGCTGGCGGATCTGAAGGCACGGTCGGGACAGGCCGATGTGATCGCAAGTCTCGGCAGCAACCCGCTGCCCGATGGCTTCGTGATCGACGCGCGCGACAACAACGCCGCCGCGCTTGAAAAACTGCGTGATGAATTCAAGGCCTGGCCCAAGGTCGAATACGTGCAACTCGATTCCGCGTGGGCGCACCGGCTCGACGCCACGCTGCAACTGGGACGGCTGATCGTGCTGGTGCTCGGCGCATTGCTGGCGTTCGCGCTGGTGGCCGTGACCTTCAACACCATACGTCTGCAGATCCTCACGCAGCGCGCCGAAATTGAAGTGGCCAAATTGATCGGCGCCACCAACCCGTTCATCCGTCGGCCGTTTCTCTACTACGGCGCCTTGCTTGGGCTCGCCGGCGGCGTCACTGGCTGGCTCATTACCTGGGGCGGCCTGCGTCTGATCAATGAGCGGCTCACACCGCTGGCCGAGCTCTACGCAGCCAATCTCCGGCTGCAGCATCTGTCGCTGCCCGACACGCTCAGCCTGTGCCTGTTCGCCGCAGCCCTCGGCTGGCTGGGCGCGTGGCTGTCGGCAAGCCGCCATCTGGCGCAGTTCGATCCTGAATGAAAATTACGTAAGTATCTGTTTTTATTCGGTTTTTATTTTAGATTCAACAAGCAGAAACACTGGCCGGGGATTGCGGCAATGCGCAGCGCCTCGCGCTGCCACGTGAAGTGCGGCGGGGCAGCGCACAAACGATCAATATCGCCGATTGATGCGCCGTGCCGCGCAATACGCGCGCCACTATCCAACCCGGAAGCAACAGCGGATTGGGGATGACGTCGCCCAGGCCTGTCGGAGGAACTTTTGCTCCCGTCAATCGTCCCGCGCCCGGTGCCGCGGCGCCGCGCGAGACACGCACGCACACGACCGGACAGGGCCGCCGAGTCAGCACCACTACAGTGAGCGAGATGCTGTCGCGCGCGCCGCTCGATTAGCAACGCCCGCCGCCGCCACCCCGTTAGATTCACACTGATCCGTGACAGGTGCCTGACGCGTGTCAGGATAAAAAAGCTCAAGGGAGCACCCACATACGTTCGTCGTTTCCCATCGGCATGGGACTATGCGTCGTCCTGACACTGGGCGTTTTCACACGGGCTGCCGCGCAGGGCGGCGGAACCGCGGAACCGGTCCGCAATATATTTGCCGGTTGCGACACTGACGGCAAGACACCCGCCGCCGGCGAGAATTCTCGGGAACGCGAAGCGCAGAAAGCACCCGCGGTGGACAAGATCACGCAAAGATCCTTCGCCAGTTTCAGCCTCGACGACCTCGATCAGGGTGTGCCCAAGGATATGTCGACACTGTGCTGGGCGCGGCTGGACGGCGTGTGGCGCGAAACCGGCCGCGTAACCCTGGACCGCGGCAAGGATCCGCGCGAGGTGTGGAGCAGCGACGTGCCCGAACTGATCACCATGGCCAACAGCACCTACACCACGCCGCACCATATTGTGGTGGCGCCGGCGGATAGTCCTGATCAGATTTTGCAACTTTCAAGCGGACTTGCTGCGGGATCATCCGTGGCATTTCGCAGTGACGACGGCATTGCGCTGCGCGACGTGCTGCAGCGTGGCGGCAAAACCAAAACCTACCGCGCGGCCGGGCGGTTTGCCTACGGTAGTCAGCTCACCATCGATGTCACCCGCACCGGCCGCGTGCGGCTGACGCTGGGGCAGACCACGTTTGTGCGCCCGCGTCCGGGCGTCTCGCAGGCCACCATGGCCAGCCAAGTGGCGGCCGATGATGCGTTCCTGTTGAATTACAACCTCGAAAATCTGTCGGCCAACCGCCGGGGTTACGACATCGTCAAGCAGGATCCGTTCTTCCTGTTGCAGAACCCGAAGTTCGAGGTGTTCGCGAAGGTGAACCCCAAGAACTACTACATCACCGAAAAACGCACCGTGCCGGTGGGATTCCGTTTGGTGCAGGAAGTGAGCCAGGGCATGGTGTATCGAAAATCCCTGGTTGCCAGCGAAACGGAATATCAAAAAACCACCAGCCACGCGTTTGGATTCAATGTCGGCGGTTCCGGCACGGTGTCCGAAGTCCCTGTGTCGGCATCCGCGGGATTCGAGGCCACGCAAAGCGCGATGAACGGCATGCGCCAGAGCCGGTCGGTGG
>CADECM010000013.1:9169-63841 GCA_902825845.1 uncultured beta proteobacterium
ACGCCCTACCCCATCCTGCTGGATCTGCGGCCGATTCATGAATTGCTGAATCCGATGAATTTCCCCGGCGAACCGGAGGTTTACGAAACCGTGCGCCGCAATCTGCAGCGCGCCGTTGCCGACTACCTCGGCCGGTACAACAGCGGCCTCAGCACGCAGACACTGCTGCCCGCGGTGGTTGCGCCACCGCCGCCCCCCGCGGCCAAGATTCAGCGGCATACCTTCAACGACCCCAAGCTCGCCGGCTATTGGCTGGATTCCTGCGCAAGACATCGGGGCGACTGCCGCACGCATGAGGTGATCCATGAGTACTGCCGGCAAAAGGGCTTCGACAAGGCGGTCAAAAGCCATGCCGTCGCCTTCCCATTTCTGCACCAGAGCATGCGCATCAGGGACAACTCCGTCTGCACCAACGCCGCAGGCATTTGCAGGCGAATGTCATCGATCACGTGCGAACGGCAGCGATGATGGCCCGAAGAATCTCCGGCGCTTACTTGACCATGCCGATGTCTTTCATCAACTTGCCGTATTTGTCGTAGTCGGCTTTCAGACGCGCGTCAAACTGCGCGGGCGTCATGTACATCGGATAGAGTGTCGCATCCGTCAGCAACTTCACGATTTTCGGATCGGCCAGTGCCTGCTTGAGCAGGCCATTGAGCTTGTCGACTACCGCTGCCGGTGTTCCCGCCGGTGCAAAAGCACCCACCCAGGCCGTCCACTCAAAACCGGGTATTGATTCGCCGATGGTGGGTACGTCCGGGAATTGCGGCAGCCGTTCGCCCGAGCTGACACCCAACGCCCGCAATTTCTTCGCCTGGATATGTCGAACGAACGCGCCGATGGTGCCAATGGTCGTCTGCACTTCTCCCGACAACAGCGCTATCGACAGCGGGCCGCCGCCGCGATAGGGCACATGGTTGATCCTGGTGCCCGTCGCCGCGCGCAGCAGTTCCATGCCCAGGTGCACGTAGCTGCCATTGCCCGCAGAACCATAGTCGAGCTGGCCCGGCTGTTTTTTCGCGAGGGCGATCAGATCGCGGGTCGTTTTGACCGGCAGTGACGGATGCACGAGCAGCATGCCCACCTGCTTGGCGAGCGGCGTCACACCAATGAACGATTTCAGCGTGTCGTACGGCAGCTTGCCCTGGTACATGAACGCATTGGCGACATGCGTTGTCGACTGCACCATCAGCGTATAACCGTCCGCATCGCTTTGCGCCACCATGGCTGCGCCGATGGTGCCGGCCGCGCCGCCGCGGTTGTCGATGATAAACTGCTGTCCGGTCAGTTCAGGCAGCTTGCGGAAAACGATACGCGCGGTGACGTCGTTGGACCCGCCGGGCGGGAACACCACCACGACACGCACCGGTTTGTCGGGATAGCCCTGGGCAAGGGTGCACGCAGAGGCAAGCGCAATCGCCGGAGCCAGGAACAGCGAACGCATTCTGATGGGGGACATTTTTTCTCCTCGAAAGTTTGTCGGCACTTCAATCTGCGGGCATGGCATCCATTGCCTGCCGCGTTTATGCGTTCATCTATACCATCTCACGATGTATGCCACCATGCGGGAAATTCCGCAGACGCTGCGCCCCCGCGCGCCGCCGATAACTACGTAAATTTCATTAGGCGATACAGCGCAAGGCGTCGTATATCAGACGATTGTTACGCTCGCAGTGACGGCATTCGATCATCTCGTGAGTGCCGCAAGCCGATGCTCGAATAACCCATCTGGCAGAGTCATTTGCCAAACGACGAGGAGTACGCTGTGAATGACGCGCTGTGTAATTTCATTCGCCATGCGCTTTGTGCACTGATTGCGGGCACGGCAGGCGCGTTTAATGTCTGTGCCGAGCCCTACCCCACCGCACCAGTGTGCGTGATCGTTCCTTTCGGCGCCGGCGGCGGCAGCGATCTTGCGGCGCGCTTGCTGGCGAAGGAATTGTCCGAAGCGTTCAAGCACCCGTTAGGGGTGGAGAACCGGCCGGGCGCCGGCACGCTGATCGGCGCCAAGGCGCTCTTGGACGCCACGCCCGATGGTCATACCATCATGATTTCCACCAGCAGCTGATTGTCGTCCGCCGCGTTGTCCTGCCAACCGGGTTTTGATCCGCTGAACGATATCGTTGCGATCGAGGCGTTTGGCTACACGCTGTTTGTTCTGGCGGTACATCCATCGCTGCCGGTGCGGACCACGCGTGAGCTGATGGCGTTGGCGCGCGCCAAGCCGGGCGAACTGGCCTATGGCCATCCGGGTACTGGCAGCATCACGCGGCTATCCATGGCGCTGCTGTTGCATAAGGCAAAGGTCAACATGCTGCCCCGTGCCATACAAAAGCGGCGGCGCCGTCATGCCGGACGTGCTGTCCGGGCGCACCCAGGCGATCCTCAGCGGCTTGGTGAACGTGGTGCCACATTCCAAGAGCGGCAAGCCGCGTCTGCTCGGCATCAGTGTCGCGGAACGTTCCACTTTGATTCCCGACGTGCCGCCGATCCGCGACACCGTGCGGGGCTACAGGGTTATATCCTGGTTCGGTGCGGCGGCGCCTAAAGGCACGCCGCAGGCCATTGCCACGCGACTTAACGCAACCATCAACACCATCACCCAAAAGCCCGCGTTCCGGCGCAACGCCGAAGTGAAGGGCTTGATCATCACCAGCAGCACCATGAACGAAATCTCGTGCAAGGTTCGCAGTGATCACGCGCGCTGGCAAAAGCTCGCGCAGGAAGCCCGGCTGATGCACAAATGAGGCGCCTAGGAATTAGCCCGCCAGATTCTTCCCCGCGCCCCATCGCTCGTCGGAACCTCGCCACGATTACGTGTCGAACGGTTACGAGGCAGATCCAAGCCTATCCAACCAAGTTATTGATTTATATAAATATTTAGTAATGCTGCTTTGCGGAACTCCGCCCCGTATTGGCACTCAAAGGGTAAGAGTGCTAATATATTAACGGTAAGCTTTTATCGGGAGGCAATATGTCTGCATTGGCGTTACCCATCCCCTCCGCAGGGGGCAATCTGGATACCTATATTCAGTCGGTAAGCCGCTTTGCGTTCCTGACGCAGGAGCAGGAGACCGGGTACGCGCGACGCTATCGCGATCACGGCGATCTGGATGCCGCGCGCGAACTGGTCGTGTCGCACCTGCGCGTGGTGGTCGCGGTGGCGCGCGGCTACATGGGCTATGGTTTACCACAGTCCGACCTGATCCAGGAAGGCAATATCGGCCTGATGAAGGCCGTCAAGCGCTTCGATCCGGAGCGCGGCGTGCGGCTGGTGTCTTTTGCCGTCCACTGGATACGCGCGGAAATGCACGAATACATCCTGCGCAACTGGCGCATCGTAAAAATCGCCACCACCAAGGCGCAGCGCAAACTGTTCTTTAACCTTCGCAGCATGAAGCCCGGCCTCAATACACTGGGCAGCGAGGAAGTGAAGTCCATCGCCAAACAGCTGGGCGTAAAAGACGAGGAAGTGGTCGAGATGGAAACCCGTCTCGGCGGACAGGATGTCGCGCTCGAACCCGGCGGCACGGACGATGAAGAGTCCTACAGTCCGATCGCCTACCTTGCGTCTGACGAGGCGGAACCAGTTGCGGTGATCGAACAGGAAGAAAATGCGCGTTTGCGCGGCGAAGGTCTGCAACAGGCGCTGGGCAGTCTCGACCCGCGCAGCCGCCGCATCATCGAGGCGCGCTGGCTCACCGAAAAGGATCCTGCGACGCTGCACGACCTGGCGGATGAATTCGGCGTTTCCGCCGAGCGCATACGCCAGATCGAAAACAAGGCGCTGGGCAGAATGAAAGTTTCGATGGCCGATCTGGGCGCGGCGAACTGAAGCGGGAACCGCAGCCGGCGTGTGCAAAAAATCCCGGCGCAGCCGGGATTTTTTTCATCAGCGAAACACCGGCCTCACTCACTCAAACTGACACGCGCCTGGGCCGCCCGGATGCCCGCAACTGCCACACGGGCCAGAGGCGAACGCAGGCATGGCCGTGGACGACGCGCCGGTCGATACCGCGAATCCAGAAAGTTTTTTGTGCAATGCGCCGCCGTGACACGACGGACATTCGGGCGCGGGCGAGGACGCGCGCACCAGCGTTTCGAATTCCGTGCCGCAATCGCGGCAGGCATACTCATATATCGGCATGATCTGAAGACCTCACGGTGGAAACCATTGACCGCTGAAATTATAAAATCAGCGCAGCGCAATCGCCAGTACCGGACCGCCTGATAACCGTGGCTAACCGGTAATCCCTGCGATTTCGCGCGAGACGCCGTTGACTTCGACCTGGCTCTTAAGAGGAACACTGGCGCGGATCATGGTCTCGGCAAAGCATCCGCGCTTGGCATTGCGAATCAGCTTGTCGACCTGTTCCTGATTGTCCTCGTCGGTTTCCACGCGCAGCAGCACCCGTGTTTCGGTGCAGCCCGACTCGACCGTGCCTTTGAGCACCGAGCCTTTGAGAAAGTAATCCATTTCGACGCGGCAACTGGCCTGACTGAACTTCAGCTTCATCATGTGCGCGTACCGCGCAAGCTGGGTCAGTAGTCAGAAGCCGACGCCCATCGCCAGGTAGGTCAGCGGCTGCGGATGCTCGCCTTTGCCGCCCAGTCGTGGCGGCTCGTCGCACAGCACCTCGAATTTGTCGTCGCGGCCAACCTTGACCTGGCCTTCCATGCCGAAGGTTTGCGTCTCCGCCCACTTGGTCGAAATCTGTCCGCGCGGGTCCAGTTCGGGCTTGTCGATCACCCGCTGGCCCGGCACGGCGCTGTGATCCTGCGCCCGTATCGGTCCTGTTTCCATGGCACTGACCCCCTCATAAAAGTTGTTTAAAATCATATGTTTATAAATATTCGCCAAAATACGCCACGGCGTTTTCCGTCGCGATGAAGCAACAGCGCGCGACAGTTGCACATTTTGGCACGGAGTGGCGCAGGACCGGTACTCATGCGGCAGCGCCTTCATCGATGCCTTGACCCCGGCCAAACACGCACGCAAACTGCACGCGCCGTTACCCGCCGCCCCCCATCAATGAAAGGAATGACATGGCCCGTCTGCCCCTTGTGCAGGATGACAATGCCCCCGAGGAAGTACGCGCCGCGTTCGAGGCTGCCAACCGTTTCAACGGCCGCGTCGCCAACTCCATGCGCATGTATGCGCACTCGCCCGGAATCCTCAAGTTCCTGCTGCCGCTGCAGGCGGTGCTGCAAAAGGACGGCCTCGGCTGCAAGCTGGACGCGAAAACGCGCGCACTGGCGATGATCAAGGTGTCGGCACTGAACGAGTGTCAATATTGAATCAAGCACAATCGCCTGGTTGGGCGATCCACCGGCTGGAGCGAGGAACAACTCGACGCCCTCAGCGGCGACGGCTATGCCGACAGCCCGCTGTTCGGTGAGCGCGAAAAGGCCGTCATACGCTGGGCCGAACTGGTTACCTGGAACAAGGCGCGCTACGACGACGACGCGTTCGGGCAGCTCGCAAAACATTTTGACAGTACCGAAATCGTCGAACTCACCACAGTGGCCGCGTTTCGCGGACTGATGAATCGCTTCATGGATTCACTGCACATCGAACTCGAAGGTCCCGAGCTGCAGGCGCGCGGTGGCCGCGCCGGTGCCAGTCGCGAAGACCTGCATGCGTACGTCGCGAATCTCGTGAATCTGATTTAGCTCAGGTCACCGGCTTCAGCAGCGTCCGGATATCGGCCACCAGCGCGGATGCGGCCACCCCATGTTGCCCGAACAGTCGTAGCCGTCCCTGTGGATCGACAACAAACGTGCCCGCTGAATGATCCACGCTGTAGCCACCGTTCTTCGTCGGCTGCTTTTGCACGAAAATCTTGAATTCCTTGGTGGCGCGCGCAGTCGCAGCAGCATCCCCGTGCAGGCCCAGAAACGTCGGGTTAAACGCGGTGACGTATTGCCGCAGCAGCTCGGGCGTATCGCGTTCCGGGTCCACGGTGACGAACAGCACCTGCACCCGCTCGCCGTCGGCACCAAGCTCCTTCACCACCTTGGCCATCTCCGCAAGCGTGGTCGGACACACATCGGGACATTGCGTAAAACCGAAAAAGATCACCACGACCTTGCTCTTGAAATCGTCAAGCGTGCGCGCCTTGCCGGTGTGATCCGTGAGTGCCAGCGCTTTGCCGAAGGGCGCGCCGGTCACGTCGGTCAGTTGGAATTTGGGCCCCGACGGCTGTCCGCAGCCAGCCGCAAAAAGCATCAAAGGGATCAGAACCGCGACAACAAGGGCGCGCATGGGCGCTACAGGGTAATGCGGAAATAGTGATCGATCAGCAACGCGGCAAACAGTGCCGTGAGATAAATGATCGAATAGCGAAACGTCTGCCGTGCCAGCCGGTCGCTGTAATCGCGGTATATGCGTATCGCGTACACCATGAACCCTGCGCCCAGCGCCAGCGCGCTGGCCAGATAGATCAGGCCGGACAGCTTTACCGCGAACGGCAGTACCGAACAGGCGACAAGAATAATGGTGTAGAGCAGCACCTGCAGGCGCGTGAATTTCTCACCGTGGGTGACCGGCAGCATCGGCACGCCGGCCTTGGCGTATTCCTCGCGCCGATACAGCGCGAGCGCCCAGAAATGCGGCGGTGTCCACGCAAAAATAATCAGGAACAGGGTGAGCGCTTCGGCCGTCACGTCACCGGTCATCGCCGCCCAACCCAGCACCGGCGGCATCGCGCCCGAGGCGCCGCCAATGACGATATTCTGTGGCGTCAGCGGCTTGAGAATCACCGTGTAAATCACGGCATAGCCGACAAAGGTGGCCAGCGTCAGCCACATGGTCAGCGCGTTGACCCAGTGATACAGCATGGCCATGCCGACGCCGCCGACGACGCCGGCAAACACCAGCGTTTGCAGCGAAGTGAGTTGCCCGCGCGGCAGCGGCCGCGCGCGCGTGCGCGCCATCACCGCATCGATTTTTTGCTCCACCAGACAATTCATCGCCGCCGCCGCGCCCGCCACCAGCGCAATCCCCGCCGTGCCGGCGAGAAACGGCTGCAACGCGACCATGCCGGGCACGGCAAGCAACATGCCGATGACCGCGGTAAACACGATCAGTGATACCACCCGCGGCTTGGTCAGTTGCAGGAACTGATACAGGCGCGAGCCAGTGGGAACATTCGCGGTGACAGAGGACATTACCAGCGGGACCTGACGGAAAGGGCGAAGTTTAGCACCACCAGTATCACCAGCAAAAGTGCCGCGCCCGCGTTGTGCGCGACGGCCACCGGCAGTTTAAGGCCTGTGACAATATTGCTGATGCCGAGCACCACCTGCAGGGTCAATAAGCCGGCCAGCGTGATGACGATGCCGCGCAGTTCACGCACGCGCAAGGCCATCAGCGCCAACGCGGCCAGATACAGCGTCACCACCACCGCGCCGACGCGATGCGTCCAGTGAATTGCGGTCAGCGCGTCGTAGCTCAGCTTCTCGCCAGCGGCGGTCTGGCCCAGTTCACGCAGCAGTTGAAAGCCATGGCGGAAATCCATTTGCGGCATCCATTCGCCGTGGCACGTCGGCAGATCGATACACGCCAGCGCCGCGTAATTGGCGCTTACCCAGCCGCCAAGCGCGATTTGCACCACCAGCAGCGCCAGTCCCAACGCTGCCCAGGGCCGCAAATGCGCCGCGCGTACTGCGCGCCATTGCAACTGCCGCGATGCCAGCCACGCCAGCAGGGCCAGCGTCGCCATGCCGCCGAGCAGGTGGAGCGTCACGATCACCGGCTTGAGCAACAGTGTCACCGTCCACATGCCCAGCGCGGCCTGAAATATCACCAGCAGCAGCAGCGTGCTGGCCAGCCACGGCGATTGTTCACGCCGCACCGCCTTGCGCCACGCCATGACCGCGATGCCGAGAATCAGCAGCCCCAGCGTACCGGCGAGATAGCGGTGCGACATTTCGTGCCACGCCTTTTGCAGCGACACCGGCCCATGCGTGCCGCCTTGTTCCGCTACAGCCTGCGCGATGGCCTGTGCCGCGTGTATCGGCGTGGCTTTGCCATAGCAACCGGGCCAATCGGGACATCCGAGCCCGGCATCCGTCAGCCGTACGAAGGCGCCGACCACGACAACCATAAAAGTGAACGCCGCGGTAATAAAAATAGTCTTTGAAAACATATAGTTACAAAGTATCAGCCAATACGGGACACGCGCAGCAGACGCGCCAAATCCTTTTTCATGCGGCTGGGATCGGCGTCCCTGGGATAACGCAACACGACATTGCCCAACGGATCAACGAGATAAATGTGATCGCGCTGCACGTCGCGATAGGGCAATGCCTTCAGTATGGCGTTGCCCTGTGCGCCGGCAATCCACATCCCCGCATATTCCTTGATCACGCCGCCGTCCACTTCGCGCGCGTCATTGACGAGCCACACGCGTTCAATGCGCTCCAGCGATTTGCCCTGCGTCATTCGTACCTGGCGCATTTTCCACAGCTTGTTTTGGCAATACGCGTCGCACGCGCCCGAATCCACCGTTACGTACACCCATTTCCCGCGCACCTGCGCAAAATCGAAGGGCTTGTTGCCCTCGCCCGGAATCGCCGTCGCCAATTCGCCAGTGGGCAACAGCGAACCGTCGACCAATTCGCCATAATTGATGCGGCCTGTTGGCTGCCAGAAATAATACAGCGCGAACGAGCCCAGGAAAGGTGCAATACACACCGCCGCCACCAGCAGGATCATGCGCCGGCTCTTGCGTTGCTCAACTCGGGACTGTGTCGGTTCTTCTGCGGGCATTGACAACAACGTAGTAGATAAAAATGGCGGCGGCCAGCGCGAACCACTGCACTGAATAGGCAAGATGCGTATTGCGCTTCAGGTCGACCGGCGGCCAGTCGCGAATCAGGCCATCGTCCGGCGCTGGAACGCCCCCGGTCTGCTGGAGGATGATGCCCTGCACATCGAGATGGGTGGCCTGGCGATAGCGTTCCAGTACCATGTTCTGCCAGACGTTGCCTTCGGCAACCCTGCTCGACAACTCGAGGAAACGCTCACTGGGCGCCGTGGCCGTGCCACGCACCACGACTTCACCGCCCGGCGTTTTGACCGGCGGCACGCGGTTACGTTCTGCGCCGGACGCAATCCAGCCCCGATTGACCAGCACGAATTTATCGGATCCCGCGATGCGCAGGGGCATCATCACATAGTAACCGGGCTGGTGTTTGAAAACGCGATTGTCAATAAACACCACATGGGCCGGATCGTAGCGTCCGCGCGCCTCGACGGGTCGCAACAAAACCACGTCAATATCAAGGGCCTGCTCACCGACGGCTATTGGCGGCTGGCGCGCAAAATCATTGATGCGATTTTGCAGCGCCTCCTTGAATTCGGCGCGCCCCAGCTGCCAGAACCCCAGCGCGATGGTCAGTGCCACGCCCGCCAGCATGGTCAGCGTAGCCCAAACGGGTGGATCGAAATCACGCCCGGCAATCCTCATTGGCGCTCCGGACCAGCTTGGATTACACTGCATCGATGAAATATCTGGTCATTCTGTTTCTGGCGTTTATCGTCTACAGCCTCGGTGCTGCTGCTTACTTCATGCTGAGGGATCACGGCAGCAGCGAGCGCATGGTGCGCGCCCTCACCGTGCGCGTGGCACTTTCGGTCACCTTGTTCCTGCTGCTGATGGCGGGAATACATTTCGGATTCATCACCGGCAAACTTTAGCACCACGCATTGGCCCGCAGAAAAAAAGCCGCACCCTCGGGTGCGGCTTTTTTATGGATTGAGCCGCGGGAGCTAGAGTATATACACCAGTACAAACAGCAGCACCCATACCACGTCAACAAAGTGCCAGTACCAGGCCACGCCTTCAAAGCCGAAATGATTCTCCGGCGTGAAGTGGCCAGCCACGCTGCGGAACAATATCACCCACAGCATGATGGTGCCGACCGTGACATGAAATCCGTGAAATCCGGTCAGCATGAAAAACGTGGAGCCGTAGGCACCGCTGGTGAGTTTGAGATTCATCTCGGAATAGGCGTGCGCATACTCGTACACCTGAAAACCCAGAAACACCATGCCCAGCGCGATGGTGGCGACAAGGCCCCAAATCAACTGCGCGCGGTTTTTCTTGAGCAGCCCCCAGTGCGCGATGGTGATGGTGACGCCAGAGCTCAGCAGCAGCGCGGTATTGATCGCCGGGATACCCCATGCGCCCATCGGCGTGAAATCACCCGGTTTGAAGTGCGGACCGGCGGTCGGCCAGCCACCTTTGAAACCCGGCCACAGCAGTTGCTGGTGTTCGAGCGTGCCGAGGTCGGGAACCGAATACAAACGCATGTAGCCCAGCGCGCCAAAAAACGCCGCGAAAAACATCACTTCCGAAAAAATGAACCAGCTCATCCCCCAGCGGAATGACCTGTCCACCTGTTTATTGTACAGGCCGCTTTCGGACTCATGCGCGACAGTGCTGAACCACCCCGCAAACATGATGAACAGCACGATAAAGCCCGCCAGCAGCAGCAGATTGCCGCCGGCCATTTTATTGACTGCGAACGCCGCGCCAAAACCCAACAACCCGATGGCCAACGATGCGGTTACCGGCCAGTGAGACAGTCCCGGCAGAAAGTAGTTGTCGGTATGCTGCTGCGTGCTCATGTACTTCTCCTCAAAAAACTTCTGTTCGTTCGTCCTGTCAGCGTGTTACCAGCCGCACCACCATCATCACGGTAAATGCAAATATCGCCGCGGCGATAATGCCGGTGATCACCACCTGCAGCGGCGTCACCCGCAGCTGCTGATTCGCGCTCTGCCTGCGTATGCCGATAAACGCGGACAACACCATCTTGATCGCCTGAAACAGTGACGCTTTTCGGGTGTCATCCGATTCGCTCACCGACCCTCAGCCTGCTTTGCCGTTGGCCGCGCCGGCCGCCGACGATTTCTTCACATCAGCCGCGGGAACTTCGAAAAACGTATAGGACAAGGTCAGCGTGTTCACATTGGCAGGCAACGCGGGATCGATCACCAGTTGCACCGGCATCCGCCGCGTCTCGCCCGCCGCCAGCGCCTGCTGGCGGAAGCAAAAGCACTCGAGCTTTTTGACGAAGGCCGCGCCCTGCTTGGGGCCATAACTAGGAATCGCCTGACCCACCAGTGCGCCGCTGCCATTGTTCTTGATCTGGAATTCCACTTGCGTCATCTCGCCAGGGTGCACGCGCACGCTGCGTTGCAGGGGCGCGAATTGCCATGGCATGCCATGCGTGTTGGCATCGAACTCGAGCGTCACCCAGCGGGATTTATCCACCTGCGAATTGGTGATTTCCGACTGCTTCGCATTGGGTTGCAGCAAGTTGGTGATGCCCGTGACTTCGCAGAACTTCTTGTAGTACGGCACCATCGCGAAACCAAAGCCAAACATCAGCAACGCCAACACCGACAGCCGCGCGAACATCCGCCAGTTGGCATTTTCGGTCTGGCCCGGGTTCACTTTGACATCCAATAGTATTTCGCAATCATGTAAAAGAAGATGACTGCGACCATCAGCCACAATGCCGCGCCGGTGCGGCGGATATTGCGCTTGATCTGCCGCTGGCGCTCATCTTCATTGACGACGTCGGCCATGGACTACTTGAGCACCGGCGGCGTGGCAAAGCTGTGGTAGGGCGCCGGCGACGGAAGATGCGTCCATTCGATACTGTCCGCGCCTTCCCATTGCTTCTGCTCGGCCTTCGGCCCGCTGGTGATGCATTTCAACACTACATAGAGGAACAGCAACTGCGACAGGCCAAATCCAAACGCGCCAACCGAGGAAATGGCGTTGAATTCCGCAAACTGAAGCGCATAGTCCGGCACGCGCCGCGGCATTCCCGCGAGGCCCAGGAAGTGCTGCACGAAAAATGTGACGTTAAAAAATATCAGCGACAGCCAGAAGTGCCATTTGCCCAGCGTCTCGTCGTACATGCGGCCGGTCCACTTAGGCAGCCAGAAGTATATCCCCGCAAACGCGGAGAACAGCGCGCCGGCCACCATCACGTAATGGAAATGCGCCACCACGTAGTAAGTGTCGTGAATCTGTACGTCGACCGGCGTAATCGACAGCACCAGACCGGTAAAGCCACCGAGCGTGAACAGGAACAGGAAGCCCAGCGCAAACAGCATCGGCGTCTCGAACGTGAGCGAACCCTTCCACATGGTTGCCACCCAGTTAAACACCTTGACGCCCGTGGGAATGGCAATCAGCGTGGTGGCATACATGAAGAACAATTGTGCTTCGACCGGCATGCCCACGGTGTACATGTGGTGCGCCCAAACCATGAAGGACAGGATGGCGATCGACGCTGTCGCGTACACCATCGAGGCATAACCGAACAGCGGTTTGCGGGAAAACGCCGGAATCACCTGCGAGATCACACCGAAGGCGGGAATCGCGATGATGTAGACCTCGGGATGGCCGAAGAACCAGAAAATGTGCTGATACAGCACCGGATCGCCGCCGCCGGCCGCATTAAAGAAGCTGGTACCGAAGTGACGGTCGGTGAGCGTCATGGTGACCGCGCCGGCAAGCACCGGCATCGACGCCACCAGCAGGTAGGCGGTAATCAGCCAGGTCCAGCAGAACAGCGGCATTTTCATCAGTGTCATGCCCGGCGCGCGCATGTTGAGGATGGTGGTGATGATGTTGATCGACCCCATGATCGACGACATGCCGAGGATGTGCACGGCGAAAATGGTGAGGTCCATGGCAGGACCGGCCTGCGTGGTTAGCGGTGCATACATGGTCCAGCCCACGCCGGCGCCGCCGCCCGGTGCGAACTGCGCGGCAATCAGCAACAACGCAGCCGGCGGCAGCAGCCAGAATGACAGGTTGTTCATGCGCGGAAACGCCATGTCGGGCGCGCCGATCTGCATCGGGATCAGCCAGTTGGCGAAGCCCACAAACGCCGGCATGATGGCGCCGAACACCATGATCAGGCCGTGATAAGTGGTCATCGAATTGAAGAATTCCGGACGCACGATTTGCAGCCCGGGCTGGAACAACTCCGCCCGAATAATCATGGCCATCGCGCCGCCCACCAAAAACATGGTGAAGCTGAACCACAAGTACATGGTCCCTATGTCTTTGTGGTTGGTCGAGCCAATCCAGCGCATGGCGCCCGTGGGCTTGTGCGCGTGCGCATGGTCGTCGTGACCATGGGCGTCGCCGTGACCGTGCGTGGCGTCGTGGGTAGCGGTGCTCATTGTAGCTCCGATCTTCTAAAAATATTATTCAAAATCAACAACTTGTAATAAAATTGCTAGACGCCGGGCTTGATGTCCACGCGACGCGCCTGCTTGGGATCGCCGCCAGCCTCAACCGTCGCGGGCGGTTTCATCACGATCCGATCCTTTGCCACGCCCGCCGCCAACAGCGCTTCGCGCACACCCACCGCGCGATTCTTGGCCAGCTCCAGGTTCTGCGCCAGGTTACCAGCCTTGTCGGTATACCCGGTGAGTTCCACTTTGGTTGCTGCGTCCGATTTCAGTTGGGCGGCAACCTCGGCGATCGTTTTCTTGCCGTCGTCATTGGCGGCAGCCTTGCCGGTGTCGAAGAACACCGCTGCAGGCAAGGCCGCCGTTGCTGTGGCTGGTGCAGCCACGGGCGCCGCAGCTGGCGCGGCTGTAGCAGCCGGCGCAGCGCCCCCGCCCCTGGCGGCCTTGACTTCAGCCGGCGTTACCATGTCGCCGGTCTTGTTGGCCCAACTGTTGCGCTCATACGTCACAACCGCTGCGATGTCCGCATCCGACAGATGTTTGAACGGGGCCATCGCCGTGCCGGATTTGCCATTGAGCACTATTGCCAGATGATCTGCTTTCGGCCCCGTGGCGTTCTTCGATCCGGACAGCGGCGGGAACGCCGGCGGCGTGCCCATGCCGTTCGCCTGATGACAGGCGACGCAATTGGACGCATAGACCTTTTCGCCGCGAGCCTTGAGTTCATCCAGTGTCCAGGTTTTGTCCGGCGCATCCGCCACAGCCGCTTTCTTCATGCTTGCTTTTTGGCTGCTGACCCATGCGCTGTAATCAGCAGCGGACTTGACTTCGACCACGATCGGCATGAATCCATGTTCCTTGCCGCACAGTTCCGCGCACTGCCCGCGGAAGATGCCGGGCGCTTCCGCCTTGAACCAGGTGTCGCGAATGAATCCAGGAACGGCATCCTGCTTGATGGTCAGGGCCGGCACCCACCACGCGTGGATCACGTCGGCCGCGGTGACCAGCATGCGTACTTTCTTGCCCACGGGAACAACCACATGGTTGTCAGTTTCCAGCAAGTAATTCTCGCCCTTGGGTTCCCTGCCCTCGATCTGCGCGCGCGGTGTCGACAGGCTGCTGAAAAAGCTGATGCCTTCACCCTCACCCTTGATGTAATCGTAACCCCACTTCCACTGGTAACCGGTGGCCTTGATGGTCATGTCCGGCTCGGAGGTATCGCGCAACTGTTTCAGCGCTGTGGTCGCGGGCACCGCCATGGCGATCAGGATGATGGCCGGTATCACGGTCCAACCCACTTCCACCCAGAAGTGCTCGTGAAAATGCGCGGCCGGATGCCCCACCGATTTGCGGTGCTTGAACACCGAGTAAAACATGAAACCAAACACCACCACGAAAATCACCACGCAGATCCAGGTAATGATCGTGTGAAGATCGTAAATGGTGTGGCCAAGCGCCGTGTTGGGCGTCTGCAGGTTGAGTTTGTATTCGGCGAACGCGGCAGCCGGGACCATGAGCAGCATCGCCAATGTCGACCATGCCGTATATATTTTTGCCAGCCTGTTACGCATTCTTCCCCCGGATAGTTACTGCCCGTATTACCGCTTTGCTCAAATCATGCACCCAGTCTGGACTTCAGCTCACGTGCCAACTGCTGCCGCGCGCCCACATCCAGATAACGGCCCACTTCAATCTCCCTGCCATGGGATCGTAACGCAAGGCGCAAATCCCGCGAACGCCGATCCACCACCAACTGCGCCCATGCGCGGTTAAATTCATAGCGCCGGGTATGTGCCTGCTCGCGTACTGCCAGCACCACCGCGTCGCCGTGAATCACCAGTTGTTCTGAATCCTGCGCGTGGCGCACCACCCAGTTGAACGCCAGATACAGCGCCATCGCTTCCAGTCCGGCGAACGGCAGAATCAGCCACGCGCCGAGCGCCGAGAACACCACCGCTACGATCAGTGAAAATGCGGCCAATGAACCAAACGCAACACAGCAATCACGCGCGCTCATTGCATTGAGACGGCGCGTAAACAGCATGAACTCACCATTGCCGCCATCGTTTTTGGATAATTCGGCCACCGACGCAGCCCCCCTGATAAACGCTGAGAATTTAACACAGCGGGGCATTACGTAGCAACCGACTAAGCCTTTGAATCCTTGCACTTACCCCATGAAAAGCGCATTGACACGCGTGGCGTTTCGCGCTAACGGGTGGAGTAGAGCGCATCAATCGTGATTTGCGGCGCGACGGCCACGGCATCCGGCGCCGACGCAAATTCGATGCGCGCCAGCAGCGGCGCGTTCAGCCGCGACTGCAATGCGGCGACGTTGGCGCGCGCATGCGGCATGTATGCATCCATGTGATTGGCGATCCAGCCCGCCAGCGGCAGACCGCGCGCGCGAATCGCTTCGGCGGTAAGCAAAGCGTGGTTCAGACAACCCAGCCGCATGCCCACCACCAGCAGCACCGGCAGCGCCAGTTCACGCGCCAGATCGGCGCTGCTTTCCGTGTCATTGAGCGGCACGCAAAAACCGCCCGCGCCTTCCACGATCACCACCTCCGCCAGCGTCGACAACTGCTGGAAGTGAAATTTTAACCTATTGATTTCAATTGTTTTTTTCTCATCCGCAGCGGCAAGGTGCGGTGCAATCGCGGCCGCGAAGCAATACGGATTAACGAACTCGCGCGGCGCGCTGACGTTGCCCGCCGCGCACAGTTGTTCCACGTCGTCATTGATCAGCGCACCATTCGCTTCGACGGCGCCGGCCGCCACCGGCTTCATGCCGATCACGCGCAAGCCGCGCGCGGCAAACGCATGCAGCAGCGCGCACGACACCAGTGTCTTGCCGACGCCGGTATCGGTGCCGGTCACAAAAAGGCCGCGCGGCGCGCGGGACGAGGCGCGGGATGCCACTTCAGCCGGCCGCCGGTTTGATGTCGATGATACGTTTGCCGCTGCCGGTGACTCTGGGCTGCGGCTTCCAGGCGTGCCCGTACACCACTTCAAACGTTGCCGGCAGGGTGCCGTCGCGGCGCAGGTCTTCATACGCCGCGGCCACCGCGGCAAGCCGCGCGCGGCCTGTCAAACCCGGCGGCCGCTCGCGTGTCACATTGTGTGCACCGATGGCCTTCAGTTCGCGCATCAGCGTGCGCACGTCGCTGTAGGTCAGCGTGAACGGCTCCATGTCCATCACCGGGTCGCCAAAGCCGCGCTGCACCAGCATGTCGCCGATATCGTGCAGATCGACAAAGCGGCTGACGTGCGTATGGCGGTCCACACCCGAATAGGCTGCGCGCAACTCCTTCAGCGTATCCGGGCCAAAGGTGCTGAACATCAGCAATCCGCCGGGCGCCAGCACACGATGAAATTCCGCAAACGCCCGCTCCGGCTCGTTCATCCACTGCAGCGCAAGATTGGACCACACCAGATCCACGCTGCCCGTGGCAAGCGGCAAGTGCTCGATGTCGGCGCAGAGCGCCGCGG
Source organism: uncultured beta proteobacterium (assembly GCA_902825845.1). GTDB lineage: Bacteria > Pseudomonadota > Gammaproteobacteria > Burkholderiales > SG8-41 > UBA5216. The sequence goes on from CADECM010000013.1 coordinate 25,893, forward strand.
GCCGCTGCTGCAACAGCGAGCGCCACCACGATGTGCCGCCGCGCCGGCGCGCCTGCTGCAGCATGGTGAAGGCGAGGTCAAGCGCGATCACCCGTCCCTGCGGATAGCGCGCGCGCAGCGCCGGCAGCGCGTTGCCGGTACCGCAGCCGGCGTCGAGGATCAGCGCCGGCTGCAGCTTGATCAGATCCAGCCGCTCGTCCATGCGCCGGCACACCTCGTGCTGCAGCACCGCGGCTTCGTCGTAGCTCGTCGCGGCGCGCTCGAAGGAACGGCGCAGCAGGCGCTTGTCAAACTGCGGCGGCGGGTTCATGCATGAACGTCAGTAAATGGCCGGCAACGGCATCCAGGTCCGTCAGAAACGGCGCGTGACCCGCGCCGGCGATCGCCTGAAACTCGGCGTGGGGCAGCAGTGCGCTCAGCGCGCGGCCGGCGGCGCACGGCGTCACCGCGTCGTTGTCACCGTGAATCACCAGTGCCGGCTGCGCTATCGACGGCAACGATTCACGCAGATCACCACTGCGCAACAGTTCCAGTCCGGCCTCCAGCACGTCCTGCGCCGGCAGCGGCTGCGTAAACAGCGCCGTGCGCAACTGATGCGCCACGCGCACCGCACGCACATCGCCATGCGACTGCAGCGCCACAAAACGCCGCAGCACGGCGGAACAATCGCGCCCGATCTGCGCGGTGAACTGGCGCATTACCGCCGGCGGCACGGCATGCGGCCAGTCGGCGCGCTGCGTAAAGCAGGGCGTGGCCGCGATCAGCGCGAGACGGCGCACCTGCCGCGGCGCGCGGCGCGCCCACGCCAGCGCGACCTGCGCGCCAAGCGACCAGCCGATGACGGCGCAGTGCCGCGGCGCCGCGGCAGACAGCGCATCGGCCATGCGCTCCAGCGTATACGGCGCACAGGCCGCGGCTTCGCCGTAGCCAGGCAAGGCGGGAACCTGCACCCGAAGCTGTTTTTCGAGCGCGCGCGAGAGACCGCGAAACACCTGCGCGTGGCTCGCCCAGCCGTGCAACAGCACCACCGTGGTCTTGTCGGATGCCGCGCTCAATGGTGACTCACACCTGCGCCGGCCAATGCGCCGGTCAGGCAACGCACATCATCCGTGGTATGTGCAGCCGACAACGAAATGCGCAGCCGCGCCGTGCCTGGTGGCACCGTTGGCGGTCGAATCGCCGGCACCAGCACGCCGCGGTCTGCCAGCCGTTGCGCCAGACTACTCGCCGCGCGGTTGTCACCGATCACCAGCGGCTGGATCGCGGTGGCTGACGGCAGCAGTTCCCCGCCCCCGGGCATGGAATCATTAAGTGTTTGTTTTAATTGAATAATATTTTCGTGTAGCCGCTGACGCAGTGGCGCGCCGCTGGCGATCAGTTCAATGCTTTTCGATAGTGCGCACGCCAGCAGCGGCGGCATGGCGGTGGTGAAAATATAGGTGCGCGCGCGCTGCAGCAGCGTCTCGATCAGCGTAGGGTCGCCCGCCACAAACGCGCCGAAAACACCCGCCGCCTTGCCCAGTGTCGCCATATAAATGATACGCGGATGCGCCGCATTGAAATGCTCGAGCACGCCGCGCCCGTTTTCACCGAGCACGCCAAAGCCATGCGCATCATCGAGCAACAGCCAGGCGTCATAACGTTCGGCCAGCGCCAGCAAATCCGGCACCGGCGCGATGTCGCCGTCCATGCTGAACACCGCATCGGCCACAATAAGTTTGCGCCGCGCCCGCGTCGACGCCAGCAGCCGCTGCAACTGATCCAGATTGTTATGCGCGTAACGTTTGAATTGCGCGCGCGCCAGCAGACAGGCGTCATTGAGCGACGCATGATTCAGGCGATCGGCGAACACCGCGTCCTCGCGGTTCATCAGTGCCGTGACAATCCCCAGATTGGCCATGTAACCGGTGGAAAACAGCAGCGCACGCGGCAACTTAACAAATGCCGCCAGTTGCGACTCCAGCGCCTCATGCGCGCGCGCGTGGCCCAGCACCAGATGCGAGGCGCCCGCGCCCACGCCGAACTGCGCCGCCCCCGCCTGCGCCGCCGCGATCAGTTCGGGGTGATTGGCGAGCCCAAGATAGTCATTGCTGCAAAACGCAACGTATTTTTTTCCGTCGACCAACACATGCGTGGCTTGCGCCGAATCCAGGGTACGGCGGTATCGGCGCAGTCCCAGGGAATCCAGTTCAGCCAGATCGTCCGGCAACATGGCGTACGGCATGCCAAGGGCCACGCTCTAACAGCGCACTATGCCGCCCTCATCCCCACCCTTCTCCCGCATGGAGAACGGCTTATTCATCCCCCTCCCTCCGGGAGAAGGACCGAGGGTGAGGGAAAGAAGCACCGCGAGCGCCCCAGGCATCGCTCATGCGCCCTTTGCTGCCATCGCGTGCAATCCCAGCCTGGCGAACAACGCCTGATCGCGCTCGACATCGGGGTTGCCCGTGGTCAGCAGCTTCTCGCCATAGAAAATGGAATTCGCACCCGCCAGAAAGCACAGCGCCTGGATGCCCTCGGGCATTTCCTGCCGCCCCGCCGACAGTCGCACCATCGCCTTGGGCATGGTGATGCGGGCGCAGGCAATCGTGCGCACAAACTCGAGCAGATCGAGCTGCCCGGCACCGTTGAACCGGTCACCCAGCGGCGTGCCTTCGACCTGCACCAGATTATTGATCGGCACCGACTCCGGGTACGGATCCATGTTTGCCAGTTGCACAATCAGCGCCGCGCGGGTGCGCCGCGTCTCGCCCATGCCGACGATGCCGCCGCAGCACACATGCATGCCCGCTTCGCGCACGCGCGACAGGGTGTCCATGCGGTCCTGCTGCGTGCGCGTGGTGACGATCTGGCCGTAAAACTCCGGCGCGGTGTCAATATTGTGATTGTAATAATCGAGGCCGGCGTCCCGCAGTTGCTCCGCCTGACCGTCCTTCAGCATGCCGAGCGTGGCGCAGGTTTCCATGCCCAGCCCGCGCACCGCGGTGATCATGTCCACCACCTTGTCGAGATCACGCTGCTTCGGTCCGCGCCATGCGGCGCCCATGCAAAAACGCGTGGCGCCATTGTCTTTGGCACATTGCGCCGCGGCGACCACCTGCTCCACCGACAGGATGTCCTCGTTGTCCACGCCGGTGTGATAACGCGCCGCCTGCGGGCAATAGCCGCAATCTTCCGGGCAGCCCCCGGTCTTGATCGACAGCAGTGTGGAACGCTGCACCGCGTTCGGGTCAAAGTGCTCGCGGTGCACGGTCTGCGCGCGATACATGAGATCATTGAACGGCAGATCGAACAGTGCCGCGACCTGATCGACGGTCCAGCGCGGCGCCGCGGTGGGCGGGGCAAGCGATGTGGTGTTGGGGGTGGTGTGAGGGGTATCCATGCTGAAATCCGCGCTGTTGTCGACGACGTAACCAGAAAAACTCAATATTTTTGAATTACTTGCATCATCTGCAATGCATCTTCCTTGGTCGAATATAGCACGCGGTTTTGTGGCGAGCTGCACAAGTTTTGCACAAAAGGCAATTGCACCGTCTTGCCTGTTGTGTGCTGGAGGCAGTGCCGGCGCACTGTTGTGCGCGCATTGCCGCGACGGTTTGCCCACGCTTGCACTTGCCCGTTGCGACACCTGCGCGCTGCCGATCACGGCTGGCACGCGCTGCGGCGCCTGTCTGTCGCACGCGCCCGTGTACGACCATGTGTGCGCGCCGTATGTTTACGCGTTTCCGCTGGACGCGCTGGTGCAGGGCTTGAAATACCGCGGCATGCTGGCGATCGCGCCCTTGTTGGGCGGCGCCATCGCCGCTTGCCTCGATGAGCGCCCCGACGTGCTGGTGCCGATGCCGCTGGCCGGGGAGCGCCTGCGCGAGCGCGGCTTCAACCAGAGCCTCGAGGTCGCGCGCCACCTCGCCCGCCGCAGCGGCATACCGCTGATGCCGCAGGCCTGCCGCCGCGTGCGCAACACGCCGCCCCAGGCCGCGCTGCCGTGGAAGGCGCGCGCGAAAAACATCCGCCGGGCTTTTGTGTGCGACGTGGATTTTTCCGGGCAGCACGTCGCCGTGGTCGACGACGTGATGACCACCGGCGCCACCCTCAACGAAATTGCGCGCAACCTCAAACAGGCGGGCGCGGCGCGCGTCACCGGCCTCGTCGCTGCGCGCACCCTGCCCGGCGGCTACACACGGCGCCATACCGATGTTTGACGTGGTGCTGTATGAACCGGAGATACCGCCCAACACCGGCAACGCCATGCGCCTTGCCGTCAACACCGGCGCGCGCCTGCACCTGGTGAAGCCGCTGGGGTTTTCAATATCGCACAAACAGCTCGAACGCGCGGGCATGGATTACCGCGCGTTCGCCGATGTCGCAGTGCATGACGACTGGACCGCCTGTCAGGCGCACTTTGCCGGGCGGCGGCTGTTCGCGGTCACCACCCGCGGCACGCAGCGTTACGACACGGTGACGTATCAGGCCGGCGACGTATTCGTGTTCGGCCCCGAAAGCCGCGGCCTGCCGCAGGCACTGCTCGACGCGCTGCCGCCGCAACAGCGCATTCGGCTGCCGATGCGCACCGCCGCGCGCAGCATCAATCTTGCGAACGCCGTGGCGGTGGTGATCTACGAAGCATGGCGGCAAACGGGATTTGTGCATGGCGCATGACGCCATCGCGCGCGCGGGCTTGCAAGCGCAGGCCAGTGTGACGCGGGCGGCATTGTCGCTATAATTCCCGCATGTTGTCGCGAATTCACCCGAGGCAGGGCCGTTGATGGAATCCGCCACCGGCGCCGCAGTGCTGTTCGCCGATGTCAGCGAAAGCACGCGCCTGTATGAGCTGGCCGGCGATGCCGTCGCGTCCGATGCCATCAACCGCTGTGTGGCGCTGCTCAAGGCAAAAGCCATCGCCAGCGGCGGCCGCGTGATCAAAACCATCGGCGATGAGATCATGGTGCTGTTTGCCTCGGTCGACGCCGCAGCACAGGCCGCAATTGCGATGCAAAGCAACGTCGCGCTGATCGCGCCGGTTGCGGGCATGAAACTCGGCGTCGGCATCGGCTTTAACTACGGGCCGGTGCTGGAGCGCGATGGCGATGCGTTCGGCGATACCGTGAACGTCGCGTCGCGGCTCACCGAGCACGCGCAGGCGAATGAAATCATTACCTCCGTCGAAACCATGGCGCAATTGAGCCTGGCCTTTCGTACCGACTGCAGACGGCTGTACGCGATTCAGATCAAGGGCAAGTCGCATGCCGTCGAACTGGCGCAGCTGGTGTGGCGCTGGGACGAGCGCTTGGACAACACCCTGATCACGACCTACGCGGGAAAGCCCGACTTGCGGCACACGCAATTGCGTCTAAAACATCGCGGCGCCGAAATCGTGTTTGAAGCCGGGCGCGGCGCGCTGTTGCTGGGCCGCGATCCCGCCGCCGATCTGGTGGTGCACGATGCCAAGGCGTCGCGCCTGCACTGCCGCGTGGAGCGCCGCCTGGACAAGTTCGTGGTGGTCGATCACAGCGCAAACGGCACCTACGTCACCTTCCAGGACGATCAGGACGTGGTCCTCAAGCGCGAGGAATTGCCGCTGCATGGCCATGGCTGGATTGCGCTTGGCCGGCCGCGCGCGGCCACCGACGAGTGGGTCGAATTCTTCTGCGAAACACCGCCCGCCTGACGCGGCGCACGACTCACGACTCACGACTCACCAAGGCACGACACCTACGACGCGCCGCCGGCTTCCACCGCGTGGTTGGATATCACCTCCAGCACCAGCTTGCGGCCGGCGTTGAACAATTCCGTGCGCACCACCGCGACATTGCGGCCGCGTTGCAGGATGACCGAGCGCGCACTGATCGCCCTGCCCTGACCCGGGCTGATGTACCACGCCGAGGCGCCGGTGAGCAGCGGGTGTTGCGGCACGGCGGCTTCGGCGGTAACCAGCGCCGCGTTGATCAGAAACCCGCCCTGCACATGCCCGACGCGATTGCCCACCTGCATGCCGACCGGCAATCTGCCCATTGAACCGGTGGCGCTGCCCTTGACCAGCGGATCGCACAGCGTGCGCATCAGGTCACCGTGATGCGCCGTGCGCAGCGCTTTTTCGACATTGCGCAGCAGCGCTTTTTCAGGGGCTTCGAGTTCGTTTTTGCGCAGCAACGGGCGCTCCGCGCCGTTCTCGCCACCCTCCCACGGCAGGCCGCGCATCACCACGCCGGGCGGCGCCGGCGGCGACACCCAGGTGCCGGACATGCGCATCACTTCGCGGCCGTCACAGGTTATGCAGCCGCTGGCGACGCTTTCCGGCAGCGCGGTGCGCGGTGAAAAGCCGCTGCCTTTGCCGCTTGCGGTCATTTGGCCGCGCGCCGCTTCACCGGTGAATTCCACTCTGAGCATCAGCGTTGCGGTGCGCCGGTTGGGGTCGGTGAACACCCGGTTGGCGGCCGCCAGCGTCATGTCGGCCATGTAGAGCAGCGCCGCGCGATTGATGCGTCCGCCGGCATCGGCGCAGTGCGGGCCCGGATCGATGGTGAATTCAACGCCGCCGCTGTCGAAACGCCGCGGCGTGAACTCCAGAAAGTAGCCTGCGAAATGCATGCCCGGCGCGCGGTTGCTGGAGATCGCGCGCAGTGTCCGGCGGCGGATGAAGTCCGCGTCCTGTGCACTGAAGCTCAAAATAAAATTCCTGTCGAGGTTGGCAAAAGCCCGCGATCTTACCAAACGCCCCTGCTCAGATGGCGCGCAGCACGCGCGGAAAGTACACATGCAGCAGCAGCGCACGCCCGAGCAGGAAACTCGTCAGCGCCAGCCACAGGCCGGTGTTGCCGAGCAGCGGCTGCAAGCCATACAGCGCCGCCAGAAACATCGCGAACGCCGCCAGCATGGTGTTGCGCATGATGCGCGTGCGGGTGGCCGCCAGATACACGCCGTCGTAGGTATACGCCCACACCGACACCAGCGGCATCAGCACCGGCCACCACAGGTAGCCCGCGGCGGCGGCGCGCACCTCGGGGATGCTGGTCATCAGCGCGATGATGCCGTGCCCGGCCACGGCGTAAATCAGGATGTTGATCGCGCCCACCACGCCCGACCACGCAAACACCACGCGCCGGTCATGCAGGAACGCGGCGCGGTCGCGGCGCCCCACCGATTCGCCGAGTATGGTCTCGGACGCGTGCGCCACGCCATCCAGCGCGTACGAGGTGAACACCAGAAAATGGTGCAGCACCTGATTCGCAGCAAGCTGCACGTCGCCCAGCTCCGCGCTCTTGGCCATGAAAAAGCCCAGCACCGACACCACGCAGATGGTGCGCAGCACGATGTCGCCGTTGATGGTCACCATGCGCTTGAGCTGCACCGGGTCGAGCAGCTTCGAGGGCCTGCCGCTGGCGTTATCACGCGGCAGTTCGCGCAGCGTGCGCCGCACGCTGGCCAGGCCCAGCAGCAGGCCGGCGTACTCGGCGATCAGCGACGCCGCCGCCACGCCGGGCACGCCCCAGCGCAACACGAACACGAACAGCATCGCCAGCACGATGTTCAGGCAATTGACGAACACCTGAATCATCAGCGGCGTGCGCACATTGCGCAGGCCGTAGCACCAGCCGTAGATGGCGTAGCTGCCCAGCACCGCCGGCATCGACCACACGCGGATCAGAAAATACTCGCGCGCGTGGTGTTCGACCTGGGCACTGGCCTCAATCACCCAGAAGGCAAAGCGGATGATCGGCAGTTGCAGCGCGACGATGACACTGCCGATGGCGCCGGCCAGCAGCAGCGCGCGCGCGATCATCGCGCGCACTTCGGCGTGCTCGCCCGCGCCGCGCGCCTGCGCAGTCGGTCCGGTGGTGCCCATGCGCAGGCAGTTGAACAGGTGGTAGATGTAGTTGAACAGCATCGCGCCAATCGCCACCGCGCCGATGTAATACGGCTCGGGCAGATGGCCGACCACGGCGGTGTCGACCGCCCCCAGCAGCGGCACCGTCACGTTGGCGAGGATGATCGGCCACGCCAGCGTCCACACCTGCCGCTGCGTGCCGTGGGGCGTCGTGGGTGCCATTAAAAAATAATGTTTAAAAACATATACTTACAGTTCATCGAATAAAGACGGTGCCGGCATTGCGGGCGACGCCTCTGTGGCCACTGCGGCCGCTGCGGCCGCAGCAGTGGCGCCCGGCGTGCTCAGCGCACCCACGCGCACGCCCAGCAGGCGGATGCGCCGGTCCAGCGCCACGCGCTTCAGGCACTCGCCCGCGGCGCGGCGGATGATGGCCGCGTCGCCGGTGGGCGCATCGAGCGTGCGGTCCCGGGTCACGGTCTTGAAGTTGTCGTAGCGCAGCTTGAGGCCGATGGTCTTGCCCACGACGCCCTTGCGTTTGAGGTCGTCAGCGACGCGCACGCACAGATCGGTGAAGATGCGCGTGAGCTGCTCGCGGTCGCGCACCGGATGCAGATCGTCTTCGAAGGTGGTTTCGCGGCTGATCGATTTGGGTTCGCTGCTGGTCTTCACCACGCGCTGATCCCTGCCGTGCGCGGCGTCGATCATCCACGCACCGTAGTTTTTACCGAAGTGCCGGACCAGCAACGCAGGGTCGGTTTGCGCCAACTCTCCGATGGTGTGGATACCCAGCGCCTCCAGCCGCGCATTGGCCTTGGGGCCGATGCCGTTGATCTTGCGCGCGGGCAAGGGCCAGATGCGTTCGCTGATGTCTTCCGCGGCGATCAGCGCAATGCCGCCGGGCTTTTCAAGGTCCGAGGCGATTTTGGACAACAGCTTGTTGGGTGTGACCCCCAGCGAACACGACAGTCCCGTCGCCTCGCGCACCGCGCGCTGCAGCTGCAGCGCCACCTCGCGCGCGCGCGTCCAGCCGCCATCGCCCACCAGCGCTGTGAGATCGATATAGATTTCATCGATGCCGCGGTCTTCCACCAGCGGCGCAATGCCGCGCACGGCGTCCTTGAACAATTTGGAGTAACGCCGGTACTGATCGAAATCCGCCGGCAGCAACCACGCGTCCGGCGCCAGCTTTGCCGCCTTCATCAGTCCCATGCCTGAGTGCACGCCGAGCGCGCGCGCTTCGTAGGTGGCAGTGGTGATCACGCCGCGGCCGGTGTAATCGCGCAGTCGCGGAAAGTCAGCGCCCGCGGGCGCCGCCACGCGCCGCCGCCCGCCCACCACCGCCGGCTGGCCGCGCAGTTGCGGATAACGCAGCAATTCGACGGAAGCGTAAAACGCATCCATGTCGAGGTGGGCGATGTAGCGGTCGGACATGTCTGGAAAATGGCGGCTTCAGGCGTGGCCGGGCGTATGCAGTACTGCGTCATCCGCCGCGTTCAGACGTGACGGGCTACGCGGCGCGTCGCCCGCCCTACTCCATGCGGATGCCCGCATCGCGAATGATCCTGCCCTTCACGCGCCGGTCCTCGCGAATTATCGCTGCGAAGGCCTGCGGCGTGCTGCCCACCGCTTCTATGCCCGCCTTGAGCAGGCGTTCGCGCGCCGGCGCCGAATGCAGATAACGCGCCATTTCCCGCTGCAGCAGATTGACGACGGCCGGCGGCATGCCGGCGCGCGCGAGCACGCCGATGGTGGCGGCCGATTCATAGCCCGGCAGCCCCGCCGACGCGACCGTGGGCAGGTCCGGCGCCACCGGCGACGGCATTGCGGTGGTAACGCCCAGTGCCGTCAGCCGCCCCGCCGCCACATGCGGACCGGCGGCATTCACCGTGGCGAACATCATTTCCACGCGCCCGCCCAGCACATCGTTCAGTGCCAGCGACGCGCCGCGGTACGGCACCGCGGTGATGTTCACCCCCGCCATCGCCTTGAACATTTCGCCGGCGATGTGATTGGAATTGCCGATGCCCGATGCCGCGTAGTTCAGCGCACCGGGCTTTTGCCTTGCCAGCGCGATCAGTTCCCGTACCGATTTAACGCCCAGCGCGGGATGGGTAACCAGCACATTGGGCGAGGTGATCGCCAGTGTCACCGGTACAAAATCGCGCAGCGGATCGAACGGCACGTGATCGCGCATGAACGGCGCAAGCCACGTCACGAATCCGGTCATCATCAGCGTGTAGCCGTCGGGCTGCGCCTTGCGCAGGATCTCGCCGGGCGTCACGCCGCCGGGCCGGTTATCGACGACGACCTGCTGGCCCAGGCGCTGGGTCAACGCCGCGGCGATCAAGCGCCCGGCGAAATCGCCCGCGCCGCCAACGCCGGAGGCGATCAGGCGGATGGGCTTGGCGGGATAACGCGCCGGCATGTCAGGCGCGGGCGCCGCGCATACCGGCGCGGCTGCCGCAGCACCCGGCACCAGAAGATATGTCACCCAGCGCTTCCCGCCGCCGCGCCGCGCGCCGCGGGGGCGCGCCGGTGGGTTCACGTGCATCCGCTCAACGCAAGCCGCCCAGTATCGCCAGCGCGCGTCCCATCGAAAAATCATAGGTCTCCTGATGAAACGCCGCGCCGCCGCCCTTCATCATGTAGCCGTGAAGCACGCCGGGAATCAGATGCACATCGACATTCTTGTGCTTCGCGGGAATCGCGCGGTACTGCGCCTGCACTTCCGGCGGGGCGGCATGATCCTGATCGCCCCAGATGATCGAGATCGGTTGCGTGGTGCCTTCGATTTCGTGCGCGAAATCGTTAAGCTGCGTGCCATGGCACGATACGCCGCCGAAGTAGCCCAGACGCTTCGGCCCGATGATCGCGTACGGCCCGCCAAAGCAGAATCCCATCGTGATCGCCTTGCCATTGAACCGCGGCATTTTCTTCAGCTCGTTCAGCGTGTCGGTCATGTCGTTCTCGCCGCTCTTGATCACCGGCAGGCGCGGCTTGCCGCGCGGCGTCAAACGCTCATCGCCCCGCGCGAGCGGCCCCGGCACCGTGCGCCAGAAAAGATCCGGCGCGGCGGCGATGTAGCCCTTCTGCGCAAACGCATCCGCGATGGCGCGCAGGTCGCCATCCACGCCGTGTATCGCCGAAGCCAACACCACGGCAGGCACCTTGTCCGCGCCGTCGGGCGTCACCACGTAACAATCAAAGTCCCTGCCTTCGCCGCTGGAGCGAATCTTGATGTCCTGCTTTTGCATTGCCGCCTCCTCGAGTTGAACGGTGACCGGCCATTCTACGCCAGCCGCTGTGCCGCGCGTGCTTGCGCTACACTGCGCGCATGAAAACCACACACCCCATACTCGCTGCATTGACACTGGCCGCGCCGGCGCTGTGCGTGCCGCCCGCCGCCGCGCAGTCCACATCATCCGCCTACCCCGCAAAACCCGTGCGCATCATCGTGCCCTATCCGCCCGGCGGCGGTAACGACATCATCGGCCGTGCCATCGCCGACGAACTCACGCGCCGCCTGGGCCAGAATTTTTTTGTCGAGAACCGCCCCGGCGGCAGCACCATCATCGGCACCGAAATCGCGATGCGCGCGCCGGCAGATGGTTACCACGTGTTCATCGCCAGCCAGACGACGTTCGCCATTGTGCCCAACGTCAAGGCCAGAGTGCCGTACGATCCGGTGCGCGATTTCGAGCCGGTATCGTTGCTCGCCACGCAACCCTATCTGATCGTGGTGCATCCTTCGCTGCCGGTGCGCACGGTAAAGGAGCTGATCGCGGTGGCCAAAGCGCAACCCGGCAAAATCCTGTATGCCTCGGCGTCGATTGGCTCCGGCAGTCATCTGCAGGGCGAGATTTTCAAGGCGCATACCGGCATCGACATGCTGCACATACCTTACAAAGGCTCGGGCCCGGCCGTCGCCGATCTGATGGGCGGTCAGGTGTCGCTGATGTTCTCGACGGCGAGTTCGGTGCACCCGCAGGTGGTGGCCGGACGCCTGCGCGCGGTGGCGATCACCGCCGCCCGACGCCACCCCACGCTGCCCAACGTGCCCACCGTGGCCGAGACCATGCCCGGCTTCGAGAACGCACAGTGGATCGCCATGCAGGCACCGCGCGCCACCCCGCGCGACATCACCGGACAACTGAACCGCGCCATCGTCGCCATCACGCAAAGCAAAGCCTATCGCGAACGCATGGCCGCGCAGGGCTACGACGCCGAGGCCAGCACCCCGCAGCAGGTCTCTGCGCGCATCCAGAGCGAACTCGCGCGGTTCGGCAAACTGGTCAAGGCCATTGGTTTGAAAGAGGAAGGTTAGAATTACATAAGTTATTGTTTTTATTATTTTTCTGGAGAAAACTGATGACGCGTCTACTTCTGGCCGTGTGGTGTGCGGCATGGCAACTCACCGGCTTCGCGCAAGGCTATCCCACGCGCCCGGTGGAACTGGTGGCGCCCACGGGTGCGGGCGGTGGTTCGGACTTGGTGGCGCGCACGGTGGCGGAAATCGTGGCGAAGGAAAAACTGCTGCCGCAGAAAATCTATGTGCAAAACCGCGCCGGCGGCGGCGGGGCAATCGGCCTCACGTACGTCGCGGGCAAACGCGGCGATCCCTATGTATTCACGCAGTCGGCCATCACCGTGGTCTCGGTGCCGATCCGTACCGGGCTTGATGTCGGTCTGGACAAATTCACGCCGCTGGGCGCGATCGGGCTCGATCTGAACAGTCTCGCGGTGGCCGAAGGCTCGCCCTACCGCACGCTGAAGGATTTTCTCGATGCGGCGCGCGCCAGGCCAAAAACCATCAGCGTCGGCATCACCTTCCCCGGCGGCAGCGCGCACGGCTTGATGCACAAGCTGCAAAAGGCCGCGGGTGTGCAGTTCAACCTGGTGTCGTTCAAGAGCGGCACCGAGTCGGTGACGGCGGTGATGGGCGGCCACATTCAGGCCACCGCCGAAAATCTCGGCGAAGTCATGGGACAGGTGGAAGCGAAGAAACTGCGCCTGCTGGGCGTGCCGTCGGTGAAACGCCTCGCGGGCCTGCCCAACGTGCCCACGCTCAAGGAGCAGGGCTTTGACATCCATGCCGGCGGCCTGCGCGGTTTTGTTGCGCCCGCGGGCATTCCGGCCGATGCCGCCAAAGTGCTGGAGACCATGCTCGCCCGCGTCTACAAGAGCAGCGCGTGGCGCGACTACATGGCGCGCAACATGTATGAAGAGGTCTACATGAACGCGGACGAACTCGGCAAGTGGCTGGCCTCGCAGCAGGTGGAAATGACGCAGTTCCTCACCGAGATGGGTCTGGCGCTGAAGAAATGAACTTGCCGGCGCAATCGCGCCGGCGCACTCACGCAGGAAAGCCGTAGAGTGCCTGCGGATTGTTCACCAGAATGCGCGTGCGTGTGGCGTCGTCCGGCGCCCATGTGCGGAGCAGATCGAACAGCACCGCATCGTCGGGATGAATTTTGGGGCTGGGATGCGGCCAGTCGCTGCCCCACACGCAGCGCTCGGGCGCAGCCTGCACCAGCGCCTGCGCCACCCGCGTGGCATCGGCGTAGGTCGGCGGCCCCACGTTCGTGTTCATGTAGGCGCCGGAAACCTTGACCCACGCGCGGCGTTGATCGAGCATGCCGCGAATCACCGCGTGCGAGGGATGACGGACGCCCTCGTCGATCAGCGGATGGCCGAGGTGATCGAACACCACCTGCACCGGCAGCCGCCGCAGCATGCCGGCGTGTTCGACGATTTTGTCGCACGGCATGTTCAGCTGAATGTGCCAGCCGTAATCAGCGATGCGTCTGGCAAGCGGCTCGATCATGTCGATCGACACCACGGCGGTGGCGGGATCGCCCACGGTGAAGCGAATGCCGCGGATGCCGGCATCGTTGAGCGCTTTCAGTTCGGCATCGGTTACCGCCGGGCGCAGCACCGCCACGCCGCGCGCGCTGTCGATGCCGAGTTCGCGGATCGCGTCCGTGGTGACCGTGTTGTCGGTGCCGTAACAGCGCGGCGTGACAATCACCACGCGCTCGACGCCGATGCGCTTTTGCAGCAGACGGTAATCGGCCACGGTGCTGCGCTCGACGATTCGTCCCGTAGACGGATAGCGCGCATCGTAGATATGGATATGGCAATCCGCCGCCTTCGCGGGCGCCACCAGCACAGGCGGCGCGGTGCCGGTGGAATTGGGAACCGCCTGATCGGTGCCTTGCATGACGAACTCCGCTGTGGATAATGCGGGATTGTCGTTGCAGTGGCAGGCCGTTTGCAACTGCCACCGCAACGGCAGGTGCGCCGCTTTTTCCGGGCGCACGGGTACCGGCCGCCCGCGTGCCACCGATGACGCGTGTTGTATACTCATCCGCGCGCCGAGCGGGCACTGCCCGGCGCCATTGGAGACATGCGACAAAAAACTACGATACGGGGACGAGCAAGTGACGCCTGATGAATCCATCGCCGGCCTGCCGTGCAATTTGTGCGGTGGCGTTTGTGTCAGCGTACTTTCGCAGCGCAGCCGCAGCGGCGACCCGCTGCGCACGGTCGCTTGCCGGCAATGCGGTCTGGTGTGGTCGGACCCGCGGCCGCACGATACGCGGCGGTTTTACGCTCAGGACTATCGCCTGGCCTACAAGCGCACCCATGTGCCGCGCGCCAGGCATGTGCTTCGCGCGGGCAGGGTGGCATTGTCGCGGCTGGAGAAAATCCGGCCATGCCTGCAGGGGCGCATGCGCATACTCGATGTCGGAAGCGGCGGCGGCGAGTTTGCCTATTTGCTCAAATCGCTGGGGCACGAGGTGCACGGCGTGGAACCCAACAACGGCTATGCCGCCTACGCCGCCACGCAGTACGGCCTCCATGTCACGCAAGGCTTTATCGGCGACATCGACCTGCCGCCAGCAGGCTACGATCTCATCACCATCTGGCACGTGCTGGAACACACCGACGACCCGGGCGCCGTGCTGCGGCAACTGCACCGCGCGCTGCGCCGCGGCGGACTGTTGGTGGTGGAAGTGCCCAATGTCGAGGCGGCCTGCCAATCGCCGCACAACACGTTTCACGAGGCGCACCTGTATAACTTCAACGCCGCCACGCTGTCGTGGCTGGCGGCACGCGCGGACCTGCAGCCGTGTGTATCGGAGCACTCGGCCGATGGCGGCAATCTCATCGCGATTTTTCGCTCAGTGAACGATGCGGCGACGCCGATGCCCGTCGGGCTCACACAGCGCAACCATGAACGCGTGGCGAACAGGGTGGGTGCGCACCGCCCGCTGCGGTATTGGCTCTCGGCCCATCCGTATCGCCGCGCGGCGGGACGACTTGCGCGCATGGCGACAGAGTGGATGCAGACCCGCGAACCGCGCGGCGCACGCGAGCGGCTGGATGCCCTTTACGCGAGCAACGTACAACCCGCGGCATCGGCCGCGCACGCGAAAAAACACGCGCTCTGGCTGTGGGTGGCCGGCGCCTACGCGGCCGCGCTGCTGCTGGAATGGCTGCTGCTCGACCGGATGCTGCCCACCGGCGCGTGGGGCGAGCGCCAGGCACTGGCGCTATACCTGGCGCTGCAGTCGGCGATGGTCGCCGGCGTGGTGTGGGTTACCAACATGCCGCGCACCATGCCGCAGATCGCCAGACTCGCGGCCTGGGCCGCGCCGATGTTTGCGTTACCCATTTTTTGCTGACAGTCGTTTCGGTACGGCAGTCCCGGCACATTGCGCCGTAGATGATTGCCCATGGTTTTGAATTGCGGGGATGGCGGCGCTGCGCCCGGCTTGGCGCGGGCGCCTGCCGGACCGGAACGACCCGGAGAAGCGGCAGACAAGCCGTGCATCATAGTGCGCGCATCGCCTCATCCAGACGCATGTCGCCGCAATTCAAAACGCGCTGGCCGAACGCCCACGCGTCGCCATCGTAACGCCCGAAGGCAAAACAATCCGCCGCCTTGTCCAGTAGCTCCGCGTCGCGTAGCGGGTCGCCCGCGTCGCCGTGCGCGATGGCCACGCGCTTTTCCTGCACGCTGCCGTCGCGCAGGGTCAGTTTCACGTGGGACCATCGCGGCAGAATGTCTCCCGCGGCCTCGCGCACAACAACGCGCCGCATCAACGCCGTGATCTGCGCACGGCCAATCCGCGCCTCATCAAAACTGGACAGCCGTATCACGCCATCCAGCAGTGCCGCCGCCATGTTGTATTCCATGCTGAACTTGGCCTCGAGGCCGTTCACCGGCAGCCGGCTCTGCAGCGCGTCGAGGCCGCCGGCGCTGTTGGTGACCGCCACGCGCGCGATATCCTCCGCCCTCAGGCCATGTTGCCGGCACAGCGCGAACAGGGCATCCAGCGCGCGGTGGATGGCGTAACAGCACGGGTATTTTTTGATGTCGATGCCGGTGGCCTCGATCTCCAGCGGCGCGGCGCCCAGCGTGGCCAGCGCCGGCGCCACGTCTTCGCGCGCGGCATACAGTGCGAGAAATCCGAACTTGCCGTCGAGCGCGGCATCACTCGCGGTGAAGCCCGATTGCGCCAGCAGTGCCGCGCGCACCGCCGCGGCGTTGCACTGGCCGGCCTGAAACGATTTGGCCATGGTGCCGAAGTTGCCGCGCGTGCCCGCGGCCTGCGCCACGGCGAGGCCCAGCGCGTGGGTGGTTTGCGCCGCGTTCAGTCCGAGCAGCACGCTGCACGCCAGCGCCGCGCCCAGCACGCCCATGGCCGAGGTGGAATGCCAGCCCTTGCTGTAATGCGGCAGCGCCATCACGCGCGAGAGTTTCGCCATCAGCTCGAAGCCCGCCAGGTAGGCGGTGGCAAAGCGCTCGCCGCTTGCGCCATGGGTTTGCGCCAGCGCCACCAGCGCCGGCACCATGGCCACGCTGACGTGGCCGCGCATCATGGTCATCACATCGTCGTAGTCGAGCACGTGCGCGGCGACGCCGTTCAGCCACGCCGCCGCTTCCGCATGCATCGATTCACCGCTGTGCCACGCCGTCGCCTTGCCGCCGCCGAGCGTGCGCGCGTAGTCCTGCGCCAGATGCACCGCGGGCTCGTTGCGGCCCGCGATGGCCACCGCCACGGTATCGAGCAGGGCGCGGTACGCCGGATGGCGCTGCGCCCTGGTCAGCGGCTGCGACGCAAAGCGCGCGGCGAAAGCCGCAGCCTGATCACT
Organism: uncultured beta proteobacterium; assembly: GCA_902825845.1. Classification (GTDB taxonomy): domain Bacteria; phylum Pseudomonadota; class Gammaproteobacteria; order Burkholderiales; family SG8-41; genus UBA5216. The sequence continues at coordinate 42,883 of CADECM010000013.1, forward strand.
CGCGGAAACCGGTCGCGACACTAATGCACCCGGATGTTGGCGGCAGTCGCCACCGTGCGCCAGCGCTCGAATTCCTGCTTGAGAAACGCGCTGTAAACCGCGGGCGATGCGGATTCCATCAGTGCCGAACCACCTGCGACGACGCGTTCCTTCAGCTCGGCGGACAGGGCCGCCCGGGTTATCACGCCGTGCAGCCGCTCGACGACGGCGCGCGGCGTCTTCGCTGGCGCCATGATCGCCAGCCCCAGTGCGTAGCCGCCGGCGAACGGCAAAGCCCGCATTAGACCCAGGCCAGCGATATCATTTAAGTATTTGTTTTTAATCAATTATTTTACCCTCATTCTGCCTTGATGCCGGCGGCCGAGGCATCGCGCATGAAGCGCGGCCCGCCGCATTCGGCAACTGTCGGCATATCCGGCATCGTTGTCGAAAGCTGCGCGCTACCGGCGCCTGGCGCTGCGCTTGTTGTACGCATCCGCCAGTACATTGCGCACATGCGGAAAGCCGATCGACGTGGCGCCGCCGTCGACGACGATCTCGCTGCCGGTGATGTAGCTCGATTCGTCGCTGGCGAGAAACAGCACGCATTGCGCAACCTCCATCGGCCGCGCCGCGCGCGCCATGGGAATCGCCTGCCGGTTGGCGGCGCGAAACGCCGGCGTGGCGTTGGCCATCATGCCGGTCTCCGACACCTGCGCCGGATGCACTGAATTCACGCGCACGCCCCACGACAGATATTGCAGCGCGGTGGCCTTGGTCACGCCGCGCAATCCCCACTTGCTGGCGGCGTAACAGACGCCGGGATGGCCCACCAGCGCTGCGGTCGACGAGATGTTCACGATGGAACCGCCGCCGGAATCGCGCAGCAGTGGCAGCACCGCGCGCGTGCCGATCATCGGGCCGGTGAGATTGATGGCCAGCACGCGCGCCCACTCGCGGTCGGTCACCTCCGCGGCCGGCGTGCGGCTGACCACGCCCGCATTATTCACCAGCACGTGCAAACCACCGAACTCGCGCTGCGCGAGCCTGACGGCGCGCGACCAGTGCGCGGGCCGGGTGACATCGAGGTTGACGTACAGCGCGCGGCCGCCGCGTTTGACGATCTTGCTCGCGAGCGCCTTGCCGGGTCCGTCGCTGACGTCCGCAAGAATGACGGCAGCGCCCTCATCGGCGAACAGCTCGGTTTCAACCAGTCCCTGCCCGCCGCTCGCCCCCGTGATCAGGGCAACCTTGCCGTGCAGCCTGCCGGGTTTGCTCATGCGTTCCCCGCGCATCATCTGTAGTGCCGCGGCTTACGCCGTCACAGGCCGATGCGCACGCAGGAACGAGCGCGTCTGGCGCACCACCAGCGGGATCCGGCTCTTGTCCTCTTTCCACGGAAACAGGCTCACCTCCGATTTCGGCGCCAGCATCACCGACTCCATCGCCACGACATAGGGATGCGGCGAAGAATCGTCCGGCAGCACCAGCACCGGCGTCTGGCAGGACTTCACGAAGTCACGCGTCACGCTGTAAACGAAGTCGGGATTGTTGCGGTACATTCTGGTGAGAAAGCGATCAACCTGCTCCATGGTGATGTCAGGGCGGCGCTTGGTGAGTTCAGGACCCCATTCCTTCATGTTGCCCTCGTACGACTGATACGGCTTCTCCTTGCGCCAGCCGCTGGGCTGCGCCAGCACCGCGGCGGCGACGCGATCCGGCGCGCGCTTGAGCAGGTTCCAGATGAACGGGCCGCCGATGCAATAGCCCAGCACAAAGAATTGCTTGATGCCCAGGTGATCCATCAAACCGAGGTGGTCGTCGGTGTGCGAATCCCATGGCCGTTCCACCTCCAGCGGGCCGCTGGACTGGCCGTCATAGGCGTTGCGCAGATCGGCCGTAATGCAGCGGTATTCGTTCTTGAATTCCGCTATCGCATCAAACGGCGCACCCGTGGAAACCCACGGTATCACCGAATTCAAGCCGCCGCCGGGAATGATCAGTAGCGGAAAACCGGAACCGGCCTCTTCGTAATGGATATGGACACTTCCCTTTTCATAAAACGGCATGGCAGTTCCTCCTTTTCCGATCGGTGAGCGCGCGAACGCGCGCGGGATGGCCGCCGCTGCTGCAACCGCGGCGCCTTTGGGCAAAGAGTGTACCCGCGCGCAAACCGAGTCAAGCCATCTGCGCGCGTGGGTGATTCAACGACCGCGCCGGTGGGTGTCAGCCGCCCAGGCCGCTCTTGATCCTGTCGATGCCGGCCTGCACGCATGCGGCGTCCAGATGGCCGCCCGGCGCGCCGGAGATGCCCATGGAACCGACCAGTTCCTTGCCCGCCATGATCGGCAGCGCGCCTTCGGCCGAGGTGACATTCTGCAGCACCATCGCGCCGTGCGGCGGCGGTGTCGCGGCCATGCGCTTGCCGAATTCGCCCGACGGCCGGCGGTAGGTGAGTGAGGTGTAGGCCTTGCGGAAACTGTTCTCGATGGTGTGCGGATTAGCATTGTCGTCGTGCAAGACCACCAGCGTACGTCCGTCGCGGCCCAGCACCGTTACCGTCACGTTGTAACCGCCTTTCTGACACGCTTCGAGACCGGACTTCGCCGCCTCCAACGCCGACGCAAACGACAGGGTACGCACGGTGCGTGTCGCTGTCTGCGCGCCGGCGACGAACGGAACGAATGCCAGACCTGCTGCCCATACCATCCCTTGCTTGCGATTCATGACTGTCCCCTTGAAGTTGCGACGCCGCGATGCGCCGGAATGCCCTTTTGAACGGCACGGCACTGTAGCGCCCGCCTCGCGCACCGTCAATCGATCGCATGCTGCCACCATGACATGTGGATGCCTCGCTGCGCGGCAAGCAAACTGCCGCTCAAATCACCTGGGTGGTCCAAGTTATTTTTTGGGCACGGCCCGGGATTTCCTCTTCGCGGCCGCCGCCGGCTTCGCGTCTGCGGCCGGTGGAATAATCGGCAGCAGCAGGTACGTCGGCCGCGCCTTGCCGCAATGGATGGTGTTGAAGGCCTCGGCGTTGTAGTCGGCGTGGTAGTGCGTGAAGTGCGCCGAGGCATGGCCGTCCTTGGGTGTGATGTCCAGGCGCAGGCGATGGCCTGTCTTGATGACGATGCAGGTGGAGATGATTTCCACCTGGCACTCGACGATCTCGCCCTTTTTCAGCAGCCAGCGCTCGTTGTGCGCGTGGTACGGGCGATAGGGCAGCGATTTCTCCGGGTCGAGCTTGCGGTGCGAGGCGCGCAGCCAGCCCTTGGTGATGCATTCGGTGGGCTCTCCGCGCTGGCCGACTTCCGGCACGTCTTTGCCCCTGGCGTCGATGTGGCGCAGGGTGGCGCAGATATCCATGTCCTGCGACGTGCTCGACACCCAGATATTGAGCACGATGGGGCCTGTGATTTCGGTATCCCGCGGCATCGGCGTGGTTTCGAACGATACCCCGGTGCGGCCACCGTGCGCATGACGGCCGCCGGGCGACGCGGGATAGGTGATCTTGGCTGATTTTGTGGGCGGCGTTGTAGTGATCTTGCCTTCCACCGGTTTGGCGCCGGCAGCCGGTTTGTCACGGGTCGGCACCAGGTACAGTTTCGTCCATTGCGTGCGCGCCAGCGGCCATTCGTTTTCGTAGCGGAAGGCGTAGGGCTTTTTGCTGCCGCCGGTGCGGATTTCCAGTTTTATCGGCGGCTCATCCATGATGCCGTTATCGATGCCCTTGAGCCAGTAATCGAACCAGCGCAGCTGGTCGATGCGCGCCTCCTGCGCGTAGAACGGGTGGTAGTGCGATCCAGTATGCACACGCAGCTTCTTGTGTTGCGAGGCGGCGCACAGGAAGCCTTCGGTATTGCCGCGCAGATGCAGGCCATGGCCGCCCCAGTTGCCGACGCTGTAAAGCGGCACCGTGATCTGGTCCCAGCGCGCGCTCTTCAGCCGCCACCACTCGGAGTCGAGATCGTTGCGCATGTAGTTCCACAACTGGTTGTTGTTGAAGGCTTCCGGGTTGTAGCGGTCGGGCTTGCCCAGCAGGTGATGCGCGGCCTGCATCCACCACCAGCTCACCAGAAAACCCGATGCAAAAATCCCGCCGTGATAGGCCTGATCGCGATACTGATCGGCACGGCCTTCCCACGGCATGATCGCTTTCAGCGACGGCGGCTGCAGGCCGGCGACGCGCCACTGAAAATTCGCGTGATACGAAATACCCAGACAGCCGACGTTGCCGTTGCTCCATGGTTGCTTCGCGACATATTCGATCGCGTCATAAGTGTCGACCGCTTCCTGATAGGAGCTGGGTTCCGACAATCCCAGTGATTTGCCGGAGCCGCGACTGTCCACGCGCACCAACGCGTAACCGCGCGGGCACCACCACAGCGGATTGGCGCACTCCCAGTTCATGTAGGGATTGGCCTTCTCTTCGAGATCGGGCGGCGGCACCCACAGCTTGTCTTTCTGATAAGGACCGGTGGTGAGAATGATCGGACACTTTTCATCGCCGCTGTCAGGGCGGAACACATCAGCGCGAATGATCGCGCCATCGCGCAGCGGCACTGCCACATCTTTTTCGACAATCAGTTTGTATTTCTTGGGTTGCGACAGCAGCGGCTTGGGCATGCGCTTCTCCGTGTATGAAGGTGCGAGTGTGCGGAACTGAAGGGTTATTCCATAAAAAGTTCGTGTCCATTCAGTGCGGGATGGAACCTAAACCTCTCCCTCACCCCCGCCCCCTCTCCCGCGGGGAGAGGGGAGCAAACCATCTCGCGCAATTGCGAAATATTCGGAACACCGCATGGCTGGGTTGCTCCCTCTCCCTTTGGGAGAGGGTTGGGGTGAGGGAAGGGTTTTGATTCGTTAGCCCCGGACCAAATAGATACAAAAATTCAATAAAAACAAATACTTACATATTCCATGCGCAACGCCCGCACAACGCGGGCATAGGCTTGCGCAGTCTTCATCAATTCTTCAGCCGCACCGGATGCGCAAGACCCTCACAATCTTCATCCGTCTTGAGACCGGCGCCACGTATGCCGTGCGCGGCCAGTAATTCATCCTGCTCCTGCGTGTCGCCGGTGACGCCCACCGCGCCGAGTAATTCACCATCCGCGGCGCGGATCAGCATGCCGCCGCCTTCCGCGAAGATTTTGTCTTCCGACGCCTTGAACAGGAAATCCATGAACAAGGGCCGCTGTTCCGTACGTACGCGCACCAGACTCGACGAGCGGCCCAGTGCCAGCGCGGCATACGCCTTGCCCATCGCCATTTCAAAGCGCAGCATCGCCGAGCCGTCTTCTTTCTTGAACGCCTTGACGATGGCGCCGGGTTCGACCACCACCACCGCGATCGGGCGGCAAGCAAGCGCGCGCGCCCGCGCAAGGACGACATCGATGATTTTTTCAGCTTGCGACAATGTGATGGTGGCCATGCGTCTGCTCCCGTGTTTCAGGATTATAGGCTGATGCCCGATTGCGCTGCTTGCACTACAATCGAACTACTGAACCTTACATTTGCACATGTTACGTTTGGTGCTTCCCTCCCTCACCCCCGTCCCCTCTCCCGGGGGGCGAGGGGTGAAAAGCCCCTCCCTCTGGGGTTGGGGGTGAGGGAAGATGCAGTCACACAGGCCGGCTCTTCTCAATAAAGCAAAGCACACTCATGAATCATTCACATCGATCTTCGCGGCTGCTGTTGGCGGCCGCGGCACTGGCCACGGCCCCGGCATGGGCAGCGGACACTTATCCCAACAAACCGGTGCGCTTTCTGGTGGGCTTTGCCCCCGGCGGTGCCAACGATCTGGTGGCGCGCGTGGTCGCCGCGCGCCTCGGGCCGCGGCTTGGCCAGCAGGTGGTGGTCGACAACCGCGCCGGCGCCGGCGGCAACATCGCACACGACTTGGCGGCCAAGGCCACGCCTGACGGCTACACCATGGTGCTGGCATCGGTGGCGTCGATGGCGATGAGTCCCGCGCTGCTGGGCAAGGTGCCGTTCGATCCGGTCAACGATTTCGCGCCGGTGGCGCAACTGGTGGATGTATCCAGCCTGTTGTCCACGCATTTGTCCAATCCCGCGAAGTCGCTCAAGGATTTTGTGGCGCGCGCCAAACAGCAGCCGGGCAAGATCACCGTCGCCAATCCCGGCACCGGCAGCATCGCGCATCTGTCGTTTGAGTTGTTCAAGGCCACCGCGGGCATGCGCGTGCTCAACGTGCCGTACAAGGGCGGCGCGCCTGCGGCAGTCGATGTGCTGTCCGGGCAGGTTGAGTACCTGATCGGCGTCATCTCCACCGGCGCGCAGCACGTGAAGTCCGGCAGACTGCGCGGCCTCGCCGTCACCAGCCTCAAGCGCTCGCCAAGCCTGCCCGACGTGCCGAGCATCGCCGAAAGCGGCTACCCCGGGTTCGAGGCGGCAGGCTGGCTCGGCATCGCGTTCCCGGCGCACACGCCCGCCGCCATCGTCGCGCGCATGAACAAGGAGGCCGCGGCAACCATGGCGTTGCCCGAAGTGCGCGAGCCCTTGCTGAACGCGGGCCTGGAGCCGTCACTCAAGGACGCCGCGGCCTTTCGCGGCTATATCAAGACGGAACTGGCGAAGTGGACCAAACTGATCCGGGATGCGGGGCTGAAGGCCAATTGATGCGGGTAGCCGCGCCGCCGAATCCCGCGCCAAGATTGCACGCTGAGCGCCTATTGGTTAGCATCGCTCGTGCCTGACGGGAGCAGGAAGAGGATCCCGGGTCTGCTTGATCATCAAACTCAATACAGGAGCACCATGGCTACCTACAAAATTCTGATTATGGGCGCGTCGTATGGCTCCCTGCTGGGCACCAAACTGGCGCTCGCGGGGCACAATGTCGACTTGGTCTGTCTGCCCCCCGAAGCGGAGCTGATCAATGGCGAGGGTGCTGTCATCCGCATCCCGGTCAAAGGCCGCGAAGGCCTGGTTGAAGTCAACTCCAGGAAGCTGCCGGGCAAGATGGCCGCCGGCGGCACCAGCGCCTTCGATCCGCGCAACTACGATCTGGTGGTGCTGGCGATGCAGGAGCCGCAGTACCGCTCGCCGGGCGTGCGCGAAATGCTCGACGACGTCGCCAAATCGCGCAAGCCCTGCATGTCGATCATGAACATGCCGCCGCTGCCCTACCTCAAGCGCATCCCGTCGATTGACGCCGAGGCGATACGCGACTGCTATACCGAAGCCGCCGTGTGGGACCGTTTCGACCCCGCGTCCATGACCCTGTGCAGCCCCGATCCGCAGGCGTTCCGCCCGCCGGAAGACAAGGTCAACGTGCTGCAGGTGCGCCTGCCGACCAATTTCAAATCCGCGCGCTTCGAATCCGACGCGGCCACGCAGATACTGCGCGATCTTGAGCGCGACGTGGATGCTTCGCGCTTCGATGTCGGCGGCGAAAAAATCGAGCTGCCGGTAAAACTGAAAGTACACGAATCGGTGTTCGTGCCGCTCGCCAAATGGGCGATGCTGTGTTCGGGCAACTACCGCTGCGTGCAAAAAGACGCCATGCGCCCGATCAAGGATGCGGTGCACAGCGACCTCGACGCCTCGCGTGCGGTTTACGACTGGGTGGTCAAGCTGTGCGTGTCGCTGGGTTCGAATCCGCGCGACATGGTGCCGTTCGACAAATACGCCAACGCGGCGCTGTCGCTGCTGACGCCCTCGTCGGCCGCGCGCGCGCTCGCCAACGGCGCGCCCAACATCGAGCGCGTCGACCGCCTGGTGCAGACCATCGCCCGTTCCAAGGGCATGCAACTCGACGTGTTGGATCAGACGGTGGAACTGGTCGACGGCTGGCTGGAAAAGAATCGCAAGAAGGCCTGAGCAGGCTGGGATTGCAGCGGAAAAGCCTGGAACACCTCCGGGCTTTTTTGTTTTGGGTTTCATTCAATCGATGGAAATGGCGGACATGGACCCGACTTCTTACGAGGCACGTGACGCGCACAGCGTCATCCACGGCCTCACCAATCTCCAGCTGCACGCCGAACGCGGCGCCACGGTGATCGAGCGCGGGCGCGGCGTGTGGGTCACCGACAATCACGGCCGGGATTACATCGAGGCGATGTCGGGCTTGTGGTGCATCGCGCTCGGTTATGGCAATGAGCGGCTCGCCGGCGTTGCCGCGCAACAGATGCGAACGCTGGCGTACTACCCGCTCACCAATCACAAGAGTCATCCGCCGGTGATCGAACTGGCGGAGAAGCTGCTGGCGATGGCGCCCGTGCCGATGTCAAAAGTATGGTTCGCCTGCACCGGCTCGGAGGCCAACGACTGCGCGGCACGCCTCGCGTGGTACTACTGGAACGCGGTGGGCCAGCCCGGCAAAAAGAAATTCATTGCGCACAAACTGGCGTATCACGGCAACACCATCGCGGCCGCGAGTCTTTCAGGCGTCGGTTACGCGCACGACCGATTCAATCTGCCGCTGCCGGGGTTCCTGCATGTCACGACGCCACATCATATGCGCCACGCGCGGGCGGGTGAAACCGAAGATCAATTTTGCGACCGCCTGATCGCGGACATTGAGCAACTGATTGCGCGCGAAGGCGCCGATACCATAGCGGCGTTTTTTACCGAGCCGGTGATGGCGGCCGGCGGCATCGTGGTGCCGCCGCGACGGTATCTGGAGAAATTACATAACTTATTGATTTTAAATAATATTTTATTGGTGTGTGATGAAGTGGTAACGGCCTTCGGGCGCATCGGCGAGATGTTCGGATCGACCGCGATGGGCCTCAAACCCGACATGCTGGTGTGCGCCAAGGCGCTATCCAGTGCCTACATACCGATTTCCGCGCTGATGATCAACGCGCGTGTTTACGACGCCATCGCGCGCCAGAGCGATGCCATGGGCGTGTTCGGCCTCACCATGACGTATTCGGGTCATCCGGTGGCCGCGGCGGTCGCGCTTGAAACGCTGAAAATCTATGATGAGATGAACATCGCCGAGCGCGTGCGCAAGCTTGAAGCGCCGTTTCTCGGCGGGCTCAATCGCTTGCTGGAGCATCCGCTGGTGGGTGAGGTGCGCGGCAAGGGGCTGCTCGCCGGCGTGGAACTGATACCAATGAAAAGCGAGGGCGAGACCCGCGTGCCGTTCGATCCCAAACTGAAGGCCGGGCCATTGTGCGCGCGTATCGCCGAGGAACAGGGACTGATCGTGCGTGCCATCGGCGACACCATCGCATTCTGTCCGCCGCTGATTATCAACGACGCGGAAATCGCGGAAATGTTGCGGCGGTTCAGGATCGCGCTGGACCTGACCGCCGCTGAACTGGCAAACGCAGCCGGCTAGGCTAGTTGTTTACGCCCAGCTCCTTGCGCAGATCGGCAACCGACTGTTCCTTGGTCTTGCCCAGGCGCGGTGCGCGCTGGCCAATCGGCAGGTTTTCGATTTCAGGGATGATTTTCATCGCCACGAACACCGGGCCGTTTTCTTCCATGATGCGCTTGACGTTGACCTGAAACGATTCCAGGTTGGTGTACGCATAACTCGACGCGTAGCCGCAGCCCTTGGCAATCACGTCGTAGGCAATGTTCTTGGCGTTGGGCACGGGCTGGCCACCGGTGGTGCCGTAGCACTCGTTGTCGAGCACGAAGTGCACGAAATTCTTCGGCATCTGGTCGGCTATCATCGACAGCGCGCCCATGCTCATTTGCAAATCGCCTTCGGAATCGAACAGCACGATTTTCTTGTTCGGCTGCGCCAGCGCGAGGCCCAGCGCGAACGAAGCATGGCCGCCCATCGCGGGGTCGCCCAGCGACAGGTCGCGGTTCTTGTTGGTGCTGATCTTGTCCCAATGACGGTTGGCGCGCCCGGACACCACGATGGCGTCGCCGCGGTGCGGTGCAAACACTTTGAGAATTTCTTCCATTTTCATCATGATCGCGGTTCCCTTCTATCGGTTAAAGCCGTGGTATTCGTCGCCGACCAGCACGGCAACCGGGCGTTTGTTCTTTTGCGCTTCTTCGAACGCCACCGAAATGCGCGGCGCGTCTTCGCTGTTCTCCACCAGGTAATACTGGATGTGAAAGGCGTTCAAAAAAGGCTCGGTGTAAGTGGCGGCGGTGTCTCGATTCACACCGTGACGCGTGTAGCCGCGATAACCCACCATCAGCACCACGGGAATGTTCAGGCCCATGGTCCAGCCGCGCATGGAGTCGCCGGATTCCATCAGGCCGGTGTTCTGGATCAGGATCACCGGCTTGGCGCCGCCAATGTACAGCCCCGCCGCGCAGGAGAACGCGAGCCCTTCGCGCGGCACCGGCACCAGGGTGATGGTGGGATCGGCCTTCATTAATGTGTAAAGCCAGTTGGTTTCGCTGTCCGGCAACCACACCACGTGGGTGATGCCGTGCTTTTTCATTTCAGCCAGAACGATTTCCGGACTGAGGCTTCCTTCGGTGGTCATGGAATCTCCCTGATGGATGTTGGTTGCGCCGGATTGGTTTTACCATAATTGCCACACGCCGGCCGCAGGCGCACAGCACATTCATAACTATTTGTTTTTATTCAATAATTTTGGGGTGCCTCGCGCAGGAATACCGGCAGGTCGGTGACCGGCGGACGGCAGCCAGGCACCTGGTACAACATGTCGCCGACAAAGCCGCGGTGATAGGCGGTGTGGTGATACAAATGCAGCAGCATTTCGGCCAGCGACATCACCACGCGATTGCCGCCGATCAGCACCACCGGGCGGCGATCCGCCAGCGTTTCGTCGGTCTGCTTGTCGCTCCACTGTTCGTACCACAGGTCGATGGCCTGCTGTTTCGCCCACCATTCGGCAAGCGTGGGGGATTCAGCGGAGTTGCGCGCCGTCATGCCGTGATCGCGGCCTTCGAGGTGCGCCTGCCAGATGAGATCGATGATGTAGTTGTGGTTCATGGTGTGCACCATGTTTTTGAACAGGCTCTTGCGCTCCTTCACGTCCTCGCCGGGCGGCAGCGCGGCCAGTGCATCGAACCACACTTTGTTGGACCAGGTGTTGTAGCGGGTAAGCATGCGGGCGGTCTTGGCGGGAATCATGGCGGCTCCTCCTGTCGGTGAAGCGCGATCATAGCGAATTTTGCGGCGCGGTACAGCGCCAGGCACAGGACGCCAAATCCCATCACCGCAAAAGCCAAGTGCAGGACGACATTTTTACGTACAAGCTTCAGCCGTAAATGCCCTTAAAATAGCGCTCGGCCGCAACATCGCCGACGAGAACTGTCAATGTAGTCCTGAAGCGCTACCGATTTGCGGGAAATGTATCGCGATCAAGCGTCCGTCAACGAGGAGGAAAGTCAATTGAATCGCATCGCCATCGCCCTGTCGTGCTGTGTATGGGGCATTTCCACAGCCTTCGCGCAAGGCGCATTTCCCAACAAGCCCATACGCTGGGTTATTCCGTACGCAGCTGGCGGCGGCACAGACGTCATCGCGCGCCCCATAGCGCTCAAGCTGGGTGAAGTGCTGGGCCAATCCATCGTCTACGAAAACCGGCCCGGCGCGGGCGGTTTGATCGCCGGCGATTTTGTGGCGCACGCGGCGCCCGACGGTTACACGCAGCTTGTGGGCTCCGGCAACACCAACACGTTTCCCAAGCTGTTGTATGACAAGGTGACGTACGACCCGGTCAAGGACCTTGCGCCCATCAGCCAGTTCGTGGATGTACCCAACATTCTGGTGGCGCATCCGTCGTTCAAGCCGAGAACGGTGAAGGATATCGTGTCCTACGGCAAGGCCAATCCCGGAAAAATCAACTGGGCATCGTCCGGCAATGGCGCCGGCGGGCACCTTGCGCTGGTGTTGTTCGCGCAGCAGGCCGGCATCAAGGTGGTGCATGTGCCGTTCAAGGGCGCGGGCCCGGCGGTGGTTGCCATGCTCGGCGGCGAGACCGATCTGCTGTTCGCCAACACCGGGGTGTTCCAGGGCCACATCAGCGCGGGCAAGTTGCGGCCCATCGCGGTGGCCGCGATGTCGCGGCTGGCGCTGTTTCCCGACCTGCCGACGCTCAACGAAAGCGGCTTCCCGAAATTCGAATCCAGCACCTACTACGGACTGATTGCCCCGGCGCGCACGCCGAGGGCGATCATCGACCGCATGCACGCCGAAGTGGTCAAGGTGGTCAAGTCGCCGGAATCGCTGAAGCGGCTGGCAAGCGTGGGTGCGTTTCCGGTGGCGAATACGCCCGGGCAGTTTGTCGACATGCTGCTGCAGGACGTGCAGAAGTGGGCCAAAGTGATCAAGGAACACGGCATCAAGGCCGAGTAAGCTCACGCCGGGCGCAACGCGCTTTCGTGCTTGCACCGGCGTTTGCCACTACGCGTTTTCCCTGAACTGACCGCTCGGGGGTAGCGGCATACATTGCGCCCGTGCAGACTGGCCACGTGGCGCCGGCAAACCGCTGTTGATGACGCCGCGTTGGTCTCCGAATCAGTTCATGGCGTCGCCACGTGAGGCCGCAGATGCGCTTGATCATTTGGATGTCGACAGGCGTGGCAGCACTGGCGACGCCGGCTGGCAACGCTCTTGCCCAGACCTTCCCGAACAAGCTGGTGCGCATTGTGATTCCGTTTGCGCTGGGCGGAAGCACCGACACCACCGCGCGCGTTTTCTTGCCGCAGCTTATCGAACGTTGGGGGCAGCAGGTCATCGTCGAACCGCGCCCCGGGGCAGCGACCACGGTCGGCACCGAACATGTCGCCAGGGCGGAGCCGGACGGCCACACCATTCTGTTCACGTCGACACAAATCGCCTACGGCCCGTCACAGTTCAAGAAGCTGCCCTACGATCCCATCAACGATCTGGTGCCGATCACGCTGGTCACGGTCTCGCCGCAAATGATCGTGGCGCATCCCTCGCTGCCGGCCAACAACCCGAAACAGCTGGTCACACTGGCACGTGCCCGGCCCGGCGAACTGAACATGGGTAACGCGGGATCGGTATTGCCCTCGCATTCGTTTTTCATGATGGCCAGGGCGAAGATCGTGCCCGTGCCGTACCAGGGCGCGGGGCCGCTGATGACCGACCTGATGGGTGGGCACGTGTCGCTCGCCATGGCGGCGATCAGTTCGGTGTAAGGCACCGTGCGTGCGGGCCGCGCGAAAATCATCGGCGTGTGCTCCCTCACCCCGTCGTCGCTGTTTCCCGATGCGCCGGTGATCGCGAAGAACGTGCCCGGTTTCGAAGCCGTGGCATGGTTCGGCATGTTTGCGCCGCGCGGCACGCCGCCCGCGCTGGTGAAGCGAATCCGCGACGACATCACCGCTGTGCTTGCCATCCCCGGCGTGCGCAAGCAGCTGCTCGAAATCGGCGGCGAACCGAGCGGCATGCCACCCGACGAATTCGCGCGCATGGTGCGCAATGAAATCGACAAGTGGAACAAGGTGGCGAAGGCGATCGGCTTCAAGCCGAACCAGGCGCTCGTTCGCTTTATTTCGGCTCGATACCCGCGGCCTTCGCCACAGCCGCCCATTTCACGGTTTCCGCCTTGATGAAGGCGGCGAATTCCTCGGGGTTGGCGCTGGTCGCCACGTCCGTACCCAGCTTCGCCATTGCGCTCATCACGTGCGGCGTGCGCAGGATAACGACCACCTCCTTGTGCAGCTTTTCAATGATGGGGCGCGGTGTGCCTGCCGGCGCCACCAACCCGGCCCACTGCATCGACTCGTATCCCGGCAACCCGCCCTCGGCGATGGTCGGCACCTCGGGCAACGCCACATTGCGGCGTGCACTGGTAATGCCCAGTGCATTCAGGCGGCGCGCACGAAGGTGGGGAATCAGTATCGACATGCTGCTCGATGCGGTGAGCGCAACCTCCCCGCTCATCAGCGCCACGATGCTCGGCGCGCCGCCCTGATAGGCCACATGCGTCATGCGAATCCCGGCCATGCTTGCCAGCAACTCGATGGTGAGATGCGGATTGGTGGCATGGCCCGCCGAGCCGTAGAGAATTTCGCCCGGCCGTGATTTCGCCAGCGCAATAAACGCCTTAAGCGATTTCGCCGGCAGCGACGGGTGCACCACGAACAGGCTGGGAACCGACAGCACCAGTGTGATGGGCGCGAAATCGCGCAGACCGTCGTACGGCATGTTCTTGAAGCCCGTCGGATTGGTGGCGATGGTGCTGGGCGTCATCAACAGCGTATAGCCGTCGGGTGCCGCCTTGGCGACGATTTCACTGCCGATACGCGTCCCCGCGCCGGGCCGGTTATCCACCATCGCAATCTGGCGGCCGGCACGCCTGGCCATTTCCTCCGCGATCAGCCGCGCGCTCACCGTGCTGCCCCCGCCCGGCGCGGTCGGCGCAACGATGCGGATCACTCTGCCGGGGTGGCTGTCTGCCGCATTGGCATCCTGCACCACAGCTGGCATGTGGGTGCCAACCAGGCAGACACACCACAATTTGTGCGAGGCAGGACGTCTCATTTCAGTTTCTCCAAATGTACGGCCACGGCTATGGCCGTCATTCAATCGGAGCGATAGCGTAGCATTTCTTCCTTATCAGGATAACGATCAACCAGCATTGGCGCGCTGGCCGATTTGCGGCAAAATTTGAAAATGTCATAAGCACGGATTCATCAGCTCAATGGAGGGAAATACCTATGCGCACCAGGAACAGCCAGACAGCCTCCCGGCTTACCATCACCTGCATCGACCGGCGAGGTGTATTTCAGGCGCAGTTCAACCCCAAAGAGATTACCGTCGACAAGACGATACCCTGGCAAATCTCCGCCAGCGCGACTGGAGATCTGCCCGAGTTGCAATTCACGTCTGCGGCACCCAGAGCGATGTCGTTCGAACTCTTCTTCGACACCTATGAGCAAAATATCAGCGTACACACCACCTATGTCGCCGGCTTGCTGTCGCTCGCGACTGTAATGGATGCTGCAGGTCCCCAGGACAAGCGCCGACCGTCTCGAGTGAAGGTCACCTGGGGCGCGGCGATGCCGGCGTTTGAAGGCGTCATCGAGTCGATCAACACCAAATACACCCTTTTCCTGTCGGACGGTACCCCGGTGCGCGCAATTTGCACGGTCACAATCAAAGAAGCAGATCGCGCATTGTTCAAGAAACCATCGGGTCAACGGCAAGCAATGAGAAACAAATCGTCGAGCACATAGGCGGAAGTGGATGCCGTACCAAGCATCCCCACTTTGAGCGTAACATGCAGGATCCTGCCCACGAGGCAGTACCGAAACCACGGAGGATTGCGCCATGGCTCAAGTCGGCAGCGGCAATTACAAGTACGAATTGATTCGCGACTGGCCGAAAATGCCCGCAGGGCAGGCGCTGGGCGTGGTGAGCAGGGTCGCCACTGATTCGCAGGATCGCGTCTACGTGTTTCAGCGCAAGGACCCGCCGGTGGTGGTATTCGACCGCGACGGCAACTACCTCGGTTGCTGGGGCATCGGCGCGGTGAAGGAGGCACATGGCCTCAAAATCGTCAACGACGTCGCCTACACCACGGACCGACCCGACTCAGTGGCGGTATCGTTCACGCTGGACGGCAAACCGCTGTTGGTGCTCGGCAAGCGCGGCGTGCATTCCGATACCGGCTGCAAGGGGTCGCCATGGCTGGCGGAACGAGCAGGCGGTCCGTTCAATCACCCGACCGAAATGATGCCCCATCCCAACGGCGACATCTATGTCACCGACGGCTATCGCAACAGCCGCGTGCATCGCTTTACCGCTGATGGTCAGCTTGTCCAGTCGTGGGGCACGCCGGGCAAGGGCGACGATCAATATCATCTGCCCCACAGCATTGCGATTACGCCCGACGGCACGCTGTTCGTCGCCGACCGCGCCAACCGCCGCATCAAGTTGCTGACGCCGGATGGCGAACTGCTGGGCATGTGGACGGGCATGGGCGGCCCGAACGATATTTCGCTGGGCAAGGACGGCCTCTTCTACATCGCCGAGCAGGAGTATGACGACAAGCCCTCCTATATCTGCGTGCGCGACCGCGACGGCAATGTGCTGGTTCGGCTCGAGACGCGCCATGTACACGGCGTGGGCGTCGATTCACGCGGCGACATCTACGCCGGTCTGACCGTGGATCACAGCGTCGACAAGTTCGTGCGCGTGCGTTGACGCGGGGTGCCCGACTGCCAAGGCACCAGACGCTGGGCTGTGCCAACCGACCCTCTGGCAGCATGCGAAATTCCGAGTATGATGATTGTGCTGAATGCCGAGTACACATAGCGGAATCCCGCTGATCGCCTCGCAAAGGAGACAAACCATGAGCGCCGTACTGCAGCAAGCCCCCGCACAGACCCTCAAGATCACCAAAGTCAAAGACCACATTGGTGCCATCGTGACCGGCATCGATCTTGCAAAGCCCGTCGACGCCGCGACACAAAAGCGACTCTACGATGCAGTGGTGGAAAATGTAGTGCTGGTGATTCGCGGACAGGCCCACCTCACGCCAGCCCAGGTGCAGGCTGCGGGCGAGTTGTTCGGCGAATTGATGGAAGACCAGAACCGGCGTTATCTGGTGGATGGTCATCCGCTGATCAGCGTGCTCGATAACTTCGCCAAGGCCAGTGACGGCGCGCCCGCCAAGGTGGGCAACAACGCCACCTGGCATACCGATCACACCAATCAGGAACGGCCGCCCAAGTTCACCATGCTGTATGCGGTTGCAGTCCCCGACAAGGGCGGCGCGACCTCGGTATGCAACTCGCGCGCGGCCTATGAAGCGCTGCCGGACGACCTTCGCGCAAAGATCACGCCGATGAAAACCGAAAACACCCTCATCAGCAGCGCGCGTTTCAAGATCTCGAATCCCGATATTCTCAAGGAACAGCTCGCGTCCAAAAAGCCGCCGACAGTGCAGCCGCTGGTGCGCACGCATCCCGATACGGGCAAGAAGGCGGTTTGGTTCCACAAGAGCAAGACCGAAAAAATCATCGGCATGACGCCGGAGGAGACGCAGGATTTCCTGCAGGACCTCACCGACCGCTGCACCCAGCCGCAATTCTGCTATGCGCATGAGTATCAGGTGGGCGACCTGCTGATTCTCGACGACCGGCAGTCCCTGCACAAAGCGGGCTTCGACTACGATCACAGCCAGCATCGCCTGCTGTACCGCATGCTGGTGCGGGGCGACCGGCCGCAATAAGGGTCGAACTCGGGCATCGGCAACTGATGCCGGTGGTTCCCGGCACGAAGCGGATTATGGGCCGGGAGTCACCGCGACGGAATCGCGGCTGTGCTGATGGATGGCACAGATCATCGCGCGGCCAAACAGCCGTTGCCGATTCGCGCCAGCCGCCGACATTGCAGGCGCAATAAACGTTTGCGTCACGTTTCTCCCGGGGAATCAGTAGTCCCAGTCCGGTTGATCGCTTGGCGGCAAGGCATCCAGCAGTATTTCGGCGGTTGCCGCAAGTCCTTGGAAACCGGGAGCCATCAAATTGAGCCACTCCAAATAGCGCAGCACCTGCCGCCGCGTGGAAAACACGTGGAACGACGATACCCGGGTCAGCGCGACAATGCGGCGTGCGGCTTCCAGCGCGCGTTGTGTCCAATCCCAATTCGGCCGTAACAGCGGCAAGCCATTGACCAGCGGCGCCAACAGATATAACTCGGCGAGATTGCCATACGCCCACGCGCGTTGACCGGCGTCACCCGTCTCGGCATCGCTCAGCGACTGCACCTCGGCCGCGAGCCACAACGACAGCGTGTCCTGGTCGCTGCGATCCAGCGGGCTCGGCAACCGGCCGATACCCTGCAGCAAGAGTGTCAGCGACAGATACTGCACCAGCAGCGCCGGATCGGCCCGGCGCGACAGGTAACCGTCCCAATAAAGACCGCGCGCGCGCTCCAGTCCCTCGACGATGCGCGCGCCGTCTTTCGAGCGTTCGCTGATGCCGTTCAGCCAGTTGCCGAGTACGTGGAATCGCAGTTGCGCCTCGCGTTTCTCGGTGCTTGCCAGCAACGACAGGATCCGTGCCCGCTGATGCGGATAGGCGTGCATCTTGTCTTCGAGGCGGCGACGCGCGCGCGCAACATGTTCCACCGCCTGCGCCAGCATTTCCTGCTTTCTGGTTTCCGGCGTCAATGCCGTGGTCGTTGCCCGCGCCCGTGCCTCGCGTTCGGAGAGCGTTTGCAGCACGCGGTCAGCCATGCCCAGGGCATTATCAATACTGCCCATCGCCTGCTGTATGCCGGCATCGGCGAGCTGGTTCTCGAAATCCGGCGGAAACGAGGCGTACGCCGTGAGACTCGCCCAATCGTGCGTTTGCCGGTAGCGGGCGTGCAACCGTCGCCGAAGGCCGACCAGCAACTTGCGCGGGTCTTCGCCCCACAACAGCCCCTCATACAAGTCCTGCACCAGCATGACCGAGCCGCCAAACGACAGCGGAAACTGGCTCGCCACAATCAACGGTACTCCCGCCTCGTGCAGTGCATGGCCGATGCTCGCGCCCACGCCAGTCACCGTGCCGACATTGCCGCTGTTGCAACTGGCAAGGGTTACCACGGCCGGACGCGTGAAGCAGCCCGGCGCATTGCGCATGGGCGCGCGCAAAATGCTCGCGAGGCGTTCACCGGACACCACTTCCCGCTCCGAGGGATCCGTGGCGGAATGCAGCGCCAGCCCATAGCGCACATCGTACTCGGTGCGGGTTTCAACGCCATGCGCCAGAATATGCACATGGGTATAACGTCCGCTGGCGCAGGCGTCTTCGAGTGTCGCGACCGTGGCATCGGGGATCAGGGCAAGGCGTTCGGACACCAGCTTGAGTCGCTCGTCGTCGGGGATATCCTCCCGCAGCGCGAGCCACGGGATCAGCGCGCGGCGCAAGGCAAGCAGGTGTGCCTCCGCCGGCACGGGCTCCAGCCCCGGCGGCGAGGCATAGGCGAACAACACGCGCGGCCGCTTTGGCCAGACAAAATATTCCTCCGGCACGCGCCGGGTTTCGCGCGTGATACAGACCGGTTGCTGCGATTGCAGCGACAACGGCTGCCCTGCGCCGGGGAAGCCGGCGGGGGCGGTCGCGAGCTCAAAGGGCAGCAGCGCCAGTTCCGAGGCCGACAGGATCAGCCGCAGATGGGTGACGCGATCGCAATCGTCATCACTGCGGTTGCTGTCGCCCGTGTCCTGCCGATTGAGATCGGCGGTGAGTCCGGGGATCTGGCCCAACAATCCACCCAGCGTGCGCGCAGTGTCGACGACCTGGAATTCGCGCGGCTCGTCGCCCATCTGGTAACTGAGCGCGCGCAGCCGGTGCAGCATCTGATTGTGCTCGAACGGCACATGCCAGGAAACGGCGGAGTGGTTCTCGCACAGGGCGAGATAATCGGTGAGCGGCGACAACAGTTGATTGTGCGGCGGCCCGTGGCGCAGCAATTCGAGCGTAATGGTGCGCATCATCCGCCCCGCTTGAAGCTGGTTTCAGGAACCGTCTGCAGCATGTAACCGCCGGGCGCTCCCGGCACCACATGAAGCAGTTCCCCTTTCGCGCCGCCGCCCGGCTCCGCGCGTATCGCCACAACCGTGTTGGGCCTGGATACCAGATCATTCTCGGCGTCGAGCGTTTCCATGTTGCCGTCCTTCAGCACTTGATACAGTGCCGCAAATTTGGCGCTGTCACGGCGAACGTCGCCGGGAATGCGGATCAGCCGCGCCCAGGTACCGCTGTTGTAATAAACGCCGCCCCCATTACGGCGCTGCAGCGCGCGATCCAGATGGGTATGGCCGGCAATCAGGAAATCAATTGCGGGCGATATTTCGTCGTCGAGCGCCTTGGCCGTGTCATCGTAGTCGCGCACGTCGAAACTGCGGTCGCGGTCGAGCTTTTCCAGTGCCTCCCGCAACACCTCTTCGGTGCTTTCACCGGTCAGCCACTTACCCAACGCGCCGAACTTGCCCAGTTGTTCCACCGAACGGCCCTCCACCATCACCAGCGGATCAGTACCGTGTCGCGCCGCTTCTTCCACCGCGCGCATCATGGTATCGGTTGTGCGCGCGGTATCGCGGTGGGCAAAGGCGCTGGCAAGCAGGTTGGCGGTTGATGGCGACGGCTCACCCGGGGTTTCTTCGCCGAGCATCCCGCGCGGCTTGGCGATGCCCGCCCACAAACGGCTTCCGGCAACGCTGGCAAGCTTGACCGCGCGATCAAGCGAAGCGATTTGATCAGGATCGCAAGCCGCCAGAACCGGCACCACTGCCTCTTTCTCGGGCTTCAACAAATCCACGAACGGATAGCGGCGCTTGATGCGGTTCATGACGTTGATCACCATCTGCGTTCCGGCGTTGGGCACCCAGGCGTCGATGGGACGCCCGAGCTGCACGTCACGGCCGATTTCGCGGATTTTTTCAAAGTCCGCCGGATTCCAGCGGTCGACTTCATTGCCATGGACACACCGCACGCTGCATGCGCCCACGGCGCACGCGACACCGGTGCCGTCCATCACCAGATGCAGCCGCCGCAGCGCGTCGCCGGCGACCGGGATGGGAACCAGCAGATCAAACAGCCGGCGCCGCACCCAGGGAAGCGCCAGTTCAAGATCATGATTGCCCAGATTGACAATGAGATGGCGATTCGGCGCGCCGACAAAGCGGCTGAATGCGGCGAATATCGGTGCAAACGCGGGATCGACAAGTGCGATTCGTTCCAGCTTGCCGACCGCACCATAGGGATCAAAATAGCGCGGATCGCTCTCTGCCAGAAAGTCGACGAAATCGCCGTTGATGACCAGCGCGATCTGCTGCGCGGGATCACGCCGGCGCAGTTCGTCGAGCAGCCACACCATGGCATCGCGCGAGCCGAATATCTGAAAGCCGGCTTCGCCCCCGAAGTGCAGATCGGATACGACATAAAGCTGATCAAACCGATGGACTGGCGTCATGCATTCCCCCGGACTGGGTCTCCGCTTGGCGGAGAGTTTATGTCGAAGTTCAGGACTTTGGCAAAGCTGAATCTCGCTCCGCGCTGCCGATGACGAGGAAGGCGCTGCGACACCTCCATGGGGTCA
>CADECM010000013.1:63941-84524 GCA_902825845.1 uncultured beta proteobacterium
ACACCTCCATGGGGTCAGGCCTTGTCTTTTGCTACCGCCTCTGTCAAGATCAGCGCCATGGCCCGGCCCCTCAGAATTGAATTCCCCGGCGCGATCTATCACGTGACTTCCCGTGGCGATCGGCGCGAACCCATTTTCGAGGACGACCAGGACCAGCGAAATTTTCTGATCGTCGTGGGCCAGGCGATGGAGCGCTTTGACGCAGCCGCGCTCGCCTACTGCCTCATGGGCAACCACTATCACATGGTCGTACACACACGACACGCCAACCTGTCGCGGCTAATGCAACAACTCAATGGCGTGTATACCCAAACCTACAACCGGCGGCACGGCAAAGTCGGACATCTATTCCAAGGCCGATTCAAGGGCATACTGGTCGACAAAGATTCCTACCTTCTTGAGGTGTGCCGCTATGTCGATTTGAACCCGTTGCGCGCGCGTCTAATTCGCGATCCTGCCCAATGGCCCTGGAGCAGTTATGGCGCGCATACCGGTCGCACACTGGCGCCGGCTTGGCTGGACACACCGGCAGTGCACGGGTATGTGCTGGGCCGCGATGCGGTTACTGCAGCCGACAGGCGCACGGCGGCGCAACGCTATGCGGCACTGGTCACGGCGGGCAAGGGCGTCAAGCTATGGGATACGGCTTTGGCGCAACAGATTTTTCTGGGTGGCGCGGAATTCGTGGAACGCATGCAAGCGTTGGCCGATCCCGACCCGGCACGCGCGAAAGATATCCCGCGGCAACAACGGCGTGCGCCACCCAAGCCCATTCAGTACTACCTGGGCAAATACAAGGAACGTAACGCCGGGATCGTCGCGGCGATTCGCGACGGCCAGCACAGCTTGACCGATATTGCGGCTGCGGTCGAATTGTCGGTCTCGCGCGTGAGCCGTATTGCGAAACGAATCGAAGGGATGGCAAAAGGCAAGGCCTGACCCTAGTACTCGTGGCGGAGAGTTTATGTCGAAGTTCAGGACTTTGGCAAAGCTGAATCTCGCTCCGCGCTGCCGATGACGAGGAAGGCGCTGCGCTACAACCGGTGCTTCAACCCGCTGCGGACACCTCGCGCCGCGATACAATCGCCGCCCATGTCCACATCGTCCCACGCTCCTGCCGAATCCCCCAAGAGTTTCGCCGCCCTGCGCCATCCGCAGTACCGCGTGTATTTCATCGCCACCGCGCTGGCGATGATGGCCGACAACATCGAGCATGTGATCAGTTACTGGATGCTCTATGAGAAGTTTCACTCGCCCACGCTGGGCGGCATCGCGGTGCTCACGCACTGGCTGCCGTTCCTGCTGTTTTCGGTGTATTCGGGGGCGCTCGCCGACCGCTTCGACCGCCGGCGCATCATTCAGGTGGGCATGGGATGCTTCATGCTGGCCTCGCTCGGCTGGGCGGTGTTGTTCTACATGGATGCGGTCGAGCAATGGCACGCGGTGGTACTGCTGACCATTCACGGCATGGCAGGCGTGCTGTGGGGTCCGGCGAGCCAGTTGCTGATTCACGATATCGTCGGCGTCAAGGATCTGCAAAGCGCAGTGCGGTTGAACTCCACCGCACGGCAACTGGGCATCCTGATGGGCCCCGCCATCGGCGGCGGGCTGATGCTGGCATTCGGTCCGCCGGCCGGGCTTTTTATCAATGTGCTGATCTATCTGCCGCTGGTGCTGTGGCTGTGGAAGACGCCTTATGGAAAACTGAGTGCGCCCAAGCCCCAGGCTGCCGATGCCAAGGCGTACACAGTGCGCACCGGCGGCTTTGCCGACGCGCTGGCCGCCCTGCGCCTGGCGCGCGGAAACCGCACGCTGTTCAGCATGATCGCGCTGGCGGGCATTTCGTCGTTCTTTGTGGGCAATGCGTTTCAGGCGCAGATGCCGGAGTTCGCGCACGATCTGGGCACTGAACAAGCTGATCACTCGTACAGCATGCTGCTCGCGGCCAATGCCGCCGGCGCCTTCATCGGCGGCCTGATTCTCGAAAGCCGCAGCCTGCTGCAGCCCAACCCGCGCAGCGCCCTGGTGCTGACCATCCTGTGGTGTGTGGCGATCACCGGGTTCGCGCTCACCGCAAACTATCCACTGGCGCTGGCGCTGATGTTCGTCGCCGGTGTTCTGAATCTGGCGTTCAACGCCATGGCGCAGACGCTGGTGCAAATCCACGCCCCCGCGCCGGTGCGCGGACGCATGATCGGCCTCTACAACATGTCGAACAACGGCTTGCGCGCGTTCAGCGGCGTCACGGTCGGTATTCTCGGCAGTGTCATCGGCATCCACTCCTCGCTCGCGCTGAGCGCGCTGCTGCTCCTGCTGTGCACCAGCATCCTGCTCGCCTTCGCGTTACGTGCAAAACTGTAAGTATTTGTTTTTAAACGACTTTATTTGGCCCTGCGGATGCGATCCAGAACCGGCATCAAGTATGTGAGGAAGCGCGCCGGGTCCTCGCTCATCGGGAAGTGCCCGAGGCCTTCCATGATCACCGCCTGCGTGCCCTTGATGCGCCGCGCGAGATCGCGCGTGTCGTCCGGCGTGCACGAGTAATCGTATTCACCCGACAGCAGATACAGCGGACAGCGCGAGGTGTCGATCTCTTCGACGCGCGCGCGAATGTCGCCGTCGATGTTGTAGAAATACAGATCGCCTTTGAACACGCCGGGGCCGCCCTGCATGTAATGCCACAGCGTCTCCCAGCGTTCGGCGGACGGGCTGCGCGGGCCCATCAGACCCGACACGATACCGGCGGCCATTTCACCGCCGTGCACGTCGGGCCGATGCAGCCAGTTCAGATCGTAGTACGGCTCCACGTGTGCGCCCGCCTGCAGACCGATGATGGCGCGAAAGCGCTGCGGATATTCCAGCGCCAGATGCAGCGCAATGCGACCGCCGATCGAGCAGCCGATCGCCACCGGCCGATCGAGTTGCAACGCCTCGCTCATCGTCAGGATGATGTCGAGGTAATCACGCGAGGTCAGCTGATAGTTGGCATTCTCCCAGCCCGCGGGCGGCGATGACTTGCCGTGCCACGGCAGGTCAAACGCAATCACGCGATAGTCTTTGAGGATGCGCGGTTCATTCAGCAGGCCGCGATACTGGCGCGTGTCGGCCCCGGCCGTGTGCAGGCACAGCAGCGGAATGCCCGCGCCAGCCTCCTCCACGTAAACACGATGCGGCTTGCCAAGCAGATCGAGATGCAGATAGCGGCCGGTCACCGGCTCAAAGCGCGCGCTCATGCCGGCACCTGTGCCGGACGCAGCGAGGCCATCACATCCTTGAAGTAGAGCAGGTTCGACATGAACGGATGCAGATCGCCCTCGATGCGCAGCGTGCGGTACTTCACCATCGCCATCAGATCGTGATAGCCCGGCGGCGGCACCGCCTGCCAGAATTGTTCCCACGCCTCGCGCGGGGCGCGCAGCGCGAAGGTCCACGATGGCATCACCCTCGCCACGGGCGTCACGGATTCAACGCGCCCACCGGCAATGTTGACCAGCCAGGCATCGTCCCCCACCTCGATCAGGAAGGCGGTATCGACATAACGTCCGCGCCGCACCAGCCGCTCGTTGCCGTTAACCCGCGCCGCGAAATGCTCCAGTGTTTGCATAAGCTTGCGTTCCGTTGCCGATGACTGTGGGCGCAAAGTATACTCTCGGCCACGCTTCCATCCGTGCTTCGCTTCAGGCAAGGCGCGGCATCCTCGCGACACCAGCCCGCATCGACGGCGGCACGGAGAACCCTCATGACCACACGCACGGATTTACGCGCACAAGGCGAAGCCATGCGCCTGCGCCTGTTTGGTTCCGACGCAAAATCCGGCGATGGCGCGCCGGGCCTTCACGATCTCATGTCCGAAACCGAATTCGGGATCGTATGGTGCCGGCCCGGATTGGCGCTGCCCGAACGCATGATCTGCACGCTGGCCGCGTTGGCCTCGCTGCAGCGACACAAGGCGCTGCGCCGTTACGCCGGCGCGGCACTCAACATCGGCCTTGATGCCCGCGCCATACAGGAAGTGCTGATCCAGATCGGCATTTACGCCGGCTTCACCGCGTCCGAAGAAGCGCTGGACACCGCCGCGGAGGTTTTCAGGACGCGCGGCGTGATCGTGCCCGCGCAGGCACTGCGCAATGATTCGCTGGAAACCCTCACCGCGCAGGGTGGCGAACTGCTCAAGGCCTTGCACCGTGAAGCCGGCAACAAGGGCTACGCCGCGCCCGGCAACACGGTGACCGGCGCGCTGTATCCGGTGGCAATTCAATATGGCTACGGTGAAATCTGGTTCCGGCCCGGCCTTGACCGGCGACAACGCGTGCTGTGCTCGGTCGCCAGTTTCACCGCGCTGCGCCTGGAGGCACAGACCCGTAAATTCGGTCAGGCGGCACTCAACCTCGGCGCGTCGCGCGTCGAAGTACGCGAAGCGGTGATCCAGACCGCACCGTTCAGCGGTTTTGCGCCGGCGCTCAATGCACTGGCGGTATTGAGCGAGATACTGGGCGACGCGCCGCGACCGGCACCATGACACCCTGCCCCGCGATGCTACCGGCGCAGGAAGGAATATCGCAACCAATTGATTTTAAACAATTTTTATTGTGAAAACACACGGCGCGATGAAACTGCGCAGCGCCCATGGCCAGTGCATGCTGGCCGCCCGCTACTTCGACAGCGCTGACATCTGGCAACAGGAACAGTCGCGCATTTTCCGCTGCAACTGGCTGCTGGCGGGCCACGTCTCGGCGCTGCCGGAATGCGGCAGCTACTTTCTGCACGAGGTGGGCCGCGACAGTGTGATCGTGGTACGCGACAACGCCGGCAACATTCATGCGCTTCACAACGTCTGCCGCCATCGCGGCGCGCGGCTGTGCCGCGCACCGCACGGCAAGACCGGGCCCGTGCTGCCATGTTCGTACCACGCATGGACCTATGCGCTCGATGGCACCTTGCAGCACGCGCCGCACATGCAGGACGTCACGGGCTTCGACAAGGCCGCGTGGCGGCTCAGCCCCGTGGCATTGGCCGAGTGGCGCGGCTTTCTGTTCCTGTGCCTCGCGTCCGCGCCGCAGCCGTTCGACGTTGTGCTGCCCGCGCTCGCCGGCCGCTTCGCGCATTGGCCGCTGGCTGCGCTGCGTTCAGTACATCAAGCCGAGTATGAGGTTGCGGCCAACTGGAAGCTGCTGTTTCATAATTTCAGTGAGTGTTACCACTGTCCCGGGGCACATCCACACTTGAACAAGCTCACGCCCTATCGCAACAGCGACAACGACCTCGAAGAAGGCGCATTGCTCGGCGGGCCGATGACAATGTTGAATGCGCAGGGCAGCATGACGACGCATGGCGGGCGCTGCGCGCCGCCCTTCGCATCCCTAGCCGCGGAAGAGCGCGCCCGCGTCTACTATTACACACTGTTTCCCTCGGCGTTTTTGTCGTTGCACCCGGATTACGTGCTGGTGCATCGTGTGCAGCCGCTGGACGCCGGCCGCACGCGCATGACCTGCGACTGGTATTTCCACCCCGAGGCGATCGCCGCCCCCGGCTTCGACGCGCAGCCCGCGATCGAATTCTGGGACCTCACCAACCGTCAGGACTGGACGCTGTGCGAAAGTGCCATGCGCGGCATCGCATCTTCCGCGTGGACCCCCGGTCCGTACAGTGAGCTCGAGAGCCAGCTTGCGGCGTTTGATCGCCACTATCTGGAGGCACTGGGCGAGGAGCGCGCGTAGCGCCACCCGCGCGGCGTGAAGCGAACCGCCACGCCCCGTGTCCCCGCAATGGCGACTGCCGCGCCGTATAATTGCGGCCTGTCGTACCGGTTCGCAATCCGCGGTACGGTCTGAAACGTCCCTCGCCTCTCTGCCCCTTCAACTTTGCTTCCAGCGTGCCCGGTCAGGAAAACAAGGTACGGCGCGCGGCGCCGGATGTGAACGGTTTTGACGATGGCGGACCAACCGGTATTGCCAATATTTCGGGAGCCCGAGTGATCCAACTGAAAGAGCAAATCTCGATAGCAGCGCCGCCGGACGAGGTATGGCCGTTGATCTCCGAACCGGCGGTAGTGGCGGCGTGCATCCCGGGCGCGGAACTCAACGAACTGACAGCGGACGGCGCGCATCGCGGCAAGGTCACGTTCAAATTCGGACCAACGGTGGCGGTGTTTCGCGGTGAAGCGAAGCTTACCTACGACCATCCGGCGAAGCGTTGCCTGATCGAGGCACGCGGCATCGATCAGCGCGGCGCCTCGCGCGCGCGCGCCCGCTTCGACGTGACGGCGCGCGGCACGGACGCCACGGATCTGTCGCTGGAAGGCGGCTTCGAGGTCGCCGGTCCACTGGAAATGTTCGCTTCGGCCGGCGGCGTGCACGTGGCGCGCGCGCTGCTGGCCGAGTTCGCGGCCAATATCGGGCGCGTCATCGAGACGCGCCGCACGGGCGGCGCCAACGCCATGCCGGAACAAGCCCCCGCGGCCTCCGGCACCAAAATACTCGGCCGCGCGCTGCTGGATGGAGCGCGCGGCATCATCGGCAAAAACGACAAGGGGAACGCATGAGCGAATCAGGTGAACTGAACGGATACGAGGTTTTGTCGCAGGCCTTTGTGGCGGAAGGCGTGGATACGCTGTTCGCCCTGTTGGGTGATGCCAACATGTACTGGGGCACCATCATGGCGCAAAAGTACGGCGTGCATGTCGTGCATGCACGCCACGAACATTGCGCGGTGGCGATGGCCGACGGCTATGCGCGCCATACCGGCAAGGTCGGCGTGGCCACGGTCACGTGCGGCCCCGGCTTCACGCAGATCATGACGGCGCTAACCACCGCCGCGCGCGGCAGTATTCCGCTGGTGGTATTTGCCGGCGACTCGCCGACCTCCGCCGCGTGGTACGTGCAGCAGCTCGAACTCGGGCCGCTCGCCACCGCCACCGGCGCGCGTTACCTGCCGGTAAAGAGCGTGGACCGCATGCTCGACACCGTGCGCGAGGCGTTCTACACCGCGAAACAGGAACGTTGCCCGGTGGTGCTGGGCGTGCCGATGGATCTGCAAAAGGCGCCGTTCCCGTGGGGCGCGGAGTACTCGCCCTCGACTGAATTGATGCCCACCCCACAGCGCCCCGCGCCCGACCCGGCGCTGGTGGATCGCCTTGCAACGATGATCGCCGAGGCAAAGCGTCCGATCATCCTCGCCGGACGCGGCGTGGTGCGCTCGGGCGCCGGCGCGTCGCTGGAAGCGCTGGCCGAACGCTGCGGCGCGCTGCTGGCGACGTCACTATTCGCCAAGGGACTGTTCGATCACAACCGCTTCGGCATTGGCGTTGCCGGCGCCTACGCCAGTCCGCTCGCGCGCGAGGAATTCGCGGCCTGCGATCTGCTGATCGGCGTCGGCGCCGGCCTGGGCCACTACACCACCGAGGCCGGCTATTTGTACCCGAATGCCAAAACGGTGCAGATCGACATCAACCCGCGCGGCCTGTATCAGGGGCTGCGCATCGCGGACATGCATATCCGTGCGGATGCCAAGGCCACCGCCGAAGCCGTGCTGGCGAAACTCGTCGCGCAAAACATTTCCGCGGCCGGCGCGCGTTCGCCCATGCTCGCCACGCAGATTGCCGCTCAGGCCGCGCGCCCGGATTCGAAGGAGTTTCTGGTGGCCGCCAACGTGGTGGACCCGCGCCCGGCGATGATGGAACTCGACGCGGCCATACCCAAGGACTGGACAGTGGTGATGGGCGGCGCGCACTTCGCCGGCATCGCCGTCACACACTTCTACGGCCGCCGCGCCGAAAATGTCCATGTAATCAATGACTTCGGCGCCATCGGCTCCGCGCTGTCGGTCGCCATCGGCGCGGCCGCCGCACGCGGCGACGGCAAGCTGATGCTGATCGAAGGCGATGGCAGCCTGATGATGCACATACAGGAACTGGAAACCATCCGCCGCCAGGGCATACGCATGCTGATCTGCGCCGTGAACGATGGCGGCTACGGCGCCGAGGTGCACAAGTTCCGCGCGCAGGGTTATGACCCGAAGGAGTCGATGCACGGCCGCGGCGACATCGCCGCCATCGCGCGCGGGTTTGGTCTGCGCGGCGAAACGATCACCACGCTGAACCGCTTCAAGCAATTGTTCGCCGCGCACGAGCCGTCGGGACAGGCCGAACTGTGGGACCTGCACGTGGACGACACCATTCCGTCGGCGCCGTACCGGCGAATTCATTTTGGCGAGGTTTAGCGGTCTACTATTCCCAAGGCGAGGAGAGAACAAATCATGCGCATCGTTCTGATCGGTGTTTCACACTGGCATACGCCGTTCTACTCCACCCCGGTGCTGGAAATGACCGACGCCACAATTGTCGGCGTCAGCGACCCGGATGCCGCGCGCGCGGCGCCGCTGGCGGAAAAGGCGAAATGCCCGGTGTTCACCGACTACCGCGAGATGTGCGCCAAGCTGAAACCCGACTTCGCCTTTGTGCTTGGCCGCCATTGCGAGATGGCTGACGAGGCACGCTTCCTGATCGACAGCCGCATCCCCTTCTCAATCGAAAAGCCGTGCGCGCTGAATGCCGCGGAAGCCCATGACATCGCGCGCCGCGCCGCAGCCGCGGGCGTGTTCGCCGCCGTGCCGCTGGTGGTGCGCTACTGCCCGATCATCAATGCCATCCGCGAGATCGCCGCGGGCGAACAAATCCAGTACCTGTCGTTCAAGTTCGTCGGCGGCATGATCGATCGCTACTATCAACAGAACGTCACCTGGGTGATTGACCGCGCGCAATCCGGCGGCGGGCCGCTGTTGAACCTCGGCATCCACTTCGTCGACCTGTGCCGCGTGCTGCTGAACAATGCCGAACTGACGGTGACCGGCGCCATGATGTCCAACCGAGCCAACGGCCTCACCATCGAGGATCACGGTGTCATGCTGATGCAGGGCGGCGGCGCCAGCTGCATGGTTGAATCCGGCTATTTGTATCCGGCGCCGAACTCGGTGTTCGACATGCACTACAGCATCCGCACCGACAAACACTACTTCGCAGCGCGCGACAACAGCACGCTGGAAATCGTCACCAATGACCGCCAGCGCACCACGCGCGAGATGAAACTGACCAACGTGTTTTTCTATCCGGAGTTCGTGCACGACACCTTGCGCCGCGTGCGTGAGGGTCTTCCACCGATCGCGGATCTTTCGGACAACGCCGCTGCGGTCGCGCTGATAGAGGCGGCTTATCACATGTCGCCGCTGCCGCAGCCGGCGCGTTGAAGATTTCTGCAAAAATTCAATTTGACATACAGTGTCAGAACGCACGTCCGGTAATCGGCAAATCCCAGCCAGAAGCAGTCTGTGGCAGACGAATTTCAACTATCTTTTTGCAGACACTTGATGCGAGTACTTCACATAATCTTTGCGTTTTTGCTGCTGAGCCCAATGCCCATGCTTGGAGCAACACTATCGCTCTCTGCTGGGCCTGGAAAATTCGATGCCAAAACTCTTGGCCCTCACACCGTAAAAACCATGATTACGGCGACTATCCAACTTACGGAGTTTCGTGGGGCGAAAGCTTGGCCGGCCGGCGCTTACGTGGGTTTTCACGAGGGTAACGACCGCGACAACAGCATTCAGTTCGTTTTCATGCGAAATACAGATGTCGATCCTCAGCTAGCCACGGGATACCGAATTTTGCAGGATGGAAAAGAACGTGCCGTTCAATTTATTGAGTGGGTGCCTTTGGAAGCCCACGCAAAGGTAACGCTATCGTTCGACAATGGCATAGTGGTGTTACAGGCGGGAAATAGCGATCCCATAAAGGTCAAAACATTGCTGAGAAAGGCAGCTCCTTACGTTTCCGTTTCATCCGGCAGCGCGAACTTCGTTATCTCGCCCTGAACAGCTCAGCTATATTTCACGCGGTTAAGCGCGCAAGTTACGCTGATTGATGAAGTCCGCTCGTGCAATGGAGCTACTACCGCTCAGGGTCGATTCGCCCCATTTAGATTTCCCGATGGCAGTAGTACATCATCCGTCAGATCAAATCTTATTTTCTTCAGATCAACCC
Source organism: uncultured beta proteobacterium (assembly GCA_902825845.1). Taxonomy (GTDB): domain Bacteria; phylum Pseudomonadota; class Gammaproteobacteria; order Burkholderiales; family SG8-41; genus UBA5216. The sequence goes on from CADECM010000013.1 coordinate 73,975, forward strand.
ATCGTCGAATTAAACGACCCACCATCCAGCAGCAGATTCTGCCCGACGATGAATCCCGACGACGCCGCACACAGAAACGCACAGGCTTCGCCGAACTCAAACGGATCGCCGGCGCGGCCGGCGGGATTACCCTTGAAGAATTCGGCAATGTATTCGTCCACTGGCAGCCCCGCCTTGCGCGCGGCCTCCACCCGCCCGGAACGCAGGCGGTCGGTCAAGAACGGGCCGGGCAGCAGACCGTTGATGGTGACGTTGTGACGCGCGACCTGCCGCGCGAGGCCGCCGACAAAGCCGGTCAAGCCAGCGCGCGCGCCGTTGGACATGCCGAGTTCGGGAATCGGCGACTTCACCGAGCCCGAGGTGATGTTGACGATGCGGCCGAACTTGCGCGCGATCATGCCGTCCACCACCGACTTGATCAGCATGATGGGCGTGATCATGTTGCCGTTCACCGCCTTCATCCAGGCGGCCTCGTCCCATTCGCGAAAATCGCCGCGCGGCGGACCACCCGCGTTATTGACCAGGATATCGGGCGCCGGGCACGCGGCCAGCACCTTGGCGCGGCCTTCTGCCGTCGTGATATCCCCCGCGACCGCCGTCACCGTGCGCCCTGTCGCTGCGCGAATTTCCGCGGCCGTGGCTTCGAGTTCGCTCGCGGTACGCGAATTGATCACCAGATCGACGCCGTTTTTCGCCAGCGACATCGCGCATGCCTTGCCCAGCCCTTTGCTGGCAGCACATACAATGGCCTTCTTGCCCTCAATTCCCAAGTCCATGATTTTGATCCTTTTTTTAATTACATCGATGAGTGGCGTTGGCGCTGTCAATAGCCCAGCGCCCGGTCCACTTCCGCCCTCAGCGGTTCACCGGCGAGAAAGCGCCGTGCGTTCTCGACGAAGATCGCCGCCACGTCCTTGCTGCGCTCGGGGTGGCCGCCGCCGATATGCGGCAGCACGCGGATACCTTCGGTTTGCCAGAAGGGATGTGTCGCCGGCAGCGGCTCTTCGCGAAACACGTCGAGCACGGCGCCGGCAATGGTCTTCGCCTTCACCGCGGCAATCAGGTCGGCGTCAACAATCAGTGCGCCGCGCGCGAAATTAAGCAGCCACGCGGTGGGCTTCATCGCCGCCAGAAACCTGGCGTTGATGCAGTTCTCGGTATCGCGCGTCGATGGCAGCAGCAGCAACACAAAATCCGACGCAGCGAGCACGTCGTTCGTTTGTTCCGGCGCATAGACTTTGGCGATGTGCGGCAGCGGTTCTGGCCGGCGCTTGGTGCCGATCACGCGCATTTCCAGCGCCTCGGCCTTGCGCGCCAGTTCCTGCCCGATCGCGCCGAGTCCGAGTATGCCCAGCGTTTTGCCAGCGAGCGGAATCGACTGACGCTTGCCCCAACGGCTGTCGCGCTGATCGATGGCCGCGGCCATGTACGGCTTGGTGAGGTGGAACAGCGCGCCGAGGATATTCTCGGGCATCGATACCCGGTGCGTACCACGTGCACTGCACAGGGTTACGTCAGGCCGCAAATCAGGATGCGCCAGCCAGCCGTCAACACCCGCCGTCATCGCCTGCACCCAGCGCAGCTTCGGCATGCGCTTGAGATGCGCGGCCGGACGAAAGCCCAGCAGGGCCTCGGTGCGCGCGGCGACGTCGTCCGGTATGGTCTGATCCGGCGTCATGACATGCAGCTCGAATTTTTCAGCGAGGCCGGCCTGCGTGAGCGCCTGTTCGTAGACCTTGGCGTCGTTCATCCAGATGACACACACGGGCTTGCTCATTAACTACTCCTCGAAAATCGTGATTGAGAGCGTGATCGTATCAAACGCCGGGACGATTCGGCGAATTTGTCTCATGGTCCAACGATGCCGGCATTGGCGAGGCGAGATGCGAGGCACGCCCTTGCGCATCGGTTAGAATGGTTTACCAGCAAGCCGCGAATAACGCGCCCGCCATTCTGAATTCCCGAGGCATCTCATGATCGAAATCAGGGAAAAATCCGTCACCGGACAAACCATACGCCTGCACGACGCCGACAATGTGGTGATTGCACGTACCGATCTCGCGCTTGGCGCCAAGATCGAGGGCGGGCTCACCTGTCGCGGACAGGTGCAGGCCGGGCACAAAATTGCGGCACGCGCGATTCGCGAAGGCGAGCCGATTCTGAAATACAACGTGGTGATCGGCTTCGCCGCCACGGACATCGTGCCGGGCAGCTACGTGCATTCACACAATATGCAGTTCCGCGAATTCGAGCGCGACTATGCCCACGCGGAGGAATTCAAACCGCTGCACATGGTACCCGAAGCGCAGCGCGCAACGTTTATGGGTATCGTGCGTGACAACGGACAGGTTGCGACGCGCAACTACGTCGGTGTGCTGTCCACGGTGAACTGTTCGTCAACCGTGGCGCACAAGATCGCGGAGTACTTTACCCCCGAGCGGCTTGCGGAATTCCCCAACGTCGACGGCGTCGCGGCCTTTGCACACGATCTGGGCTGCGGCATGGAAATGACCGGTGAGCCGATGGACCTGCTGCGCCGGACCATGGCGGGCTACGCGCGCCACGCGAATCTCGCCGGCGCGCTGATCGTCGGCCTCGGCTGCGAGCGCAACCAGATCAAGGGCCTGATGAAGGAGCAGAAACTCGACGCCGGCGACCGTCTGCGGCTGTTCACCATGCAGGACGAGGGCGGCACGCGCAAGACCATCGAAGCCGGCATTGCGGCGGTGAAAGAAATGCTGCCTGATGCGAATCGCGTGCAGCGCACGCGCGTGCCGGCCAGTCACATCATGATCGGCCTGCAGTGCGGCGGCTCTGACGGCTTTTCGTCGATCACCGCCAATCCCGCGCTGGGTGCGGCGATGGACATTCTCACGCAACACGGCGGCACCGCGATCCTGTCGGAAACACCGGAAATCTACGGCGTCGAGCACACGCTGACGCGGCGCGCGCGCAACCGCGAAGTCGGCGAAAAACTGATCGAGCGCATCCGCTGGTGGAAAGACATTTACACCGTGGGCCGCGATTGCCAGATCAACGGCGTGGTGAGTCCCGGCAACCAGCACGGCGGCCTCGCCAACATTCTCGAGAAATCACTCGGTTCGTCAATGAAAGGCGGCACCGGCCCGCTGATGGACGTTTACAAGTACGCCGAGCCTGTGACGCAGAATGGCTTTGTGTTTATGGATACGCCGGGCTTCGACCCGTGCTCGGCCACCGGGCAGATCGCCGGCGGTGCCAACATGATCATGTTCACCACCGGCCGCGGCTCCATGTTTGGCGCCAAGCCGGTGCCATCGGTCAAACTCGCCACCAATACGCCGATGTTTCGCAAGCTTGAAGAAGACATGGACATCAATTGCGGCGAAATTCTCGATGGCACCTGCACCCTGCGCGAGATGGGGCAGCGCATATTCGAGTTGATGCTGCTTACCGCGTCGGGCGAACGCACCAAGAGCGAACTGCTGGGCCTCGGCGATCACGAGTTTGTGCCATGGAATATCGGCGTGGTCGGATAGCCCTCGTCGGCGCGCTTTTCTGCGCGCTGGGCGCCGCGGGCGCGCACGCCCAGGCGTGGAAGCCTGCGCGCAGCGTTGAGATCGTGGTCTCCTCCGGTGCCGGCGGTGCCGCGGACCGTGAGGCGCGCGAACTGCAGCGGCATCTGCAGAAGTTGCCCGGCATGACAGCGCTCACCGTCAATAATCGTCCCGGCGGCGGCGGCTCGATTGCCTGGACGTCGCTGAATCAGCATCAGGGCGACGCGCACTGGATCGCCACCATGAACGTCGCGCTATTGACCAATCACATACTCGGCGTGTCGACCTTGCACTACCGCGATCTCACGCCGCTGGCGATGCTGATGCGCGAGTACGTCGTGGTTTGGACACACCTGGATTCGCCCATCAAATCAGTCAATGATCTGCTGGCGCGGCTCAAGGCCGACCCGTCTTCGGTCAGCTTCGGCTTTTCGCCGGCGTTGGGCAATCAGAACCATATCGTGCTGGGCATGCTCGCCAAGGCAGCTGGCATCGATCCGAAGCGGCTGAAGATTGTGGTCTATTCGTCGGGCGGCAACGGTATCCCCGCAGCGCTGGGCGGCCATGTAGACGCCTGGGTGGGCTCGCTTGGCGGTGCGATTCCGCTTGCCCTTTCCGGCAGGGTGAACGTGATGGGCATCAGCGCCGAAAAAAGACAGCCCGGCAGGGCAGCGGCACTACCGACGTTTCGCGAGCAGGGCATCGATGCGGTCTACGCCGCCTATCGCGGCATTATCGGGCCACGCGGGTTGTCGGCAGCACAGCGCGCCTATTGGGATACCGTTTTTGCCACGGTGGTCAGCACACCCGAGTGGAAATCCACCGCACTCGAGCACGCGTGGGAACCTGACTACAAGAACAGTGCCGCGACAAGCCGTTATCTGGACGCAGCCTATAGCACGCTGCGCAAAACCCTGGCCGAACTGGGCGTGATGCGGTCGTCGAAATAAGGCGTCGTTCGTTACCCCGGCTGCACTCAGTACTAATCGAACTTGATACCCGCAACCTTGACCACCTTGGTCCAGCGTTCAATCTCCGACTTCAGATAGTTGCCAAGATCCTCGGGTGTGCCGCCCACGGCCACCAGTCCATAGTTACCCAGGCGCGTGCGCACGTCGGGCGACTGCAGCAGGCGATTCAACTCGGTATTCAGTATCTTGATGGCGGCTGGCGGCGTGCGTGCCGGCGCCAGCAGCCCTGACCGTGAATTAACGACAGAATCGGGCACGCCCGCTTCCGCCAGCGTGGGCACGTCGGGCAGATCGGGAACACGCTTGGGCGCGGTAACCGCGAGCGTGCGCACCTTGGCGCCGGCACGCAGGTGCGGCAAACATTCTGCTATGGGACTGAAGATCACCGGCATCTGGCCGCCCAGGAAAGCGACCAGAGCCGGCGCGCCACCCTTGAACGGCACGTCCTGCATCTTGATCCCGGCGTTCATGCTGAACAGTTCCACCGCGAGATGGGTAATGGTGCCCTGCCCAGCCGAGGCATACTGGATGTGTTTCGGTTTTGCCTTCGCCATGGCGATCAGTTCCCTCACGGAACTGACGCCCAGCGACGGCTGCACCAGCAGCACATAAAACGACTGTCCCACGATACCGATGGACGAAAAGTCCTTGAGCGGATGAAACTTGAGCTTGGGATAAAGCGGCACATTGGTAGCCAGCGAAGCGCTGGCAAACAGCAGTGTATAGCCGTCGGGTTCGGCGCGCGCCACCAGTTCGCTGCCCAAAGACGTGCCTGCGCCGGGGCGGTTGTCGACGATGAAGGTTTTCCCCAAAGCCTCGCTGTACTTTTGCGCAACGATACGGGCAACGATGTCGGTGGAGCCCGCAGGCGCCAATGGCACGATCATGCGCACCGGCCGCGCCGGATAGTTCTGCGCCTGTGCACCCGTCGCCATGGCCAATGCGCCGGCAATGGCGATGCCTACCGACCATTTCGCGCCACACATGCCTGACTTGCCGTGAAATTTGATCATTCTTTTCTCCTCGAATTTCGCAAAAGTATAGTCCAATTCCATGGCGGTCGCGTGGTTCGCATGGCAGACTTTCCGTCCCGATCACAGACGACATCCAATACGGGTCAACCGTACGCTACTATTCCCGAATTCATCTGGCCCAGCAGCGTCCCTCACACTTCGCAGGAGAATCCCATGGCAGACTCGAATTTCATGCCCGGTTGTCTGACCGGCGTCAAAGTACTGGATTGCACACAGTTCGAAGCGGGCACCTCCTGCACGCAGGTGCTGGCGTGGCTGGGCGCCGACGTGGCGAAAATCGAAAACCCCGCCACCGGCGATCCGGGCCGGCGCGTCGGCACGAACAAGCCGCACCAGGACGATCCGTATTTTTTGAATTACAACTCGAACAAGCGTTCGGTGTGCATCAACCTGAAAGAACCGCGCGGCCTGCAGATCGTCAAGGACATGGCGGCCAAGGCCGATGTGTTCATGGAAAATTTCGCGCCCGGCGCGATCGAACGCCTTGGCCTTGGCTACGACGTGCTGTCCAAAATCAACCCCAGGATCATTTACGGCCAGGTCAAGGGTTTCGGCGTGGGCAGCCCTTTCGAAAAAAATCTCGCGTTCGACATGATCGCGCAGGCCGCAGGCGGCACCATGAGTATCACGGGCGAGCCCAATGGCCCACCCCTCAAGCCCGGCCCGACGCTCGGCGATACCGGCACTGGCATGCTGATGTGCATCAGCATACTCGCATCGCTTTACAAGGCACGTGACACCGGCAAGGGCGTACGCTTGAATGTCGGCATGCAGGACGCAATGTTGCATTACATCCGCAACTCGCTGGCCGTCACGCACAAAACTCAAAAGCCCGCGCCGCGCGCTGGCGCGGGTTCGATCAGCGGCGGCAATCCGCCGTGCAATATCTTCCCGTGCAAGCCGGGCGGACCGAACGATTACGTCTACATTTATACCAGCCGCGCCAATCCGGAGCACTGGACCCGGCTGTGCGAAGTGATCGGCCGCAAGGACTTGTTGACCGACCCGAAATTCAGCACGCGCGAAGCGCGCGTGGAGAACGAAGCAGCGCTCGAAGAAATCATTGCGCAGTGGTCGCGCCAGCACGACAAGTACGAAGCCATGAAACTGGTCGGTGCCGCGGGCATACCGGCCGGTGCACTGCGCGATACCCACGAGTTGGTGAACGATCCGGACTTCGAACAGCGCCGCGTGTTCCAGCGCATAGAACATCCCAATGTTGGCCCGTTCAAGGCGCTGACCTTCCCCGTGAGTTTCGACGGACAAAAGGCCACGATCAAACCCGCGCCGGTGTTGGGTGCGGACACCAACCAGACACTCGCGGACTGGCTGGGCTATGCGCCCGACAGGCTGGCGGCGCTGACCGCGGAAAAGATTATCGGACCGGCAATGAAGGCATAACAAGAAACCGTAGACCGTGATTAGTGAACGGTGAACAGCAAACCTTGCGCGGGTTTACCGTTTACGGTTCACTAACTGAAGAATTCATGAATCACCAGACCACATAAAAGACAAAGGAAGACACCGATGGCAAAAATTACCGGCAATGAAATTCTGGCGAAGGCCCTGAAAAACGAAGGCACCAAGGATCTGTTCTATATCATGGGCGGGCCGATGCAGCACGCTGAAACCGCGTGCAAAAATGAAGGCATCCGCATGATCGACGTGCGGCACGAGCAGGCCGCGGCGCTCTCGGCGCAGGCCTACGCACGCTTGAAGCAGCAGCCGGCGGTGTGCATGGCGGCAAGCGGCCCCGGCGTGATCAATCTCACCACTGGCATGGCCAACGCGCTGATCGACTGCGCGCCGGTGGTGGCGGTTGGCGGCTCCAGCCCCATACACCAGTTCGGGCGGCAGACGTTCCAGGAGATCGATCAGGTCGCCATCATGCGCGGCTGCACCAAGTGGACCCAGCAGATCATCGATGTGCGGCGCATCCCCGAAATGGTCAACACCGCGTTCCAAAAGGCCATGGGCGGCAAGCCCGGACCGGTGTATCTGGATTGCCCGGCCGACATCATCTACAGCGAGATTCCTGAAGAAGATGTGCGATGGGGTTTGTCAGGGCGACCGCTGCTGCGTCCGCGGCCGATGGGCGAGAAGGCGCAAGTCGACAAACTGATCGCCGCGCTGGGCAAGGCGAAGAACCCGATCATCCTCACCGGCACCGGCGTGATCTGGTCGCAGGCGTGGCCGGAACTGACGCAGTTTGTCGAGAAGGCCGGCATCCCGTTTTACACCACGCCGCAGGGCCGCGGCGTGCTGCCGGATGATCATGATCTGTCGTTCCTCACCATGCGTTCGTCTGCTTTCAAGGATGCCGATCTGATTTTGATCATTGGCACCCGCATGAACTACGTGATCAACCACGCCGCGCCGCCGCGTTTCGCCGCGGGCGCGACCATCGCGCGCATCGACATTGACGCCGATGAAATCGCCTCCTCGCCACGCAAGGTGGACATCGGCATCGTCGGTGATTGCAAAGCGGTGCTGCAGCAATTGCTCGACGCGCTGCCGGGCCGTGTGGACGCCTCGAACTACGGGCCGTGGCGTGAGATGCTGCGCTCGGGCGACGCCAAGAAGAAAGGCGAAACCAGCGGCGGCATGGCGATGAACAAAACGCCGATTCATCCGCTGCGCCTGTGCGAAGAAGTCAAAAACTTCATGAAGCGTGACGCCATTTTGTGCGTGGACGGCCAGGAAATTCTCAACTTTGGCCGCCAGTCGATGCCCACTTTTGCACCGGCGCACCGCCTGAATTCCGGCCCCTTCGGCATGATGGGTGTGGGCTTGCCGTTTGGCGTGGGCGCAAAAGCCGCGTGCCCCGACAAGCAGGTGATCGTGGTGCATGGCGACGGTTCATTCGGCCTGAACGCAATGGAGCTCGACACGGCGGTCCGCCACAAACTGCCGATCCTGGTGGTGATCAGCCTGAACGGCGGCTGGACCGCCGATCCCAAGCGTGAAAAAACCGGACGCGATCTCGGCTACACGCGCTACGACAAAATGGCCGAGGGCCTCGGCTGCTACGGCGAATACGTCGAAAAACCCGAAGACATCGGCCCCGCGCTGGTACGCGCACAAAAGAAAGTCGACGAAGGCATGGTGGCGCTGGTCAACATCAAGACCGACGATACGGCACGTGCCGGCACCGTGGCGTTCTCGTCACATTCGACCTAGTCACGCGCGGCCAAAAAAATCCCCTCGTCCCCGGCAACGGGGCGGGGGGATTTCTTTTTGGGTTACGACAACATCAGGCTGTTCCCGGCATGATCGCCAGCGCGGTATCGGGCACGCTGCCGGCCACGGTCGTGCGGTGCATCTTGCGCTTGTATTTCGTCTTGTCGAAGGTGGTGGCCCGGTGCAGCACGCAGCGGTTGTCCCAGATCACCAGATCGTGCTCGCGCCACACGTGACTGTAGAAAAACTGCGGTTGCGTACAGAACGCGGCCAGTTCATCCATCAGCCTGCTGCCTTGCTCGGGCGACATGCCGATGATTTCCTGCGCGTGTGATCCGACATAAAAGTTTTTGCGGCCATTCACCGGATTGATGCGCACCAGCGGATGGGTGACGGTGAGGCGCTTTTTTTGTTCTTCACTGTAGGCGGGGTCGTCGACATTTTTGGGCTCGGCCACGCGGTGAATCACCGTAAGATTGTCGAGCGCGGTCTTGCGTTCATCCGGGAAGGCCGCGTAGGCGGCGCGCGCGCTGGTAAAGTCGGTATTGCCGCCCTCCGGCGGCACGATACGTCCTGACAGCATCGAACACAACGCCGCCACCGGCTTGAACGAGCTGTCGGTATGCCACGCTTCGTTGCGCAGGCGGTGGACCATGCCCGGGTCGTCGAGCGGCAGCAAATTGCCCTGCGCATCGAGATTGGTCATCACCGCGATGTGGCCGGGTTTGTAGTTGTTGGCGGCATGCGCTTCCATGGTCTCCAGCGCGCCGAAATTGCGGCTGAACGCTATTTGCGTTTCGTCGGTGAAGGCCTGGCCGCGAAACACCAGCACCTGATGTTCGTTAAACGCTTCCCAGATCGCGCGAAAATCCTCGCGCGCGACCGGCACAGTGAGATCGATGCCTGTAACTTCGGCAACGAACAGCGGATGCAACGGTTTGACCGTAAGGCGCGAGACGACGGCTGACATGAATTTCTCCCGGGTTGCGTTAAAGGGCGCGGAGCCCTGCCGTTTGCAAGCCTAATGCGCCGTTCACCACCCCGTCAATCGGGAAAACACGCTACCCTCTTGCGCGGCACACAGCGTGGACGCAGCTTCACTCGATGTGGATCCCCGCGGTTTTGATGACTCTGGCACAACGCACAAATTCGCTGTGCATTCGTGTCGACAACTCCGCGGGCGTACTCGACTGCACAAAGAGGCCCTGTACTACAAATGTGTCGCGCACGTCCTTCTGCGCAAGGCTGCGGACGGTGTCTGCGTTGCACCGCGCGCACCGGCCGTAGATACCAGGCCGAACCAGGAATCGGTGGCATGGCCGGGCAAGAACTCGCTGGTCGCCGGATACTTCGGCAATGTCGGCAGCCGCGAAGTCGCAATGACCTTGTAGTTGACCACGTGTTGCGGCAATCCGAATTTAATTCGTCGTGAACCACGGCCTGAAGAATTGTAGCTGCGTGTCTCTGCGCTTGACATCGCCCATGCGGTGCTCCACGATGCATGCAACCTTTGGTGGCGATTTCGCAGTGATGCGTATTTCGGCCGCATGCCGGCATCATGCAGACCCGATCCGGCAGCCGGGCGCGGGTGCAGACTGCAATGGCTTCCATGTCCGCCCGCATGGGCAGCAACCGTCAACCGCACGACGCAGCAGTATCGACATTCTGCTGCTACGCGATTCATGCGACAGCCAGCACAAAGCAGCGGACATGCCGAAAATTTCGTAACTATCTGTTTTTATTTACTTTTTTATCATATTCAAGCGTCACGAAAAGTCGACCTCCTCCCTCCCCCTTTGCCCTCGCAGGCATGGGTATCTACACATCTC
>CADECM010000014.1 GCA_902825845.1 uncultured beta proteobacterium
CCGCGTACATCCCGTGTGCGGATTCTGTGGCATCAATGGCGCCCTGTCCATCGTCCACCGTCATTGTTCACATGCAGTAACCGGTCAGGCTTGCCTGCGCAGGCGCCTGGCCAACAGCAGCGGCAGTCGCAACACAAAACCGCAGAACAGGCGCAAGTGCATCCAGCTCAGCAGCGCGTTGTCGCGCCCATAGCGAAAATGCGAGACGCCGCCTTCGGCTGCACTGTAGTAGCGCACCGGCGCGGGCAGGTTCACCGGTTGCACCCCTTGCCAGCACAGGCGCACCGCCGCCTCGACGTCAAAATCAAAGCGGCGCATCCATCGCTGCCCGCGCATCACGCGCAACAGTACGGCGGCCGGGTAGACGCGAAACCCGAACAGTGAATCGCCGATGCCGCTCCACAGTGTTTCCAGATTGGCCCACCAGTTGGAGATGCGCCGGCCTCTGACGCGCAGCGCCGGCGCACTGGCGTCGAACACCGGCACGCCGAGGATCATTGCCGCCGGATGCCGCGCGGATTCCGCCATGAAATCCGGGATGCGTTGCGGCGGATGCTGGCCATCCGAATCCATGGTGAGCACGTGGCTGAAGCCGGCTGCCGCCGCCTGCTCCAGGCCATGCAGCACGGCGGCGCCCTTGCCCTGATTGCGCGGCAGGACGAATACCCGCAGCGCACCGTCCTGTGCCGCCATGCCCTGCAGCGCCTGCGCAGAACCATCGGTGCTGCCATCGACCACCACCCACACCGGCGCCCAGTACTGGCGCGCGGCGCGCACGGTTTCGCAGACTTTCTCGCCTGGGTTGTAACTCGGAATCAGGACGAGATGGGAGGACGAAACCGCCATCATGCCGAAAGATTTGACCTGAGATCGCCGGCGTGACCGGTCTCGTCCGGCATGCCGCCGGGGGGATAAAACGCCGACTCCCGCACCAGTTCATGCGCAAAATACTGCTCCAGTTCCGCCATGAATTTTCGCGAGTCCCGCGGCGGATCAAAGCGCCGGCCAAGGCGAACCCGGTAGTGGATCGGCATCGGCGCCTTGCGAAACAGCGTCCAGCCCTTGGTCAGATAGCGCGAGTCGGTTTCGATCAGTATTGTCTGCACCGGCACCCTGGCGCGGCACGCTATCAGGCCGACGCTGCCGCGGAAATGATTCACCGGATCGCTGGTGGTTCGCGTGCCTTCCGGGAACAACAGCAAATGGCTGCCGCAGGCAAAGTCCCGCACCGCCAGCCACACCATGCGGCTGACCGGTTCGTTGCGGATATAGCGCGCCATGCGCGCGCCGGCGCCCAGGAACACATTGTTCATCAGCTCCGCCTTCAGCACGCAGGCGACATTCGGCAGCCGCGAGATCACCATCAGCGCATCCAGCAAACAGGGGTGATTGGGCGCAAGAATCAGCGGCGGCGCGTCACGCAGCGTATCCAGCGCTGACACATCGAAGCTGAAACGCCGCGACGCGCCGAGGCACGCCAGGTATAAACGAAATCCCGCCATGGAGACGTAGCGTCCCAGCGCGCGTCCGCGGTTCGCCGGCAGCAGCGGGTAGAGCAGCAACGCGAACGGCGTCCACAACAGACACAACAGGCCCAGCAAACTCACGCCGCAATACACCACCGCATAATCGTAGCCATGGCACAAGGCCCGCCGCACGGTGCGCACGGTCAAATCCCGCCTTCCGGCGCTGCCAGGCGCTTGGCTGCCATCGGCGCCACGCCATTCTCGACGCAGAATTCCGGCAGCGCGAGCGCACCGCGTAACGCCCCCTCGTGATGGCGACTTTGCATGTCACCGCCGCACACGTCACGCCACATGCGCGCGCGCTGCGCCCCGTGTGCCCCCGGGGCGGGGTTTACAGTGGCCCGGGCAATCGTCGCACGCATCAGCCTGCCGCGGCACCGGCCTCGTCCACGGCACGGATATTGTGTTTGCGCCGTTGACCGGCCTTCAGCGTACGCCGGATATGGAACAGGCATGCGACGTAATACAACCCTTTGAACGCCAGTAACGGCATGCGCGTCGGCGTGTTGCCGAACACATCACCCGCCAGCACCGACAGCAGTGCCTCCTTGATGCGAAAAATATTGCTCGGGTTCATCAGCAGGTCGCGCAGCGTGGGATTGGTCACCCGATAAATGAACCAGGTGTAGGCCCGGGGACCCTTGCGCATGACCCGGTCAAAATGTTTCAACGCGGCGGCAGCCCGCCGCGGTTGCCGCAGGCAGGTGTCCACCGTTTCAGCCGCGACAAACGCGCTGTGCATCGCCAGCATCACCCCGGACGAAAACACCGGATCGATGAACGCATACGCATCGCCCAGCAGCAGATAATTGCTGCCGTGGGCGCGGTCGCACGCGTAGGAATAGTTACCTGTGGCCTCCACCGGCGACACCCGCTGCGCGTGCCGCAGCCGATCTCTCAGCGGCACGCACAGCGCAATGGTGTCGTGCAAAAACTGTTCCAGCGTTCTCGACTTGCGGGTCTTCAGGAAATAGGGCCAGATCACCGCGCCCACGCTGGTAACACCGCCGGCCAGCGGGATGACCCAAAACCAGCCGTGTTCGAACCAATAGATCGTGATGTCGCCCGCGGTCTTGCCGAGGCTGCGCCCGGCCCCGGTAAAATGGGCGTAAATGGCGGCGCTGCTATGCTTCTCGTTGCGGCGCTTTGCCTTCAGGCGGTTGCCGAGAAACGTATCGCGCCCCGACGCATCCAGCACAAAGCGCGCGCCCACCGTTTCGAGGCTGCCATCGGCGTGGCGCGCCTGCGCCTGCACACCAGCGTCGTCGGGCAGAAAACGCACGTCCTCCACCTCGCAGCCTTCCACCACCCGGGCATTCCTGCGCGCGGCATTGCGGATGAGGATTTCGTCAAACTCCGCACGGCGCACCTGGTACGCCATGGGCATGGATTTGTCCATTGCGTCGCTGAATACGAACGACTGCTGATGCGCATGCCAGGGCGATACAAACTGTGCACCCCACTTTTCCATGCCGATCGCCCTGACGGCGTCCGCGACACCCAGCTGTTCCAGCAAACGCAGATTGGCGGGCAACAATGACTCGCCGATATGAAAGCGTGGGTGGTGCGCTTTTTCCAGCAGCGTGACGCAGTAGCCGCGCTCGGCCAGTAATGCTGCCGCCGTCGAGCCGGCAGGCCCGCCGCCAATGATCAGCACGTCACAATGCGACGCATGACGTCTTGCCGCATCCGTGTCGGGACTCATCGCCCGGTCCGGACGTATTCGCCGCGAATTTTCATGTTAAGGAATTGTATCGCAACCCGCTGCCGCCAATTCGAAAGGATTGTGTTGCGCCGACTCAAAGCGCCGCACAAAACTCATCCGCGAAGGTGAATATGTCGGCGCAAAACAACCGGCTGAAGTACAATTTGCCGCTGTAATCAACTGCGGCTGACAATGCGGCCCAGGGGCGCCTTCGCCGCTCTCAACAATGCCGGCACAGCGTGTTCCTGACCCCGTTTCCGACAAATTCAGGCGTTAAAAATCATGCATGACAACCCGTTATCCACAGGCACCGGCGCCGCGAGTTTGCAGCGCGAAGTCGCCGCACTGATGATCGAGTCCCTTAACCTGGAGGTCGAAGTGGACGAGATAGCGCCGGACAGCCCGCTGTTCGGCGAGGGTCTCGGCCTGGACTCCATCGACGTTCTGGAGGTCGCATTGGTGGTGTCCAAGCGCTATGGCTTGCAACTGCGCGCCGACAGCGCGGACAACCAGCATATTTTCAGTTCTCTGCGCACGCTGTGCGACTACATTGCGGCGCACCGAACCTGTTGATGGCACTGCGAACCGCGCGCTGGATCGGTGTTGCCGCATTGGTGGTTGGCTATCCCGTACTCGCGCACTTCACCAATCAATCCGCATCGTTGCGCCCGCTTGGCGCGGCGGTTGCCGTTGCGCCCCTGGTTTTGATCGCGCTCGCGCTGGCGTGGCGTTCACCGCGGCGTGGCCTTATGCTGGGCGTGCTGGCACTGGCATGCGGCGCGCTGTGGCTGGCATGGCCCGCCCTGTCGCAAGACTTCGCTGTCATCTACTGGCTGCAGCATGCGGGCATGCAGTTCGCCCTGTTGGTCGTTTTTGGCCGCACGCTGATCCCGGGCCAGTTGCCACTGTGCACACGCTTTGCCCGGGCAGTACACGCACCCATGACCCTGTCGCCACCGCATGAGCGATACACGCGCCAGGTGACGCTGGTCTGGACACTGTTCTTTGCCGTGATGGGCGTGGCCTCGACGGCACTGTTCTTTCTGGCGCCGCTGCCCACCTGGTCGGTATTCGCGAATTTCCTGACGCCGCTGCTGGTCGCGTTGCTGTTTATCGTCGAATATCGCATGCGGCACTGGCTGCTGCCGCACATACCGCCCACGCACATCCTCGACGCGGTACGGGCGTTCCGGCGTTCGGCCGGCAGCCCGCACTAGTGTCCTGGCCCATTAATTTCGATACATCGACAGCCTTGCCAGAAAACCGCCGCGCAACATTGTCGAAATCGCTGCCAGGCGCGAAGCCGCGCGCAGCCGGGTTGGGAACCCGGCGAGCACGGCGACATAGCATGGCGGCGATTCCCGGCAATGTTGTATCGATAGTTATGGACCGGGACACTCAGCGCTGCAAGGTCTGACACCATGCCCACGCTACCGCTGATATCACACAGGGATCCGGACAGCATTGTCGCCTGGCGCGCCGATGGGGCCGTCACGCGGCGGCGGTTTCTGTCTGACGTGGCGCAACTGGCGGCGCGCTTTCCTGCCGGCGCGCATCTGCTGAACCTGTGCAGGGACCGTTACCGCTTCAGCACAGGATTGGCGGCAGGGATCGTCAGCGGCAAGCTGAGTCTGCTGCCGTCCACCCACACGCCGGGCGTGGTGCGCCAGATCCGGGATTTTGCACCCGACGTATTCTGTCTCACCGACAGCGATACCGACACGGTGGATCTGCCCCGACTTCGCTACCCGGACCTCGATGCCGAACAACCCCACACGGCGGCAGTGCCGCAAATCGCACGCCAACAGCCGGTGGCCGTGGTGTTCACCTCCGGTTCGAGCGGCGTGCCGCTGCCGCATGCCAAGACCTGGGGCGCGCTGGTCGGCTGCGTGCAGTCAGAAGCCGGGCAACTGGGATTGTTGCAGCGCCAGCCCTGCAGCCTGATCGGCACCGTGCCGCCGCAACACATGTACGGCTTTGAATCCACGGTACTTATGGCGTGGCACAACGGCTTCGCGCTGGGCCATGCGCAACCGTTCTACCCTGCCGACATTTGCGCGTCGCTGGCCGCTGTCCCCGCGCCGCGCGTGCTGGTGTCCTCGCCGGTGCACCTGCGTGCGCTGCTGGAGAGCGGACTGGCGATACCCGAGATCGCCACCGTGGTATGCGCCACCGCACCCCTCTCCATGCAACTCGCACAGGAAATCGAAAACCGCTGCAACGCGCCGCTGATGGAAATCTACGGCAGCACGGAAACCGGGCAGATCGCGACCCGCCGCACCGCGCATACCGCGCAATGGCAACTGTTTCCCGGCATCACCTTCGAACGCGAGGGCGAGCGCATGCGGGCTTGCGGCGGCCATGTCGAGACCGCATCCACGCTGGGCGATGTGATCGAGCCGGCCGGCGACGGGCAGTTCCTGCTGCTCGGCCGCATCACGGACATGATCAACATAGCGGGCAAGCGCCATTCGCTGGCCAGCCTGAACCATCTGCTCAATACCATTCCCGGCGTCGCCGACGGCGCGTTCTACATGCCGGATGACGTGGACAGCGCGCATGGTGCCGCGCCCGAACGGGTGCGGCGGCTTGCGGCCTGCGTGGCGGCGCCGGGGCTTTCCGCGGCAGACGTGCTGGGCGCGCTGCGGCAGCATATCGATCCGGTGTTCCTGCCGCGTCCGCTGCTGTTTGTCGATGCGTTGCCGCGCAACAGCACGGGCAAGCTGCCGCGCGAAGCGCTGCAAGCCCTGTTCCGCAATCGCAATACACGGCTGACGCATGACTGACACTGACGCCTTGTCTGACGCCTTGCGCTGGACCGTGGCCCCCGACCATCCGGCATTCGCCGGCCATTTCCCCGGCACGCCCATCCTCCCCGGCGTTATGCTGCTGGATGCCGCGCTGCAAGGCATTGCCGCCGTCACCGGCATCGCCCTCGACACCTGCGACATCAGCGTGGTCAAGTTTCTGAGTCCGGTACACCCCGGCGATCTGCTGACGACCCGGCATACCATCGCCGCAGGCGGCATGATCCGATTTGAAATCACCGCCGGCACGCGCCCGGTTGCCAGCGGCAGCATCGTGCCGCGGCCGGCATCATGACCGCGCGTGCCGCCGCAGGGCATTCGGCCTGGGCGCACATGCCCGAGCGCAGCAACCGGTTCATGATGCGCCTCATGATCTGGATTTCATTGCGCCTGGGGCGGCGTGTATCCCGCATCCTGTTGCATCCGATCGCGGTCTACTTTATGTTGTTTGCACCCGCCAGCCGCCGTGCCTCGCAACACTACCTGCGGCGTGTGCTCGCGGCCGCAAGCGGCGCGCCGCGCTGGCGCGACGTCTACCGGCACTTCTTCAGTTTTGCCAGCGTCATCCACGACCGCATTTATCTCATCGGCCGCCGCTTTGACCTGTTCCGTTTTGAGGTGCACGGACAGCAGGCGCTGGACCGCTTGCTGACCAAAGGCGAGGGCGTGTTCCTGATGGGCGCCCATCTGGGCAGCTTCGAGGTGATACGCGCGCTGGGCCGCCAGGGGACGCAAAAGCCGGTGGCCATGGTGATGCACGAAGACAACGCCCGCAAAATCAACGCCTTGCTCGCCGCCATTCATCCCGAAGCCATGCGCGACATCATTGCCATGGGTCGCGTGGATTCGATGCTCACGGTTTATGAGCGTCTCAAGGAAGGCTACGCCATCGGCATCCTCGCCGATCGCACCGCCGGTGCCGACGCGCTGCACCCGGCGCGGATTCTGGGCGCGCAGGCGCAGTTGCCCGGCGGGCCGTTTCGCATGGCGGCGCTGCTGCGGCGCCCGGTGATTTTCATGACTGGCCTGTATCTGGGCGGCAATCGCTATGCCATCCACTTCGAGCCGCTGGCGGATTTTTCAACCGTCGCGCGCAGCGAGCAGGATGCGGCGGTGCAGGCGGCGATCGGCCGCTACGCCGAGCTGCTCGAGCGCTACTGCCGCATGGCGCCCTACAACTGGTTCAATTTTTTCGATTTCTGGCAGCCGGCGCCTGTCGCGAAGCCTTCCCGCCCATGACCCACCGAATCCGCGTGCCGCACGCCGTGGCTGTGCTGCTGCTGGCACTGGCGGCGGCCGGCGCCCGCGCCGCCGACTGGAGCGTCGATCAGTTGATGCAAAGCCTCGCGCAGATCCGCGCCGAGCGCGCCACCTTTACCGAGAAAAAGTTCATTGCCATCCTCGACCGGCCGGTGGAGTCGTCGGGTGAATTGCTCTATCGGGCGCCGGACCGTCTGGAGAAGCGCACCCTCAAGCCGCGTCCCGAATCCATGGTTCTCGACCAGAACCTGTTGCAGATCGAACGCGGGCGCCAGAAACTCAGCCTGCCGCTGCAGGAACACCCGGAACTGGCGGCCTTCATCGACAGCATCCGCGGCACGCTGGCGGGCGACCGCAAGTCACTGGAACGCAATTACCGGCTCAGCATGGAAGGTGGCGCGCAACAGTGGACACTGCAGCTGGTGCCGCTGGACGAGAAGATGCTGGCGGTGGTGAAACAGATTCGCATGACCGGCGTACGTGACGCAGTGCGCAGCATTGAAGTCACCCAGGCCGACGGCGACCGCTCGCTGATGCTGATCGAACGGATGGCCAAACCGTGACGCCCCGCCCGGCACGGCGTGGCCGGATCGCCATTTGGCTGTGGCTGGCTTTCCTTCTCGCCTGCGGTATCGTCATCAGCCGCAGCCAGTTCAGCGCCGACCTGTCGGCATTCCTGCCGCGCAACCCCACGCCGGCACAACAACTGCTGACGGAACAGTTGCGCGAGGGCCTCGCCTCGCGCCTGATCCTCGCGGGCATTGAGGGCGCCGATGCGCCCACGCGAGCGCGGCTGTCAAAACAACTCGCGCAGCGGCTGCGCGCCGATCCCGCCTTCGTCACGGTAAGCAACGGCGAGCCGGTCAATGCCGAACGCGATCGCGCCTTCCTGTTTAACCACCGCTACCTGCTGAGCCCCGCGATCACGCCGGCACGCTTCAGCGTGGACGGCCTTCGCGCCGCGGTGGGCGAGAGCATCGACCTGCTCGCGTCGCCGGCCGGGTTGCTGACCCGGTCGCTGCTGCCGCGCGACCCCACCGGCGAAGTGGTGCAATTGCTGATGCAGCTGAACAGCGACTCGCGCCCGCGCATGATCGAGGGCGCGTGGGCGTCGCGCGACGGCGCGCACGCCTTGCTGCTGATCCGGACGCGCGCCCTGGGCTCCGACATCGACGCCCAGCAGGCCGCCATGACCGCGATCCGCGAGGCGTTTGCCGCAGTGGCGGGGGCCGCACCCGCCGCGCGTTTGTTGATGACGGGTCCCGGCGTGTTTTCCGTCACCACGCGCGAGACCATCCAGCAGCAGGTGCACCGGCTGTCGCTCATCAGCATTGTGCTGATCGCCGGCATGCTGGGACTGGTGTACCGTTCGTTTACCGCGCTGCTGCTGGGATTTCTGCCCGTGCTCAGCGGCGCGCT
Organism: uncultured beta proteobacterium; assembly: GCA_902825845.1. GTDB lineage: Bacteria > Pseudomonadota > Gammaproteobacteria > Burkholderiales > SG8-41 > UBA5216. The sequence continues at coordinate 8,718 of CADECM010000014.1, forward strand.
GGCCGGCATCGCCGCGGTGTCACTGGGGTTTGGCGTGGTGCACGGCATCACGCTGGGGTTCGGCACCGCGCTGATCGGCGAAGCAGTGGACTATTCCATCTATCTGTTTGTGCAATCCGAACGCGGCGCGGCGGACCCGCGCGACTGGATCGGCGGTTTCTGGCCCACCATCCGACTGGGTGTGCTGACATCGATATTCGGCTTTGCCTCGCTGCTGCTATCGGGCTTTCCCGGCCTCGCGCAACTGGGGTTGTATTCCATTGCCGGCCTGATTGTGGCCGCGCTGGTGACACGTTTTGTGCTGCCGCATCTGTTGCCGGAAAATTTCCGCATTCATGATGTTTCCGCGCTGGGACTCGCGCTGTCGGGCGTGGTGCGCCGCGCCGCTGCGCTGCGCTGGGTGGCAATACTGTTGTTGCTGGGCGCGTGCGCAGTACTGATCGCTCAACGCGGCAATCTGTGGAACAACAGCATTTCCGGCCTGAGCCCGCTGTCGCAGGCGGACGTCGACCTCGACACCCGCTTGCGCGCCGACATGGGTGCGCCCGACGTGCGCTATCTGGTGGTGGTGAGCGGCGCCAGCCGCGACCTGGTGCTGCAGCACGCGGAGCAGGTGTCGGCGATCCTGCAGACACAGGTCGACCGCGGTGTGCTCGCCGCCTACCAGAGCCCCAGCCGCTTCCTGCCGAGCGCGGCCACGCAGCGCGCGCGCCAGGCCAGCCTGCCTGCCCCCGCCGAACTGGAGGCGCGCCTGGCGCAGGCGCTGCGCGACCTGCCGCTGCAGCCGCAGCGCCTGATGCCGTTTGTGGCCGACGTCGCCGCCGCGCGCGCGCAGCCGCTGCTGCAGGCGGCCGATCTGGCGCAAACCTCAATGGCCATGGCCGTGGATGCGCTGTTGCTGCAACGGGGCACACAATGGAGCGCCCTGCTGCCGCTGACCGCGCCGCCGGGGGCGGACATCGATGCCGGGCGCGTCCGCGACGCGTTGCGCGGCGCCGCGGTGCCGCATGCCTTGTTTGTGGACCTCAAGGGTGAATCAGACCGCCTGTACGCAGGCTATCTGCACGAAGCCATCGTGCTGTCGCTGGGCGGACTGGCGGCCATTGTCGTGCTGCTGCTCGCGGCGCTGCGTTCCCTGCCGCGTGTCGCGCGCATCATTGTGCCGCTGGCCGCGGCCGTGCTCACCGTGACGGCGGGATTGGTTCTGTTCGGCCAGCGACTGATCATTCTGCATCTGGTGGGACTGCTGCTGGTGGCGGCGGTCGGTTCCAACTATGCACTGTTTTTCGACCGGCTATATCGGTCCTCCGCCACCGCCTCAGGGGCAGCCGTCCCCGCCGTCTCGCCGCGCACCCTGGCCTCGATGCTATTTGCCAATCTGACCACGGTCGCGGGCTTTGGCGTGCTCGCATTTTCCAAGGTTTCGATCCTGCAGGCGATGGGCGTCACGGTGGCGCCCGGCGTCATTCTGGCGCTGCTCTATGCCGCGATGTTTGCGGACAAGCGACATGCCTAGCGTGCGCTGGCGTCCTTCGGCGCTGATCCGCGCCAGCGTGGCGCTGCATGTGCTGACGCTGGCGGCAGTGGCGGCCGTGCCGCGGCATTGGCCGTGGGCGCTCGGCATCATGCTCGCCAATCATGGCCTGCTGACGCTGCTCGGCCTGTGGCCGCGCAGCCACGGGCTGGGAGCGAACTGGACGCGGCTGCCCGCGGCCGCCGCCGCGCGACAGCACATTGCAGTGACCATCGATGACGGCCCCGATCCCGAGGTAACGCCGCAGGTTCTGGACATTCTGGAGCGCCACGCGGCACGCGCGACCTTCTTTTGCATCGGTGATAAAGCCGCGCGCCATCCCGAACTGTGCCGGGAAATCGTGCGCCGCGGCCACGCGGTGGAAAATCACAGCCAGCACCATTCCCACTGCTTTGCGTTTCTCGGGATGCGCGGGCTGGCGCGCGAGATTCAAGCGGCGCAAACCACGTTCGAGACCATTACCGGCCGCGCGCCGGTATTTTTCCGCGCACCGGCCGGCATCCGCAGTCCGCTGCTGGATCCAGTGCTGGCGCAGTTCGGCCTGCAACTCGTGGCATGGACGCGGCGCGGTTTTGACACGCGCATTGCACAACCGGCCGTGGTGCAGCGGCGCCTGCTGCGCGACATGAAAGCCGGCGCCATTCTGCTGCTGCACGACGGCAACTGTGCGCGCTCGGCGTCTGGCGTGCCGGTGATCGTAGCCGTGCTGCCGGCGGTGCTGGCAGCCGCCGCCGCGGCCGGGCTGACAACGGTCACGCTGGCCCAGGCGTTGCAGGCGGACGATACATGATGCCGTTCGTTCGCGCCCTGGCCGGCGCAGCCGCAGCGCCGTATCGCGCGGTAGGGCCCTTTGCCTGGCGCTTCGCACGCGGCAAACTCGGCGGCGATCCGGTGTTTGCGGGCGTGCTTGCGCATGGTTTGATACCCGACAACGCGCGCATGCTCGACATCGGCTGCGGCCAGGGACTGCTCGCCGCCTGGCTGTTGTCGGCCCGTGCCAGCTACGATAACGACAAAAGCCGCTGGCCGTTGCAGTGGCCGCCGCCGCCGCGCTCACGCGACATCCGCGGCATCGAACTGATGCCGCGCCAGGCGCAACGCGCGCAACGCGCTCTGGGCGGCGCGGCAACCATCATTGCCGGCGACATGCGCGATACGGACTTCGGCAAGGCCGATGTGGTGGTGATCTTCGATGTGCTGCACTACATCAGCATCGCGGAGCAGGACGCGTTGTTGCACAGAGTGCGCGATGCGCTGGCACCGCGCGGTACGCTGTTGCTGCGTATTGGCGATGCCGCAGCCGGCCTGCGTTTCCTGTACGGCGTGTGGGTCGACCGGCTGGTGCGGGTGGCACAAGGCCAACGCCACAGCCGCCTGCAGGGCAGGCCGTTGGCGGCCTGGTGCGCGCGGCTGGGCGAACTGGGCTTCGCGGTGGAAACGCTGCCCATGAGCCACAGCACGCCGTTTGCCAATGTGCTGCTGGTGGCCAAGCTGGGGCAGAATAGCGATGTGCGTCCGGCGCGCGCAGCGCACTCAAAAAAACTTGTTTAAAAACAAATACTTACGTACAATCTACTCGTTCTGACCGCCTTGACACCGCTGTTACTCTCCCATTTCACCGCCACCAGTTGCCTGGGTCGCGGGCTGGATCCCATATTACGCGCGCTGCGCGAACGGCGCGGTGGCCTGGCGGCCTGTACCTTCGATACCGTGGATGTGGCGACCTGTGTCGGCGAAGTGGCCGGCGTGGATGCGGTGCGGCTGCCGCAGGCGCTGGCGCCGTTTGACTGCCGCAACAACCGCCTCGCGCTGCTCGGTCTGGAACAGGATGGCTTTGCCAACGCGGTGCGCGCCGCGATCGCGCAATACGGTGCGCAACGCGTCGCTGTGATTCTGGGCACCAGCACCTCGGGGATATTGCAAACGGAACTGGCCTATCGCCGGCGCGACCCGGCCAGCGGCGCGCTGCCGCCGGACTACAACTACCATACCACCCACAACACCCATTCGCTCGCCGCGTTCACGCGCCGCTATTTCGGCCTGCGCGGTCCCGCGGCCACCATATCGTCGGCGTGTTCATCGAGTGCGCGGGTGTTCGGTTCGGCACGACGCATGATCGCGGCCGGCGTGATCGATGCAGCGCTTGTGGGCGGTGTCGACTCGCTGTGCCTGACTACGCTGTATGGCTTCAACTCGCTGGAACTGGTGTCGGACGAGGCCTGCCGCCCCTTCGACAGTCAGCGCAACGGCATCTCCATCGGCGAAGCGGCGGCGTTTGCCCTGCTTGAGCGCGCGCCGCCGCGTCCGGCGCCCGATGCGGTGCTGCTGCTGGGCACGGGCGAATCGAGCGACGCCTATCACATGTCGTCGCCGCATCCCGACGGACTGGGTGCGCGCATGGCGATGCAGGACGCGCTGCGCATGGCGGGCCTGCAGCCGGCCGACATCGGCTATATCAATCTGCACGGGACCGCCACGCCCACCAACGACGCCGCGGAGGGCAAAGCCGTCAATGCGGTGTTCGGCCGCCACACGCCGTGCAGTTCCACCAAGGGCGCGACCGGCCACACGCTGGGCGCCGCGGGCGGTCTCGAGGCGGTGATTTGCGCGCTCGCACTGCGGCACCAGTTCCTGCCCGCCGGCATCAATACGCGCGAGCTGGATCCGGCACTGCATGTCGACTACCTGCTGGAACATTGCGAGCAGCCGCTGGCGCGCGCGATCAGCAACTCGTTCGGCTTTGGCGGCACCAATTGCAGCCTGATTTTCGGGCGCGCGGAGCCGGCATGATACCGATTGCACTGGACGCCTGCATTGAAGGCATTGGTCTGCTCGGTCCGGGATTCTCAAGCTGGCCGCACGCACGGCCCATCCTCGAAGGCAAACAACCGTACCAGCCGCAGCCGACCGTGCTGCCCACGCCCGCACTGTTGCCGGCGGCCGAGCGCCGCCGCAGCGGCGCCATCGTGAGACTGACCCTCGCCACCGGACTGGAGGCCGTCACCGCGGCCGGCCTGGATGCCGCCACGCTGCCCACCGTGTTTGCATCGTCCGGCGGCGACGGCGAGACCTGTCACGCCATCTGCGAAATGCTCGCCTCCAGCGACCGGCGCATCTCGCCCACGCGTTTTCACAATTCCGTGCACAACGCCGCCGCCGGCTACTGGAGCATCGCCACCGGCGCGATGGCCGCATCGTCCGCATTAAGCGCGCATGACGCCAGCTTTGGCGCGGGCTTGCTGGAAGCCGTGATTCAGGCCGCAGTGGACGGGACGCGCACCCTGCTGCTGGCCTGTGACACCCGCTATCCGCAGCCCCTGCACGGCGCACGCCCGATGCTGGATGCGTTCGGCATCGCGCTGGTGTTGGCGCCGCAAGCCGGCGTACGGTCGCTGGCCAGAATCAGCGTCGCGCTGAGCGCGGCCGGCGCGGATACGCTTGACGATCCGGCGCTGGAACGGCTGCGGCTCGGAGTTCCCGCGGCGCGCGGTTTGCCGCTGCTGCGCGCGCTGTCGCTGTCGCAGGACGGGCCGGTGGTGCTGGACTACCTCGATGACACGCGTCTCGCGGTGACCGTCGCCGCATGCTGACCCCCGCGCCAACAGCGCTGGACCATGCATGGATTGCGCGCCACATTCCGCACCAGGGACGCATGTGCCTGCTGGATCGTGTGCTGGCGTGGGATGCGCAACGCATTCAGTGCCGTGCGCGCAGCCACCGTGAAGCCGACAATCCCCTGCGTGCCCACGGCCGGCTGGGCGCCGTGTGCGGTATCGAATACGCCGCGCAGGCAATGGCGGTGCACGGCGCCGTGCTGGCACCCGCCGGCGCGCCCGCGCGCGCAGGCTACCTGATCAGCGTGCGCGGCACGCGCTTGCTTGTCGCGCGGCTGGACGACGTCGCCGCCGATCTGATGATCGAAGCCGAGTGTGTCACGCGTGGCGGCAATCAGATCCTCTATAACTTCAGTGTCGGCGCGGCGGGGCAACTGCTGCTGACAGGACGTGCCGCGGTGGTGCTGGACGCGGACAAACTTGCCGCGGGAGACGCCGCTTGAAACATGCACTGGTCACTGGCGGCAGCGGCGGCATCGGCGCGGCGATCTGCCGCCGTCTGGCGGCCGACGGTTATCACGTCCACATCCATGCCCACCGCGGACTGGCGGCGGCACAGGCGCTGGCAACGTCCATTTGCGCAGGCGGCGGCAGTGCAGCGGCGCTGGCGTTTGACGTGACCGACAGCGCCGCGGTGGCCGCGGCATTGGCGCCGCTGCTCGACGCGCAGCCGATCCAGGTCCTGGTCAACAACGCGGGCATTCACGACGACGCGGTATTCCCCGGCATGCGCGCGGCGCAATGGCACCGCGTGATCGACGTATCGCTTGACGGATTTTTCAATGTCACGCAACCGTTGATGATGCCGATGATTCGCAGCCGCTGGGGCCGCATTGTCAACGTCTCGTCCATCGCCGCGCTCACCGGCAACGCGGGGCAGGTGAACTACGCTGCCGCCAAGGGCGCGCTCAACGCGGCCACCAAATCACTGGCGCGTGAAGTCGCCAGCCGCGGCATCACGGTGAACGCCGTGGCACCCGGCATTATCGACACCGCCATGAGCGCGGCCACCTTCGACGCCGCAACGATCGCGCGCATGGTGCCGATGAAACGTGCCGGCACGCCGGCGGAAGTAGCCGACCTGATCGCGTTTCTGGCATCCGCGCAGGCGGCCTATATCACCGGCCAGATCATTTCCATCAACGGCGGGCTCGTGTGATGACGCAAGATCATGAACCCTCTGCTCCCGCCGGGGAGATGCGTGCGGTGCGCGCTGCAGGCGCGCCGCACCTGCCGCTGACCGGCTATTACGCATCCGAACAGGATCGGCAGACGTACTTGCGGCGCATGTTCGACGATACCGCGGCGGACTACGAGCGCTTTGAAAAGATGCTGGCGTTGGGTTCCGGCTCCCGCTACCGGCGCCAGGCACTGCAGCGCGGCGGCTTGCAGCCGGGCATGACAGTTCTGGACGTCGCCGTGGGCACCGGCCTGGTTGCCGCGCAAGCCTGCATTCTGACCGGCGACCCGTCGCGGGTTACCGGCGTGGACCCCAGCCCCGGCATGATGGCCGCCGGCAAATTGCCGCGCGCACTGAAGCTGGTGGAAGGCCGCGCCGAGCAACTGCCCTTTCCGGACAACCACTTCGACTTTCTGAGCATGGGATACGCGTTGCGCCACGTCAGCGATCTGGGCGTCGCATTCGCCGAGTTTGCGCGGGTGCTGAAGCCGGGCGGCCGCCTGTGCATACTGGAAATTACGCCGCCGCGGAACCGGCTCGGCCTTGGGTTGCTCAGGGCTTATCTGCGCGGCGTGATCCCGCTGCTCACCCGTGCCATGTCCAGGCGGAAAGAAACCACGATCCTGTGGCGCTATCACTGGGACAGCATCGAAGCCTGCGTGGCGCCCGAACAGGTGCTGGCAGCACTGGGCGCGGCGGGATTCCAGCGCGTGCGCCGCCATCTGGAACTGGGCATTTTCTCCGAATACCAGGCCGTGAAGGCCGAACCCGATCCACCACCACAACAACAAGGTCAGGCATGAAACGATTTCCGGAACTATGCGCGATATTCTGCTTGCTCGCGGGGGCGATCCCGCTGTCGGCGCGCGCCGAGCAGCGGCCGCTGTGGGAACTGGGTATGGGTGCGGCGGCAATCAGCTTTCCCGATTATCGCGGGTCCAACGAGCGCACCAATTATGTGTTGCCGCTGCCGTATTTCGTGTATCGCGGCGAATTCCTGAAAGCCGACCGGCAACGCGTGCGCGGACTGTTTTTCAAAAGCGACCGCGCTGAACTCGACGTCAGTATCAGCGGCTCGGTGCCCGTCAAAAGCGACAGGAACGCGGCGCGGCGCGGCATGCCTGACCTCGATCCGTCGCTGGAAATCGGGCCCTCGCTCAATCTTTTTCTGCTCAATTCCGCCAACAAGCGCCATACGCTCGAACTGCGCCTGCCCGTGCGTGCCGTCGTTGCATCGGATTTCCATCACGTCAACTATCAGGGGCTGGTGTTTCATCCGCAACTGAACCTCGATAACCGCGATTTTCTCGGCTACCATGGGCTGAATCTCGGACTGGCCGTGGGACCGATCTTTGCGGACCGGCGTTATCATCAGTTCATTTACGGCGTGGACAGCGCCTACGCCACGACTGAACGGCCCGCTTACCGCGGTCGCGGCGGTTACGGCGGCACGCAGTTCGTGACGGCGCTGTCCAAGCGCTTTTCCTCGTACTGGGTGGGCAGCTTTATCAAATATGACAGCATGCACGGCGCCGCCTTTGACGACAGCCCGCTCGCCAAGTCCAAAACCGGCTTTACCGCGGGCATCGGCATTTCCTGGGTGTTTTCGGAATCCAGAACCAAGGTCGAGGCACGGGATTAGTCCATGCCAATCCAAATCCATCACCGCAACAATAACTATATGATTTTATTGAATTTTTTAAGATTCCTGCACTTGCGTGCACGCGCATTGCGACTGCAACAGGTGTGCGCCGCGCCGCTGTTGATCGCCACCGCCGCGGGTGCGCAGAATTATCCCAGCGGCCCGATGACAATGGTCGTACCGTTCCCGCCGGGCGGCGGCACCGACATTCTTGGCCGCGCGCTCGCGCAGAAGCTGAATGAAGCCTGGGGCCAGGCGGTGGTGGTGGACAATCGTGCCGGCGCCAATGGCGTGATCGGCACTGCGCTGGTTGCGCGCGCCGCGCCCGATGGCCACACCATGCTGATTGTGCCGGGCGGGCTGGCGGTGAATCCCGCCATTCGCAAGAATCTGCCGTACGACACGCTCAAGGATCTCGCGCCCGTGACGCAACTCGCGTGGAGCCCGCTGGTGCTGTCGGTACATCCATCGTTTCCGCCGCGCTCGGTCAAGGCGTTTGTCGCGTTTCTCAAAGCGCACCCCGGCACGGTGAACTTCGGCACCTCGGGCAACGGCTCGCCGCCGCACCTGGCGGCGGAGTTGTTCAAGGTGATGACCGGCGTACAGATGACCCATATTCCCTACAAGGGCGCGGGTCCGGCAGCGGTGGATCTGATCGCCGGACAGATCGAACTCTATTTCATGAACGCGCTGCAGGTGGTGCCGTATATCCGTTCCGGGCAGGTGCGCGCACTCGGCCTCACCAGCGCCGCGCGCAGCACCGCCCTGCCCGGCGTGCCCACCATCGCCGAAGCGGGCGTGCCGGGCTACGAACTGACCCACTGGTACGGGCTGCTGGTGCGCGGCGGCACACCGCGCGCATCCATCAACAAGCTGCAGGCGGAAATGGCGCGCATCCTGCGCTCACCTGATATTGAAAAGCGCCTGGCGCATGAAGGCGCGACGGTGGTCGCCAGCACCCCCGAACAGTTCGGCGCGTTTGTGATGGCCGAGATGAAAAAGGCAGCGCAGATCGTCAAAGCGTCGGGCATGTCGGCAAGCAATTAACAGCGCCGTGTATCCGGAAAGGTCATCATGATCAAACCTCGCGTGTCCCATGCCATTGGCGCCATGCTGCTGCTGACGGCCATCGCCGTCGCGGCCCCGGACGTGTTTCGCGCACCGCTGAAATTGCGCGACGAAAGCGCCAAAGCGCGTGCGGAACCCTTTCGCGGCATCACCAGCGACGGCAAGGTCGTGCCCGGCCTGTTTGCCCTGGCGCAGACTGGCGTGACTACCGAGCCAGTGCGCAAGGCTGCAGAGGCCTTTCTCGCGAGCCTCAACGCGGCGCAGCGCAAGAAGACCTTGTTTCCCGTCGGCGACGACGAATGGCGTACCTGGGACAACCGTCACTTTGCAGTACGCCAGGGCATGGGCTTTTTCGAGATGAACGATGCCCAGCGCCGGCTGGCCATTGATCTGATGCGCGCGAGCCTCAGTGCCAAGGGCCTGAAGCAGACCCGCGACGTGATGAACCTCAACGGCACGCTCGCCGAGTTGACCGGCAACTACGACGAATACAGCGAATGGTTCTACTGGATCACCATGATGGGTGAGCCTTCCGCAACCCAGCCTTGGGGCTGGCAGCTTGACGGCCACCACGCGATCATCAATTACGCTGTGCTGGGTGATCAGGTGGTGATGACGCCGGTATTCATGGGATCGGAACCGGTGAAGGCCGACGGTGGAAAATTCAACGGCACCGCGGTGCTGCAGGCCGAACAGGACAAGGGCCTCGCGCTGATGCAGTCGCTGGATGCCGCGCAACAGAACAAGGCGCGCATCGGCGCGCGCAAGTCGCGCGAGGATCTGTTGACCGCCGCGTACAAGGACAACGTGGTACTGGAGTTCGCCGGCATTCGCGCCGGCGAACTCAACCCGGCGCAGCAGGATCATTTATTGGGCGTGATCGGCGAATACGTGAACAACATGGACGACGGCCACGCGCGGGTGAAAATGTCCGAGGTGCGCAAGCATCTGGCCGAGACCCGCTTCGGCTGGATCGGCAGTACCGAGCCCGATGGGGCGTTCTACTACCGCATCCACAGCCCGGTGATCCTGATCGAATTTGATCACCAGCGCCCAATTGCGCTCGCGCGCTCGGACGTGCCGACGCGCCAGCACATCCACACGATCGTGCGCACGCCCAACGGCAACGACTACGGCAAAGACCTGCTGCGCCAGCACCACGCACGGCAAAAGCACTGAACTGCAGCGGGCAAACCTACTTTGCCTTCAGCCCCAGCCGCTGTACGATTTCGCCAAAGTCACGAATCTGCTGGCGCAGAATCTTGTCGTGCTCCAGCGGCGTGGTGGGCTCGGACTGATAAGCCTGAGCCGCCAGCTTCGCCTTGACCTCGGGCATCTCAAACACGCGTGCCACATCGCGGCTGATCTGATTGCGGATCGCCATCGGCGTACGGGCGGGCGCCAGCAGCGAATGCGAACCGTCGCGGCCGAAGCCCGGCACCACCTCGGTAATCGACGGCACGTCGGGCAACAAGGGTGAGCGCTGCTGCGTACTCACCGCGAGCGGCAACAGACGGCCATTCTTGATCAGCGGCAACGCCGAGCCCAGACCGACGATGCAGTACTGCACGCGCTCGCCCGCGACTTCCAGCAAGGCGTCCGGCGTGCCCTTGAATCCCACATGCACGGCCTTGATGCCGGCCGCGGCGTTGAAACGCTCCGCGCTCAAATGTGTGCTGCTGCCGCCGCCGCCCGAGCTGAACAGTATCTTGCCGGGCCGCGCCCGCGCGTAGGCAATGAAGTCCTTCAGCGTTTTGGGCCCCAGCGCCGGATGCACCGGCAGCACGCTGGTGGAAAAGCCGATTTGCGTGACACCGGCAAAATCCTTGAGCGGATCGTACGGCAGCTTGCTGTGCATTGCCGCCCCAATGGTGAACTGCGCGGAGATCAGCAGCAGCGTGTATCCGTCGGGCGTGGCCTGCGCCAGCAGCGTCGCGGCGATGGTGCCCGCGGCGCCGGGGCGATTCTCGATTACCACCGGCTGGCCCCACATCTCGGCCAGCCTGGGGCCGAGTGTGCGCGACAAAATGTCGCTGGGGCTGCCAAAGGCGCCGGACAGCATGCGCACCGGTTTTACCGGATATTTTTGCGGCGCTTGCGCCAACGCCGCCGCTGTGATCCACAGTGTCCCGATGACAACCGCGAGGCTAGAAACAATCCGTTTTTGCTTCTCATGCATGTATTTGCCCTCCTTTGCACAAAGGTTTTTCGAAGTCCCGCCAGTGTAGCCTGTCCGGCCCGCAATGCCCCCACTCGCGAGTCGGATAGAACAAAATGCGCGCTGCGTCTTGCCGCAGGCGGGCGTCAAAGGTAGTCTCTCGGTTCCTGCCAACCCATCACAAGGAGTTTTGCCATGTCCGTGCAAGTAGGCGCAGCCGCGCCGGATTTCACGCTGGCGGCACACACCGGAGCCTCGGTGTCGCTGTCCGGCTTTAAAGGTCGCAAGACCGTGGTCGCGTTTATGCCCTTCGCGTTTACCGGTGGCTGAACGAATCAAGTCAAAGGGTTCCGTGAGAACTACGAAGCATTCAAAGCATTGAACGTTGAAATCGTCCAGATCAGCGCAGACACCGTCCCCAGCCTCAAGGCCTGGGCCGAACAACTGGGTGGCATACCCTTTCCGCTGGTGTCGGACTACTGGCCGCATGCCGCAGTGGGCAAAGCCTACGGCATTTTCAACGAAGAAAAAGGTTTCGACAAACGTGCCGCCTACGTGCTCGATGAAAAAGGCGTGGTGCGTTACGCCAAAGTGTACGAGCCGGGCACCATTCCGCTGAGCGATGAACTGCTGGCGGAGTTGAAGAAGATTTAGTGTTTGTTTGAGAACATGGGCCGGCCACGTAACAGGGCCGGCCTTTTTTTTCCGTCATCCCGTGCCTGTGCTTTTTCGCGAAAGGAACTGCCATGCCCTACGACCTGCTGATCAAAAACGGAACCGTGGTGGACGGCACCGGCGCGCCGCGGCGTCACGCGGATGTGGCCATCAAGGACGGCCGCATCGCTGAAATCGGCAAAATCAACGACAGCGCCGCGCAAGTGATCGACGCCGAAGGCCGGATCGTGTGCCCCGGCTTTGTCGACCCGCACACCCATTACGACGCGCAGATTACGTGGGACCGCCTGCTGTCGAGCTCCGCCGAGCACGGCGTGACCACCGTGGTGATGGGCAATTGCGGCGTGGGCATCGCGCCCTGCAAACCCGAAGCACGCGACCTGCTGATCGGCGATCTGGTCAACGTCGAAGGCATGGAAAAGGAAGTACTCGCCGCCGGCATCCACTGGGAATTCGAAACCTTTCCACAATTCATCGCCGCGGCCGAAAAAAAAGGCGGCGGCATCAACCGCGCATTCCTCGCCCCGCTGGCGCCGTTCCGCACCTATGTCATGGGCACCGAAGCCACCGAGCGCGCCGCCAACGCCGACGAAACGCAGGCCATCACGCAACTGATCGCCGAAGCAGTGGCGGCTGGCGCGGTGGGCTTCAGCACCACGGCGATGCTGTCGCACATCGGCCACGGCGGCAAACCGTTCGCCGCGCGCGTGGCGAGCCGCGACGAACTGGCCTCGTACTGCGGCGTGTTGAAACGCGCCGGACGCGGCGTGATCGAAATGGCGCTCACCAAGCAATTCGGCCGCCTGCAGGACGACGAATACGACCTGCTCGATTTCATGCTCACCCACAGCAACCGCCCGGTGACGTGGCTGTCGCTGCATAACATCGCGGAGCGCCCGAACAACGTGCAGGAAGTGCTGGAAAAGGCGGCGCCGCTGATCGCGCGCGGCGGCCTGCCGCAAATCCTCACGCGGCCGCTGGTATCCGACATGAACCTCGCGCGCCCGTTCCAGTTGGGCGAAATGAAAAGCGCCAAAGCCCTGTTCAATGCCCCCGTCGAGCAACAACTGAAAACCTATGCCGACCCGGCGTTCCGCGCGGCGTTCAAGGAAGAACTGAAGCAGGGCCGCAAGTGGCGTTCCGCAGGCATCACCGTGTTCAAGGTATCCAATCCCAAGTTGAAGCCGTTCGAAGGCGCCACCATCGGCGACATCGCGCAAAAGCTCAACCAGGACCCCGACACGGTGTTCTTCGACCTCGCGGTGGAAGACAAACTCGAAATGAAATGCGTGGTGCCGCGCGCCAACACCGACCGCACGCGTATCGCCGAAGTGCTCAACGACAACCGCACCCTGATCGGCCTGTCCGATGCCGGTGCCCACGTCGACATGTTCGCCGAAGCGGGCTACACCACCTACCTGCTCGGCCACTGGGTGCGCGAGAAACAGGCGCTGACCCTGGAGGCCGCGATACAACGCGTGACGCTGCACCCCGCCGATTATTTCGGCTTCAAGGATCGCGGCCGCCTGACCCCGGGCGCTGCGGCGGATGTCGTCGTGTTCGATGCCGACACCATCGGCTCACCCGAACGCGCCAGCCTCGTGCGCGACCTGCCCGCCGGCGGCGCACGCATGGTGGCCAGGGCGAATGGCATCTCGCATGTGGTGGTGAATGGCGTGGAGCTGTATCGTGACGGGCGGCATACCGGGGCGTTTCCGGGGCGGGTGTTGCGCACGCAATAGGAAAACATTCGGCCCGTGGGCCGTCCGCGATCCCAAAAAACCCATTTTAGCGGCGGGTAAGCCGACTATCGTGGTCGCCGATGCTGGCCATCTGCGACCCATCTAAGCCGCCGCACGGCAGTCAGTTTCGAGGCAGCTTCAACCACAAAACCCGCCCCAACGCGCTACTCGACCTTTATAGTCGTTTTGATCCTTCAAAGGCCGCAATGTGTGGGCGGTCTCAGGCGCGGCGGCTGGCTAGGACGGCCAATTTGCACTTTCGACCGTAGCCGTACCCTACCCGCAGTGGCTGAACGACCTTTTCACCCTACCCATAACCCCGACGATCCACGCGACGACGTTCCCGGACCATGGTATGCCCCTCTCGGGCCTCGACGAGTCGGATCTGCGGCCTACCGATCAACGGCGGCATCGATGGCTCGCGCCGCCGATAAACGCCGGGCGCCACGCCAAAGCACCGTTTGAATGTGCGACTAAAGGCAGACACCGAGTTATAGCCACATTTTTCCGCGATGATCTCAACCGCGAGCTTGGATTCCTTCAGCCAGTTGGCTGCGATTCGCATGCGCCAATATATTAGATATTCCTTGGGCGGGCGGCCCATCAATTGGGCAAATTTAACGGTGAGTACCGTCTTGGACAGTCCTGCACGTGCGCCAAGCTCGACCACGGTCCATGGGTGCCATGGTTCTTGATGAATCAGACTCAGCGCCGTTTGCAACCGACTATCGTTCATTGCGCTGAAAACCCCTTGCTGCACCAGGCCGTGCTCGATGCAATGGCGCACCATTAAAACGAAAATGTTGTCGCAAAGCCGCTCGACGATCAAGAAGCTGCCAAATCGGTATTGGCGCACTTCAGAAATGATGAGCCGCGTCAACTCCGCCAGATTACCTTCAGCCTCGCTTTTGCGAACGACGATCTCGGCCGGCAACGCGCGCCAAAAGCCTGCCTTGGGTAGACCCAGATCGATGATGGCGCAAACGAATGCAGCGCCACCTTCTTCCCAACTGGTCTTTTTCGCGTCTTCGGCGCCAAACACCAGTTCGTGCGGACTGTAGGAAAAATAGTGCAACGCTGCGTGCGGCAGAAAAGCGACCAGATCGCCTTCGTCGAGTTGCATCGGGGACGGCCAAGCGGCTGAATGAACCCACACGCTGCCCTTAGTGACAAGGTGAATCCAGATCGCCGTCTTGGAGTTGTGGTCAATTCCCCAACGCCCGCAAACGCCGCCGGCATAGGTCAGCCTGGCGTGTACGCCCAGCAGACTATTGAAAAAATCGCCGGCCATTTCAACCCCATCTTCGGAAAACTTTTTCGGACCCATTTTACCGAACGAACGGGCATGAATTCCGGCTCCTGAAGCATGTTCCGACCTTCAGTTTAGCATTACCCTAACTTGCGCAGCAATTCGCCGTTCACCACGAGCCGGACCCACGCTTGAGGGAGACTGTCGTGCGACAACCGAATGAAAAAGGCAACCTGATGTTTTTCGGAATTTCGCCGCCATCAAATATATCGTGGCGCTTCGACGACTGCCGCTGCCACAATCACCGCGTGGTATCCGGCCACGCCCTACCCGATCAGTTGATCCGGCACCGACCGTCCATATGACACTGGATACCAGCAACCCCATACCTCAGCCCGCGCCGCTCTTCTCGGACCGGAGCATCGTGGTGACAGACGGGCATTCGAAACGCACGCGTCAGTTTCTGATCCATCGTCCTGTTCGGCCGTCGGGACAAAACACGCCGATGCCGGCAGTAATCGCCTTCCACGGTGCGGCCCAGATGGCCAGCGAGATGGCCGAACACTGGACATCGGTGATTGCCCTTCACGACATTGTCGTTATCTGTCCGCAAGGCCTTGTAGATCCGGCAAACAACAGGACACACTGGCTGGACGCCGGGCAAGGCGACACCCGCGTGCCGACAACTGATCTGGCTTTCGTCGATGCGCTTCTCGACTGGCTGGCGAGCACGGGCCACGTTGATATGAACCGCGTCTATGCCAGCGGCTTTTCCAATGGCGCGGGAATGACCTGGCAGCTCGCCATGCTCGACGACTTCGTCAACCGTTTCCAGGGATTCGCCCCGGTTTCCAGTCATGGCACCCAACGGGCCAAGCTTCGTCTGGGCGATGCCAACGCGCGCAGGACGCCTAAACCATTGATCTACACGCACGGCACGGCCGATGACAACTGGTCTACCGTGGTAAACGGTGAACAGCAACTCCTGCCGCCGGACGTGGTGGCACGCTGGGTTGAGCGCAACCACGCCTTGGCTGCCGGTGCCCCCACAGTTTACTCATGCCCTTCGGCAGACGCGGCGCCGATCAATCCGACCGCGATCGAGCAACTCTACATGCCCGATTCGGCGGATTCGTCCAGCAAGGCTGTTTGCTTCATTACCATACTCAACGGGGCGCATTGCTGGCCGCTGACCGGCACGGACGGTTCCGGCCGCGGTCTGGTGTGCCGCGATATTGACCTGAGTAAGCGCATCATCGCCTTCTGGAACAGCTACGCGGGCATGGGGCTGCCTACGTCCCCTTTTTGGAAGCAGTGCACTTGAGCTTTGAGACTTGAATAACTGAAGGCAGCCGGAGCGCGCAGCGCACGCGTCGAAATAATTTCACGTCTTTTTCGCAGAATTGCCGGAAAGCGATTTCCAATTGATGCTGGATGATCTACATAAAGGAGCGCGTAACGATGGCAAAAATCGTGAGTGGAACGCTTAAAGGCGCGAAAACCGAACACTACGTAAAATTTTCCGCGGCTGGACCGGCCACGCTGCATTTCACCGTGACGCACAAAGGCAAAGGCGACAATCCTTTGCATGTGCGTGCGGCTGAAACGGCTATCGTGATCTGGGCCCAGTTCATGAATTTCAAGATCGCCCCAGGAAGCACGGTGGCGCGCAAGCTCGATTTCGACTGGGACTACACCCCTGACACCAGCGACGGCAAGGTGGATTTTCGTTTGCGGCTGTCGCGCGATATCCTGACCAAGGAAATCCCCTGGGAGATCAAGTTTTGGGTGACCCCGCCGGAGTGGTTATAGACGGGCGCCTGGCACACGCGATTCCGGGCGCGCAGGTTCGACGCCGCATGGCGCAGGCGTACCGTTGGGCGAGGGCGGCTGGCTGGTTGCACCGTCAGTGACACCGGATTTTTCGCGCAATGACCCGTGAACCCGATCTGCGTCGTGTCACGGGAAACGCCGACGTGCTGCTGGTGGTCCCGCCTTTCGGCGGCATAGACCGGCCTTCGCTTGGCGTGCATTTGCTGCAGGCCTGCGCAATGCAGGCGGGCATCGCGGTGGATGTGTACTACGCGAACCTTGCGTTTGCACAAGTCATCGGCGAACGGGCGTACGAGGCCATCGCCTACGCGCCGGGGTGCGCACTGATCGGAGAAAGAATCTTCGCGCGTGCCGCGTATGCAGCGCCCCCGCTGGGGCGTGATCACGAATCGATTGCCGGCGAGTTAAACGCGGTCTGCGCCGCGGGCGGGTTATGTCGCGGCCAGTTGGACGCAATCGAGCGGATGGCGGAGGACTGGGCATATACCGTGGCCCGGCGTATCTGCGATGCAGGGTATCGCGTGGTGGGGTGTTCGAGCACATTTGAACAGACCGCAGCCAGCGCGGCCCTGTTGCACGCGGTCAAACGCATCACGCCGGCCACCATCACCCTGCTCGGCGGCGCCAACTGCGATGGGCCGATGGCCGGGGGCGTGATGACGCTGAAGATCGCGGCAGATCATGTTTTCAGTGGTGAAAGCGAGCGCACCTTTGTCGCGTTTCTGCGGGGATTTCAGAGGGGGCAGTTGCCCGGGGCGCGCATAATCTGCGGTCAGCCATGCGCCGATCTCGACGGGCTGCCTGTACCCGACTACACAGCGTTTTTCCGGCAGGCGAGCGCCGCTTCGCCCGATGCTGCAAAGCCATACGGCCATTGGCTGGTGTACGAAACCAGCCGCGGCTGCTGGTGGGGTGAGAAGCGCCACTGCACGTTCTGCGGCCTGAACGCGCAAGCCATGTCGATGCGCCGCAAATCGGCGCCGCGGGTGATCGCTGATCTGCAGACCATGCGGCAGCGCCATGGATCGCTGCCGGTTTGCCTGACCGACAACATCATGCCGCACGAGTATCTGCGCACCCTGCTGCCGCAACTGCCGCAGGCCTTGCCGGGCATTTCCCTGTTCTACGAAATCAAAGCCAATCTCACGCTGGCGCAGGTGCGCACGCTGGTGCAGGCCGGTGTCCATGTGGCGCAGCCGGGCATCGAGGCGCTTTCGACGCGGCTGCTTGAATCCATGCGCAAGGGAACCACGGCGCGCCAGAATCTGGCCTTGCTGCGCCATGCGCGCGCGTGCGGTCTGGAGTTGCGCTGGAATCTGCTTTACGGTTTGCCCGGCGACCAAGCCGCCGACTACGCGGCGCAACTCGCGCTGTTGCCGCTGCTGCGCCACCTGGAGCCGCCGCAGGGCGTGTTCTGCGTGACCCTCGACCGCTTCAGCCCCTACCACCATGCGCCCGCACAGTTCGGCATCCGGGCATTGCGGCCGGCAAGCAGCTACCGCGACATACTGCCCGCGTCGGCCGACGCGATGAATATCGCCTATCACTTTGACGGCGAATTCGATTCCGAATCCCGCAGCAACCCGGACTTGATCGAGCGTTTGCGAGGCGCAGTGGCCGGCTGGCGGCAAACGTGGGACGACGCATCGCGGCCGCTTCTCGCTGTAATTCCGACCGGGGACGATGGCTATCTCATGATCGATACACGGGGTTTGGCGGGGTGCGCCACGACCTGTCTGCTCGACGCGTCAACCGCTGCTGCCGTCTTGTTTTCGCGGCCAATGCGCAAGACCGGTGAACAACACCGCTGGGCGCGGGAACACCAGCTTGCCGTTGAACTGGATGACTGGCATGTGGGCCTGGCCACTGCCGAGCCGGCATTGCTTGAAGACTTCGAGCGCCGCGCGCGAGTCGCGGCTACAACCCGATGAGCACGGCAATAATGCCTGTGCGCGGGCGGGCAGGCGTGGTCTTGACGCGGCCCGCGATCGAATCGCGCAGGAACTGCGCCTGTTCGTCCGACAGTGTCAATCCCAGTTTGTTGAGCTGAGCCACCGGGTCTTTGATGAAGGTTTTGCGATACGCATCGTCCGATTGCAGCCGTTTCTCCAGCAGAGCCAGATCAACCATGGGGCGACTCCTTTCTTTGATCGACCACGCCAAGCACGGTAAACAGACTCGATTCCGCCGCGCGCCCAAACTCTAGCACGCACTTGCACCGCCATGCCCCGTCCAGACAGACCGCCATGACCGTACCGCCGGGAGCATGCCTGGCACGAGGATCGCAGGGCACAAGGGGATATCTCACAATATCAATAAAAACATATACTTACGTTATCCCCGGGAAACCTGACACGGCGCCTCTGCGCCCGCTGCGGCGGCCATCCGGCGGGCGAAAAGCTCACGCAGCCGGAACCCGCGAACTTTCCGCGGCAACTTCCGCATCCAGCAACTCAATCAACTCGCGCACCCACGCCTCACGCAAGTTGCGCCCGATAAACACCATGCGCGTACGCCGGTCATCCGACGGCCAGCGCGGCAGCCACACCGGCGCGTGATACACGTGCTGCACGCCGTGAATGACGGCGGGGCGCTGCGGGTCTTCGTGCACGTTGACGATGCCCTTCATGCGCAGCAGATCGGCGCCGTGGTTTTCCGCCAGCGCGGACAGCAGCAACGCCAGCGTCACCGCGTGCAGCGGTGCATCGCGCACGATGCTGAAACTCGCGATGTCGTCGGTGTGCGCATGGTGCGCGTGCGCGGCTGCGTCGTGCGCGAGCCACGCGCCGACATCGGGATGTTTTCCGCCGGCCTCGTACCAGCCGTGGCCGAACAACAGCGATGGCGTGATGGTTGTGCCGGCATCGGTCACCGCCGCACCGGGGTTCAACTGCGCGAGGCGTTGGCGGACGGCGTCTGCGTTGGCGCCATCGGCATCGGTCTTGGTGATGACGATACGGTCGGCCACCGCCGCCTGCCGCCGTGATTCTTCATGGTGGTCGAGTGTGGTGATGCCGAGCAGGGCATCCACCGTGGTGATCACGCCGTCGAGCGCGTAGACGCCATTCAGGTCGCGGTCAGTCATCAGCGCGTGCAGGATGGGCGCGGGGTCGGCGAGGCCGCTGGTCTCGATCACCACGCGCTCGAACGGTGGGATCGTGCCCTGCGCGCGACGTGCCGCGAGGTCGCTCAAGGTGAGCGTGAGATCGCTGCGCACATTGCAGCACAGGCAGCCGTTGGAGAGCTGCACAAAGCTCTCTTCGCTGGTCTCGATCAGGTCGTGGTCGAGCGCAATTTCACCGAACTCGTTGATGATGACCGCGGTGCGCCCCATCGCCGGATCACGCATCAGGCGCGCGAGCAGCGTGGTTTTGCCGCTGCCGAGGAAGCCGGTGATGATGGAGACGGGGATCAATGCCATGCGCTGCTGTTTAACGTGGGATTACAGGATGACGGCGGGGTTCATCAGGATGTTCCATGCGTCACACATTCGCAGCGAAAATTGCGACAGGCTCGCATGGCGTCAATCCCGAACCGTCATTCCAGCGCCGCCACCACCCGCACCGCGCTTCCCCGCTCCACCCCCAGCCCCTCGCGCGCCGCCGCCAGCATGCCCACCAGCGAGCCGCAGGCGCGCGGCCGCAGTTCGCGCACGCCGCCGGGCGCGTCACCGGCGCGGCGCCAGCGCACGAACCATTTAAACGGCGTGTCATCGCCTGCGCGTTCAATCCACACCCGGGCACCGTCGTCAGCACGTATTTCAATCAGCACCGGCGCAACCCCCGCGAGCACCTTACCGCCCACCTGCCACAGCGCAAGGCTCTCTGCCAGAAACGCGCGCAGCCGATCGCCGCCGGCGGCACTCACAGCATCGCGCCGCCGCGGATGGCTTCGGCAATTTTGCGCGGCAGGAACTTGCCGTCCTTGAGGTCACCCAGATACTGCCCGCCATCGACGACGACTTTGCCACGCAGCACGGTGGTCGACGGCCAAGCCAGCATTTCATGGCCTTCCCATGGCGAATAATCCTGCTCGTGCAGCATGTCCTTGGTCAAAATAAACTGCCGCGACGGATCGAGCACCACGATGTCGGCATCGGAACCGACGGCGATGGCGCCCTTGCGCGGATACAGGCCCATGATTTTCGCGGCATTGGTCGATACCAGGTCGACGAATTTTTCCAGCGAATAACCACGGCGCCCCACCATCTCGGAATACATCAGCGACACGCGCGGCTCCACGCCGACGTTGCCGCCGGTGGTATCGTCGATGCGCTTGCCCATGGTCTTGTCCTTCAACGAACAGCACACTTCATCAGTGGCCACCGTGTGTATGCTGTGATCCACCATGCCGCGCCACAGCGCATCCTGATCGGCCTGCGACTTGATCGACGGATAGGTGTGATACATCTGGCCATTGGGACGCTTGTAGTCGCCCGAGGTGTACATCAGGTATTGATGCAGCGTCTCGCCGTACACCGGCAGGCCTTTGGCGCGCGCCTCGCGGATCGCCTCCACGCCGAACGCGGCGCTCACATGCATGAAGTACAGCGCAATGCCCGGCACGTTTTTCGCCAGTCCCAGCACGCGGCGGAACGACAAGTCCTCGGACATGGCGTTGTGCACCTCGGCCATGTTCTCGAAGCCGGTTCGGCCCTCGCGAATCAGCTTGTCGTACATGTGCATCACGATGTCGTTGTCTTCGCCGTGGATCACGCACAGGCCGTGCGCATCGGCCACCACCTTGAACACTTCCCAGATGTCGCCGAAATCGACCATGCGCCCGCGGCGGCTGGGCGTGATGTCGGTGGTGAACATTTTCACCGTCGGATAGCCATCGCGCAGCACCTCGGCAAGCTGGCCAAAGATTTCCGGCGGCAGCGCGCCCTCCACCATCACGTGAAAGCTGTAGTCACACTGGCACTGCCCGGTCCAGTCCTTGTGGCGATCCTCGATCGCCTGGCGGATGGTCTTGCCGTGGGTCCAGCGCACGAAGTCGATCATGGTGGTGGTGCCGCCATACAGCGCGGCGCGGCCCACCACCGACGGCGGATCGGTGAAAGTGACGCTGCCGTCGGGATGCGGCGAATACCATTTCAGATGCACATGCGGATCGATGCCGCCGGGCATCACAATCTTGCCGCTGGCGTCGATCAGACGTTTGGTGCTGTCGGCGCCGAAGCTGCCGACCGCCGCGACAGCCGCAATGGTCTCGCCGCGTATCGCCACATCGCATGCGGCAACACCCGACGGCGTCACCACGCGGTCACTGCGTATCACCAGATCGTATGTCATAAGTATTTGATTTTAAATGGTTTTTAAGGATTGCTTCAGCAGCCCTGCGAATTCTCCCACGCTCGTCCAGTGCTCGCAGCGATCAATCGCGCGCTCTGCTTCGGCAACACCCTTTGGCGTCAGCACATCACCCGCGAGATCGCGGAATTTTTCGCGCAGCAGCGCTTCGTCGTAGGGATTGTTGAAGTCGCCGGCGTGGCTGTCAACCGCGCGCGTCATCGTGCGGCCGTCCTTGAGCGTCAGCGTCACACGCGCGGGTTTAAGGCGCGGCACCTGTGCACTCATCGCCGCATCTTCCGCCATGCGCACGCGCGCGCGCACTGCGGTGATCGCCGGATCCGCGAGCGCGCTGTCGTCGATGGCGCGGTGGCGCGTGTCGCCGCGCACCACCATCACTGCCGCCGCGTGCGGCAGCGAGTACTTGGAGGCGAAGTAATTCGACGGCGCCGGATTGGCCATTACCGAGGCAAAACGGTAGGTCGCGAATTCGATGCGCTCGATCTCGTCGGCGCGCGGCTTCAATGCGTCGAGTGCGGCACGCAGTGCATCCAACGCCGGGTGGATCGGATTGCAGCAGGCGTGCAGGCGGAAATAATTGCGCGTGATTTCCCAGCGCGTGCCGAGTTCATCCAGCAGATGCTCGGTGTTGAATCCGTCGCCGACCATTTTGCCCAGCGCCTCCTCGATGGCATCGGGCTGCGCCTCGAAGCCCGCCAGCGCCAGATCGGGCGCAAACGCCCCGGCAAAACCCGCCATGCCGCCGGCGACGTTGAGCGCCGTCGCGCCCGCGCCGGTGTTGGTATAACTGGGCGTCATCATCATCACCGCCGAAATGCGCATCGCCAGACTCACGCCTGCCGCATCGAGCCCGCGCATGCGCGCACCCGCGGCAGCGGCGGCCAGCAGCATCGCCTGCCCGTTCTGATGCGCCAGCGCGCGCGGCGTGAATGCCATGCCGATGCGTGCTGCCGCTTCGTAGCCCAGCACCAGCGCCGCGAGCACGTCGCGACCGCTGGCACACGCGTGTTCGCCCACGGCGAGAATCCCCGGCAGGATCTGCATCGCCGCCTGCCCGGACGCAAGGCGCAGGCCCTCGCACAACTCAATTGCGCGGCCGGCGATGCCGTTCAACAATGCCGCGCTGCGCAGATCGTGCGTGGGCGCGCCGGGCGCGTAGACGGTGGCGCCGGGGCCGGCGGTGGAGGCCATGCGCCCGCGCAGCGCCGCGACTTCGGGACGCACCGAACCGGCGAGGATCACACCGACGGTATCAAGCAACACGAGTCTGGCATGCTCGCGCACCGGCGCAGGGATGTCATCCCAGTGCGTTTGCGCGACGAACTGCGCGAGTGTTTCGATGGTTTGGCTCATGCTGCCGCTCTCAAAAAGTCTTCCGTTACAGACGGCGCCGATTTGACCGCCAATTCAACCTCATCCCATTCGTCATTCCGGCGCAGGCCGGAATCCAGTGCGTAAACCTCCGGCGCGCAGCGCCGCAATATATTGCGCTACGCGCGGGTTGCAACCTGGATTCCGGCCTGCGCCGGAATGACGGTTTTGGTGCGGCATGCCTTGCGTGCCAAGTATGCTCTGTGCGTCGTGTGTCATTTACCGCTGTTCACCCTATCGCACTACTCCAGCTTGATCCCCGCATCCCGGACAATCCGCGTCCACTTGGCAATCTCATCGCGCACGAAACGGTCAAATTGCGCGGGCGTGTTGCCGACCGGCGTCGCCCCCACCTGCAAGGCGCGCTCGCGAATGGCCGCAAGCGCCATGGTTTTTGCGACATCGCCGCTCACCTGTTCGACGATGGCGGCCGGCGTTTTTGCCGGCGCGAACAATCCGAACCAGCCGACCGCCTCGTAATCCTTGAATCCGGATTCGATGGCCGTGGGCACATCGGGCAATGCCGGCGCGCGCTCGCGCGTCGATACCGCCAGCGCGCGCAGCCGCTTTGCCTGCAACAGTCCCATCACCGTCTCCGGCGTGTTGAACGCCACCGTGGCCTCGCCGCTCATCACCGCAGTCGCGGTCTGCGCGCCGCCCTTGTACGGCACATGCGTGAGCTTTGTCTGGGTCGCCACGCCAAACAGCGCGCCCGCCAGATGCATGGCGCTGCCCGGCCCCGCCGACGCGTAGAGCACCTGCCCCGGCCGCTCGCGCGCGAGGCGCACAAAATCGCGAAGGTCCTTCACCGGCAGCGACGGCAGCACGCACAGCACGAAAGGCACGCTCACCACCTGCGACACCGCCGCCAGATCCTTCAGCGGGTCATAGCGCAGCTTCGGATACAGCCCCGGCGTATAGGAATACGACGCCGAGGTCATCAACAGCGTATGGCCGTCCGCCGGCGCGCGCGCGACGTATTCCGTGCCGAGGGTCGAACCCGCGCCCGGACGATTGTCGACGACGAACTGCTGGCCATAGGTCTCCGTCCACCGCTGCGCCAGCAGGCGCGCGAACACGTCGGAGCCGCCGCCCGTGCCGAAAGGCACCACGATGCGCACGCCTTTTTCGGGAAATTTCTGCGCCCGCAGCGGCGGTGCGGCAACAGCGCATGCGGCAAGTGTCGCGGCAAGCGTAATTCGGGAGATGTGTTTCATGGGTTCACTTTGCTTTCAGACAGGGATAGAAGTCGAGCGCGGTGTTGCCGAGGATCCATTCCTGCTCCTCTTGGCCGAGAAACGAGATCGCCTTTTTCGACTGCTCCAGACGCGTCTTGATGCCGCCGAACTTCGGGTGTGCCGGGTAGTTCGAACTCCACATGATGCGCCTGGCGCCGAACACGCGCACCAGCTTTTCGTAGAGCTGCTCGGGCGTGCCGCCGCCGTCGCGCGCGGCCGCGATGTTGTTGATCGCGGTCTTGATATACACGTTCGGATTCTTCGCCAGCCCGAATAGCGGCTGCAACACACTGTAGTCCGGCGGCGCGCCGACGGCATGTCCCCACGAGTGCTCGAACGCCACGCGCACGCCGGGGTATTTTTCCAGCGGCCCGAGAATTTTGCCGTATTCAACGATCCGTTCGTTGATCGCCAGCGGTAGCTGGAGCTTTTCGATGCGCGCCCACAGCGGGTAGGTCTCGGGCTTGCCAAGCGAGCTTTCCGGCAGGCGGCCGCGCATAAAGCGGATGCCGGTAACCCCTTTGCGCTCCACCAGCCGTGACAATTCATCAGGTGCTTTCGGGTCCAGCGGATCGAGCACCACCACGCTGGAAAAGCGCTTGGGGTACTTGAGCACCGAATCGATGGTGTAGGTATTGTCGTACTCATAGACGAAGTACGCCTGCACCAGCGTCGCCTTGTCGACGCCCGCCTCGTCCATCATCGTGATCAGCATTTCTGTTGTGGTGAGCGGCCATTCCGTTTGCCCGATTTCGGTCACGGTCGGAATGCTGCCTGCGCGCGGCGTATCCCGGATCTGCGGATAATTCTTGCGGTCGTCGGTGAACACATGCACATGGGTGTCGATGATCATGATCTTGTCTCGGCAAAGCGTGGACCGCCCTTAATCTAACGCATCGCTTAACGGCGCGCCAGTTGCGTGCGGTTCCGCAATGTGCCACACCGCGAGCGCAGGACGCCAATTCTTGTGATAATCGCGCGGCGCCTTTGTTCGTTCGCAAATCCGTTTCAAGGTGTTCTTCGCGCATCTGCGCGAACGACCCACACACGAGGAGAATTCAGTATGCGTGTTTCCCCATGGATCGCCCGGCTGGCCGCGCTGGGTCTGCTGCTGGCCGCCGGCGGCGTACTTGCCCAGCAAGCCTATCCGATAAAGCCGGTGCGCTACATCATCCCCTTTCCGCCCGGCGGCAGCACCGACCCGATGGGACGCATGATCGCAACGCGGCTGACCGAACGCTGGGGGCAAAGCGTCGTCGTCGACAACCGTCCCGGCGGCAATACGGTCATCGGCACCGAGCTTCTGGCACGCGCCGCGCCCGACGGCTACACCATCGGCTGGTGCGGTGCGTCGTTTTTCAGCACGCCCAGCCTGATGAAGCTGCCCTACGATTCGATCAAGGACTTCACCGGTGTCACCGGCGTCGCCCGGCAACGTTCGGTGCTGGTGCTGCATCCTTCCGTTCGCGCCGGCAATCTGCAGGAGCTTATTACGCTGGTCAAATCCAAGCCGGGCGAGTTCAATTTCGGCTCGTCGGGTGTGGGAACCAACACCCATTTGTCGGGCGAACTCTTTAACCAGGTGGCGGGAACGAAGATGGTGCACATCCCGTACAAGGGTTCGGGGCCGGTCACCACCGATCTGCTGGCCGGGCGCCTGCAGTTATCGTTCCAGGTGCCGATCACCGTCATTCCGTTCATCGCGTCGGGCCGACTGAAACCCATCGCGGTCACCGGCGAAACACGCCTCGCGGCGCTGCCACAGGTGCCCACCTTCAAGGAAGCGGGCTTGCCCAATTTCGGTCTCACCAGCGTGACCACCATCGCCGCGCCCGCGCGCACGCCGCGCCATGCGCTCGACCGAATTTCGCGCGAAGTCGCCGTCATACTGACCCTGCCCATCACGCTGGAGTTCATGGCCAAGCAAGGCGCGGAACCGTTGACGGCCAATCCCGATCAGGCGAGCGCCTTAATCCGCGAAGAAATTGCCCGCTACGCAAAAATCATCAAAGACGCCGGCATCAAGTTTCAGCCCTGAACCTTCTGTCCTCCTGACCCGGCATGACGGATAATTTGCGCGCCAGGCTGGAGGGCATGCCCCAGATCGCGGCGCTGCGCCACCGCGGCTTTCGGCTGCTGTGGATCGCCACACTGCTGTCGTCGACCGCGCGCTGGGCCGACATGGTGGTGGTAGGCTGGCTGACGCTGGAGCTGACGGAGTCCGCGCTGATGGTGGGCATCGTTTCCGCGTGCAAAATGGCCGGCTACATCGCGGCACCGTTCATGGGCGTGGCGGCGGACCGCATGGACAGGCGCATGCTGCTGATCATCGCGGCGCTGGTGAACTGGAGCGTATCGCTGATCATGCTGGCGCTGCTGCTGGCGGGAGCGCTGACGCTGCCCTACCTCATCGCGCTGTCGCTGGTGGGCAGCCTGACCTGGGCACTCGACAATCCCACGCGCCAGGCCTTGGTTCCGGACCTCGTCGGGCGCGAAGATTTGACCAACGCCATCGCGCTGAACGCGGTGGCCGCGGAGATTACCGTGGTGGTGGGCCCGGCGCTGGGCGGAATGCTGATTCCGGTGTTCGGCATGAAGGGGGCCTACTGGCTGATCGTCGGCATTTACCTGCTGGATCTGCTGGTGCTGTACCGGATGCAGCCGGTACAGCACGCGGCCACCGTGCAGCACGAATCGCCCGTGAAAAGTCTGATCGGCGGCTTCAAATATGTCCGCGACAACCAGACGGTGTTGTTGTTGCTGGTGATCGCCTTTCTGCTCAATCTGCTGGCGGCGCCGTACCGCTATGCGTTCATGCCGCTGTTTGCGCGGTACATTCTGGATGCGGGTCCGGCAGGCTACGGCATGCTGACCTCGATGGCGGG
This sequence comes from uncultured beta proteobacterium, assembly GCA_902825845.1. Lineage (GTDB taxonomy): Bacteria > Pseudomonadota > Gammaproteobacteria > Burkholderiales > SG8-41 > UBA5216. The sequence continues at coordinate 36,219 of CADECM010000014.1, forward strand.
CATTGGCGCGCTGTTTGCCGGCATCTGGGTGGTGTCCCTCGGCAATTACCGGCGCAAGGGCCGGCTGCTGCTATGGGGCAGCATCGCGTGGCCTGCCGCTCTGCTGCTGTTTGCGCTGTCAAAGTGGTATTACCTGTCGCTGGCACTGGTGTTCGTGGCCGGCCTGATGCAGGCGATTGCGTGGACGGTGATTGCAACGCTGATTCTCGGCAATACCTCGCAGGCCATGCGCGGGCGCGTAATGGGCCTGCGCACCGGCGTGGTCATCGCATTGCCGTTCGGCAACTTTCTCGCCGGTGCCGCCGCGCAACACTTCGGCGCGCCGATCGCGCAGGGCGCTTATGCGGTGGCCGCCATGCTGGTGATGCTGGCGATCGTGGCGCTGGCGCCCCACCTGCGGCGGCTGGAGTAGTTCAAGCGGCCCCCTGCTTGCGCAGTGATTCGATAATTTCAGCCGTGTCGGGATAGCGCCCTTCACGGTGTTTGGAAAAGATGATGGCACCATCAACGGTGACATCGAAAATCCCGCTGCCACCCTTGCACAGTTCGGCTTTCACGCCCAGCGCAGCGGACAGGTCGGCTGCCAGACTGGCAGCCCGCGGCAGGTAATTTCAGGCGACGCAATAGGTGATGGCAACGTTCATGGACGGGTCCTCCCGGGTGAATTTTGGCGGCATGCCCGCGGCGCTGCGTTGCCATGATTCCACTGGCATTAGGCAGCCGCCGACGCTTGTCCTGTGCAGTCTGCCGGCACTTGAAAACGCCGGCAAGCAGAATCTTGCCGCGTTTTTACCGGCACCACAATTCGCACGGCCGGTAAAAACCGTTGCCGCCGTACATGGAGTTCGCATAGCGGCCCTTGGCAAATTACGTTTGCAACGAAAATTCACAACCTGTTGTTTTTATTTATTTTTTTATTTTACCCGCATGCTATTCCTGTGGACGCCCAGGTATTGTTATTATCGCGGTCTGCCCGAATCCGGCGTGAGCGTGCCCTGCTTCCACAACAAGAGGCGCGCCAGTCCGCGCCACGCAAATCCCATTACCGCAACCACCCAACCTGCCCATGATTGAAGTCAACGAACGTATCGAAGTACCCTCCACGCCACAAACGGTGTGGGCCATTTTGTCGGATCCCAATGCGGTGGTGGAGTGCGTGGAAGGCGCCGAGCTCGGCGATAAACAGGAAGACGGATCGTTCGACGCCAAGATGACGGTGAAATTCGGCCCGGCCAAGGTGTCGTTTGCAGCGAACGTCATGGTCAATTACGAAGAAGCTAACAAAGCTGGGAGCGTCACTGCGCGCGGGCGTGACCGCATCAGCGGCACCAAATTCACGACCGAGATGCAGTTCAAGGTGGAAGGCGACGATGCGGTAGCGCAAAGCGCGATCCCCATCAAGGCGGAATGCGAACTCACCGGCCGGCTGGCGCACCTGATCGAATCCGGCGCCAATCTCGTGATCAAGCGCATGACCGCGAGTTTCGCGCAAAAGCTGGCCGAGCGCTGCGGCGGCACCAAGGCCTGACGCAAGCATTCAATGTGTGTTTGTTTCAATGGTTTCAATGGCAGGACTTTCCAAGGAGAGTAGACGATGAAGGTGTATGAACGACTTTCGCAGGCCTTCAAGGCCGAAGGCACCACCAACGTATTCGGCATGATGGGCGACGGTAATATGTACTGGCAGTACGCCAATGAGAAAAACGGCATCAAAATGCACGAAGTGCGCCATGAAGGCGTGGGCCTCGGCATGGCCGACGGCTGGGCGCGCGCCACGCGCAACCCCGGCGTGTGCACCGCGACCTGCGGCCCCGGCACCACGCAGTTGGCCACCGCGTTCGTGACCGCGGCGCGCGCCTCGTCACCGTTGGTGGCGTTCTGCGGCGAATATCCGGTGAGCGACGACGAATATACGCAGGCGCTCGATCAATCCGCGTTTGCCCACGGCGTCGAAGCCGCCTTCGTGCGCATGGGCACGGCCGAAGACGCGGACGAAGCGGTGCGCAAGGCGTTTTATATCGCGCGCACGCAATCGCGTCCGGTGTTGCTGTCGGTGCCGATGGATCTGCAGCAAAAAGAATGGGACGACGACGAGCCGTATAAACCCTCGACTTCGATCATCCCCAAGCGCGTGGTGACGCCGAATCAATCGGCGATTGAACAAGCCGCCGACATGCTTTCCAAGGCAAAAAAGCCGGTGATCGTGGTCGGCCGCGGCGCGATGTGGTCGGGCGCGGGCGACGAAGTGCGCGCACTGGCTGCGCGTACCGGTGCGTTGATCGCCACCACCTTGCAAGCCAAAAACTGGCTGGTTGACGACGAGTACCACATCGGCATCTCCGGCACCTATGCCACCAAAACCGCTATCGGCCTGCTTTCGGATTCCGACGTGGTGGTTGCCGTGGGCGCCAGCTTGAACCGCTATACCACGCACGAAGGACTGCTGTATCCGGAAGCCCAGTTCATCCACATCGACCCCAAAGCGCATGTCATGCTGTCGCGCGGCAAGGGCGCGGATCACTACGTGCAATCAGACGGCAAAGCCGGCGTGGCAGCACTCAATGCCGAACTCACCAAGCGCAACTTCAAACAGATGGGCCGCCGCACGGGCGAAGTTAAAGAAAAACTCGCCAATGCGTGGGAAGACCGCGCCGATTTCAAAATCGAAGAAGGCACGCTCGACCCGCGTCCGCTTTGCCTGGCGCTGGACGACCTGGTGCCCACCGATATCAACCTATTCGTGGGTAGCGGCCATACGTCGGGCTTCACCAACATTCTGTTCCGCAAGAGCCGCCCGATTGTGATGCCGGGCCACTTCTTCGGGTGCATCGGGCAGATGATGCCCGCCGCAGTGGGTGCTGTGATCGGCTCGGGCATGAAACCGGCGATACTGATGGACGGCGACGCCAGCACCATGATGCACATCGGCGACTTCGACACCATGGTGCGCTACAACGTGCCGCTGTTGATTTATTGCATGAACAATCAGTGTCTGGGCGCCGAGTACTACAAACTCGAAGCACACAACATGAAGGTCGATACCTCGTGCATTCCGACGGCGGACTTGGGCGCAGTGGCCCGCGCCTTCGGTGGCCGCGGCGCACTGTGCCGCACCGAAGAAGAAGTGAAAAAAGCCACGAAGGAATGGCTCGCAAAACCCGGCCCGATGATCATCGACGTGCGCGTATCGCGCTCGGTAGTGACCCTGCCGTATCGCCGCGTGCACTACGGCGAGGATGTGTAAAAAAATCAATAAAATCCAATAGTTACATATGGCCCTTCGCCGCCTGGTGAAGGGCCTTTTTTTTGAAAACACCGCTATCGGGTAGCCGCAGCCAACACCCGTGCCGCCTACCCGGCAGCAACGACTCACACTGAATGGAGAATATCCCCGAATGAAGCCATTGCTCGTCCTGGCCACAATCGCGCTTGCCGCGGCCACGCACAACGTTTCCGCCCAATCCACCGCCAAATGGCCGCAACGCCCGGTGCGCGTGATCGTGCCCTTCCCGCCCGGCGGGAGTACCGACATCATCGCGCGCCTGATCGCACCACACCTCACCGACGATCTCGGCCAGCAGTTCGTCATCGACAACCGCAGCGGCGCCGGCGGCACCATCGGCTCGGAAATTGCCGCGCGCGCCACGCCCGACGGCTACACATTGGCGATAATCCCATCGAGCTACGCCGGGGCGGCCGCCCTGTATCCGCTCAGCTTCGACCCGGTGAAAGGCATCGCGCCCATCAGCATGATCGGCATGGGTTCGTTCATCCTCGGTATCAATCCGTCCGTGAAGGCCACAAACTTCACCGCGTTCGTCGAACTGCTGAAGGCCAAACCCGGCGCCATGAATTTCGCCTCGCCCGGTACCGGCAGCACGCCGCATCTAGCCTCGGAATTATTCAAACAGATGAGCGGCACGAATTTCGTGCATGTGCCGTACAAGGGCGACACGCCCGCGCTGACAGACCTGCTCGGCGGACAGATGCACATCATGATCGCCTCGGGCCCGCTGTTCCTGCCGCACATCAAATCCGGCAGAGTGCGCGCGCTTGCGGTGACCGCCAACAAGCGCTATTTCGCGCTGCCCGATTTGCCTTCCATCGCTGAAACCTATCCCGGATTTCACGCCTCGGGCTGGAACGGCATGATCGCGCCCACGGGCACGCCACGCAACGTCATCGAGCGCCTGAATCGCTCCATCGCTGCCTTCCTCAAACGCCCCGACATCCAGCAACGCCTGCGCAACGACGGCCGCGACCCCATCCCCACCACGCCCGAAGAAACCGCGCAAATGCTGGCGAGCGAAATTGCCACCTGGCGCAAGGTGGTGAAAGTGGCCAATATCAGGCTCAATTAGCGGCGACAGTGGGCCAGCGCGGATGGACTTTCGCTTCACACGTCGTCACGCATTCGGTAATCTACAAGCTGCAAGTCAAATCCATTTTTAGCGATGAGGAGAGACAAATGGCGCAAATCGTTGACCAGTTTGCCAAGCAATGCAGTTCCATTCTCAAGGCGGAACCGGGACCCGCGGGGCGGCAAAAAGCCTGTGATCTTTTGAAACAGATGTTGGTGAACAAAGCATTCGTCGATGCCACCATCGCCGAAGCCAAATCTGACCATCACCTGCTGTACGAAGACCCGGAACTGAAGTTCTGCATTTTTGCAGAGACAAGAACCGGCCAGGCCACCGGCGCGCCGCACGACCACGGCCCATCGTGGGCCATCTATGGCCAGGCGGTTGGCAGCACCGAGATGTCAGAATGGGAACTGCTCGAACCGGCCGCCGGCGACAATCCCGGCAAGGTCCGCAGGCAGAAACGCTACACCATGACGCCGGGCTCCGCCTACGTCTACAACGAGGGCGTTCTACATTCGCCGTCACGCACCGATTCAACACGGCTGATCCGCTTCGAAGGCGTCAACCTGGAGACGTTGAAACGGCAGCGCCCGAAATATCAGATCGTTGAGTAACGATCGCAAACGTTTCTGGAGAACACGATGAGCACTGAACCGGTACGCATTCGCGCCAGGGACGGCGGAGATTTCGAGGCCTGGCTGGCCACGCCAGCCTCGGGCCGTGGGGCAGGCATCATCGTGCTGCCGGAGGTCTACAACGCCAATCCGTGGGCGCGCTCGGTTGGCGAACGTCTGGCGGCGCAAGGTTATGTGGCCATCGTGCCCGACCTCTTCTGGCGCCAGGAACCCGGCGCGTACCTGCCGTACACGCCTGAGGGACAAGCCCGCGCGCGGGCGCTGGCAACAGCGGTTGATCTGCCGCTGTTCATCGAAGACCTGCGCGCGTGCACAGATTGGCTGAAGAAACGCGCCGATTGCACTGGGGCCATCGGCATCGTCGGCTTCTGCTTTGGCGGGTTTCTGGCCTGGCTCGGGCTATCGCGCCACGTGGTCGATGCTGCAGTCGCCTATTACGCCACACAGCTTGCCGACCACCTCGACGCCGCAAAAACCATCGATCAGCCGCTGATGATGCATTTTGGTGCGCTCGATTACCGCGTACCGCCCGAGTTGTATGACAAAGTTCGCGCATCCCTCGCCGGCAAACCCAATACGGCCACCTTCTGGTATGAAGGCGCCGACCACGGTTTCAACCGCGACGGTTATCCGCCGTATCACCCCGAAGCGGCCGCGCTGGCGTGGCAGCGGACCCTGGCGTTCCTGGGGCAGCACCTGGTTGGCAAAGGAAAATGAAAAGACGCCGGATTTGGCGAACCTGTCGCTAAACTTCAAGTGCATACAGGATCATTGGGCGCCACGTGATCGAGACCTACGGCTTTCGGGGTACTGCACGCAAGAAAGTCGGTGCAAGCATTGGCACGGAAGCCGACAGCAAATCCCCCTGAGAGCCGCCGAGCAACGCAGACGCGCCGGGAGAAGTCGGCGAGGACTGTCTGAGTCCTCGCGGGGGTATCGCGAGGGCGAGTTCCGCAGCCGCCCGGCGCGTCGAGTAGCGCAGGCAAGGGCACACTTGAAGCGGAGCAGCAGCCCGAAGGGCCGGCGAACCGGGGGCCGCCTTCTTTTGGTTACTTTTCTTGGCGGAGCAAGAAAAGTGACCAGCCGCCGGGCTGCCCCCGGCGAAGTTGGGGTGCAGACTTGACGTTTACATCCGGCGCAATGCGCTTCGCTTATTGCCGCCCTACCGTGCTAATGCCGCCTACGGCTCGTCGCTATCCAGAAATGGCGCGACCACTTCCTGTGTCTCCGCGCTTGATACCACAGGAATAAACTCAAACGTGGTACCAGAACCGCGCCATTTGAGCGCCCACTGCTGAAGCAGCCGCGGATCGTCGCACTCCATCAACTGAAAACACCGGCTGAAATTCGGTTCGACCCAGCTTCCGACATAACGCAGCCCGTCAGGAAAACCCCGCCCGGATTCCCGTAAGCGACGATAAACAGGGACCATGTCGTTGTCGCGAAAACGCTCGATCACCATATAGAGCATGTCGACCTCCTAATGGGCGTTTACCGCAACCCCGGGATCCGCCCCTTAAGCCCCCGCATCATCTTCTGCAACCCCCCCTTCGCCATCATCTTCATCATCTTCTGCGTCTGCTCGAACTGTTTGAGCAGACGATTGACCTCCTGCACTGAAACCCCCGCGCCGGTGGCGATGCGGCGCTTGCGTGAGGCCTTGATCAGATCGGGATAGGTGCGTTCCTTCACCGTCATCGCGTTGATGATGCCTTCGATGCGGCGTATCGATTTGTCGTCCACCTGCGGGGCACCTTGTGCGCCCTTGGCCATTTGCGCCAGCTCGCCGGGCAACTTGTCCATCATGGCCGTGACACCGCCCATCTTCTGCATCTGCACGATCTGCTGCTTGAAATCTTCCAGATCGAAGCCCTTGCCCGTCTTGAGTTTCTTCGCCAGCTTTTCGGCGTCGGCCACATCAACCGTCTTTTGCACATCCTCGATCAGCGACAGCACGTCGCCCATGCCGAGGATGCGCGAGGCCATGCGGTCGGGGTGAAACGCCTCCAGCCCGGTGAGCTTTTCGCCCACGCCGGCAAATTTGATCGGCTTGCCGGTGACATGGCGCACGGAGAGCGCAGCACCGCCGCGCGCATCGCCGTCCAGCTTGGTGAGCACCACGCCGGTCAGCGGCAGTGCTTCGGAGAACGCCTTCGCCACGTTGACCGCGTCCTGGCCCTGCATGGCATCGACCACGAACAGGGTTTCGATGGGTTTCAGCGCCGCGTGCAGCTCGCGGATTTCATCCATCATCGCCTGATCGATGGCAAGCCGCCCGGCGGTGTCGACGATCAGCACGTCGTGGTAATGACGGCGCGCATGATCGATCGCGGCGGCGGCGATCGCCACCGGTTTTTGCTCGCCGCTGGAGGGGAAGAAATCCGCGCCGATCTGTGCCGCCAGGGTTTTCAACTGCTCGATGGCCGCCGGCCGGTACACGTCGCAACTTGCCAGCAGCACTTTTTTCTTGCGGTTTTCAGCCAGCCACTTGGCGAGTTTGCCGCTGGTGGTGGTCTTGCCGGAACCCTGCAGGCCGGCCATCAGGATCACTGCGGGTGGGGTGGTGGCGAGATCAAGATCGTCATTCTTCTCGCCCATCAAGGCGACCAGTTCGCGGTGCACGACACCGACCACTGCCTGCCCCGGCGTCAAGCTGCCCATCACCTCCTGCCCCAGCGCCTTCTCGCGGATGCGCGCAATAAAGTCGCGCACCACCGGCAGCGCCACATCCGCCTCCAGCAGCGCCATGCGCACTTCGCGCAAGGCGTCACCGATATTGTCTTCGGTGATCCGCGCTTCGCCGCGCAGCGTCTTCAGTACTTTGGACAGGCGATCGGTGAGGTTATCGAACATGGCTGATAAATGGCGGGTTGGTGTAGACTCGAAAATATGCAGTCCATTCTACCGCATCTGGTTTGCGCCATTCTTTATGGCGCGCTGGCGTTTTATTTCTGGCGGCGGCATTGGTCAGGTGTCGAAACAGCCGTGGCCGATGCCCCCTCGCGCCGCGTGGTCGAGCACGCCGCGCTGCTGGCGCCGTTTGCGCTGCACAGCGGGTTGCTGTGGACGTCGATGTTCGGCGCCGCGGGCTTGTATCTGGGCGTGGGCAATGCGCTGTCGCTGATCCTGTGGCTGACCGTTCTGATCTACGGATTGGGCAGCCTGTTTTACCGTCTCGACGGCCTGCATGCGCTGGTGCTGCCGCTGGCCGCGGTTGCCGTCGTGCTGCCCGCGGCGTTTCCCGCAGCCCGCGCGCTGCCCAATACGCAGTCGTGGGAATTTACCGCACATCTGCTGATCTCGATGCTGGCGTACAGCCTGTTCACCATCGCTTCGCTGCACGTGATGCTGATGGCCATCATCGAGCGGCGGCTGCACAGCGGCACCCTGCCGACCGCGCTGCGCAGCATGCCGCCGCTGCTGACGATGGAAACACTGCTGTTTCGCATCATTGCGGCGGGCTTCGTGTTGCTGACGCTCACCATCCTCAGTGGCGTATTGTTTTCAGAAGAATTGTTCGGCAAGCCTGCGCGCTTTTCGCACAAGACGGTGTTCGGCGTCATCTCGTGGCTGATCTTCGGCGCGTTGCTGGCCGGACGCATGTTCTACGGCTGGCGTGGCCGCACCGCAGTACGCTGGACGCTGGCGGGATTTTTCGCGTTGGTGCTCGCCTACATCGGCAGCAAGTTCGTGCTGGAAGTGATTTTAGGTCGCTAGAAAAACCGTTTAAAAACAAATACTTACAGAATACGCCTTGCGGCCTGCACAACTTGCCTGGCTGATTGCGCTGGGCGCCATCTGGGGCGCCTCGTTCCTGTTCATGAAAATCGCGGTGACGGCGTTCGGACCGTCGATGATGATGGGCGGACGCATCGGCATCGGCGCGGCAACGTTGTCGCTGATCGCATGGTTCATTCACAAGAAACTGCCGCGTGGCGCGCAATGGAAGCCGGCCATCATTACCGGCATTTTCTACGCCGCGATTCCGCTGTGGCTGTGGGGCTACGCGGCGCAGCAACTCAGTGCATCGCTGCTGTCGATCATCAACGCCACCGCGCCCCTGTTCGCGGCGCTGCTGTCGCTGCTGTGGTCGCGCGAACGCATGGGCGCGCGCGGCGTGGCCGGCCTTGCGCTTGGCTTCGCGGGGGTCGCGGTGCTGGTCGGGGGCGTGGGGCTGAGCGACAGCCGGCCGCCGGTGCAGTTCATCGCCGCGGCGTTTCTCGCCAGCTTTTTGTATGGCGTGATTTCCAACTATTGGCAAACCGTGAAGAACATGGACGCCTACTCCAACGTACTGGGCAGCCTGTGGGTGGCGACGCTGGCGATGGTGCCGCTGATGATTTTGTTTCCGGTGCGCGAGACGCCCGGCGTGGCCGCGTGGAGCAGCGTCGCCGCGCTGGGCATCCTGTGCACCGCGATCGCCTATGTCGGCTATTTTCGCCTGATCGAGCAGATCGGCGCCGCACCCGCGCTGACCACCACCTACCTGATCCCCTTGTTCGGCACCCTGTGGGGTGTAATATTCCTGGGTGAGCGCCTTGGCGTGCATCATGTGCTGGGCGCCGCGATGATCATCGGCGGCATTGCACTGGTGGCAAGCGCACGCCGCCGCACCATGCCATAGCCGGCACAAAAACATTCATATCAAACGCATTCGTAACCTTTGACCCGAGGAGACCCGACATGCCAGACATCGACACACTCACCGCCTCTGCCGAGAATTGCCGGCTGCTGGGCTTTCACGATCTGCAGGGCCGCGAATCACTGCAGGTTGTGCTGCAGGGCGACTGGTGTTACGTCGGCCATCTGCCGGGCTATCTGCCCAATCCGCTCACCGGCCAGAAGGAACACAGCGGCACCTCGATCCTCGACGTGTCCAATCCCGCCAAGCCGACGCTGGTGGCGCACATCCCCAGCGCACCCGAGGCGAATTGCCGCGCGGTGCAGGTGATCAATAGCCCGCGCGACGGCAAGCGCTACCTCGCGCGCAATCATGAAATGGCCAGCGCATGCAGCTTCCAGATATTCGACATCACCGACCGCACGAAACCGACGCAGGTGGCCGATGTGGCCTCGACCCCGGCCGGCGCGATGAACATGGCGCACAAAGGCTGGTGGGACGAGGGCAGCGGACTTTATTTCGGCTGCGCCAATGAACCCGGCTTTCGGCCCGGCGGACATCTGGTGATCTGGGATTTTTCCAATCCCGCGAATCCCAAATACATCACCAACCAGTGGCTGCCCGGCCAGTTGCGCACCGAGCCCACGCACATCGAGCGCGGGCTGAATCTGCATCACCCGGTGGTGGACATGTCCAACAACCGTGTCTATCTCTCATACGCGCGCGGCGGCAATGTCGCCGTGCTCGACATCAAGAACATCAACAAGCCCGAATTGATTTTCGATTACAGCATTGAGCCGCAATTCAAAGGCCCGCATACTTCAATGCCGTTTTTCGGCGTCAAGACGCCGAATTTCACGCCGGGCTTCGGCGATATCCGCGACTACATCCTGGTGTGCAATGAAGCCAGTGATGCGGAATACCGCGGCCAGGAAATCCGCTGCATGGTGTACTGCCTGGACGTGACCGAGTGGAAAAAGCCGATGATGGTCGACATCTTCCGCGTGCCCGATGCGGATTTCCTGACACAGGGCGGCCGCTTCGGCCCGCACCAGTTCAACGAAACGCAGGACAATAAACTCTACCGCCCGCAAGACAACCGCAACCTGCTGTATGTCGCCTACTTCGCCGGCGGCCTGCGCGTGCTGGATATTTCCGATCCGTATGCGATGAAGGAAGTCGGCCATTACATCCCGAAAACCACCGCCACCACCATCCCGCGGCTGAAGACCTGCATCCAGACCAACGACGTCGATCTCGACTACCGCGGGCTCGCCTACATCAGCGACCGCGCGGGCACTGGGTTGCACGTGGTCGAGTACACGGGCTGATAAACCGCCGAGAGGCGGCATGAACGCCCGCGCGCTGCAGTACGCCGGGCGGTAACCGCCGTTCTTCGGCGGATTACGCCGGCGCGTTGCCGCGCAGGCAGGTACGCTGCAATACGCGCGGAAATTTTGCCGCGTCGAAGTTGGGATTGGCACGATGCAGCAGGCAGCGGTTATCCCACATCAGCATATCGCCCAGTGTCCACTTGTGGCGATAGACAAACCGCTCTTCGATCGCATGCGCGGTGAGCCTGGCCAGTTGCGCATAGCCCTCGTCGCGCGGCAGACCTTCGATATACGCCGCGTGCTCGCCCATGAACAGCGCCTTCCTGCCTGTCTCCGGAATCGTGCGCACCAGCGGATGGGTCATCGGCGGCGCATCGGCGATTTCCTCCGGCGTGGCCTTGCCGCCGGCGCGCTCGCGCGACAGTTCCCAGCTGTGCACAACCTTCAAGCCGTCGAGACGCGCCTTTTCGTCCTGCGGCAGCGCCTCATAGGCGGCGACCATGTCGGCAAAGCAGGTCTCGCCGCCGTCGGGCGGCATCACCAGCGCATGCAGTATCGTCGCCAGCGACGGCAGCTGCCGGAACGATTTGTCGGTATGCCAGCGCGTGGAGGAAAGTTTGCCGCTCGGCTGGCCATCCGGCCCGAGGTTGCTGACGATGTTCACCAGCGGGTTGGCGCCGGTGCGGTTGCGCGCGATGTGGCGCTCGAGCGTGCCGAACTGCCCGCTGAAGGCGATCTGCTGCGCTTCGTCGAGCTTTTGATCGCGAAAGCACAGCACGTGATGGCGAACAAACGCGTCGTGGATGGCGCGCCGGGTCGCTTCGGCAAGGGGCTGCCCAAGGTCAATGCCGGTGATCGAAGCGCCAAGCTGCGGCGACAGCGGCGCGATGGCCAGATTCACGGTTTCAGCGATGACAGTCATGGCACTCTCTCCCGTCTGCTCTGCGGTTGGGGTCACGCCAAATTCTACTCTCTTCGGATTTAGAATAGGCGCTGCCGAACGCGCAGACAGCCGTCGGCACCACAATGGAGATTCCCGATGGATGACCTGTCCCGTTGCGCCACGACATATCGCTGGCGCCTCACCCTGCTTGCGGCTGGCGCGGGCATTGCACTCGGTGCCGCCGCGCCAATCGCGCGCGCGGCCGAAATCGCCGGTTATCCCAGCCGCCCGCTGCGCTTCGTGGTGCCATTTCCCCCCGGCGGCTCCAACGACATCATCGCGCGCGCACTCGCGGGCGGGCTCCATGAGCAATTGCGCCAGCCGGTGGTGATTGACAATCGCGGCGGCGCCAACGGCATCATCGGCACCGATCTTGTCGCGAAGGCCCCGCCGGATGGCCACACATTTCTAATCGTCGGCAACGGGTTCGCCAGCAATCCCAGCGTGTACCGCAAACTGCCCTATGACAGCGAGCGTGACTTCGCGCCGGTGTCGCTGCTGGGCTATGGCGGTTTCGTGCTGGTGCTGCATCCATCGCTGGCGGCCCGCAGCGTGAAGGACCTGATCGCACTCGCCAGGGCTTCGCCGGACAAACTCACCATGGCCTCGGCGGGCATCGGCAACATGGCGCATCTGTCGGGCGAGCTTTTCATGTCGCTCACGCGCACGCGTTTTTTGCACGTGCCCTACAAGGGCGGCGGGCCGGCGATGAGCGAACTGCTCGGCGGACAGGTCAATCTGTATTTCAGCACCATCATCGTGGCGCTGCCGCATGTGCGGGCGGGCAAGCTGCGTGCCCTGGCGGTGGCGGGCTCACGCCGTGCGTCGGTCGTTCCCGAACTGCCCACCATCGCCGAAGCCGGCGTGCCGGGCTACGCGGTCGATGGCTGGTACGCGATGCTGATGCCGGCGCAGACCCCGCCGCGCATCATCGCGCGGTTCGCAGACGGTCTGCACCGCGTGCTGCAGGCGGCGGAGGTGAAGCAGCGTCTCGCCGCGCAGGGTATCGACACCGCCACCAGCACACCGGCGCAACTTCGCACAATCATCGCTGCCGATCTCGCCAAGTGGGCAAAAGTCGTGCGCGACGCGGGCATCAAGCCGGAGTAATCGATCGGCTTTCACGCGCACGCGCGGGCACACTTGCGCGTTTGCAAAGCCGGACACACGCGCTGCGGCACGCCTGCACGCCGCACGTAGAACGTGACGGTGGCCGGACTTTGAATGATGTAACTTATTGATTATATTAATCTTTTATACGCGCCCCGGCTCTGCCACCAGCAGGCCCCTGCAATGCTCATCGTGGACGGCCAGTCCGGCAAGCGCTGAATCGCGGCGCGTGACTCCGGCTGAAGCAGCCGAACCAAGGCATGCCCGGTCCGCTGCCGGCTGACAGTCTCGCTGGGACGACATGCGGTATCGGGTCAACCCAACGCCCCCACGAACGAGACTTGGCTTTGATGAAAAAAAGCGCCCGGCATTCATTACAATGCGCGACAGTCTCGTTCAGCCTCCTTTTGATACGACCATGACTCGCTTCCTATTCGCCGTCGCGCTGATACTCATCGCGGGCCTCGCCCCCGCGCAGGAGCGCTTTTCGATATTCGTCGGCAGCGCGCAGGAAAACGTCGAGCGCATGATCCGCATCGCCGAAATCCGGGACGATGACGTGGTGGTCGACCTCGGTTCGGGCGACGGGCGCATCGTACTCACCGCCGCCAAGGCCAACAGCAAGGTCAAGGGCTGGGGCGTGGACATCGACGAAAAACTCGTGCGCGAATCCAACGCCGAAGCCAAAAAATTGGGCCTGGCCGACCGCGTGCAGTTTTTCAAGCAGGACGTGTTCGAGGCCGATCTGTCCACTGCCAGCGTGGTGACCATGTGGATGTGGCCGGAAATGCAGCGCATGCTGCGCACCAAAATCCTCAAGGAGGCGCGGCCCGGCACGCGCGTGCTCACCAACATCTGGGACATGGGTACGGCGTGGCCTGCGGACAAGGTGGACACCGTCGACAGTTCCTCCGTGTTCCTGTGGACCGTACCCGCGCGCGTGCAAGGCTACTGGTCATGGGAACTCGACTACGCCGGCGCCAAACGCCAATACGACGCAGTGCTGGAGCAGAACTTTTCCAAAGCCGAAGGCGTGGTGCGAACCGGCAACCGCCGCGGCGTGCTCGACAAAATGACCCTGCGCGGCGCGAACATCGACTTCACGCTGGCCATGACACTGGATGGTGCCGGCTTGACCACTCACACCTTCAGTGGCAAGGCGGTCAGCGACAGCGAGATCATCGGCACGGTGAAGATGCAGCGCGTTGTGAATGAGGAAACCGTGGTGGTGGACATGCCGTGGCGTGCGGTGCGCACCACCACCAGCGCCTATTTTTCCCCGACGGGGGCGCAGCCGGCGCAGGCGATGGGGCCGGCGAGGCCCGCCGCGAGAAAGCCCTGAGGCAGCAGGTGCGGCACGGCTGATCAGTCCGGAATGTCTGGCTCCACCAGTCGTGCCAGATGGGCCAGCGATTCCTGCCAGCCAAGGCAACAGGCTTCCGGCGGAATCACCCCGGGAATACCCGTTTGCTCGATATTCATTTCCGTACCGCACGACACCACCTTTAACATCACCGTGGTCTGCATTTCGCCCGGCAGATTCGGATCGTCGAATTTCGCCGTGTAGCGGATGCGGCTGTGCGGCACCAATTCCAGCCACGTGCCGCCGAAGGAATGACCGTGGCCCGTGGTGAAATTGGTGAACGACATGCGATAGCTAGCGCCGACTTTGACATCCATTTCGTGCACCTTGGCGGTGAAGCCATTGGGCGGCAGCCAGCGCGCCCAGGCGTCAGGTTCGGTGAAGGCGCGATAGATTTTTTCAGGCGAGGTGCGCAGGACGCGGTGGAACTTGACGGAGTTGGTGGTCATGGTCGAATCTCCTTGTTTTGGCCCGACGCGGTGGAATAGTGTTGCGCTTGGCCTTCACTTGTCGAATGGACGATTAGCGTATCGACAGAGACCGAAAAATAGTTTCGCCGCGAAGTCCAACCAACGGCCGGTAGGGTGGGCACGAAGGGCGTGCCCACTCTACCGGGTACCGAATCCCCCACCACCCGCCGTCTCCATCACCACCCGATCGCCCTTGTTGAGCACCCAGTGATCAGCCGGATTGATCGCCTTGCCGTTCAACGTCAGTCCGCCCGCCTTGCCCGGCGCACCGCCGAAGATGCCCTGTGGCGCGGTCTTGTAGCGCGTCATGATCATCGACGCCATCATCGGCGTGTCGGCCACCACTTCCACTTCAAAGCGCAGGCCATCGCCGCCCTGATGCTGGCCCGCGCCACCGCTGTTGCGCCGAATGGCGCGCTCGATCACGCGCACCGGCGCCATCTGCTCGAACACCTCGATCGGCGTGTTCGACAGGTTCGACGGAAACGACAGCATGGTGAACCCGTCGCGATGCTGGGTGGCGCCCTGCCCGGCATTCATGAAATTCACGGCTGCATACGGCCGGCCGCGATGTTCACCGGTGACTGTCATCGATGAATTGGAGGAGCCTTCCGCCAACGCGCGTTCGGGCAGCACGTCCGCCAGCGCCATCATGATCGCCGGCACCATCATGTGCCCGATCATGCCACGCCCGCCGCTCGCCGCGGGATAGGTCGGGTTGAAAATCGAGCCCAGCGGCGCACTGGTGGAAATCGGCGTGAAGCTGCCTTCATTGTTGGGCACGTCAGGGCACAACAGCGCCTTCACCGCGAACGCGGAGTAGGCGAAGGTGTAAATCGGCACCACGTTCACCGCGCGCGGCACCTGTGCGCTCGAGCCCGTGTAATCGATGGACAGTTTGTCGCCCTTCACCGTCACCGTGGCATTGATGATGATGGGCTCTTCAAAGCCGTCGTGCTGCGTCGCGCCGTGGTAGACGCCGTCGGGCACCTCGCGGATCGCCTTTTTCATCGCCGCCTCGGAGCGGCGGCGGATCTCCGCGCCCAGTGATTCGAGGTCGATTTCCTTCAGCAGCGGCTTCAGGCGCTCTTCCAGCATTTTGCACGCGGCCACCTGCGCCCAGATATCGCCCAGCGTCTGCTCCGGCACGCGCACGTTCTGCGCGATCACGTCGAGCAGGTTTTGATCGGGCTTGCCCGCGCTGATCAGCTTCATGCGCGGTATCTGCAGGCCTTCCTCATAAATATCGCGGATGCCGGCATTGCGGATACGCCCGCCGATGTCGGGCATGTGGCTCACCACCGCGGCATAGGCCACGATTTTGCCCTTGTGGAAAATCGGCATCGCCACGTTGACGTCGTGGATGTGGCCGGTGCCCATCCACGGATCATTGGTGATCATCACGTCGCCGGGCTTCAACGTCTTCGGCGGAAATTTCTGCAGAAAATGTTTGACCGTCGCCGGCAGCGTGCCAATGAACGACGGAATTGACAGGATCGACTGCGCTATCGAGCGTCCCTGTGCGTCGGTGAGCACCACGGCAAAATCGTTGGCCTCGCGCACCAGTACCGAGAACGAGGTGCGCACGAAGGCGGCCGAGGCTTCGTCCACCATCGATACCAGACGCTTCCACTGGATTTCGAGGGAGATCGGGTCGAGTTTGGTTTTCCGAGTCATCCGAGTTTCCTTTGTGTGACCAACCCATCGTGTCGTTCCCGCGCAGGCGGGAACCCATAACATTGGGCCACTTGAGACGCCCTATAAATTCCCGCCTGCGCGGGAATGACACCGCAGGTATCGCGCCATCGGCGTTGTGTACCCATGGCCGTCAAAACTCCCTGATCGTCACCGACACTGTGTAGTCCGGCAAAATCCGCAAGTCGGATTTCACCGGTACCACCAGCGTCGACTCACGCTCTTCCAGCACCACCGGCCCGGTGAGCCGCGTGCCGGGCTTCAATGAATAACGGTCATACACCGGCACCGGCGCGTATTTCTTTCTCAGCGGCAGATAGATGTCGCGCTTGCCACGCATCACCGGCTTGAGCGAAGACCGCGCATCGCCCCAGGTAAATATGTGACTCTTCACCACCGAGCGCCCGGTGAGCCGCCAGGTAATCACCTGCGGCGCGGCACCCGGCACCAGATGGCCGTACAGCTGGCGGTAGTTGGTCTCGAATGCCTTGAGCAGTGCGGGCGACAGGGACTCGCCCGCGTTGCGCCAGGGCAAACTCACCGATACATTGTGCCCCTGTCCCGCATAGCGCATTTCCGCGCCGATATACCACTTGATGGTCTTCAGGTCGGCGCCCGCGGATTTGAGTTCCGCCTCGGCATCGTCTCGCATGTCCGCGTAGGCCGTGGCCACCTGCTTCCAGTCGATGTCTTTCAGCAGGCACGGTTGCGACCACGCGCGGTCCACCCGTGCGGGTGCGGCCAGCAGACCCAGGCACGAGCCCGCGCCCGCGGCGATGGTCGCCAGCACGCGCGGAATCTGCAGCTTGCGCGCCACTTCAACCACATGCACCGGTCCCGCGCCACCGGTGGCCACCATGGTGAACTCGCGCGGATCGTGACCCTTCTCGGCGATGTGAATGCGTGCGGCGGCGGCCATGTTTTCGTTGACGATATTACAGATGCCCCAGGCAACGTCCGTCGTCGTGAGCCTGAGCTTTGACGCCAGCTTGCCGAGCGCGGCTTCGGACAGATCGCGCCGCAGCTTCATCTCGCCGCCGAGGAAGTTGTCGGCGTTGAGATAGCCCAGCGCCAGGTCGGCATCGGTCACCGTCGCCTCCGTGCCACCCTGGTTGTAGCAGGCCGGGCCGGGATCGGCGCCCGAGCTTTCCGGACCAACATTGAGCAGGCCCAGATCGTTCACATGCGCGATCGAGCCGCCGCCTGCGCCAATTTCGATGAGGTCGATACTCGGAATCAGAATCGGCAAGCCCGAACCGCGCTTGAAGCGCGCCACGCGCGCGCATTCGAAGCTATGCGCGATCAGCGGCTCGCCACCCACGGCAACGCAGGCCTTGGCCGTAGTACCGCCCATGTCGAAGGCGAGGATTTGATCGATGCCGGCATTGCGCGCGGTGTTCAGCGCGGACAACACGCCACCCGCGGGGCCGGATTCCAGCAGCAGAATCGGCGTTTCCGCCGCGGCCTTGCCCGAGGTAAAGCCGCCGCTCGATACCATGATCCGCAGCGGCGCTTTGGGCGCGAGTTCGTGCACACGCGTATCCAGCCGGTTCAGGTATTCCGCCATCAGCGGCTGCACGTAGGCATTGGCCGCCACCGTCGACATCCGTTCGTACTCGCGGATTTCGCGCGCGATGTTGGATGAGATGGAGACCGCAAGCTGCGGAAAACGCCGGTGGATCGCGGCTTCAATCTGCTTTTCATGCGCGTCATTCACGTAAGCGTGCAGGAAGCACACGCCGACGGCCTCCACATCCAGAGCGGCCACCGCATCCATCAGCCGGTTGATTTCCGCTTGTGCCAACGGCTGCACCACCGCGCCTTCAACATCCATGCGTTCGGCCGCTTCGAGGCGCTTGTCGACACCGACCAGCGGCTGCGGGATTTCCAGGTTGAGGTCATACAATTCGTAGCGAATTTCGCGGCCGATGCTCAGTACATCGCGCGTGCCCTGCGTGACGATGAGCCCGGTTTTTGCGCCTTTGCGCTCGATCAGCGTGTTGGTCACCAGCGTGGTGCCATGTACCACTTCAGCGACATGCGCGCTTGCCTGAGCAGCAGTCACCTGGCGTAACAAATCCGCCATGACGGTCGTCACTGCCTCGCCCGGATCGCGCGGCGTGGTCAGTGTTTTCGCCACCCAGATGCGGCCGCCGGGCGTGAGCACGGCAAGGCCGTCGGTGAAGGTGCCGCCGATGTCTACGGCGATGCGGATGGAGGGATTTCTTTTGCTTGTCATTGCCACTTTGGATTCCGCCTCAAACAGCTATACAGTTAACCGGGTTACGAACTGGGTCCCGGCCTGCGCCGGGACGACGATGTTTGGCAGTGAGACTGCATTTGCACTTGCCACAGTCGTCATTCCGGCGAAGGCCGGAATCCAGAATCGTCGTTTGCCTTTTTCAAATCAGCTTTTCATAGAGGTCCATCCAGTGCGGATTCATTTCCTCAATCAATCGCAACTTCCACTTTCGCCTCCATTCTTTCAGCGCCTTCTCGCGCGCAATGGCTGATTCCATTGTTGCATGCACCTCTTACCATACGAGCCGATGTACACCGTGTCGTTTGGTAAACCCATCCACGAAATCATTCTTGTGTTCCCATACGCGTTTCACCAGATCGGAAGTCACACCAATGTAAGGCTTACCGTTCCTCTTGCTCGCTAACATATAGACGCACGGCTGCATCGCTGCTGGGTTCTGGCCTTCTCCAGAACGACGACTAGAAATACCCCTTCAACATTGCCGGCACCCAGTCTGCCTGCTTCGAATTGTCGACACTGTCGAACTCCGGAATGAACGGCTTGATATCCAGCACCGGCGTGCCGTCCATCGCATCGAGGCCGGACACGGTCAGCACATTGCCGTCGATCGAGATCAGTTTCACTGGCGTCACGCCAATCGGATTGGGGCGGAACTTGGTACGCTGTGCGAATACACCCACCGGCGGCAGATGTTCCATGCCGCGCGGTTGGCGTAACAATTGTTTGGCTTTGTCGAACGGCGGAATCTGATCCAAATGAAAAATCACTACCACGTGCGAAAAATCCGCCAGCCCCTGCAGGCCAGAGACAAGATCGGCGTTGATCTCGATTGTCGATTCGGCGCCGGCCCAGTTGCCGGTGGACATTTTGTTGATGGCGTTTCGGACGATACCGACAGGGAAAAACGTAACCATTTGATTTTATTGAATATTTTATCTAGAGATATCTCGGATTTGCTCACGCCGCCGCAGCCACCAGGCGTATTCGTCGGGCAGCAGATCGAGGTAGCCGGCATCGCCCAGTTGCTTCGCGGCATGCACCGGCCAGTTGGGGTTGTACAGAAACTCACGCGCCATTGCGATCAGATCGGCCTGACCGCGCTGAAGAATGTCTTCGGCGTGTTCCGCTTCGGTGATCAATCCCACGGCGCACGACATCACACCGGCTTCCTTACGCACGCGCGCCGCGTACGGCACCTGATAGCCGGGCGTGCGCGGCACGATGGCCATGTTGAGCGGGCCATTGATGCCGCCGGACGAACAGGCGATGACATCGACGCCCCGCGCCTTGAGTTCGCGCGCCAGTTGCACGGTGTCGTCCATGCTCCATGCACCGCCGTCGCCGTCCACCGCCGACACGCGAAACCACAATGGCTTGTCCTTGGGCCACACCGCGCGCACCGCTTCAGTGAGTTCCAGCGCGAAGCGCATGCGGCCCTGCAGATCGCCGCCGTAGCCGTCCGTCCGCTTGTTGGCGAGCGGCGACAGGAACTGGTGAATCAGGTAGCCATGCGCGCCATGAATCTCGACGATGTCGAATCCAGCGTCCAGCGTGCGCAACGCCGCCTCGCGCCATGCACTGATCACTTCGCGGATCTCCGCAGCCGACAGTTCGTGCGGCACCTGCGCATCGTCGCGATGCGGCAATGCACTGGGCGAAACACCCCGCCACGGCGCCATGCCGGCGCCGGCATCGGCGTCACTCAGCGGTTTGAAGTTGGTCCACGGTGGCCCGCACGACGCCTTGCGGCCGGAGTGGCCGATCTGCATCGCCGGAATGCTCTTGTTGCCGCGGATGAAGTCCGTGATGCGCCGGTACATCGGCACGTGCCGATCGCTGTAAATGCCGGCACAGCCGTAGGTCTTGCGCGCGCGCTGCTCGACTGCGGTCTCCTCGCAAAAAATGATCGCGGCACCACCGAGCGCAAACTTGCCCAGATGCACCAGGTGCCAGTCGGTGGGCCCGCCATCCTCGGACGAGTACTGGCACATCGGCGAGACGACGATGCGATTGCGCGCGGTAAGGCCGGCGAGTTGAATGGGTGTGAACAATAGCGGTCGGGACATAAAATTCGAAAAACCCTGGACGCAGATTTACGCAGATAAACGCGGATTAACTGCAAACAATCTGCGTTTATCTGCGCAAATCTGCGTCAAACGCTTTTGACGTTACTTCAACTCCGCCACCGCGCGCTGCATGCGCCGGCACGCTTCTTCGAGATTTTTCATGTCGGTGGCAATCGACATGCGGAAGTACGGCGACATGCCATATGCCGCGCCCAGCACCACCGCCACGCCGTGATCCATGAGGTGCATCACCACGTCGGTTTCGTTTTCGAGAACCTTCCCGGCCGGCGTTTTCCGTCCGAACAGGTCGCCGCAGCGCACGAACAGGTAAAACGCGCCCTCGGGGTAATTCGGCTGCAAGCCGGGAATGTCCTTGAACATGTCAAGCACGCGGTCGCGCCGCGCCTGATACTCCGCAGCGTAGCCCGGAATGAATTCCTGCGGACCATTGAGCGCCGCGACCGCCGCCCACTGACTGATGGAACTCACGCCCGCGGTGCTTTGCGACTGCAGCTTGACGATGTTCTTGATCAGCTCCTTCGGTCCGGCGGCGTAACCCAGCCGGAAACCGGTCATCGCGTAGGCCTTGGAGACGCCGTTGACCGTCAGCGTGCGGTCGTAGAGTCTGGGTTCGACCTGCGCAATGGTGGCAAACTCGATGCCATCAAAGCGCAGGTGCTCATAAACGTCGTCGGTCAATACCCACACCTGCGGGTGTTTGAGCAGCACATCGGCCAGCGCGCGCAACTCCGCGCGCGAATACACCGCACCGGTGGGATTATTGGGCGAATTGATGAACAGCCACTTGGTACGCGGCGTGATCGCCGCCTCCAGCTGCGCAGGCGTCAGCTTGAAGCCGCTTTCGGCGCTGCACGGCACTTCCACTGGCGTGCCGTCGGAAACCAGCACCATGTCGAGGTACGAAATCCAGTATGGCGCGGGGATGATCGCCTCGTCGCCCTGGCCGATGGTGGAGAGCATGGCATTGAACAGGATTTGCTTGCTGCCGGTGCCGATCATCACCTGATCGGCACTGTATTTGAGCCCGTTCTCGCGCTGGAACTTGCGTGCCACGGCCTCGCGCAATTCGGGAATGCCGTCGATCGGCGGATACTTGGTCTCATTGCGCGCCAGCGCCTCCATCACGCCCTGTTTCACATGTTCCGGCGTGTTGAAGTCCGGCTGGCCGATGGTCAGCGCAATGATGTCGCGGCCCTGCGTACGCAACTCGCGCGCGCGCATGGTCGCTGCCGTGCTGGGGGAGAGTTTGATGCGGCCTAGCCGGTCGGAATAAAAGCCCATTGGTTTTCCCTGAAACGGTTATTCGAATTTGATGCCTTGCTCGCGAATGACCTTGCCCCATTTCGCGGTTTCCTGCTTTTGGTAAGCGACCAGTTGTTCGGGCGAACTGCCCACCGGATCGACACCCTGCGCCCTGAGTTTGTCGCGCACGTCGCTCGCCGCCAGCGCGCGCACCGCTTCACGATTGACTCGGGCCAGCAGCTCGCGCGGCGTGCCGGCAGGGGCAAACAGCGCGAACGAGGTCACCGATTCGAAATCGGGCAGGCCGGATTCGTGCACCGTCGGCACCTGCGGCATCAGCGGTGTGCGCTTGAGCGTGCTGGTGGCCAGCGCGCGCACGCGGCCGGCCGTGGCGTGTGGCGCCACCGTGATGGCATCGACGAAGGAAAGCGCGGTTTCGCCGGAAATCAGCGCCTGGAACGACGGCCCGCCGCCCTTGTACGGCACATGGGTCATGCGGATTTTCGCCATGTTCATGAACAACTCGGTAGCCATATGGCTGGTGGCGCCCACACCGGCGCTGGAAAACGCGATCTGTCCCGGTCTGCTGCGCGCCAGCCCGATCAGATCCCGCGCGGTTTTCACCGGCAACGAGGCATGCACGGTAAGGATCTGCGGATTCACCGCCACCAGCGAAATCGGCGCGAATGCCGTGTCGTTGTCGTACTGAATGTTCTTGTACAGATGCGGCGCGATGGCAAAGGTGCTGTTGGTGCCAATCAGCAGCGTATAGCCGTCGGGCGCTGCCTTGGCCGCCAGCGCATGGCCGATGGTGCCGGTGGCACCGCCGCGGTTGTCGACGATCCACTGCTGGCCGGTGTAGTCGGCGAGTTTTTGCGCAAGGATGCGGCCGATCGAATCGGTCGATCCACCCGCCGCCCACGGCACGATCAGGCGCACGGTCTTGTTCGGGTAGTCCTGCGCCTGCGCCGCTGCCGGCATGGCGAGGAGGCCGTACACGGCCAGCGTCTTGATTGGTAGTTTCATCATGTTGTGTTGTAGGCGATCACGTCAGGTTTCTGCGGGATTCTACCGGGAAACCCGGCGCAGCCATGCGGCGTGTAAAATTCCCGCTCTGCAAATCTTTTCACAAAAAGAGGGAGAAACGATGATCCGCAAGCTCAGAACTGAACGCGACGGCCAGCAGTGGATGCTCGACCTCGCGCTCAATATGCGCGGCCGCGTGCAGAACTTCGAGCGCGACGATATTGAAGTGCCCGCGGGAAAACGCGCACGCAACTACCGCATGCTGCCCAAGGTATGGCGCGAAGCGGGCGAGCGCCACGAGGCGCTGGCCAGGCGCGCCGAAGCACGCGGCGCCGATGCCACGGCCGTGGCGCACTACGATCACGCGATCGAGGCCTACCGCATGGCGCAGCACCCGATCTATTTCGATAACCACCCCGTCAAGAAATATCTGTACAAGAAGCTGTCGGAGATGGTGGACCGCCGCAGCAAGCTGGCGGAATACCCGATCGAGCGCGTGGAAGTTCCGTTCGACAACGGCACCACCATTTCCTGCCTGCTGCATCTGCTGCCGGACCGCCGCAAGGCGCCCTGCGTGATTTACGTGCCGGGCATGGACCAGTCCAAGGAAGTGTTTCCCAAGGCCAGCCACAACATCGCTTTGTCGCGCGGCTTTCACGTGTGCGCCATCGACGGCCCCGGACAGGGCAATTCGAACATGCAGAAGATCCGCGCGGTGGGCGATAACTACGAACGCGCCGGCGCGGCGGTGATCAGCTATCTGCAAAAGCGCAAGGAAGTCGACAAGAACAAGATCGCCATCTATGGCATCAGCATGGGCAGCTACTGGAGCCTGCGCCTGTCGAGTTACGACCATCGCGCCGCAGCAGTGGTGAGCTCGGTGGCGTGCTTCAATCCCAACAACACCATCTTCACCCAGTCCTCACCGCGCTTCAAGCAGATGTTCATGTACATGGCCGGCTACGACAACGAGGAAAAATTCGACGAGGAAGTCGCCAAGCCGATGACCGTGCGCGGCTACCTCGGCAAGATCACCTGTCCGACGCTGCTGGTCACCGGTGAATTCGATCCGCTGTGCCCGCTGGAAGACGCGGTGGAAGCCTTCGATGATCTGAAAGTGCCGAAGGAAATGTGGGTGATCGAAAACCAGTATCACCCGCTGTGGGGCCTGCCCAATCTCGGCGGCCTCGACTGCCACGAGTACGCGCTCGACTGGCTCAGGGCGCTGTTCAGCAAGAAGATGACGCCCAAGAAAAGTGGGCGCATCGCCTATGTGAAGGAAAACGGCGACGGACCGTGGGGCAATTGCGAGTGGACGCCGCCGATACGGCGCGGGCAGGCGTATTTTTAGGTGAGATGAAAACCAAATATATTGTTTATAATCAACAGCTTATCATGAAACTTATCCTTTACTAGCGCAACCGAAAGCGACGCGGGCCGCGGGAGAATTTTCCCGCGACTGCGCATTCGCACAGCAGACGATTTACATTGTATTGCCGCTTCGCGCGGGCAACTGCGCTGCCCCCGACATGCCGTGCTCAAAAGCTGAGTTGCAGGGATAGGTAGAGTGCATTCTGTTTCGGCTTGTCGGCGATGGTGCCGAGCCTGGCATAGGCCGCGGTCAGTGATACATACTTTGCCGGCAGAAACGCGATGAATACGTCTTTGAAGTCGTGCTCTTCGAACACGCTGAGGTTATTGGGTTTGTGCCGGTACTCCACACCCGCCAGCAAATTATCCGTCAGGAACACGCCTGCAGAGGTTTCAAAATGCAGGGTATAGCGGTCACGCAAGTCGCCGCCGAATCCGAGCAGGCCCATTTGATTGGCTTTGGTGGCGCGCAGGGTTCCGTTCAACAACACATTTCTGCCGACGACTGCACCCAGCAAAAGCTTTGATGCGGCGACGTAGTAGTCGACACCGCTGGAGCGCCTGGCGCCAAGAGCTCGTGGCACGGGATCAAAATCCTGATTGTGTTTGTACTGCAGACCGACCGCGATCTGCGGCACCCAGGTGTCCTGGTCGAATACCGCGTCTCCAGCGACTTTGACCTTGACGCCCAGCACATCCTGTTTGATCGAGCGCCCGGGCACGGTGCTGCCAAGGCCCAGCCGCTGTTCCGCGAACGACAATTCAACGCGGTCATGGATGCCGACTGCCACACCCTTGCTGTCCAGTGAAAAATCACTGGGATCGGCCCGCGTATAGAAAACCGTAGCGCCGATCTGATCTCGTGAACCGTATCCCGCGATCAGCGCCCAGGGCACCAGTCCGCCGCCGGCAGCACCTTCGATCTGCGTTACACCGCCGGTAGTGATCAATCGTGCGCCCGGCTGCGCCGCGAGCACTGTTGTGAAATGCGCTGAGGCAATAATCCCAAGCAGCCACCAGGCAATTTTTTTCATGATGTACATGGACGGACGATGGACAAAGGGTGCAAGAAACTCGCATTTGCCGCGAAATTCTTCATGCTTCGCGGCACATTACCGTCTTATAATTACCAAACAATCCAGTATTATCAATGTTTTAGGGTCTTCCCATGACCGATCTTTCCGTTCGTGCCGGCGCCAGTCCGCGCTGCCGCGCCACACTGGCACTGGCACTCGTCATTGCGATGGGCGCATTTCCGGCATGGGCTCAAGACACCACCACCAAACACGCGACACTGTACGATCGCCTTGGCGGCAAAACCGTGCTCACGCGGTTGGTCAGTGATCTCATCGATCATTCCACTCAGGATCCGCGCACACGGCGCTCGTTTCAAAAAGTGGATCTCAAGCGACTCAAGCAAAAAGTGGAAGAGCAATTGTGTTCGCTCACCGGCGGACCTTGCAAGTATACCGGCGACGACATGAAACAATCGCACGCCGGACTGAACATCACTGAAGCTGAATTCTATGGCTTTGTTGAAGAACTGATCGACATGCTGGATCGCTACAACATCGGCACGCGCGAAAAGAATCAATTGCTGGCGATACTCGCCCCGATGAAACGCGACATCGTCACGCGCTAACCGCCCGGGACCGGAGACAAACTCGTGGACGACCACGCCATTATTCCCCTTTATCACTTCCGTCTGTCGCACTATTTTTGGCGCATCGTGAAACGCGCGCTCGTACTCCTGCCGATCGCGGCATTCGCAATCTGCGCACCCCTCGCCAACGCCGCCTCCATTGCCACGACCGTCACCGACAAGGCCAATGTGCCACTCGATGACGCCGTGGTCTATGTGACACCTGTATCCGGCACCCCTTCGTCGAAAGCTGCGCGCAACGCGCAATTGGATCAGGTCAATAAGGAGTTTGTGCCGTATGTCATGGCGGTGCAAACCGGGACGTCGGTGAACTTTCCCAACAAGGACAACATTCGCCATCACGTCTACTCGTTTTCGCCGGCAAAAACCTTTGAATTGAGACTTTATTCCGGCACGCCATCGTCGCCGGTAATCTTCGACAAGCCCGGCCCGGTGGTCGTGGGTTGCAATATTCACGACTGGATGGTGGCCTATGTCTACGTCGTCGACACGCCGTATTTCGCAAAAACGGCCAAGGGCAGCGCGCGCATCGATTCGCTGCCCGATGCGGAATACGAATTGCGGGTGTGGCACCCGCAGCTGCGGGGAGCGGTCCCCATGCAGCGGATCAGGATTGGCCCGGGGGGCGCGGCACATTACACCATTGCATTGGATATTCAGCCCAAACCGGCCGTGCGCAAGGCGGCGCCATCCGCAGAGAGTTATAAGTGATTTTACGCAGCCTTGAAACCCGCATTGTTGTTTTTTTCGTCATCCTGCTGGTTGCAGTACAAGGAACCGCGTTTGTATTGATCAGTGCCGCCAATCAGGCCATAGCCAAACGCGAAGTCTCCAGTCAACTGGAGGTTGGCGAGCGCGTTTTCCGTTTGCTCATCGAACAAAACGCGCGTCAATTGGGGCAGGCAGCAGCCGTACTGTCGGCGGATTTTGCGTTTCGCGAAGCCATTGCCACTCGCGACACGGGCACCATGGTTTCGGTGCTGGGCAACCATGGCGCGCGCATCAAGGCCAGCGTGGTGATGCTGGCCAATCTGGAAAACAAACTGCTGGCCGACACGCTCCATCCGGATCGGATAGACCGTCCATTTCCGTTTGCGAATCTTGTCGACAGGGCAGGCGGGCAACGTCAGGCAAGTACGATAACCATCATTGACGGCGAGCCGTATCAGGTGGTGGTGGTGCCGGTGTTGGCGCCGGTGCCGATTGCATGGGTGGCCATGGGATTTAAAATCGATGATCGGCTCGCCCGGGATATTCTGGCCCTGACCTCGTTGCAAGTGTCTTTTTTTACCAGCGATACGGCAAAGCAGTGGACAATTCGCGCATCCACGCTTCCCGTCGCGGATCGTGACACCGTCGTGCGTCAATTCGCCGACTTGGCGGGGGCCGGGCTCAATCAGTCAACGATGACCGTCGGTGCGGAAGACTACGAAACGCGCACCCTCGCATTGCACAACAAGGGTGATGCAGCCATATACGTCGCGTTGCAGCAATCCCTGAAAACGGCGCTGGAGCCGTTTAGCAAGCTGCGCAATACGTTGATCGTGCTGGCCGTGGCAAGCCTGGTGCTGTCGTTTGTGGGCAGCATTCTGCTGGGACGAAGCCTCGCGCGACCCATCAACCGGCTTGCGGTCGTTGCCCGGAAGATTCGCGACGGCGATTATTCGCAGGCTGTCGACATCACTCAGAAGGATGAAATCGGCGAACTCGCCTCCAGTTTCAATCATATGCGCGACGCCATTTCCACTCGCGAGGAAAAGATTCTGCGGCTTGCCTATTGGGACACGCTGACCAGCCTGCCGAATCGCGCATTGTTCAATGATCGGCTGGACATGGCCGTCAAAGCCGCCGCGCGCAATAAGCAGGCGGTCTCCATTCTGATGATGGATCTAGACCGATTCAAATACGTAAACAGCGCGCTCGGCCATCCGGCTGGCGATTTGGTGTTGCGCGAGGTCGGCGCACGGTTGCAGGCCGCGCTGCGTGCTACCGATACTGTCGCGCGCCTCGGCGGCGATGAGTTTGCCATCATTCTCACCGACGCCGGCACCCAGCCCGCCGAAGAAATCGCTTCAACCATACAGCGCGCGCTGGAGAAGCCGATCAGCATCGACGGGCAGCCGCTGGACGTCGGCACCAGTATCGGCATCGCAACCTATCCCGAGCATGGCGCGGAGGCAAGAGCATTGATGAGCCACGCCGACCTTGCCATGTACGCGGCAAAACGCGGCAACCGCGGCTACGCGGTCTACAGCAAGGAACTCTATCAGCCACGCGAGGATTTCCTGCGGCTGATGGGCGATTTGCGCACGGCCGTCGAACAGAACGAGCTGGTGTTGTACTTCCAACCCAAGGTGGATTTGCGCACGGGAAAAACCACGCACGTGGAGGCGCTTATCCGCTGGATTCACCCGCAGCGCGGATTCGTGCCGCCAAACGAATTCATCCCGTTTGCCGAACAAACCGGGTTCATCCGCTCGATTACGGGCTGGGTGATTCGGAATGCAATTCAGCAGGGCAAGACGTGGAAAAGCCAGGGGATCGATATCATCATTTCGTTCAATATCTCTTCGCGCGACCTGGTCAATCCCCAGTTGCCCCAGCAGATTGCCAATGAACTGACGGCAAACGGCCTGGAACCCGGGAGAATCGCCATAGAGGTCACCGAAAGCGGATTCATGGAAGACCCCGGTCTGGCGCTGGACATTTTGCGGAAACTTGACACGCTGGGCGTGCGCCTTTCAATCGACGATTACGGCACGGGTTACTCGTCACTTTCCTACATCAAGAAACTGCCCGTACAGGAACTCAAAATCGACCAGTCGTTCATCAGAAACATGGTGAATGACAGAGGCGATGCCGTGATTGTGAAATCGACCGTTGATCTGGGACACAACATGGGCTTGAAGGTTGTAGCCGAAGGGGTGGAGGACGTTGAAAGCCTGGCCATGCTCAAGCAGCTCGGCTGCGATCTCGCGCAGGGCTATTACATGAGCAAGCCGCTGGCGGCGGAAGCATTCGAAACCTGGCTCGCCACTCGCGGCGACTTTAATACGATGGCAATAAATATCGCGCGGGCGCAGGTAAAAAAATAAATGGGTCCGGCCGTTCGGTTCCCCGTCAGTGCAATGCCCGGCCGTTATAGGCGCGCGGCAAACTGCACCATCAGTTCATTGAAGCGCTGCGGTTCGTCCACGAACAGTGCGTGCCCCGCGTCCTGGAATATCTCAATCTGCGTTCCCGGGCGGTTCTTCTCCAGATTGCGCGCCTGCGCCTCGAACTGAGGCGTCACCACGTAGAGCAGCGGCTTCTTGAACGCGTGCGCGCATTCTTTCCAGTGTTCACGTGGAATGCCCGATGACAAAAGCGCGATACTGTTGTCGAGCGACATGCGTTTGACGTCGTTAAGCAGCCGCGCGCTTTCCGGCTCGGGCCTGGGCTTGGCGTACATGGCGCGCACAAAATCGCGGAGCTCCTTCTCGCGATCGCTGCGCAGATCATCGAGGAAATGGCCTTCCGGCGGCGGCACCGGCAGCTCGCCCACGGAGCTATCCACCAACACCATGCCGGCCAACTTGGCTTCGCCAAAGCGGTGCGCGTATTCGAGCGCTTCCAGCGCCCCGAGCGACCAACCGACCAACACCACGTTTTCGTAAGGCCGCAAGAACTCGCGGATATCCGCCGCGCGGCGTTCGAAGTTGTAGCCGTGGTCGGGCACATCGGATTCGCCCTGGCCGCGCGGATCAAGGGCCGCAACGCAATGGCGCGCACTCAGCGCGTCGATTTGCGGCTGCCAGAGCCACCCCGGCATGCACCAGCCGGGAATGAGCGCGAAGGTAAGCGCCGCTTCCCGCGGACCGCTTTCGATAACGGACAAAAAAACGCCGTCGCTGGTTTTGAAGCGGCGGCGTTGGATCATGGATGGAGTCCCTCACCCTGACCCTCGCCCCGCGCGCGAGCAGGGCGAGGAAACATTCGCTTATGGCCGCGTGGCCAGTATCAGCCCCGACTCCGCGCCCTTCCAGTGGTAGCCGAAGGGAAACGGCAGGGTGCCGCGGTCCTTGACGGCAGCGTCGCGGAACGCCTTGTCGAGATCGCCCTGATAACCCCACTCCATGGGCTTGATCGGCTTGTGATACTTGCCGAACAGTTTGACGTTCCAGTTGGCCTGCTTGATATAGCGATAGGGAACGCCGGTATCGTCCTGCACCAATACGTCGGCGGACGCCAGAATCATGTCACGCGTCTTGGAGAACTGATTGTCGTGCAGCAGATAGGACGCCGACTTGACCAGCGCCGATGCCGGGCGGTTGCGGCCCACCCAGTCGAGGAAGTCGGGGTAATACACCAGCGCCTTGTCGGTGGCGTCGAGCGAAAAATAGCTGAGTTCATGCGAGCGGGTCGCGCTGAGAAAAGTCATCTTCGCGCCGCGCATGATCTTGCCCGGGCGCTTGGCTTTGGGTTCCTGATAGGCCTTGGTCAAACCGGGAAACGGATCAACCGCTTCAATCTTGGCGATGCGCAAATCGTAGAGCGCCATCATGGTGGCCATGATCGGCACGGTGCCCTTCAGATGCGGCGTGGTGAGCTGCTTGCCCATGTACGAGGTGATGAAGTAGTTGCGCTGGAAAATCTCGGTGAAGGCATTGCGCACGTCGCGCAGCATGGCCTGAAATTCCTTGGCGCCCATTTTCTCCACGTCGGGCAGCACACCCGGACTTTCGAGGCTGAAGAACATGTACTTGCCGTGGTTGGGATACAGGGCCCATGCATTGAGAAAGTCCGGGCCGCTGAAGGGATAGAGCAGCGTGCGGCGGCCCACGTTGTTCAGCTTCAGTTCCTGATCACGCCATTTTTCGATGGTGTCGAGGCGCGCACGCACCGGCTTCCACTGCGCCTCCATAGCGGCCTTGTGCTGCTTCCAGCCGTCGGTCGCCACCAGTTTGTCGATCACCGGATCGCCCGCCGCGGGTTGTATGCCGGCCATGATTTGCGCGGTGGCGGTGGCGCGCGCATCCACCGTGACAGCTGGCGCCGCGGGTTTGGCCGCGGGCTGGGCGGGGACTTGAGCATGCGTAACAGAGGCACAAATCGAAAGCAGGAGGGACAGCAACACGAGCAGACACTTCGGGGACAACAGGCTATGTTTGAGCATGGTTTCTTTGTTGTATTAAGTCCGCGTTCTGAACGCGTGGCTAAAGAAGGGCGGTAGTCTACACCATAACGGCTTGAATCCCACGGCGTTGACGTCACAAGCCGTTGTATTGATTGCAAAAAATTTGGGCAGGGCCGACGCTTGCCGCGGCACCGGCTCACCTCTATTCTGGCAGCCGCCGGCGGCAATGATCGGCCCTCATCTTTCTCATATCTTGGAGCATCCGATGGATCAGACCCTGCAGGAATTTCTCGGTATCAATTGGCCCGCGCGCTCGAAAAAACCGCGCGCGGAAGGCATCACCATGGTGATGGATACCGGCTGGCCGACGACGTTTTGCGAGAGCATGCTGGCGCAATATGGCGAATACCTCGACGTGGTGAAACTGTGGGACCCGCACCTGCGCGCACCCGAAAAGGAAATCCGCAAAAAAATTGAGGTCTACAACCACTACAACGTGAAGGTGCAGCCGGGCGGCATCTTCATGGAAATCGCGCGCATTCAGGGCAATGAGAAGAAGGTGATGGCGAAGATGGCCGATCTCGGTTTTTCGGTGATCGAGGTGTCCAGCACCGCCACCAATGCTGCGCGCGACATGCAACGAGAAACGGATTTCGTCAAATACGCCAAGGACCTGGATTTCACCGTGTTCGGCGAAGTGGGCAAGAAATTCATCGAGGGCGACACCACGCGCCGCAGCGAAAAGGTGGTGGACGAGGAAGTCACGGTCAAGGAAATGCTGTCGCTGCTCAATGCCGGCGCGTCGTATGTCTATTGGGAAGGCCACCTGCTGCGGCGGGTGATGGGTGAAACCGCCGAAGATCTGCTGGAAAGCCGCGACACCGGCACCCAGCAGGTGCTGCGCGTGGCAAAGGAAGTCGGCCAGCAACGCATCATTTTTGAGGTATCGCCGCTGCGCGAGATGGTGCCGCGCCGCACGCTGCAGTTCTGGCTGGTGTCGCTGTTCGGCACCGAGGTCAACCTCGGCAATGTGCGGCTTGAGGAACTGGGCTTTCTGGAAGCGCTGCGCTCGGGCAGCCATCCGGTGCACGGCTTCGGGCAGGCGGGCGATTACCCGTGGATTCGCGCGGTGGAAACCGGCAAGCCGGCGGACTATGCGTGGTGGTCGGAAGCCCTCAAAGCCTGAGCTACTCCACGCGGATCCCGGTGGCCTGCACCACCTTGCGCCAGCGCGCGATTTCGTTCAGCAAGTGCTGGCGAAACTCGTCCGGTGAACTGCCCACCGCGACACCACCGTCGGCTGCAAGACGTCCGGCGACATCCGGGGCGCGTGCCGCGCGCGCGAGTTCCGCGCTGAGCCGCGTAATGACCGGCGCCGGCGTGCCTGCCGGCGCGAGCCAGCCATGCCAGGTGGTATCGACGTAACCCGGCACACCGCCTTCCGCGATGGTCGGCAGCTCCGGCAGCGCGGCAGAGCGCTTGGCGCTGCTCACGGCCAGCGCGCGCAAGCGCCCGGCCTTGGCATGCGGCAAGCCCGACAGGATATTCGCGAACAGTCCATGCACCTGTCCCGCCACGGTATCGGTCAGGGCTGGGCCCGTGCCTTTGTACGGCACGTGCGTGATCTTCAGTTTGCCGAGATAGGTGTAGAGCGCCAGCGCCATGTGCGTCGACGAGCCGTAGCCCGCCGAGCCGAAATCGAGTGCGCCCGGCCGCGCGCGAATCATCGCCAGCAACGCCTGATGCGTTGTCACCGGCAGCGACGGATGCGTGAGCAGCAGCATGGGCGCTTCCACCGCCAGCGAGATGGGCGCGAAGTCGCGAATCG
The DNA here is from genome assembly GCA_902825845.1 of uncultured beta proteobacterium. Taxonomy (GTDB): domain Bacteria; phylum Pseudomonadota; class Gammaproteobacteria; order Burkholderiales; family SG8-41; genus UBA5216. Next base: position 69,350 of record CADECM010000014.1, read on the forward strand.
GATCGTACGTCAGCTTCGAATACACCGCCGGCGTGATCGAGTAGCCGCTGGCCACCGCGAGCAGCGTGTAGCCATCCGGCGCGGATTTCGCCACATGGCTGTAAGCCACGGTACCGCCGGCACCGCTGCGGTTATCCACCACAAACGAGCGCCCGAACGCTTCCGTGAGCTTTTGCGACAGCAGCCGCGCCTGGATGTCGGTACCGCCGCCGGGCGCAAGCCCCACCACCACCCGCACCGGTTTGGCGGGATAGCTGTCATTGCCCTGTGCCTGTGCCTCTGCTACGCCGAGCATGGCAAGCGTGACGAAAATTCTTTGGAAAGGTCGCATTAGTTGAGTCTGATGTTGGCTTGTTGCACCACCTTGCGCCAGCGGCTCACTTCCGTCGCAAGATGGCGTCCAAATTCCTCCGGCGTGCTGCCGAGTGCCTCGCCGCCGGTGGCGGTCATGCGTTCGCTGATGTCGGGCGCTCTTGCCGCCTTCACCAGCTCAGCGTTGAGTTTGGCGATGATCTCCGGCGGCGTCGCGGCATGCGCGAGCCAGCCGTTCCAGCTTGCCACGGCATAGCCGGGCACCGTCTCGCTGACCGCCGGCAACTCCGGCATCGCCTTCGCACGCTTCTCGCTGGTCACCGCCAGTGCACGCAGCTTGCCCGCCTTCGCATAGGGCAGGCCGGACAGGATGTTGGCGATGGTGAGTTGCACCTGCCCCGCCATCAGATCGATCAGCGCCTGTCCGGTGCCCTTGTACGGCACGTGCGTCATTTTGACGCCGGCCAGCGTGTTGAACAGCTCAACCGCCAGTTGCACATTGCTGCCCTGGCCCGCCGAGCCGTAATCGAGCTTACCGGGCTGCGCGCGCGCCAGCGCCACCAGTTCGCCTATGGTACGCGCAGGCAGCGATGGATGCACCACCACCACGAACGGCGCCTGGTTCACCAGCGAAATCGGCGCGAAGTCTTTCAAGGCGTCATACGCCAGCGATTTGCTGATCGCCGGCGTGATACTGAAGGTACCCGACACCGCCAGCAGCGTGTAGCCATCGGCAGCGGCATTCTTCACCAGCATATTGGCGACAACGCCGCCCCCACCGGGACGGTTTTCCACCACGAAGGGACGGCCCAGCGATTCGCCGACTTTCTGCGCGAACTGGCGCGCCACGAGGTCCGTTGCGCCGCCCGGCGCAAATCCCACGATGACGCGCACCGGCCTCGCGGGATAGCCGCCGGCCACACCTTGCGCGTGCACCGGCTGCGCCCACGTGAAAAACAAAAAACTCAATAAAAACAGATAGTTACGATATTTCACGCGGCAATATCACTTGAGTCCGCAACGCGCATACAGCTTTACCGCGTTATCCCACAGCAGCTTTTGCTTGCGCGCGCGCGGCATGTCCCATGCCATGACTTTATCCACCGATTCGGGGAAATGACTTTCGCCGTGCGGATAGTCCGACGCGTACATCAGCACGTCCTCGCCGACCATACTGATTACCGCCTCGGTGAGCTTCAGACCCTCGGGGATTTCGATGCTCTGGAAGTAGCGTCCGCTCAATACATATTCGCTGGGCAACATTTTCAGGTCGGGGATTTCGGAGCGGATGGTGCGCGCGTGTTCGTCAATGCGTGCCATCCAGAACGGCAGCCAGCCGTGACCGGCTTCGAGTGTGCCGATGCGCAGTTTCGGATAACGATCCATCAGTCCCGAGCCGATAAGCGAAGCCATGTTGCGCATGCCGCACCACGGGTGCGAGGCCGAGCGCTGCAGAAACAGGTTTTCCCAGTTGTCGGTGCCGCCCGGCGCATACGGCGGCATTACGGTAAAGGTGTGCAGCGTGATCGCCAGATCATGCTCGGCCGCCGCCGCATACACCGGCTCGAAATCGGGATGATCCAGCGGCATGCCGTACGGCGCATACGGCAGCACGCCCCACGCCCAGCGCGATTTGCCCCAGCGCTTGATTTCTTCCACCGCGCTTTTGATGTCGCGCCCACTCGCGCAAATCACGCCGCCAAGACGATCGGGAAATTTGCCGCAGTACGCGTCCATCCAGCGGTGATAGGCGCGGAACATGCCTGCCTCCAGCGCCACATCGTCGGTCGAGGTCCACGTTCCCCACCAGCCCGAGGGCAGCGTGAGATTCACATCCGCGCCTTCAAAATCCATGTCTTTGATGCGCTCGGCGGCATCGGCATCGACCAGCGGCGACACTTCGCGTTTTTTCGCCACGCCGGTGAAGCCCGCCATATAACCGCCGGGATTGGCATCGGCCTTGGCCGTGCCCAGCTTGCGGCGATAGCGGCGCTGGCCGCGGTTGTACGTGACATCGCCTTTCTTGTTGACCGCCTTGAACTCGGACCAGCCGTCGAGTTTTTTTCGTTCGGCATCGGTCATGAACGGATCGAGCACGTTCATCAGCGGGCCGACGTGGGTGTCGGAATCGAAAATTTTGTAGCCGTCTTTTGCCATTGTGTTCTCCGGAAACCTACGCAACAAATTCAAAAATTTTTAGCCACAGATTCCGCAGATTTACACAGATTAAAAGCACAACAACCCAATGCGCATTGGGTTTAGGGGGCATCTGTGAAAATCGGTGTAAATCTGCGGCCAATGCCTTTATTTTTTGTATTTATCCAACATCGCCGCCGGAAAATACTTCTCTTCCAGCATGCGTTGCTTGTCCGCCCCTTCACCCTCTGGCCCCACATCGGGCCGTGGATAGGGTTTGTCCTTGCGGCTTTCAACAAAATCGTCCCACGCCGCGATGCCGCGTTTGTTGAAATCCTGCATGAAATCCCACATCGCCGCCCACAGCACATGGTGGGTGAAGCCCGGATACCAGGCGATGTTCACGCCCAGCGACAGGTGTTCGTCAAGACTGAGGTAACGCCCCAGCTTGCCTTTCATGAACGACAGCGGACAGGTCACTGCCGCACGCGCCTGCTTGATTTCGTCGGGCGTATGCGGCGACTCCAGTTGCACCCAATCCACGCCGGCCTGTTCGTGATAGGCCTTGAGGCGCTTTAGGGTATCGTCGAGATCGCTGTTGGCCGCATCGCGCGCGTAGCACTGCGCCATCACCACGAAATTCGGATCGAGTTCGTTTTTCATGTCCACCGCCGCGCGATAGCGCGCGACGGCCTGCTCGATGGGCACCACTTCCACGCCCGCGCTCTGCGTCTTGCGTTTGCCCTCGATCGGCTGATCGTCAATGCGAATGCCCGCGATGCCCGCGTGAATGCTTTCGCGCACCAGACGCCGCACCGCCATGATGCCGCCATGGCCGGTGTCGCCGTCGATGATGATCGGGAAATTGACGCTGTTGGCAATCCAGCCGGCGATCTGCACGCACTCGGTCATGGTGGCGGTGCCGACATCCGACATGCCGGTATAGTTGCCCACCACGCCGCTGGTGCCGACAAACGCCGCCTCGCAGCCCGCCTGCTCCATGATCCGCGCCTGCTGCGCCGTGGGGGTGTGCAGGATGGCAAGCACCTTGCCCTGGCGATGAATGAGTTGCTGCAGACGCGCGGTTTTTTGTTTCGGATCCATGGGATTGGCTCGTAAGCGAATGGCGGAGTGCCGGTCGAATTTTACGCCTAAGCCGCAGCCTGCAGCACGCATGTCTCATAACGCGGACACGCACGCGCACGCTGGCGGTGCAATTGACCGATGTTGCGCCCTTACGTATGCTCGAATTTTCAACGAGCGTACACGGGTTCATGCGTCTCCAATCAGCCATCACGATCTTGATCGGTGTTTCAGCCGGCGCATGCCCGCTGGCCCGCGCACAGAGCGGCTATCCCGCAAAGCCCGTACGGGTGCTGGTAGGCACGCCGCCGGGCAGCGGCTCGGATGTGATGATGCGTATGGTCGCCGCGCGGCTGGGCGAACACTGGAAGCGCTCGGTGGTGATCGACAATCGTGCCGGCGCGCTGGGCGCCATTGCCATTGACATTGCCGCGCAGGCGACGCCCGATGGCTACACGCTGCTGATGCTGAGCGCGCAGAACGTGGCGGGCATGGCGGCACGGCCCGGTTCCGTCGATCTCGCGCGGGCCTTCACGCCCGCGGTGCAGATGGTGAAATTGCCTTATTTGCTGGTGATCACGCCGTCACTGCCGGTCAACTCGGTAAAGGACTTGATCGCGCTCGCCAAAGTGAAGCCGCTGGTCTACGCCTCGAGCGGCGCGGGCTCGGTGGTGCATCTGGCGATGGAACTCTTCAAGTCGCGCGCCGGCGTGCAGATGACGCACATTCCCTACAAGGGCAGCGGCCAGTCGATGGTGGATGTGATGAGCGGGCGCGTGCAACTCGCGATCACCAATGCGCTGACCGCATCGCCGCTGGTGCGCACCGGCAAACTGCGCGCGCTCGCCATCACCACGGCGCGGCGTGCGGCGACGCTGCCGGACCTGCCATCCATCGCCGAAGCGGGACTGCCGGGCTACGACATCTGCAGCTGGAACGGCCTGTTCGCGCCGGCAAAAACGCCTGCCGGCGTGGTGCGGATCATCAATCGCGATGTGCTGAGCGTCACCAACACCGCAGCAATGAAAGAAAAAGTCGCCGCCGACGCCGCGGAAATCACGGCCCCGCACACGCCCGAGGCATTCAGCAAATTGCTGGCAAGCGAAATACAGATGTGGAACAAGATTGTTCGCACGTCCGGCATACGCATCGAGTAATATACTGTAACTATCTGTTTTTATTCATGTTTTTTGGAGATCGTCATGGACACTGCCAGCACCCGCAACGAGACGTCAGCCGGCGCCAGGGACGCCTCGCGCAAACTCGCGCGCCACGCCGCCACGCTGCGTTATGAATCCATCCCCGGCGATCTGCTCGAACTCACCAAGCTATGCGTGCTCGACACGCTGGGTGTGGCCATCGGCGCCAGCGGCGTCAATGACGAAGCCAGGCTGGTGCACGAGTACGCGCGCGATCTCGGCGGCCGCGAAGAAGCAACGATCTGGGGCTTCGGCGGCAAGGCACCCGCGCCGTGGGCGGCGTTTGTCAACGGCAGCCTTGGCCACATGCTCGACTACGATGACGTGAGCGATGGCGGCCATGTCAGCATTTCCACCATCCCGCCCGGCTTTGCCATTGCGGAAAAGCTCGGCATGCAGGGCACGCGGGTCAACGGCCGGGATTTTCTCACCGCCGTCGTCGCCGGCACCGACATCCATACCCGCCTGTCGCTCGCCATCGACATTCCCGACTGGACCATGGCGGAGGGCTGGTTCGCCACGCAACTGTTCGGCTACATCTCCGGCTCGGCCACGGCTGGGCGTTTGCTCGGCCTTGACGAAGACAAAATGGAAAACGCGCTCGGCATCGGCTACAACCAGATGAGCGGCAGCCGGCAGATGGCGGTGGGCGCGGCGACCCACATGCGCGCGATGCAGGCCGGCTTTTCGGGTCAGGCTGCTGCCGCCGGTGCTGAAATGGCCCGCCGCGGCATCATCGGCGACAAGGAATTTCTCGAAGGGCGCTACGGCATGTTTCACAACTACGTGCGCACCGGCACGCCCGACTGGGACGCGGTGATCGGCGAACTGGGCACGCGCTTTCCGCTGCTCAACACCCACGGCTTCAAAGTGTGGCCCGCCTGTGCCTACACCCGGCCCACCAACGCCGCCACGCTGATTCTGCGCAACACCCATAAACTCAAACCCGAAGACGTGGAATCGATCACCATCGTCGGCGGCACCGGCGGCACACAACTGCTGTGCGAACCGCTCGACAAAAAGCGCCGCCCGCAGGTGAGCATCGACGGCAAATACAGCATCCCCTTCACCACCGGCGTGATGATGGCGCGCGGCAACGTCACCCTGCGCGACTATACCGATGAAGGCCTGCGCGATACGGCCGCGCTGGCGATGGCCGACAAGGTCAGCTACCGCGCCATCCCCGGCGCCAAAATGGAACGCGGCGGCTCCTCCGGCTCCATCGGCATGGTGACCGTGGAAATCAAGACCCGCGATGGGCGCCTGCTCAGCAGCAAGCCGGACAGCGTGCCGGGCGATCCGAAGCAGCGCGTGGGCTGGGATGTGATCGAAAGCAAATTCCGCGATTGTGCGTCGTTTGCGGCACGGCCGATTGCCGCGGCGAAAATTGATCGGGCGATTGCGCTGGTGCGCGAGCTTGAACAGCAGCCGGATGTGACCGAGGTGGTGCGGTTGCTGACGCCGTAAGCGTCAAGCCGATTTTCATTTCAGAAATCGCCCGCGTACCCGCTTGCGCGGGGACGGCTATGAGCGTGGGGCAGGCGGCTGCGCTTTCTCAGGCCGTGCCCACAAACAACTTGTCGTAGGCCGCCAGCAGCGTCTGGTGCATTGCACTGCCTTCCATATCCGGCCCCAGCCGTTCCAGCCCGAAGAATTTCTCCCTGCGACTCAACAGCGCCTCGGCCTGCCGCACGGTATCCCTGCCGTAGAGCAAATCCAGCGCGCGGCGATAGTTGTCGGCTTCCTCCAGATGGATCAGGCTTTCGATGCAGCGGTACACCAGCCGCCGCGCCGGATTCATCTCCTGAAAATGACGTATCCAGTCGCAGCCTTCCAGCGTCGCGTCCTCGTCGCCGATAGCCAGCGCCAGCAGGGTTTTGAGCTCGCCGATGCGCAACTCCTTCCACGCCGTATCGACCGGTATCGCCAGCCCGAGGATTTCCCACAGCGGCCGCTCGTCATTGAGATTCAACGTTTGCAGATCGTCGAGCAGCGATTTCGATTCCGCGTCGCTTAAATCGGGCAGCTTCAGCAACGCCGGGCGTATCGCATTGCCGACGCTGTTGTTCTCCCACGCCAGGTCTTCCACCGGATAGATCTCCGACATGCCCGGCACCAGGATGCGGCAACTGTAGGCGCCCTGCTCCGAGAAATCCGCAACGTAGATGTCTTTGCCCTCGGCTTTGATGCAGTCGCACAGCCACGCATAATCTTCGGCGGTGGTGGTGCTGAAATTCCAGTCGACGAACGGATAGTCCGGCGTGTCGCCGAGGAAATTCCAGCTGATCACGCCGCTGGAATCGACAAAATGAATTTCCAGATTCGACGGCAGAGTGATTTCATCCATGTCGAAGCCGGGCTCGGGGAAATTCTCCAGCGCATCCAGCGCCCGCCCTTGCAGCAGTTCGGTGAGCGCGCGCTCCAGTGCCACCTGAAAGCGCGGATGCGCGCCAAAGCTGGCGAAGCAACCCTGATCTTTCGGATGCAGCAGCGTCACATTCATCACCGGATAACGTCCGCCCAGCGAGGCATCGCGCACCAGAATGCCAAAGCCCGCGTCGCGCAGCCCCTTGATGCCGGCGGCGATGCCGGGATAACGCGCGATCACCGCGTCCGGCACCTCGGGCAGGCACAGGCCCTCGCTGATGATCCGATTCTTGATATTGCGCTCGAAGATTTCCGACAGCGCCTGACTGCGTGCCTCCATCAGCGTATTGCCGGCCGCCATGCCGTTGCTGACATACAGGTTGCCGATGATATTGACCGGTATCCACGTCTGCGCGCCATCGCGCAGCCGCGTATAGGGCAATGCGCAGATGCCGCGCCCGACATTGCCGGAGTTCAGATCGACCAGCACATGATCTTCGATATCGCCATCGGGGTTGTAGAACTTGTGCAGTTCGGGGTTGAGCAACGCCTTCGGCCATTTGCCGTTCTTCGTCGGCGCGAACCAGCGCTCCTGCGGATAGTGCACAAACGGACGATTGGCGCGCGTCTCACCGAGATAAAAATGCGTCCAGAAGTAATGCGTGTTCAGGCGCTCGAAAAACTCCCCCAGTGCGCTCGCCCGCGCCGCGAGTTGTGTCGCGCCCTTGCCGTTGGCAAACAGCATCGGGCATTCGTGATCGCGCACATGCACCGACCAGATTGACTCCACCGGATTCAGCCACGACGATTCATCGAGGCGAAAGCCGCGATCTGCGAGCTTCGCCTGCATGGTGGCGATGGTCGATTCGAGCGAGGCGTCCTTGCTGGGGATAAAGGTTTCGGTGGCCATGGGCGGGCTCGGTCAGTGAAAAAGGGGCAGGCTCGTGAAATAGTTCGCTGGTGGATGCCGGCTAGCGTTACTAGCTAGACACTCGCCTCGCAAGGAACAGAGATCAAATGATTACTTGCGCAGTGAGCCACGTACTTTCATACGCGGCAATCTTTAGGGCGGCGGTATCATCAGCCCGCACGATCTCAGCAGGGGATCTCTTTGCAAAGTCCTTGAGGGATTGAGTAAGAGTCCAAGCAGTTGCAGCGTCAATGAAAATCGCCCGATCGTGCAGGGTTTTTTGCGGTGCAAGCCGCACCTGCAATGGTCGTTTGATACCGTACTGCTGCACCCACTTAACGGCGGCCGGTTGCAATGTGGGTTTGTAACTTGCGGAATCTGCCATCAGGCGAAGTCCTACGTTTTCAGGAACGGCACCACCGAAATCCATGAGTGCCGTTTCGTCCATATAGGGGTCAACTATCAGCACATCCTTGGTGGCGGTCTGAAGTACCTTGGATAGCGCGGTGAAGGCATCAAAACTGTTACCTGCTGGAATAAAGCTTCCCCTTACACCAGCTGGCGCTTTTAATTCTGCGGAAGCCAACACGCGGTACAGAAGCCCCTTCAAATCTTCAATGCGATTGGTTCTGGACGCAGTATTTAACGTGTGCATAGCGACGCGCCAATCCAAAGAATCGCTCACATCGCCACTTTGATTCATTAAAGCGTCTGCACGACCAAGCCATTGTTGTGCATCCGGCGATAGTGGGTATGGATTGAGGTCAGGCATCGTCTCAATGAGGCGACCCAATTGTCGATAGAGGGTTTCGGGATCAACAGTCATGGTGAGAAGTAACTTCCAGCTCTGTGTTTTGAAAAGCCTTTGTATTGAGGCGCTTTACGCGAATGCTGTCGACTACTCTCGCACGTTGGGCTCTGAAGAATCAACCTCTTTCATAGCCAGCTTCCCGTTGATGGCGTATCGCCAGCACAAAAACCGTATCAGCCCGCTCGATATAGCGGTACAGAGCCACGTAGCCACGCGTGTTTCGTCCAATGATCAACTCCCGCGTGTCTGCGGATACCAATCTTCCAATGAGCGGGTTGTATTGCAGCACGTCTATCGCCTGAATGATTTCCCGGATACGGTCGGGCACATCCTCAACGGCATACGCCGATAGATGGGCAAATATACGATCGAAGTCGTCCTGAGTTTCAGGCGCCAACTCAATGCGAGCCATACTCAGGAGGTGCGCTTTTTGGCTGATGGGCGCGCACCAGGTTTCTCGGCGATCCTGCTTTCCAGATAGCTACGCATCTTCTCCCAAGGAATCGTCTCCCCGGAAGTGACGAGTTTGGAATAGCGTTTGTCTGCGACAGCGTGGAAATCCGCGCGGCGCTCCACCTGCTGCGCTTTTTCGGCGATAGCCTCCAAAATAAAGCTATGGGCGGTGGTGCCCGCGCGCTCGGCGGCCGCAGCAACACGGGCCTTCAAGTCTGCTGGAATGCGTATTGTGGTCGTGGACATGCATATCTCCTAAACAAGGCCTTAGTGTAGCACATAAGTGCTACAATTTTCCGGGTTTGGGTATCAACCTCACTGCGGCCTGATCCCCGCCTCGCGGATGATCCCGCCCCACTTGGCGATCTCGGAACGGATAAACGCCGCAAATGCCTCGGGCCGACCGCCGACCACTTCCGTGCCGGTCGATGTTGCCAGTTCGCGGATTTCCGGCGAGGTGAACGCGCGCACCAGTTCCTGGTTCAGCCGCTGAATGATCGCGTGCGGCACACCGGCCGGCACAAAGTAGCCGCTCCACGCGCTGGCCTCCACCCCGGGCAACCCCGCCTCGGCCGTGGTGGGCACCTCGCGGATGATCGGCAGACGCGTGCGGCCCGACACCGCGAGTCCGCGCAGCTTGCCGGACTGCACATGCGCGGCGATGGCGGAGGCAACCAGATAGCCGGTCTTGATCTGGCCGCCGAGCAGATCGGGCATTTCGGCGCCGACGGACTTGTACGGCACGTCGAGGACGTTGACGCCGCCTTTGAGCTTGATCCATTCGCCCAGCAGTTGCGTGATGCTGCCCGGTCCAGCCGAGGCGTAGGTGAGGGCGCCGGGTCTGGCTTTGGCAAGTTTCAGATAGTCCTGAAGGTTATTCGCGGGCACCGAGGGATGTATCACCATCACCAGCGGCGACAGGCTGAAGTGCGCGACCGGCAGCAGTTCATGATTGAGGCGGCAGCAGGATTGCGGATGCAGCAGATCGTTGATGGCGTTGTTGACCAGTGCCGAGATCAGCGTGTGGCCGTCGGGTTGCGCGCGGGCCGCCAACTGCGCGGCAATGGTGCCGTTGGCGCCGGGACGATTCTCGACTATCACAATCTGCCCCAGCCCCTCGGCCAGTTTGGGCGCGACCTGGCGCACACGGACATCGGGCGCACTGCCGGCGATGGCGGTGACGATGATGCGAAGCGGCTTGTGCGGAAAGCCGTGCGCCGAGCCCTTGTCGAAGGCCGGCGCGGACGTGTTCGCTGCGGTCTGCGCCGCAGCGCCGCCGGCCGCCATCGCAATGGCCATGGCCACGATCGCGGGTGGAAAATGTTTTGACATGAATTACCTGCAGGAAATGCCATTCAAGGCGCAACGCGAATGTGCCCGTGCGCCCGGCACGCGTCAAGAACCGTCTGACCGCCGGTGATGCCTGCGCATTGCCGCTCACTGCCGCAGGGCGCGCCCGCGCCGTGGCGTACAATGCACCGATGAAACCACCCAAACGCCTGCAGTCCCTGATCGAAGAAGGCCTGATTGACACCGTTGTACTGCAACTGATGAGCGGCAAGGAAGCCGCCGTCTATGTGGTGCGCAGCGGCGACCACACGCTGTGCGCCAAAGTCTACAAGGAAGCCACCCACCGCAGCTTTCGCCAGGCCGTGGATTACACCGAAAACCGCAAGACCAAGAACAGCCGTCAGGCGCGCGCCATGGCCAAGGGCACCAGGTACGGCCGCGAATCGCAGGAAGCGGCGTGGCAAAGCGCCGAGGTGGATGCGTTGTACCGGCTGGCCGGCGCCGGCGTGCGCGTGCCCGCGCCGCACAATTTTCTCGACGGCGTGCTGCTGATGGAACTGGTCACCGACGAAAACGGCGAAGCCGCGCCGCGCCTGAATGACGTAATGTTCACGCCCGAACAGGCGCGCGCGCATCACGCGATGCTGTTGCTGCAGGTGGTGCGCATGCTGAGCGCCGGCGTGGTCCACGGCGATCTGTCGGAGTTCAATATTCTGCTCGGCGCGCAGGGGCCGGTGATCATCGATCTGCCGCAAGCGGTGGATGCCGCCGGCAACAATCACGCCCAGCGCATGCTGCTGCGCGATGTCATCAATTTGCGCGATTTTTTCGGACGCTTCGCGCCGGAACTGCTGAAGACGGATTTTGGTCCGGAAATCTGGGATTTGTATCAGCGCGGCGAACTCACCACCGACGTCACGCTCACCGGCAAGTTTCAACGAACCTTGGGCGAGGTCGACCTCGAGAGCATCATGCGCGAGATCGAAGACGCCCGTGCCGAGGAAGCGGCGCGCTTGTTACGCATGCAGACGGTGGCTTGTTAGGGTTGGCTGGAGAGAATAAAGTGTGTCGAGTAACGATCTACTTCAGACTCGCCAATTTCTTCAGGGGATGGAACGACACCGGCGATTGCGAAGCCGTTTCGCGGACGGCCGGACAGCGAGCGGCAAGGGGCGGATTCGGCCATAAGCAGCCGGCCACAGTTACATTTTAATTCTTCTACATACGACAAGTGACGAGCTGCTATTGCTCGATTAAACTGTCCGCAGTTACTACATATGGTTGAAAAGCTAGGCAGCAATATAAGCCGCACGCTATCAATTGCTTCTGTTTCGCGCTAAGCAAAATTCCTTTTATTAATGAAGAGATCGTTCTGTCTCTACGTTAACTGTTAGACGTCGCAGTTCCGACCATCTGCCTATCACCATCGTGGACACCCTTGAACTCCCCATCTCCGTCGCAAGCCGCTTGCCAGAAGGTGCGCTTAGGCCATTGCAAGGCGCCGTATCAAGGTATGCGGTTTGGTCAGCGCGGCTTCCACAGGAATCCAAGCTTTACATAAATCAGCGTCCGGTTCTTCGACTT
>CADECM010000015.1:0-12741 GCA_902825845.1 uncultured beta proteobacterium
TTTGTTGATAGCGTGCAGAGTGCCCCAATAGCACTTGTCCCCGAATTGGCGAACCATCAGCATTACGAAGTGCCGGCTGAGTTTTTTGCCCTGGTGCTGGGCAGGCACCGCAAGTACAGCTCATGCTGGTGGCCCCCCGGCGTCGATAACCTGGATGATGCTGAGGACGCAGCCCTCGACGCCACCTGCGCGCGTGCGCAACTGGTGGACGGGCAATCGGTGTTGGAGCTGGGCTGCGGCTGGGGATCGCTGACCTTGTGGATGGCCGAGCACTACCCCAAAAGCCAAATTACCGCCGTGTCGAATTCCACTTCGCAACGCCAGTTTATTCAAGGGGAACTTGCGCGCCGGAACTTGCGCAATGTTCAGGTTATTACCGCGGATATCAACCACTTGCGTTTGGACGCCCGTTTTGACCGGGTGGTGTCGGTGGAGATGTTCGAGCATTTGCGCAACTGGCCCACCGCTTTCCATCGTGTCAGCGAGTGGCTGAAGCCCGGCGGCCGCTTTTTCATGCACGTGTTTGCACACCGCACGACCCCTTACGCCTTCGAAGTGCGCGACGAATCCGACTGGATGAGCCGCTTTTTCTTCTCGGGCGGCATGATGCCTTCGGACGATCTGGCGCTGCACTTCCAGCAACATCTGCGGCTGGTCAATCGCTGGCGCTGGGACGGCACGCATTATGAGCGCACGGCCAACGCGTGGCTCGCCAATATGGATCGGCGCCGCGCACAAGTCTACCCGGTGCTCGGCACGACGTACGGCGAAAAGAATGCCGCGTTGTGGTGGTCGCGCTGGCGCATCTTCTTCATGTCCTGTGCGGAATTGTTCGGCTACGAGCGTGGCCAGCAATGGTGGGTCAGTCATTACCTGTTCGAGCCGCGCCCGTGATTCGCAAGGCGACCATCTTTGCCAACATTGCCCTGTTCCAACTGGGCTGGTTTGCGTGCGTGATCAGCGCCGCGCAGGGCCATCCGTGGATGGGTACAGCGCTCGCAGCGGCGATCGTGGCATGGCATATCTGGCGAGCCGCGCAGCCACAGGAAGAACTGAACCTGGTGCTTCAGGTCATGCTGATCGGGGCGATATGGGACAGCATGCTGGTCACGCTGGGCTGGATCAGCTATTCGTCGGGTACGATACTTCCCGGGGCCGCACCGCACTGGATTATCGCGCTGTGGGCGTTATTCGCCACCTCGTTGAATCTGTCCATGCGCTGGCTGAAAGAACGGCTTGGCCTGGCCGCAGTGATGGGGGCCGTGTGTGGCCCATTGTCGTATTGGGCGGCGGTCAGGCTGGGGGCGGTCGACTTTGTACGAGCGGAATACGCAGTCGTCGCATTGTCGTTTGGCTGGTCTCTGATCATGCCCTTGTTGATGTTGTTGTCACGGCACTTCGACGGCTTCATTCGCACTCAACAGCAGCCCTCATGAACGGATTATTGCAAAGCTCGCCACAGTTGACCGCAGCGCTGATCGCGTTGGTGGCGCTGGTGGCGCTCGCCTTCTGCAGCTGGCTGGTGAGCGTCGTCAAGCGCGATGTCAGCATCGTCGACAGTGTGTGGTCGGCGATGATTTTGCTTGCGGCGGTCGTGTATGCCGCAGTGCTGCCGGATGCGGGCGGGCGCACCGCGCCGGTGCTGCTGCTGGTCGCGATATGGGCGCTGCGCCTTGCGGGCTACATTACCTGGCGCAACTGGGGTGAGGGCGAAGACCGGCGCTATCAGGCGATCCGCGCGCGCAACGAGCCGAACTTTAAGTGGAAAAGTCTGTATCTGGTGTTTGTGCTGCAGGCCGTGCTGGCGTGGATCGTTTCGCTGTCGCTGCTGCCTGCAATTGCCAGTGTCCGGCCGTTGAGCCTGCTCGACGTGCTGGGCATCGCTTTGATGCTGGCGGGGCTGTTGATCGAAACCGTGGGCGACGCCCAGCTCGCGGCATTCAAGGCGAAGGCCGGCAACCGCGGCCGCGTGATGGACCGCGGTCTGTGGCGCTATACCCGGCATCCCAATTACTTCGGTGAATTTTGTGTGTGGTGGGGATTTTTCATTATTGCGCTGGCGGCGGGGGGATGGTGGACCATCGTTTCGCCCTTGCTGATGTCGGCGCTGTTGCTGAAGGTGTCGGGAGTGACGCTGCTGGAAAAAGACATTGGCGAACGCCGTCCGGCGTATCGCGACTACATCGTCCGTACCAACGCATTTTTTCCGGGCTGGCCAAAATCATGAAACGTCTTGCGCGCATGGGCTGGTTTGCGATGAGTGCGGCGCTTTGCGTGGCCGCTGCTTCGGCGCAGGCCAGAACGCAAACATGGAATTTTCGCGTCTACCTGGATGACGCGGCCATCGGTCATCATCGATTCGCCGTGAGCGAGAACGGTGTCTCGCGCGAGATGACCACCGAGGTGCGCTTCGACGTCAAAGTGCTGTTCATCAACGCCTACCGCTATGTGCACGATGCCAGTGAACGCTGGCAAGGAAACTGTCTGACGAATCTCAATGCCCGCACCGACGACAACGGCAAACAAAGCATCGTCAGCGCCGCCCGGCAAGGAGACCGCGTGAGCATCGACTCGCCGCGCGGCGTTGAAGCGGTGCAGGCGAAGGGCGGCTGCGTGATGAGCTTCGCCTATTGGAATCCGGCAATCCTGCGCCAGACGCATTTGCTCAATTCACAGACCGGGCAATACGAAGCGGTAACCATTGCGGCGCTGGGCGAGGAAAAGATCACCGTGCGCGGCGCACCGGTGCAGGCCACGCGCTACCGCATCAGCGGTCCCAAGAATCCGATCGACCTTTGGTACGGCTCTGATCAAAGCTGGCTGGCGCTCCAGTCCACCCTCGACGGCGGCCGCAAGCTGCGTTATCTGCTCAAATAAAAATGATTAAAAATCAAATACTTACAGCATTTTCATTACTATTGTTGCTGGGCGCATGCCAGAGCACGCCCACTGCGCCGCTGGCGACTGTGCCTAAAGTGGATCTGCCGCGCTTTATGGGCGACTGGTATGTGATCGCCAACATTCCCACCTTCATTGAGAAAGGCGCGCACAACGCCATTGAGTCATATCGGCTGGACAGCGATGGCACCATCGCCGTGACCTTCACCTTCCGCGACGGTGCCTTCGACGGCAAGGAAAAGCGCTACACGCCGCGCGGCTTTGTGCGGGATACCAGCAGCAACGCGCTGTGGGGCATGCAATTCATCTGGCCGATAAAGGCTGACTTTCGCATTACCTATCTGGCTGACGACTACAGCCAGACCATCATCAGCCGCCAGCAGCGCGACTACGTCTGGATCATGGCACGCACGCCGGCCATCGCCGAGGCTGACTATCAGCGACTGCTCAAGATCGTTGGCGAGCAGGGTTACGACGTAAATCAAGTGCAACGGGTGCCTCAGCGATGGCCGTGACCGCCAACAGCACAGGCAAGCGCAGCCACTGGGCCGGCGTGCTGAGCTGGTTCGACAATGAACGCGCCGCCACCGGGACCGCGGGCGGCGACAGCGCGCGCCGCGTAGACTGGCCGCGCCTGCTGCCGTTTGTGGCCATGCATCTGGGTTGCCTCGGCGTCCTCTGGGTGGGCGTGAGCCTCACCGCAGCGCTGCTGGCGCTGGCGCTGTACGCGCTGCGCATGTTCGCCATTACCGGCTTTTACCATCGCTATTTTTCGCACTGCGCGTTTCACACCTCGCGTGTCGCGCAGTTCGTGTTTGCGCTGCTGGGGGCCACCGGCGTGCAGCGCGGCCCCTTGTGGTGGGCGTCGCAGCACCGCCATCATCACACCCACTCTGACCAGGCGGGCGATGTGCATTCGGCGCGCCAGCACGGTTTCTTCTGGAGCCACATGGGCTGGTTCATGGCGCGCGAGAACTTCGCCACGCGCCGCGAGTTGATCGAGAATCTCTGGCGCTACCCCGAGCTGCGTTTTCTGGATCGTTTTGACGGGCTGGTGCCGCTGCTGCTGGCGCTGGCACTGTACGGCACGGGCGAGGCGCTGGCGGCATTTGCGCCGGCCTTGCACACCAGCGGCCTGCAACTGCTGGTGTGGGGCTTTTGCATCTCCACCGTGGTGCTGTATCACGCCACCTTCACCATCAACTCCATGGCCCACGGTCATGGCAGTCGCCGCTATGCCACGCGCGACGACTCACGCAACAACCTGTGGCTGGCGCTGCTGACCTTTGGCGAAGGCTGGCACAACAACCACCATCATTTTCCGGGCTCGGCGCGGCAGGGCTTCTACTGGTGGGAAATCGATCTCACCTATTACGGACTCAAAGTGCTGGCGGCGCTGGGTATCATCTGGGACTTGCGCGAAGTGCCGGATAACCTGCGCAACCAGCGGCTGCAGGCGGGAACCCGATCATGAAAATCGCCATCATCGGCAGCGGCATTGCCGGCAACGTCGTTGCGCACCATTTGCATCGCGCGCATGACATCACCGTGTTCGAAAGTGCCGCGCACATCGGTGGTCACACGCACACGCACGACGTCGAACTCGACGGCGAACGCCATCAGATCGACACCGGCTTCATCGTCTTCAATGACTGGACCTACCCCAACTTCATCGCGCTGCTTGATGAACTGGGCGTGGAATCACAGCCCTCGTCGATGAGCTTCAGCGTGCGCAACGCGATGAGCGGGCTGGAATACAACGGCACCTCGTTAAATAGTCTGTTTGCGCAGCGCCTCAACGTGCTGCGGCCGTCGTTCCACCGGCTGCTTCGTGACATTCTTCGCTTTAATCGCGACGCTACACAAGTATTTGAGTTTAAAGAAGAAATATCATTGGGTGCGTATCTGGCACAAGAGCGCTATTCGCGTTCGTTCATCGACAACTATCTGATTCCGATGGGCGCCGCGATCTGGTCCACCGACCCGGCGCGCATGCTGTCGTTTCCGGCGCAGTTCTTTGTGCGCTTTTTTCACAACCATGGCATGTTGTCGGTGGATCGGCGGCCGCAATGGCGCGCCATCCGCGGCGGCTCGGCGCGATACGTGGAAAAGCTGGTGGCGCCGTTCCGCGGGCGCGTGCGCCTGAACACACCGGTCGAATCGGTGTGCCGCAGGCCGGGCCACGTGCTGGTGAAAGCACGCGACGCGGAAGCCGAGCGCTTTGACTACGCGTTCATCGCCTGCCATTCCGATCAGGCGCTGCGCCTGCTGGCCGATGCCAGCCCGCAGGAACGCGAGGTGCTGGGCGCGATCGCCTACCAGCCGAACGAGGCCGTGCTGCATACCGATACCTCGCTGCTGCCGCGCAAAAAGCTGGCGTGGGCGGCGTGGAACTACCACGTGGATGCCGCGCAAAGCGCCGCCACGCTGACCTACAACATGAACATCCTGCAGAATCTACAGTCGCGCCATACCTTCTGCGTCACGCTCAACCGCACCTCGGAGATCGCGCCGGAAAAGATCATCAAGCGCCTCAGCTATGACCACCCGCTGTACACCCCCGCGGCCGTGGCCGCGCAACAGCGCCAGCACGACATCAACGGCGCCGGCGGTACCACTGGCACCTTTTTCTGCGGTGCCTACTGGCGCTACGGCTTTCACGAAGACGGCGTGGTGTCCGCGCTCGCTGCCCTCAAACACTTTGACGAGTCCCTGCATGCACAGCGCCATCTATCGCGGGTCGCTTAGGCACCGGCGCTTTACGCCGCGGGCGCATGCGTTTCGCTACCCGCTGTTCATGCTCTACCTCGATCTGGCGGAGCTGGACGAGGTGTTTCGCGGACGCTGGTTGTGGTCCACGCGCCGCGCGGCGCTGGCGCGCTTTGACCGTGCAGATCACCTGGGTGATCCGCATGTGCCGCTCGATCAGGCTGTGCGCGCATTGGTGGCACAGCACACCGGCAAGCGGCCGCAGGGCCCCATCCGCCTGTTAACCCACCTGCGCTATTTTGGACACGGCTTCAATCCGGTGAGCTTCTACTACTGCTACGACGCCGCCGACACCCGGGTGGAATGCGTGGTGGCCGAGGTCAACAACACGCCGTGGGGCGAGCAGCACTGCTACGTGCTGCACCAGCCGGTGCGCGAAGCGGCTGGACGTCACCAATCGTACCGCAGCGACAAGGTCTTTCACGTATCGCCCTTCATGCCGATGGATCTGCAATACCGATGGGGCTTCTCCACCCCGGGAGGCACGCTCAATGTGCATATGGCGCTGCAGCCGTCCATTGGCAGCGACGCCGACGCCGCAAAAATATTTGACGCCACGCTGGAACTGCAACGGGTCCCCATCGGCGCCACGCAGCTGGCGGCCGTGCTGCTGCGCTTTCCGGTGATGACGCTGCAGGTCATCGCCGCCATCCACTGGCAGGCGCTGAAGCTGTGGCTCAAGCGCGTGCCGGTTCATACCCATCCCGCCCGGCTGGGCGACACCGGACCAGAGAAGCCCGCATGAAAATCCTGCAATCCCATGACACGCCGGGAGCATCCCTGGAGGCTGTCAGGCCCAACCCCGGCCACAGTTGGGTCGAGCGTGCAGTGCGCGGCCGTCTGGCCACGATATCGCGCGGATCGCTGGTGGTGTGCGACGGGCTGCACATGGACCGCTATGGGATGACGAGCAGGCAACACCCGCTGAGCGCAACGTTGCGCATTCACGATCCGCGTTTTTACAGCGAGGTCGCCTTCGGCGGCTCGATTGGCGCAGGCGAGGCCTACATGCAGGGTTACTGGAGCGCCGACGACCTCACCGGCGTGATGCGGGTCATTCTGCAAAACCGCGAGGTGCTCGACGGCATGGAAACCGGCTGGGCCCGTCTGACCGAGCCTGTGCGCAAGGCCCTGCACTGGGCAGCGCGCAACACGCGCCGCGGCAGCAGCCGCAACATTCAGGCGCACTACGACCTGGGCAACGATTTCTTCAAGCTCTTCCTCGACCCGACGATGATGTACTCCAGCGCGATTTTCGAGCGCGAGGACATGCCGCTGGAAGTCGCATCGATCGCCAAGCTCGACCGCATCTGCCGCAAGCTTGAGCTCAAGCCGGGCGACCGCGTGATGGAAATCGGCACCGGCTGGGGCGGATTTGCACTGCACGCCGCGCAACACTACGGCTGCCATGTCACGACGACCACCATTTCCCCCAGCCAGCACGCACTGGCGCGAGAGCGCGTGGTGGCGGCGGGCCTCGATGATCGCATCACATTGCTGCTGCAGGACTACCGTGATCTGCATTGCGAGCCAGGCGGGCAATTCGACAAACTGGTGTCCATCGAAATGATCGAGGCCGTGGGGCATCAGTATTACGACACGTTCTTTCGGCAATGCAGCGACCTGCTCAAACCCGAAGGGATGCTGCTGCTGCAGGGCATCACCATCGCCGACCAGCGTTATGAGTCGGCCAAGCGTTCGGTGGATTTCATCCAGCGCTACATCTTTCCCGGCAGTTGCATTCCGTCGGTGACGGCGCTTGGCAATTCACTCACCCGCGCCAGCGACATGCGCTTGTTTCACCTGGAAGACATCGGTCCGCACTACGCGCTGACGTTGCGGCGCTGGCGCGAAAACTTCAATGAGCGACTCACCGAAGTGCGCGCACTGGGTTACCCCGATAGTTTCATACGCATGTGGGTGTTTTATCTGTGCTATTGCGAGGCGGGCTTCATGGAACGCGTCATCGGCGACGTGCAGATGCTGCTGGTGAAGCCCGGCGCGCGGCCTGCACCGGTGGTGCCGGCGATCAGCGGGCCGGGTTATTCACCAGCGTCATAGCGAAAACGCGTTATACATCCATCCCGAAGTGCAGGCGCCGATAGGGGATGCTGATCACGTTGCGCGAGATACGCAGGTCGATCACCATCGGCCCATTGCCCGCAAGGAACTCGTCGATCGCGGTGCCCAATTCGTCGAGTGTGCGCGCGGTTTTGCCGCGGCAGCCGAAATCGCGCCCAAGCCCCGCGAAGTCAGGTCCCGGCACATAAGACAGTTGCGGGTCGCGCTCATGCGCGCGCAGTTTGTGAAACTCGGCGCCGTAGGCCTCGTCGTTCACCACCACGTAGAGGAACTTTAGCTTAAGACGCGCCACGGTATCCAGCATCCTGGATGCTTTGCAGCGCGCTGCCGTCGCCCTCCACGCACACCATGGCGCCCGGGGCGCCCATGGCCGCGCCGATGGCGGTTGATAGCGCCTGCCCAATGCAGCCGAACGCCGTGCAAAAAATCTGCAGGCCGCGCCGCCGTTTCATCAGCATCACGCGAAACGAGCACGCGTGCGCATTGCCCGATGACACGAGATTCACTTCGGGCGGCAGTTTTTCGTCCAGCAGTTGCACCGCCTCGCGTGGGTCCACCGTGCCGGCCTCGATCTCGAATTCCGCCGGGTCGCGTCCTGCGTTGGCGATGATGCGGCGCACCTCGGCGGTGTGATAGCCGCGGTTGCCGGCGCCTTCGTGGCCGAGCAATTCGAGTAACTCCTGCAGCGTTGCCGTGGCATCGCCTTGTACATAACAATCCGCGCCGTTCGCGTTGCCCATCATCTTGTGCGACTCGATGTCGATGTGCACAAAGCGCGCCTTGGGATAGGCCGTGCCGCCGGCAATCGTGTGTGTGGAAAGCCGCGCGCCCACCGCTATGACGCAATCGGCCTCTTCGAAAAGCTGGAGGACCTCGCGTGCGGCAAACAAACCGGAAACGCCCACGTAATACGCCGCATCCGCGAGCGTGCCCTTGGCCACCAGCGTGGTCGCCACCAGCGCGCCGATGCGCGCAGCCAGTTGATTCGCCGCGGCCTGCGACGCGGGCGACATCGCGCCGCGGCCCAGCACGATCACCGGCTTCCTGCTGCCGCGGATGATGCCGGCCGCCTCCTGCACGCGCTCAAGCGCCGGACGGATTGCCTGCTGTCCCGAAAACAGCGCGCTCGACGGACGGTAGTCGTCACCATCGGCATCGCAGTCCTTGTTCTGCAGGTCGATGGGGCAGCACAA
This sequence comes from uncultured beta proteobacterium, assembly GCA_902825845.1. Taxonomy (GTDB): domain Bacteria; phylum Pseudomonadota; class Gammaproteobacteria; order Burkholderiales; family SG8-41; genus UBA5216. The sequence goes on from CADECM010000015.1 coordinate 8,943, forward strand.
CACAATGGGGCGCGACTCGCGCCGCGCACGGTAAAACGCATCGCGCACCGCCTCTTCGGCATACGCGGGCGTTTGCACCTCGATGTAACCGCATTCGGCGGCTTCAACCAGTTTGCGCTGATCCAGGTGCTGTACGTTGAACTCGTTGTTGGCCGCCGTTTTGCTGGTGTAGATCACCAGCGGCGTGTGCGAGCGCGCGGCAACCAGCAGCGAAGTCGTCATGCGCGCCAGGCCCGGCCCCTGCGTGGAACTGGCCACGCCCACCTGACCCGTGGCCATGGCCCAGCCTTCCGCCATGGTGACGGCGCAGCCCTCGTCGCGCACATCGACGATCTTGAGATTCGGCTGCTGCGCCATCGCAGCCCACCACGTCATCTGTCCGTCACCCAGCAGGCCGAACAAGGTGGTGGTGCCTTCCTTCATAAAGGCGTTGGCCATGGCTTGGTAGACTTTCATGAGGTGCTCCTAAGGTGAAATTGAGAGGCGAGGCAGCCGTCCTTTGGATGGGACTGCGCAACGGCCACAGCATTCGTGTGTTGCCGGAAAGGGCGCATGGTACAGAATTTTTCGCGCTGCCATGACTTGATCAAGAACCATCGTGGATGAGCCCTGCACAGGCACCGTGTCCGTCATGGCGCCGCCGCTGCCGCCGCGGATCAGTGTCCCCGGCTATTTGCATGCGTGAATGCTGGCAAGCCAAAAGACGGCAATAACTCAAATAGCCAACACCGCGTCAGCGTACGGATTTGGCGGGGCGTGCCGCGATGTGAATTTGAACCGCTGCGGCGTGGGGGATGCAATGCGGTCTCTCCGAATTCACGCGAATTCACACGGTTGACGGTGTGCACGTCGCGGGATAGATTGCTGCCCGCTGGAGAATTTCCTTCAAAATCATGAGGTGCTCACCTATGACGTCAAGCGAAGCCCGCCCTGCGCCCGGATTTGACCGCCGGCCAGGTTTTCCCATGTCGTTTCATCCGGCCGATGGGCGCGTACGCGTGGTCTTCGCGGGCACGACGATCGCCGACGCGGCCCATGCCATGGTCATGCTCGAAGATGGGCATGCGCCGGTCTACTACTTTGCCCGGGACGAGGTCCGGATGGACCTCCTGAGCCGCACCACGCATTCCAGCCGCTGACCGCACAAGGGGGAAGCCTCCTACTGGTCGCTCCGTGTGGGCGACGCGTGCGCGGACAACGTGGCCTGGAGCTACGAGCAGCCCTTCGAGCCGGTTGCAGGTATCAAGGATTACATTGCGTTCTACCGCAACCGGGTGCAGATCAGCAGCGTGCAAGACTGAGTCTGCCAAGCATCGATCTACGCGAAGCGCTCTGGCGATTGCTCATGATCGGGCCCCGATCGTGGTGAAACTGGGAGTTGCAATCGATGGCGCGTGACATACGCGCCACGGACTGCCGCGGCTCATTGGCCTGCGCCGGGCAATTCAACCCGCACCCGCAATCCGCCGCCGGGCGCATCGAGCAGCGCGATGTTGCCGCCGTGGCGTTCGACGATACGTTTGACAATAGCCAGGCCAAGGCCGCTGCCGGGTGTCTCTGCCGCCGCGCGGCGATAAAAGCGGTCGAACACGCGGGTGCGGTCGGTCGCGGGAATGCCCGGGCCATTGTCGATGACTTCGATGATGGCGGAGGATCCTTCGCTGTAAATCGCGACATCGACGCGGCCGCCGGCCGGCGTGTAGCGTATGGCGTTGTCGAGCAGATTGTTCAGCAGAATGCGCAGCGATCCGGCCTCGCCTTGTGCAAAGGCAAGCTCGCCGCGCGACAGGCCCAGATCCACCGGCTTGGCATCGGCGACAAGGGCGAGATCCGCGATGGTGTTGCGCGCCAGATCCTGCAGATTGACGCGCGACGGCACGCCTGGCGCAGCCTCCGGCTCCTGCCGTGCCAGCGTCAGTAACTGCTCCACCACGCGCGTGGCACGCTGCAGGCCGTCGGCAACCGCCGCATTCGCGGCGCGGCGGTCCGCATCGCCGTGCGCGCGTTCGGCAAGCTGCGTCTGCAGGCGCAGGGCGGTGAGCGGTGTGCGCAATTCGTGCGCGGCGTCGGCAACGAATTGCCGCTGCGATTCCAACGTCTGCGCGAGGCGCGCCAGCAGGTCGTTCAGCGCCAGCACCAGCGGCCGCACTTCCTCCGGCAGCCGCTCCGCGGGCAGCGCCTCAAGTGCCGTGGGCGTGCGAGCCTTGACCGCGCGCGCGACCGCATTCAGCGGGCGCAGCCCTCTGCCGATGATGTACCACACCAGCAGCGCCAGCAGCGGCAGCAACACGATGAATGGTGTTACGGTGCGCAACGCCGCCGTTGCCGCCAGCCGCTCGCGCATCCGCATCGGTTGTGCCACCTGTATGATTACGCCGTGCTGCTGCATGCTGAAGAGGCGCCACGGCCCCTCATCGGTCACCATGGTTTCGAAACCAAGCCGCGCATGATTGGGCAAGGCGGCGTGTGGGCGCGAAAAATAGATGCGCACGCCGTCCGCGCTCCATACCTGCACCACAAAATCGAACTCGGCGCCGGCATTGCCTTCGAGCGCGGAAGCAAACGATTGGTCCACCAGCGACAGTGCCATCTGCTTGAGCTGGTAGTCGAAGATGCGGTCGAGTTCGGCGCGTGCCTGCCGGTACACCACGCCCGCGCCGAGCATTACCCCCAGCACCACCACGGCGAGCAGACCGGCGATCAGCTGCTTGCGGATGGACGTCATGGCAACACAGTGTCCCAACCCATTACTATCGATACCACATTGCCGGGAATCGCCGCCATGCCTTGTCGCCGTGCTCGCCGGGTTCCCAACCCGGCTGCGCGCGGCTTCGCGACTGGCAGCGATTTCGACAATGTTGTGCGGCGGTTTCCAGCCAAGGCTATCGATATATCGAAATTAATGGGTCGGAACACTGGGAATCATATAGCCCGCGCCGCGCACGGTCTTGATGAAGTCCGCGCCGAGCTTGCGGCGCAGCGCGTGGATGTAGACCTCCACCGCGTTGCTTTCGATTTCCTCACCCCAGCCATAGAGTCGTTCTTCGATTTGTGCCCGTGACAGCAGAGCGCCTGGCCGGTCGAGCAGGGTCTGCAGCACGGCGAACTCGCGCACCGACAACGCCAGCGGGCCGCCATTGAAGGTGGCTTCACGTGTCGCGGGATTGAGCGTGAGATTCCCGTGGCGCAGCAGCGGATCCGCGCGCCCGGCTCGCCGCCGCAACAGCGCGCGTATGCGCGCGGCGAGCTCGTCCAGGTCAAACGGTTTGACCAGATAGTCGTCCGCGCCGGCGTCAAGCCCGGTGACCCTGTCCGATATGGCATCGCGCGCGGTGAGCACCAGCACCGGTGTCTGATTGCCTTTGCGCCGAAGGTTGCGCAGCACCTCAAGACCGGGCTTTTTTGGCAACCCCAGATCGAGTACCAGCAGATCACAGGTTTGGGCGCCGAGCGCCAGCTCGGCTGCGACGCCATCACGCACCCAGTCGACGGTAAAGCCGTCCTGGCGCAGGCCTTGCTGTATGGCCGCGCCGATCATCGCATCGTCCTCAACCAACAACAACCGCACGTTTGGTTTCTCCGCGTTCGCCAACGCTGATTATGCGCCACAACAGTTTCCTGCCCCCGCAGTGTGGGGCTGCAAGCTTAACGCCGGCTTAAGAAAAAATCCGGCTGTCGAGACGCGGTTAGGGAAGCAAGACCGGAATCGCCAACATGGACCGGCAGCGTGTCTGTCAACGAATCGGAGAACCCTCGCGCCAGCAAAATCATCCGCGATTTCCGCGGTCCGCATGTCCGC
>CADECM010000015.1:12841-75896 GCA_902825845.1 uncultured beta proteobacterium
GGAGAACCCTCGCGCCAGCAAAATCATCCGCGATTTCCGCGGTCCGCATGTCCGCGGGAACCACGAGTGCCGAACGGATTTACAAGTATATGGCGGTCGATCAGGTGAAACGTAAAGCTGACCGGTTGAAGGCGCCTACCGCGCCCGCGCCGCGGCGCGCGTTATTCCGGAATGATGCGCGCCTTTTTCACCACGGCTGCCCATCGCGCGATATCGCCGGCGATGCGTTGCTGAAATTCCGCGGGTGTGGACGGTTGCGCATCAATGCCGGCGCTCAGCAGCCGTTGTTTCATGTCCGCCGTGACGACCAGTGTTGACAGTTCGCGATGGTGGCGCGCGATTACCGCCGGCGGTGTAGCCGACGGCGCAAGAAAACCATACCAGCCGTCGACGGCATAGCCGGGCAGGCCCGCTTCGGCGATGGTCGGCACATCCGGCAGGGCACCGGAGCGGCGCGAGGTGGTCACACCCAGCGCGCGCAGTCTGCCAGCCTTGATGTGTGCCGCGCCCGAGGCCACGCCGGAGAAAAACGCGGCGATCTGGCCGCCAATCAGATCGGTCAGTGCCGGGCCGCCGCCCTTGTAAAACACACCGGTCATGTCGATGCCGGCAAGCGTCTTGAACAATTCCCCGGCCAGATGTGTGGCGTTGCCGTGGCCGGTCACGGCGTAGTTGAGGCCGCCCGGGCGTGACTTGAAAAACGCGGCGATCTGGCCGCCAATCAGATCGGTCAGTGCCGGGCCGCCGCCCTTGTAAAACACACCGGTCATGTCGATGCCGGCAAGCGTCTTGAACAATTCCCCGGCCAGATGCGTGGCGTTGCCGTGGCCGGTCACGGCGTAGTTGAGGCCGCCCGGGCGTGACTTTGCCAGCGCGACGAACTCGTTCACGGATGTCGCGCGTACGCCTGCATGGACCACCAGCACATACGCGCCGTTGCCGATCTGACCGATCGCCGCAAAGTCCTTCAGCGTGTCGTAAGGCAGTTTGCGCGTTACCGACGGTGTGATCGAATGGCCGACGGGCACGATCAAAATGGTGTGTCCATCCGGCGCGGCCCGCGCGGCAAGTTCGGTACCGATAATGGCATTGGCGCCGCCGCGATTGTCGACGACCACCTGCTGGCCGAGGCGCTCGGGCAGGCGCGAGGCGACAATGCGGCCGATCACATCCACCGCGCCGCCCGGCGGGAAGGGAACAATCAGGCGCACCGGGCGGCTGGGCGACCATTGTGCGATTACATTTGTGATGGTGGCAAGGTCTAGTACAAACGCCGCACAACCAAGTCCGAAGGTTGTTTTCATGGCGTGATGATATTGGAAAAGGCGCGGCCGGGAGAGCTGAATTCTGCAGCGTGCGGCGCCGGCACAATGGCGGGCCTGGAAACGGTTTGCGATAAAGACAATGAAGGTAAACACGCCACGCTGTGAGGGTTTCTGATTTTATAGGGCAGATTCAATGCGAAAGCATCGACGATTATCATGAAATACCAGTCGTCGCCGACTCGGACCAATGGGGCGATTGGTGTGCGGGTGAAGTTGACTGGAGCCATGACCTATTGGGCTGCGCTGGAGACACGAGACATAAGTGCGTTTTCACCAAAACACGAATTGAAATTGCCGGTGCTGCCAAGACCCAGTAAGCTGGATAGTGCATATGAAGTATTTTTGATGCTTGTATCAGCGGTGAGTTGTGTTCCACAATTGCTGGATCACCGCTGGCAGCCGTCTTACGCGCCGTACGCTGCAGGGTGCCGGCGTTGGTGTGGATAATATTTTTAAAATCAGATGGTTATGTGTATCCGCTGCGGCGAAACGCCTGGGCGGCTCCATGCGAAATGATTGTTTTTCCAACAGGGGGGTGGTTATGAAGAAAATTCTTGCCGCATTACTGCTTACCGGCTCGACGTTAGCCGCGGCCCAATCATACGAAGAGTTGCTCAACAACAAGAACACGGAGAACGTGGTCAATTTCGGCATGGGGCCCGGGCTGCAGATGCACAGCCCGCTGAAGCAGATTACCAAGTCCAACATCAAGCGGCTGGTGCCGGTGTGGAGCACCAGCACCATGAGCGAAACCGGTGAACTGGCGCAGCCCGCGATCTACAACGGCGTGATGTATGTGACCAACGGCCACTGGACATTTGCACTGGATGTCGCCACCGGCAAACAAATCTGGCGCACGCCGGTGGAATACGACCGCGCGGTGCTGCGTATTTCGAGTTCGGGCGCGATTTACCGCGGCGCACCGACGCTCTACAACGGCAAGCTGTATCGCGCCACGCTTGATGCGCACATCGTCGCGCTCGACATGAAAACCGGCAAGCAAATCTGGAAGGTGCCCTTTGCCGATTTCAAGGAAGGCTACAAGGGTGTCGCGGCGCCGCTGGTCGCCAACGGCGTGTTGATCAACGGCACCACCGGCGGCGAACATGCCACGCGCGGCTTTCTGGTGGGGCGCGATCCGGAATCCGGCAAGGAGTTGTGGCGCACGCACCTGATTCCCGCGCCGGGCGAGCCGGGCCACGAAACCTGGCCAAAGACGGCGGATTCGATTCCCGATGCGTGGAAAATCGGCGGTGCGTCCACCTGGCAAAACGGCTCCTACGATGCGGGGCTGGATTTGGTGTACTGGGGTGTGGGCAATGCCGGGCCGTATGATCCCAAATACCGCGGCAACGGCGATGCGCTCTACACCAATTGCGTGATTGCCATCCGCCCGAAAACCGGCAAGATTGAATGGCATTACCAGTACACGCCCAATGACATGTATGACGTGGATGCCACCAATGAGCTGGTGCTGGCGGACTTGCGCGTGGGCGGCGAGATGCGCAAAGTCGTCATGAACGGCAACAAGAACGGTTTCTTTTATGTGATCGACCGCACCAACGGCAAGCTGATTGCCGCGCACCCGATGACGCGCATTACCTGGGCCACGCATGTTGATCTGAAAACCGGGCGCCCGGTGCTGACGGACGTCGCAGACCGGCTGATGAAAGGCGAGGAAGTCGAGGTCTACCCGCAGCGCGGCACCAATGCGGTCATGTTCGCGTTCAATCCCAACAAGAATACGGCGTACTTCAACACCTGGGATCTGCCGCGTATCCAGAAGTTCGTGCCCTACAAATTCAGCAAGCTGGGCGAACCCAATACCGCCACCCGTGGCCGCAATGCGGTGGTGAAGCCCGGTGATGTGGTGGGTTATCACGTCGCGATGGACGTGGTGACCGGCAAGAACAAATGGAAAATCCCCATCACCGACATCGCCAACTCCGCCAGTTCGCTGGTTACCGATGGCGGCCTCGTGTTCACCGGTAAACCCACCGGTGAATTCATAGCGCTCGACGAGGAAACCGGCAAACAGCTGTGGCAGTTCAAAACCAGCTCCAGCATCAACGCGCCGCCCGTCACCTATACCCACAAGGGTGTGCAGTATGTGACGATTGCATCCGGTTTGGGCGGCAGTCTGCCGCGCCGCCAGTCCGCGGCCAAGGTGCCCAGCGGCAGTTCGGTGTGGACCTTTGCTTTGATGCCGGAATAGGCGGGAGCCTCCGCGTATGGCGTTGAGACATGCGGCTGCGCTTGCGGTGTTGTTATCGGTGAGCGCGGCTGCTCAGGCACAGGATGCGGCGGGAAAAGCATTCCCGCCGGAACAAATCAAGCGCGGCGCGACGCTGTATGCCGCCAACTGCGAATCGTGCCATGGCGTGCGCATGATCGGCCCCGAGTGGGCAATTGATCTGGCGACCTTTCCGCGCGACCGGCCTGACCGCTTTGTCAGTTCGGTCACCAATGGCAAGAACACCATGCCGCCCTGGGGCGATGTGTTAAAAGCCGAAGAGATTCAGGCGTTGTGGGCGTACGTGGTGGCGGGGGAGCCCGCGCGCTGAGGGTTGCGCCTGCGCACGGGGTATACACCGTGACGGGCGCGCGCGGGGCGGCATGGTAGTCTCGCGCGCATCCTGACCGACATACGCCGATGCACAAACTCATCCTTAAGCCCGGCCGCGAGAAATCGCTCAAACGGCGGCATCCGTGGATTTTTGCCGGCGCCGTTGCGCGCGTCGAAGGCGTTCCCGAATCCGGCGATACCGTTGCGTTATGCGGTGCAGGCGGCGAATGCCTGGCGCTGGCGGCTTACAGTCCGCACTCGCAGATTCGCGCGCGCGTATGGGACTGGTCCCGCGGCGGAGCGCGCGCCATTGATGCGGCGTTCATCGCGGAACGCGTGGCGCGCGCCGCGCGCGCGCGGGCGCCGCTGCTGGCAGGCGATGGCACCGACAGCGCGCGCCTGATCCACGGCGAGTCCGATGGTTTGCCCGGCGTGATCGCCGATTGCTACGGCGACACGGTGGTGCTGCAACTCAACAGCGCAGGCGCCGAACGCTGGCGCGATGGGATTGCCGATGCGCTGGCGCGGCTGCCGGACGTGATGCGCGTATATGAGCGCTCGGATGCCGATGTGCGCACACTGGAAGGCCTGCGCCCAACCAACGGCCTGCTTCGCGGCCCGGCACTGACGAGCCCTCTGATCATTCACGAACATGGCCTCAAATTCATGGTTGAAATCGAAGCCGGCCACAAGACCGGTTACTATCTCGATCAACGCGATAACCATCTGTTTTTAAAGCATATTGCTGTGCGCCGCACGGTGCTGGATTGCTTCTGCTACTGCGGCGGCTTTGCGCTGCATGCGCTGGCGGGCGCCGCGGCATCGGTTACCGCGATCGATAGTTCCGGCCCCGCGCTGGCCGCCGCGCGCGCGAATGCGCAACTGAACCATTTGCCGCAAGCGGAATGGATCGAAGGTGATGTGTTTCAACTGCTGCGCACGTTCCGCGATCAGAGCCGGCATTTTGACATCATCGTGCTCGATCCGCCCAAACTCGCGCCTACCGCGGCACATGCCGAGAAGGCGTCGCGCGCGTACAAGGACGCCAATCTGCTGGCATTCAAATTGCTCAATCCCGGCGGCGTGCTGATGACCTATTCCTGTTCAGGCGGCGTGGCGCCCGATTTGTTTCAGAAGATCGTCGCCGGCGCCGCGCTCGATACCGGGGTGGACGCGCGCATTGAAGCGTGGCATCACGCGGCGGCCGATCATCCGGTGGCGCTGAATTTTCCCGAGAGCGAATATCTCAAAGGGCTGGTGTGCCGCGTCAGTGCTTGACGTGCGGTAACGTCGGCGGCACCTCATCAATGCCGCCTTTGCACCACGGATTGCAGCGCAGAATGCGTTTCACGCCCAGCCAGCCGCCACGCAGCGCGCCGTGGCGTTCAATCGCTTCCCTGGTGTAGCTCGAACAGGTCGGATAGAAGCGGCATTGCTGGCCGAAAAAAGGGCTTAGCAAGAGCCTATAGGCGTCGATCAGAAATAACAGAAGTCGTTTCATGGTGTAGCGCGCGAGCGTAACTCAGGCCGATGGCAGGGTTTTCGCAAACCGAAGGGCGTTAAAAAATATCAATAAAAACAAATACTTATGAAAATGTCCGTTGGCATGGTTTTCCTCTCCCCTGTCCCATGCCGGTAGTCGCCATAGGCGTAGCGAGCCGCGCACCTGTTCGCCGGCGCGATGCTGCTGTCCGTCGTGCGGGTGCCGAGCGCACTGCGGCAACACCCGCGGCATGCCGGTGGCTGCGTCTGCGATTCGTGGGGTGCAACATTCACGGCGTGACGTTTTGGCGCGCCTGTTTGAGCGACACAAATGGCGCAGGTTCGAACGCGCAATCGCAACGCAGTGGCGTGCCTCCCCGATTTTTTTGCTGGCGCGTGGCCTCGTGCCGGTTTAATCTTGCACGGTATGTTTAATGCCGTACAGAACGAATTGCCCATCGGTATCACGCCCTCGATTTCGCGCGAGGCCATGGCCCAATTGCCGATGCGCCGCTACGAAGGCCGGGTGTGCGTGGTGACCACGCGCAGCGAACTGAACGATGCGCTTGATGATCTGCGGCAGGAGCGCGTGGTCGGTTTTGATACAGAAACGCGGCCGGCGTTCCGCAAGGGCGAGCGCTACGACCCGGCGCTGGCGCAGTTCGCCACCGCGCGCGCGGTGTATCTGTTTCAGCTGCGGCGTGTCGACGTGATACCGGGACTTGCCGAAGTGCTGTCGGCGCCGGGCATCGTGAAAGCCGGCGTTGCGGTGGCACGCGACCTGCTGGAACTGAAAAATATGTTTGCGTTTGCCGAACGCAATGTGGTGGACCTCGGCGTGATTGCGCGCCGCCGCGGCCTCGGCCAGACCGGCTTGCGCAATCTGGCGGGTATTTTTCTGGCCTGCCGCGTGGCGAAGGGGTCGCGCACCTCCAACTGGGCGGCTGCAACGCTAACACCGGCGCAGATCAACTACGCGGCGACTGACGCATGGATCTGTCGCGAACTCTACTTGCGCTTGCAAGCGCTCGCGCTGACTTCTTAAAATATAAATAAAAACAAATAGTTATGTTGTTTCTTGGACTCGACCGGCAGTCAGCGCGCGCGCTGTCTGATAGAACAGCAGACTGACTGCGAACGCCAGCGCCAGCGGCCAGGCGAGGGCCAGCAGCGTGAACGCGGCTCCTGGCTTGCGCGCGAATGGTGACAATGGTCAACAGGCAGGGCGGCATTACCTGCACAAACGAATCGTTGTTGACGTGGCGGCGCTTGAATGACAGCGAGCTCAGCATGGCCGCGCTGAAAAACAACACCGTCATCAGACGCGCCGCGCGCGCCTAATCCTGCGGCGAAATGGGCAGCGATACTGGCGCCTTGATGCGCGCCGACAGATCATAGGCCTTGGCCAGCATCAGGCGATGGTGCCCTTCGGCGGCGGTGGCGTGCACGGTACGCATGCCGGTCGACAGGCGCATCAGCCACGACTGCGTTTCCTCATACAGCGGCCCGCGCAGCGCGCCCAGCGCCATGTCGCCGGCGGGCGTGCTGCCGACAAAATCCACCCGCCGGCTGGCGTCGGCCACGTAGCCCATTCCCTGTGCGTCGGAGGAGGCCAGCACAAAATCGCTGTGGCTGTCGTCGATGGTCATCGCGCCGGTGGTGCCCACCACGCTGACCTCCAGCCCGTACACGGCACCCGGCCACGACACCGGCAGTGCCCAGTTGACCATGCTGTTGTAAATCGAGCCATCGCTGAACGTCATGGTGCCCGCGGTGGCATCCGTGCCCAGGCACAGCGGTCCCAGCGCCTTGTCGACCGAGCGCGCGTAGAGTTCCACCGGCGTCCTGCCGTCCATCATCCACATCACGATGTCGAGCGCGTGGGTGCCGGAAATCACCATCGGCGAATTCGGCGTGGGGTCTTCCTGGCGTTTGTAGTTGTTGAGCGCCACCATGCGATTGAGCAACGCACGCGAACTGACGGTGGCGACATCGCCCAAGGCGCCGCTGGCGACTTTGTCCTTGGCCACCAGCCAACGGCGGCGGAAGCGCTGGGTGTAGCCGATCAGGGCGTCGACGCCGGCCTGATCGATGGCGCGCAGTACCTGTTCCGATTGCGCGAGACTGTTCGAAATCGGTTTCTCAATCAGCAGCGCGACCTTGTTGGGATTCTCAAGCGCCACCAGCGTAGGGTCGGCGTGCAGGTGTCCCACCGTGGAAATCAGTGCGGCCGTCACCTCGGGACGCTTCAGCAGCTGGCGATAATCCGTAGTGACAAAATCAGCGCCGATTTTTTCCGCGACAAACTGACCGCGTGCCGGATCGATTTCCGCAATACCGATCCAGTCCACCTGCGGAAAACGCGCGGCAATCTCGCCGCGCATCAGGCCCACGCGCCCGGCACCGACGATGGCCAGACCGATGCGGTCGGCGCGCTTTTGTTTCATGTCAAGCCCGGCTCACTTGGTCAGCGCCAGCGCCTTCAGAAAGGCGCGCTGCTGAATGTCGTCCGCATCCAACATCTTGCGCACCTCGGCGCTGGTCATGAAATCGTTGGCCCAGAAATTATCCGCCAGTTCCTTTTTCCATTCCGCCGATTCGTTCAGGCGGCGGAACGTCCTTTCCCAGTAGGCCACCTGCGGCGGCGTCATTTTTTTGGAGCCCAGAAACACGCGCCAGTTGGTGACCACGGCGTCGTAACCCTGTTCGCGCCAGGTCGGCACATCCGCCAGCACGCCGCCCAGCCGCTTGGGCGCGGCCACCGCCAGCACGCGCACCTGGCCATTGCGCGCGAGTGACGCGGCAAAGGACGCTGTCACCGGCGCCACATCCACATGGCCGCCCATCAACGCCGTGGTGGCGGCGCCACCCGACGGGAAAATGGCATTGCGGGTTTTCTTGATGTCGACGCCCGCGAGACTCAGCGCCGCGGCCAGACCCTGATGGTTGGGATTGCCGATGCTGGTGGCAATGCCGAGGCTTAGCGAAGTGACATCCTTTTTCAGGCGCGCGACAAGATCGGCGCCGCTCTTGACCGGCGAATCGGGCTTCACCGTTACCGAGATGTACTCCGAGAACAGATTCACCACCGGCGTGAACTCGGTGTAGCTGAGGCCGCGCCTGACAATGTTGCCGGAGATGATGGATTTGTTGGCCAGCACCAGGTGATGTCCGTCGCTCTGCTGGCTGATGTACGCGTAAGCAATGGCGCCGCCGCCGCCCGGCTTGTTGACCGGGTTCACCGGCACATCCATCGCCTTCTGTTCGTTGAACACCTTCACCATCAACCGCAAAATGCGATCCGATCCGCCACCGGGCGCATTGGTGGCCACCAGTTCCACCGCTTTTGTCGGTTTCCATTCGCCATCGGCGGCACAGGCGATGCCCGTTGCCAGCAGAATTGCAAGCCCAACACCGCCATCGCGGCGCCATCCAATGCGCCGCGGCATGCCTGACGTCATCACGTTTCTCCTCTCTCGGGTTGCTGCGCAGTGCCGCGCCGTGGCATCTGATGTGACGGCCCATGGTTCCGCGCGTGTCGCAATTGTATAACGCCATGTGGTAGCGTACGCGGGCGAACGGGCGCATCCCGCATTCAATATGGAATCGATTGGAGGAAGTGAAATGGCATTTCGACGCGTGGTAACCGGATTCAACAAGGACGGCAAGAGCTGCATCAAATGGGACACCCAGATCGAGCCCAAGACCCTGCGCCCCGGCTTCGACAACGTGCCGATGTGGGCCACCAAAAAACTGCCCGCCGAGACCGTGGAGGATGATCCGAACACATGGGAACTGGGCACCAGTCTTGCCGGCGGCTCGGTGTTCCGCTTTGGCGTTTACACGCCAGGCAACGTCGCGCGCTGGCACGCCACGGATTCGGTCGACTACGCAATCTGCATTTCCGGGCAGATGCGGATGGAGCTGGAAGAAGGCGCAGTGGTGCTTAACCCCGGCGATGTGGTGATCCAGCGCGGCACCAATCATAACTGGGTGGTCCAAGGCAACCAGCCGTGCGTGATGGCGTATGTGCTGATCGCGACCGAGGGCGCCAAGACGACCGGGTGGACGGAAAACAGCAACGCTCAGCACGGGCACTAAGCGCGCGCAGCGCCATACGCATGCCGTATCGGGCCGGGGCCCTGCCGTGTTGAGTCAACGGGTGCTTGATGGCCCGGAGCAGGAAACCCGGCGGCACCGGTAACGCCTCGCACTGCAGCCGGAACGCGCTATTGACGGCGCGTTTTCTTTTTGACCCGGTGAACAGTCGTTTGAGCATGAATCGCGGCATCATTGTCGCGCGCAGGCCCGCCCGGGCGGACCCGCAAGTCCAGGCGCCTCAGCGTGCGCGCCGCGGCTTTTCACTTAATGCAATTCAATTGCTAATGCGATAGTGTTGCGATAGACTCACAAAAGCAACTGTATTGCATCTGGAGCGCCGGATTAGATTGGGCGCTTTTTTTGATAATGCCTCGGTGAGTCTAACCTCGTGAATTCATTAAAGTTAATTACGGCGCTGGTCATGGCGGCATGGATCGCGTCGCTGGCGCAAGCCCATGGCATCTGGTTCGCGCAACGCTCAGGCGAGCTTGCGCTGATCTACGGTCACGGCGGCGAAGACCTTGACATGATCAAACGCTACGACAAGGTGACCCGCATTTCCGCCTTCGATGCTACAGGTGGACCGCTCAAGACCACGCTGCGCAAAACCGACCATCTGGCGCTGGTTGACATGAGTGCCAAGCCCGCGATCATCGCCGCCGTGCTCGACAATGGCTACTGGACCAAAGGGCCCGACGACAAGTGGGTCAACAAGGGCAAAGACGAGGTGCCGGGGGCCAAAGTAAGCGGGCGTTATATCAAGTACACCGTGTTTCTTAAGGAGCCGTTGTCGAAACCGTTGGGCGCATTGCCCGGCCAGGTGCTGCAGATATTACCGGTAGGCGCGAAGCTGCCGCATCACATGAACGACGCGATGACGGTGCGTGTGCTGTTCAATGGCAAGCCAGCGCCGGGTGCGAAAGTGATTCGCGACTATGTGACCGACCCCGACCAGAAACCGATGATCGCCGGCAAGGACGGCACGGTGACATTCCGGGTACGCAATCAGGGTCTGAATGTGGTGGGCGCGAGTTTTGAGGCGCCGGCGGACGATCCGGTGAAAGCCACCAAAAACGGGCTCTACGCCACGCTGGCGTTCGTGCTGCAGCACGGCCCGGAATAACAGCGGTCGGGTGGCTCCCGACTGCTGTCGCCATTCATTTTTCTTCTATCCGAGTTTCAATCATGCGACCCAGAAAGTCCCTCGTGGCCGCAGCCGTGGCTGCGGTTTTGATGCCTGACGTTTCGTTTGCCCAAAACACCCCCGCTGCGCCCGCGGCGACGCTGCCGACCATCGAAGTGGTCGGTCGCCGCCAGTCGGGCGCGTATCACGCCGACGAGGCCAGCGGCACCAAGACCGATCTGCCGCTGCGCGAACTGCCGCAGGCGGTGCGCGTGATGTCGCGCCAGACGCTGGATGACCTTGGCACCACGCGGCTGGATGACTCGCTCGATTACGTGGGTGGCATTTCGCGCCAGAATCACTTTGGCGGCTTGTGGGACAACATTGCCATTCGTGGCCTTGCTGGCGATGTCAGCAACGGCATGTCGCTGCTGCTGAACGGGTTTTCCGGCAATCGCGGGTTTAACGCCCCGCGCGACACCGCCAATATCGAGCGCATCGAATTTCTCAAGGGGCCGGCATCTTCGCTGTATGGCACCAGCGAGCCGGGCGGCACCCTCAATCTGGTGACCAAGAAGCCGCTGTGGAAACCCGGTCATTCGATCGAGGCCTACGTTGGCAGCTACGACTTTTATCGTCTGACGCTGGATACCACCGGACCGATCACCCCGAATTTCGCCTACCGGCTCAACGTCGCGCTGGAAGATCGCGGCAGCATCCGCGACTATGTAGACACGCAGCGCGCGATGGTGGCGCCGGCGTTTAGCTGGCGTATTTCCGGCGTCACGCGGCTCGACTACTCGGGCGAATGGCTGCGCCACAAAACGCCGCTCGATCGCGGCGTTGTCGCCATTAACGACCAGCTGGGCGCGGTGCCGCGCAATCGCTTTCTCGGCGAGCCGGCTGACGGTGACGTGAAAGTCGAGAACCAGACGCATCAGCTGGTGCTGGAGCATGATTTCAGCAGCCG
This sequence comes from uncultured beta proteobacterium, assembly GCA_902825845.1. Lineage (GTDB taxonomy): Bacteria > Pseudomonadota > Gammaproteobacteria > Burkholderiales > SG8-41 > UBA5216. The sequence continues at coordinate 24,409 of CADECM010000015.1, forward strand.
CTGGAGCGGCAAGCTTGGCCTCGCCTACAAAGGCGGCACGCTCAACGGATTTTCCACCGAGCCGCAGCCCACGCTGCAGCCGGACAACCGCACGCTGCGCCGGCAGCGCCGCTTTCGCGACTACGATTCCGACGACATCAGTGTGCAAGGCGAGGTGACCGGCAAATTCAAAACCGGCGCGCTGGAACATGAGCTGATGCTCGGCAGTGAGGCCTATCGCTTCAAAATCGATCAACTTCTGCTGCGCGCAAATCCGACCAATGCCGCGCCCTATGCCATTGATGTCCTCGCGCCCGTGTATGGCCAGCCGCAGCCCGTGCCTGGACCGAATACCTATACCCGCGAGGAGCAGACGAATCTTGCGCTCTACCTGCAGGACACGGTAAAACTCGGCGCCCAGTGGCGGTTACTGTTGGGCTTGCGGCACGATCGCTACGACCAGGAATTGCAGGACCGCAGAACCAACGTCACCACCACCCAGTCACCTAACGCCACCTCCCCGCGTATGGGCCTTAGTTTTCTGCCGAACAACACGCTGACGCTCTACGCCAGTGCCGGCAAGTCGTTCCGTCCGAACACGGGCGCCAGCGCTGCCGGCACCGCATTTGATCCCGAAACCGGCAAAGCGTACGAAGCCGGCGTGAAATGGGAGGCCGTCGACAAGTCCATGGGCGGCACGCTGGCTGTCTTCGATATCCGCAAGAAGAATGTGCTCACCGCAGACCCGGCCAATGCCGCTTTTTCGATAGCGGCGGGCGAAGTGAGAAGCCGCGGCTTCGACGCGGATTTGTCGGGGCAGCTGTCCCGCGCCTGGCGCATCAATGCGAGTTTTACCTACAACGATGTTTCGGTATTGAAGGACAACACCCTTGAAATCGGCGGACGGCTGCTCAACGTGCCGCGCGTCAACGGCAGCATGCTACTGGTCTACGAGGGCGCGCTGGGCGACAGCGGGCGCTACGGGCTGGGCGGCGGCGTCACGCATACCAGCCGGCGGCTGGGCGAGGCGCGTACGCAGGCGCAAGCCGCCGCCGGCACACCGGCGTTTGAATTGCCGCAATACACCACTGCCAAGCTGGTAGCCTATTGGCGCATGAGCTCGACGTTCCGCCTGTCGCTGGATGTCGATAATCTGTTCGACAAGACCTACTACACCAACTCGTTCCAGCGTACCTGGGTTGCGGTGGGCGCACCTCGCACGATTACGCTGGGCGCGCAGATGAAGTTCTAGCCTGCCATGCGCGAGCATCGTCCTGCAATCGCAACAGTCACTGCATCAGGCATGAAGTCCCCAAGCCTGGCCCCGTATTGAACTGCCGGATCTTATTAATGCAACAGGAGTGCATTAATTGGTATATCGTGATTTAATGCTCCCGGGAATCAAAGACATCCATTGCAAGCGTTTTTGGTTTCCGGTTATACCTGATGCGTGATTGCCGGGCTAACGCCCGGCTTTTTTCTCTGTATGTCACACCGTGTGCAGCTTTCAAAGCATGGTTACGTCGATGACAGCGCCGTCGCAGAACAGGCTTCCGCCCAGAGTGCAGAATATCTATAAGTATCTGTTTTTAAACAATTATTTATGCGACGCGTTTGCGCGGTCCGAACGTCTATGCTTTAATGAGGGCGTTGCCGAGGAATACGCGATGAAAACAGACCAACACGATGCCGCCGAAGAGGCCATACGCGCCACTGGCGCCCGCATGACGCGGCCGCGCATCATGGTGCTCGCCATATTGCTGCAGGCGGAGCGTGCCCTGACGCACACCGAAGTGGAGTCGCGTCTGCCGCGCGCAACGGATGTGGACCGGGTCACCATCTATCGTGTGCTGGAGTGGCTGACCGAGCAGGGACTGGCGCACAAGATCGCGGGTGACGACCGGGTATGGCGCTTCAACGCGGCAGGCCACGCCCACAAGGGTCCGCACGCGCACTTTAAGTGCAGTGATTGCGGGGAAGTGATCTGCCTCGAAGAAGCCAGCACCAAACCCGAGGTAAAGCTTCCTACCGGTTACAAGCAGCAGCAGGTCGAGCTGACCATCAAGGGCCTGTGCGCGGATTGCGTGCCGGCGGCCAAGCCCCGCGCCACCGCGCGCCATCAACACTGACGACGAACGTCTTGTCTTTTCGCTTCGTTACCTCGCCCAATAATGCAACTGAATTGCATAAGGTGAACCAACATCGATCCCACGTTAGGCTGGATTCTGGCCGGCACGCTGTGCGGCGGCGTACTGAGTCTGTTGATTTCCGCAGTCGCGTCCTTTGCCCTGCTGTCGGCATGGGTGCCGCGCATGGTGAGTTTTGCCGTCGGCGCCATGCTCGGCGCGTCGTTCTTGCACCTGTTGCCGGAGGCCCTGTCACAGGCCGACAGCATCGAAGCCCTGTTTGCGACGCTGCTCGCCGGCATGTTGGCGTTTTTTATGCTGGAAAAGGCTGCTTTGTGGCGCCACCGGCACGAACTGACGACGGAGGCGCCGCAACACCGCGCGGGTACACTGATCGTGATCGGCGACGCCCTGCACAATTTTGTCGATGGCGTGCTGATTGCGGCTGCCTTTCTCACCGATACCGGCCTGGGTATCGCAACCACGGCAGCGATCATTGCCCACGAAATCCCGCAGGAAGTGGGCGACTTCATGGTGCTGTTGGACGGCGGTTACAGCCGCCGCAAGGCGCTGCTGCTCAACACCGCATCCTCGCTCACGGCGGTGGCTGGCGGCATCGCCGGCTATCTGGCGCTGGACGACGCCAGGAGCGCAGTGCCCTACGTTCTGACGCTTGCCGCCGCCAGTTTTATCTACATCGCGGCGGCAGACCTGATACCGCAGCTGCATCGCTACAACGACGCCCGCAGTACTGCCTGGCAATTCGCGCTGATCCTGCTCGGCATCGCGATGATCGCCGTGCCCCACCTGTGGCTGCATGCCCATTGATGCGCGTGGCTGGCGCCAGTCGTGGCGCGTATTGCAACAATTGTTAATCGGAGAACTTGATGAACCGTCCGCAAACCCGAGCTGAACCTGACAAACTCCCCGTCACCATTCTCACCGGCTTTCTCGGCAGTGGAAAAACCACGCTGCTCAACCGCATTCTGAAGGAGCATCATGGCCAGAAGATCGCCGTGATCGAAAATGAATTCGGTGAGACCGGCATCGACAACGAGATCCTGCTGCAGGAACGCGACGAGCAGATCATCGAGATGAACAACGGCTGCATCTGTTGCACGGTGCGGGGCGATCTGGTTCGCATTCTCGGCTCGCTGTCCGAGAAGCGCAAAGCCGGAACATTCAACTTTGACCGTGTGGTCATCGAAACCACCGGGCTTGCCGACCCGGCACCCGTCGCGCAGACGTTTTTTGTGGAAGAGGCGATTGAGCGCGATTACCGTATTGATGCCATTCTGACCGTGGTCGATGCCAAACACGCGCCGCAACAACTTGACGCCCATCATGAAGCGCAGGAGCAGGTGGGTTTTGCCGACCGCATTCTGCTGTCGAAGACCGATCTGGTCAGCGAGCCGGAAGCCGCCGCGCTGGAGGCGCGGCTGAAGAAGATGAATCCGCGCGCGCCAGTCAAGCGCGTGCACTTTGGCCAGACCGGGATCGCGGATATTCTGGACATCAAAGGGTTTGATCTCAACGCCATACTCGCCATCGAGCCGCAGTTTCTGCAGGATGTGAGCCACGAACACGACGATGATGTCGGCTCGTTTGTATATCGTGAAAAGCGCGCTTTTGAGCTCGGCAAGCTGGAGCAATTCTTCAGTATGCTGATCAAGACCCACGGCACCAAACTGCTGCGCTACAAGGGCGTGCTCAATATACGGGGCAATCCGCGACGCACCATCTTTCAGGGAGTGCACATGCTGTTCTCGGCGGAAGACGGCGCGCCGTGGGGCGAGAACGAAGACCGCGAAAGCGTCATGGTGTTTATCGGGATCAAACTGCCGCAAAAGATTTTCGAAGAAGGGCTGGCGATGTGCGTGAAGGGGGCGAAGCCCGCACCAGCACCCGGGCTACCCGTTGGCCGGAAATAGCCAGTAGAATGCGCGGCATCACCAATTCACGGGCAGCACGGCTACCACGCCATGTTTTCGTTGCGCAATGTTCAGCATGCCTATGATGGCAAACCGGTTCTGACCGTGCCGGAATGGCAGGCCCGGCAGGGCGAACAGTGGCTGATGCTGGGGCCGTCGGGCAGCGGCAAGACCACGCTGCTGCATGTGCTGGCAGGGATTTTGCGGCCGACCAGCGGGCAGGTAACGGTGGCCGATCAGGACATGATGGCGTTGTCGTCGTCTGCGACGGATCGCTTTCGCGGGAAAAACATCGGCATTGTGCTGCAGCGCCTGCATCTGATTGACAGCCTGACGGTGATGAGGAATCTGCTGTTGGCGCAGTACATGGCCGGTGAAGCGCAGGATGCCGCCCGCGTGCGCGACGTGCTGGCGAGCCTGGACATGGCCGACAAGGCCGATGCGCGACCGCATGAGTTGTCGCACGGGCAGGCGCAGCGCGTGGCGGTGGCGCGCGCCGTGGTGAACAAACCGAAGCTGCTGCTGGCGGACGAGCCGACCTCCAATCTGGATGACGCGCGCTGCGTGCAGGTGCTGGATTTGCTGCTGGCGCAGGCCAAGGCATGCGGGGCGACGCTGGTGATCGCCACGCATGATCAGCGCATCAAGTCGCGGGTGGCAAATCATTATGAATTGAAGGGGGCGGCATGAACCTCGCCACCATCAGCCTCGCCTACCTCAAGGCGCGCAGCCTGAACACGCTGCTGAACATCCTGCTGCTGGCGCTGGGCGTGGCCACGATCGTGCTGCTGCTGCTGGCCACCACGCAGCTGGACAATCGCATGCGCCGCGACGCGCAGGGCATCGATCTGGTGGTGGGTGCCAAGGGCAGCCCGATGCAGGTGATTCTGTCGAGCATTTATGCGCTCGATGTGCCCACGGGCAATATTCCGTATACGCAGGCGCAGGAGATCGCAAAACATCGCACGGTGAAAAAAGCGATACCACTGGCTCTGGGTGACAGCTACAAGGGCGCGCGCATCGTCGGCACCACGCACGCCTATCTGGACCACTACGGCGCCCGCCTCGCCGCCGGCAAGCGCTGGGAGAAGGTGCTGGAGGCGGTGATCGGCGCCGATGTCGCCGCGCGCCTGAATTTGAAGTTGGGCGACAGGTTTCACGGGTCGCACGGTATGGGTGAATCGGGCGAGGCGCACGAGGAGCATCCGTACGTGGTGGTGGGTATTTTGCAGCCCAGCGGTACGGTGCTCGACCGGCTGGTGATCTGCAGTGTCGAAAGTGTGTGGGCGATGCACGCGTCGCATCACGAGATCAAGGACATCAGCGATATCGCCAACCGGTTGAAGGACGAGGAAAAGGAATACACCGCGCTGCTGATCCAGTATGCATCGCCGATTGCCGCCGCGATGTTGCCGCGCTATGTCAACAACAACTCGGCGATGCAGGCCGCTTCGCCCGCGTATGAAACCGCGCGGCTCTTCAGCATCATCGGGGTGGGGGTGGATGTGCTGCGCGGGTTTGCACTGGTGCTGGTGTTCAGCGCGGGCCTGTCCGTATTCATCGCGCTCTACAACGCGCTGAACGAGCGGCGCTACGATCTGGCGGTGATGCGCACACTCGGCGCACGGCCGCGCACGCTCCTGTTATTGTTATTGTTCGAAGGCCTGCTGCTGGCGCTGATCGGCGGCGTGCTGGGCATTGTGCTCGGTCATGCGCTGGCGGAAGGTTTGGGCCATGCGTTGCGCGCGGCGCAGCAGGTGTCGGTGACCGGCTGGACGTGGGTCAAGGAAGAGTGGTGGGTGTTGGCGCTTGCCGCGGGGGTGGGCATCGTGGCTGCGCTGATTCCGGCATGGCGCGCGTACCGCACCGACATCGCGGGAACCCTGGCGCGCGGGTAGCCGTCTCAACAGGCAACCTAACGAGGAGTGAACATGAGGTCGTGGATGGTGGTGCTGCTGTCTCTTGCATTGGGCGTAAGCGCGGCCTACGCGCAAGACAAAACGAAAAAAGGCGATGGGGGACACACCGCGGCGCAAATCCAGAAAGACATCGCCGATCATCGCGCGATGGCGGATGCACATACCGCCGCCGCGAAATGTCTGGAAGAGGGCAAGGGGACCAAGGCGTGCCACGGCCAACTCGTCAAGGACTGCAAAGGGCTCGGCATCGGCACCTTGTGCGGCATGAAACATAAACACTAAAAAGATCAATAAAATCAACAACTTATTGATAAACAGGCAAACAGAGTAGTATTCTCCGCTTATGGATGATTACGGTTCAAGGAGGGTGCGATGAACGCAAAAACGTATCTGCCGGTATTGCTGGCCCTGTTGATCGGCGCATCGGCTGCCGCTTGGGCGCAGCAGAAGGGCCCCGCTGCGGATGCCACGCTGTCAAAGTCCCCGCTGACCGACAAGCCGCTGCCGCCATCGCCGTATGCTGACAAGCCGCTGCCCGAACTCAAGGGCGTTGTTTCATGGAAGACGTTGGGCGAGGTGAAACCGGTCAAGCAAAAAGACAAGTTTGTGCCGGAGTTTGGCAAGGCCGTGGCCTCGCTCGACAAAAAGGAGGTCAAGCTGCAGGGTTTCATGATGCCGTTGGACATGGGCGAGAAACAGCAGCGTTTTATTCTGTCGGCACTGCCGCCCTCCTGTGCGTTCTGTCTGCCCGGCGGTCCCGAGCAGATGGTCGAGGTGCAGACCCGGCGACCCGTGAAATATGGCTTCGAGCCGATCGTACTCTCCGGCAAGCTCGCGGTGCTGAAGGATGACCCGATGGGGCTCTACTATCGGCTCACCGACGCGGTGCTGACCGTCGCCAAGTAGGTTCGGCATGCGCGGAAAATAATGTAAATGCGTCGTTTGGTCGCCAGCTCGGTTTGTGTTTTTCTGCTGCTGTTCGCGCAGTTCGGTGCACTCGGCCACGCCCTGTGGCATGCATCCGGTCATGCATCCGCGTACGGCACGACGCAGCCTGCAACCCGTGCCGCCGGGCATACCCACGACAATCTCGCGCACGGCGACGAGCAACCGAGCGGACAGGCCTCCCTGTGCGCGTTCGACCTCGCGTTCGGGCAGGTGCTGGGCGGCGTGCATGGCAGCGCGCCGCCGGCGCTGCCGATGGTGACTGTTGATGTCGCCATCCCTGATGTTCCGGCGTCGCGCCTGCGCGCCGAATCGCTGTCTCCCAAGTCCCGCGGACCACCCGTTTTCCTGTGAAGTGCGGCGGCAACGCCGCCGGTACCAAAAAAATTTGCGGCATCCGGACCGTATCCTGGTGCATGTAAATCTCATTTCGCATTACACAGGAGAATTTCATGGTACGTCGCATCGCATGTGCGGTGGCGGCAGCATTGACATCTGCCGTCCACGCGCAGACTGCCGCCCAACCCGCGAATCAACCCCCCATAAAGCCTGTCACTGCGCCCCAATTGCCGGTGGTGGTGGTGACCGGCAATCCGCTGGGCAGTGAATTGTTCGGGCTGGTGTCGCCCATTTCGGTGCTTGAGGGCACCAGCCTGTTTTTGCAGCGCCGCTCCACGCTCGGCGAAACACTCAACGAACTGCCCGGCGTCAGCTCGACGTATTTTGGCCCCAATTCGAGCCGCCCCGTGATCCGCGGGTTGGAGGGTGACCGCATCCGCATGCTCAGCAACGGCATTGGCGTGCTCGATGCCTCATCGCTGAGCAATGATCACGCCGTGCCCATCGATCCGCTGCTGGTCGAGCGCGTGGAGGTGGTGCGCGGGCCGGCTACGCTGTTCTATGGCGGCAACGCCGTGGGCGGGGTGGTCAACGTGATCGACAACCGCATTCCGCAGGAAGCAATTAAGGGCGTGCGCGGCCGCGTCGAGGGCCGCCATGGCGGCGCCGAGCGTGAAAAGGCCGGCGGCGCAATGCTCGAGGCCGGCAATGGAACGTTCGCGTTGCATGGGGACGTCTACACCCGTGACACCGACGATCTCAGGATCAAGGGGCCGAACGTTTCGCCGCGGCTGCGGGCCGCCGATCCCGCGCGCGCCGTGACCAATGGCACGCTGCCCAACAGCGCCTCGCAGTCGCAGGGTGGCGCGCTGGGCGGGGCGCTGACATGGAACAAGGGCTATCTCGGCGTGTCGTTTTCGTCATACGACAGCCAGTACGGTACCGTGGCCGAGCCGGAGGTGACGATCGACATGCGCAGCAAACGCTGGGATGCTGGCGGCGAGGTGCGTGATATTCCGTCATTCGTCACCGGCGTCAAGTTCAAGTTCGCGAACACCGACTACAAGCATGTCGAACTCGACGCGGGTACGCCGGCGACCACGTTCAAAAACAAGGGACATGAAGCCCGCCTGGAGTTGACCCATCGCAACATCGGTCCGATCAAGGGCGCGTTCGGCCTGCAATTGAACAAGTTTGATTTCGAGGCGCTGGGTGCGGAGGCATTCGTGCCGCCCTCCAGCACTGACAGCAAGGCGCTGTTCGTGTTCGAGGAATTGCCGCTGGGCAATCTCAAGCTCAGTTTCGGCGGTCGCCGCGAACGCAGCGAAGTCAGCTCGCAGGGCGGCGGACCGGTGCCGTTCGGCGCCGCCGCGCCGCGCTTTGATCCGGCTCAGTCCCGCAACTTCAACGCCAATAGTATTGCGCTGGGCGGGCTCTATACCTTTGTGCCCGGCCTCGCACTGGCGGTCAATGCCACCGCCAGCGAACGCCCGCCCACCTACTATGAGTTGTTCGCCAACGGCCCGCATGCCGCCACCGGTGCCTACGAAGTGGGCAGTACCGCGCTGGCGAAAGAGAAATCGCGTGCCGTCGATATCGCCCTGCGCGTGCGTTCGGGCGCGCACTCGGGCAGCATCGGCGTGTTCCACAGCCGCTTCAAGAATTACATCGGCGTCTTCAACAGCGGCAACACGCGCGGCGCGGACGGTGAATTGAATCCGCCGGAAACGCTGGCGTCTGGCGCATCGGACAACACGGGTGAAGAGGTGTTGCCTGAGCTCGCGTATCGCGCCGTGCCGGCACGGTTTCGCGGCATGGAAGCCGAAGGCAAGTACCGGGTGCTTGACACCGCGGCGAACACACTCGATCTGCTGTTGAAGTTCGATTATGTGCGGGCCGAAGACCGCGGCACGGGCCTGCCGCTGCCGCGCATCGCGCCGCGGCGCTTTGGCGTGGGCCTGAATTACCAATGGAACAGTCTCAGCGCGCGCATTGACGCCACGCGCGTGTCGGGCCAGGGGCGTGTCTCCGCCAACGAGTTACCGACTGACGGCTACACCATGCTCAATGTCGGCGTGAGTTATCGTGTAAAACTCGCCGCGACAAGCGGCCTTGATGTGTTCGTGCGCGGCGTGAATCTGCTTAATGAAGACGCGCGCAACCATGTCTCGCTGCTGAAAGATATCGCGCCGCTTGGCAAACGCAGCGGGCAGGTCGGCATGCGCTTGCAATTTTGAAATCGCGCCCTGCGGGACAAGACGTCCGTTGTCGTAATGCCACCACAAGGCAATAATTGCATCTCGCAGGTTTTTTATGGTGGCGCACCACTACACGTAAATATATGATTTAATTAATTTTTATGACTTCCGTTGCGTTATCACAGCCGTTGCCATACCACCGCGATCTCGTGTGGTGGGTGGTGGCGAGTGTAGCGGCGCATGGGTTGTTGATGCAGTTCCTGCCCGGATGGCGGCCAGCTGAAGAAAAAGTGGCGCCTCCGCTGCAAGTGGAACTGCGCCAACCGCCCCCGGAGATAATTCCGCCCAAACCGTTGCCGCTTGAGCGGGCACCAACGCCCCGCGAGCGTCCAAAGCCACAAGCGGAAAAGCCGCAGTCGGTACAGGCTGCATCGCGCGTAGCGCAGCCTGCCGAACCGCCGCGCGCGCCGCTGCTCACCGCGCCGCCGGAAGCGCCGGTAACCGCCGCGACGCCGGCGGTTCCGGTTGTGCCGGAACAGGCATCCGTGCCGCCACCGGAGCCGCCGCGCGCGCGCGCGGTACCCGCGCCTGAACCGATCACGCGGCCGCGATCCGATGCGGCTTATTTGAACAATCCGCGGCCCAACTACCCCATGGCGGCGCGCCGCCGCGGCGACCAAGGCACAGTCTACGTGAGGGTGCTGGTTACCGCTGAAGGCCTGGCCGGCAACGTGATACTTGAAAAATCCAGCGGACACCCCAGTTTGGATGAAGCAGCGCTGAACGCCGTGCGGTCATGGCGTTTCGTGCCGGCACGGCAGGCCGGACAGGCGATAGAGTCGCCTTACGTCGTGCCCGTGCAATTCAGACTGGATCAGTAACTTGAGGCCAATCCCGCACGGCGGCCAAACAGCGTTTGCGGCGAAGGCCGTATAGTCGCCCTCCCATTCCCGGGCTGCGCCCGTCTCAATGCCATGCACACTGACAATCTATCGCCCTGGCAGTACAGCCACGCTTCACACGAAGATGATCGAAAACGCGAGCACAGTGCGCGTCGGGTCACGCTGCTGACAGCGGTGATGATGGTGATTGAAATCACCGCCGGCACGCTGCTGGGATCGATGGCGCTGCTGGCCGACGGCTGGCACATGGGCACGCATGCGGCGGCGCTGGGGCTCGCGGCGTTTGTCTACTGGTATGCACGCCACCGCGCGGCCGACCGGCGTTTCAATTTCGGCACCGGCAAGGTTGATGCGCTTGGCGGGTTTGCGAGTGCGGTCACGCTGGGCGTGGTGGCCGTGATCATGGTCATCGAATCGACGCGCCGCATTTTCGATCCGGTAGCGATACGTTTTGACGAGGCATTGTGGGTGGCGGCGCTCGGGCTTGTGGTCAACCTCGTTTGCGCGGCGCTGTTGTTTCGCCACGATCATTCCCATGATGAGCACGCCGGCCATGATCACCATCACGATTTCAATCTGCGCGGCGCGCTGCTGCACGTGCTTGCCGACGCAGTAACCTCGGTGTTGGCGATTGTTGCACTGATCGCGGGCAAATGGTGGGGCTGGCACTGGCTGGATCCGGCCATGGGCATCGTCGGCGGCATGCTGATCGCGCACTGGTCCTATGGGCTGATTCAGGGTGCCAGTCGCACCTTGCTCGACCGCGACGTGGATCCCGATCTGAGCGAGCGCGTGCGCGCCGCCATCGAAGGCAGCGACGACGATCGCGTGGCCGATTTGCACATCTGGCGCATCGGCTCGCGTTACCTTGCCGGCGTGGTGTCGGTGGTCACCCATCATCCGCGTGCGCCGGCGCATTACAAGACGCTGGTGGCACGGCACGCGCACATTCATCATCTCACCGTGGAAGTGAATACCTGTTCATGAGTGAGCCGCATGCCGCGATTCACGGTGCCGCCCCGCCGCCGTGAGGTTTTGAGGCGCACCCGCGTAGGGATTCGAATTTTGCGCGCATCAGCGCTGCGTTGAAGGGCTTGCGCCTTGACCTTGCAACGCCGGGCCGCCCCGGCGTAAAGTAGGCTGCCTTCCCTGCTTCCCCATTTTCATTCACGAGGTGCCGCCATGCCGCAGGATGCCAGCCCGACCGCCTCTGAAGCCGAATTTTCCACCGCGTATTACTTTCTCGAGGGGCTCAACGAAGTCGGCATCGAGTATCTGTTCTGCAATCTCGGTACTGATCACGCGCCGATCATCGAAGAAATGGCGCACATGAAAGCGCTTGGCATGGCGCTGCCCAGGGTGTTGCTGTGCCCGCACGAAAACACCGCGGCGCACATGGCGGGCGGATACGCGTTCATGACCGGGCGCGGCCAGGGCGTGCTGGTGCATGTGGATGTCGGCACCGCGAACACGTCCAACGGCATGCACAATCTGTTCCGCACGCGTCTGCCGGTGCTGCTGATGGCCGGCAAGGCGCCGTACTCGACGGGTGACGCGCTGCTGGGTTCACGCGACACCTACGTGCACTTCGTGCAGGAACCCTTCGATCAGGCGAGTCTGGTGCGGCCCTATCTCAAATGGGAATGGACGCTGCCGTCCGGCGTGGTGGTGAAGGAGGCGCTGCGCCGCGCGCACTCGATCGCGCACAGCGATCCGGCGGGACCGGTGTACCTGATGATGCAGCGCGAGACCCTGACCCAGCGCTGGCATGTCAACAAGGTGCGCAGCTTCGACGCCGCGCAGAACGGCGCAACGCATGGCGGGCAGGCCGATCCGGCGTTGATCGATGCGCTGGCCGCGCGCATCATCGATGCGGCCTATCCGGTGCTGGTTACCGCCTACGCCGGACGCAACCCGCGCACGGTGAGCGCGATCGCGGCATTGTCCGAACTCGCCGGGATGGCGATAGTCGAATCCAATTCCAGCAGCAACATCCCGAACACGCTGCCGTGTTTTGTCGGCTACATGGCCGAGCGCCAGGTGCCCAGGGCCGATGTCGGGCTGCTGGTCGATATCGATGTGCCGTGGTTTCCGACGGACGTCAGTCCCGCGACAGGTTCGTTCTGGGCGCATGTCGATGTCGACGTACTCAAGATGGCCTCGCCCATGTGGACCTTTCCCGGCAATCTGCGCATGCAGGGCGACAGCGGACGCATTCTCGCGCAGTTGATCGATGCGATTAAGCAAAAGGCCACGCCCGCGTTCCACGACAAAGCGGCGGCGCGCGTGGTGCAACTCAAGGCCGAGCACGCCGCGTTTCTCGAGCGCGCCGCGAAAATGGCCGCTGACAAAGGCAAACCGGGCGAGATCAACCCCCACTTCCTGATGGCCGAACTGGGCAAGGTACTCGACGCGAACGACGTCGTGTTCAACGAAGGCGTGCGCAATGCGGGCGCGGCGGCATTGCAGATCCGGCGGCCGGTTGCCAACACCATGATGCGCGCGGCCGGCGGCGGGCTGGGCTGGTCGGGTGGCTTTGCGCTGGGGGCAAAGCTAGCCGCACCGAAGCAGATGATGGTGCAGCTGGTCGGCGATGGCGGATTTTATTTCGGCAATCCGAGTTCCACCTTCGCGGCGGCGCGCCACCACGGCCTGCCGATCTTCGTGCTGGTGATGGACAACAGCGGCTGGGGCGCGGTGAAGGCCGCCACCACGCGCGTGTTCCCCAAGGGCGAGGCGATGGCGGCGGGCGAGTTTCAGGCCCATCTCCTGCCCGACGCCGATTTCACCAAAGTCGGCGCGGCGTTCGGCGCACATGGTGAAAGCGTCAGCAATCCCGACGACGTGCCGGCGGCACTGGCGCGCTGCGTCGAGGCGGTGCGCGGCGGGCGCGCGGCCATCATGCATGCGCGGGTGACCAAAATTTAGCCAGGCAGGCGCGCCATCGGACGGCCGTGATTTATTCTCCGGTACCGGCCAAAACCTGCACGGCCGCATTTATACTTCGCGACATGCTTCGCATCCTGATCTGCCCTTTTCTGTTCGCCGCGGCCGCGGCCGCCGCCGCAGCGTATCCGTCACGTCCGATTTTGCTGGTGGTGCCCTATACCGCGGGCAGTGACGCGGATCTTGCCGCGCGCAATCTCGCGCGGCACGCGCCGCGTTTTCTCGACGGCCAATCGCTGGTGGTGATGAATCAACCGGGCGCTTCGGGGTCGATCGGAACCCTCGCCGTGCGCAACGCGGCGGCGGACGGCTACCGTCTGCTGTTGTCGCGCATCGCATCCCAGGTCATCCTGCCGGCGGTGGACGCGAAGACGCCGTACCGCTGGAACGAATTCACCTTCCTGTCGGTGCTGGACATCAATCCCTATGTGTGCGCGGTGCGCGGCAGTGCGCCCCAAGCGTCGATGGCGGAGCTGATTGCCGCTATCCGCAAACAGCCGGGCCGCTTCAATTTTGCGACCGTGGGCGAGGGATCGCTGCAGAACTTCGGCCCGCAGTATCTGTTCAGTCTGGCCGGCCTGGCAAAAGATGCGGCAGTCGCCGTGCCGTACAAGGGGTCGGGCGAGCTTACCGCCGCGCTGCTCGGCGGGCAGGTGCAGTTTGCCTGCAGCAATCTGGGCGCGCTGCTGGGGCACTTTCGCGCCGGCACCCTGCGCCCGCTGATGACCACCACGCGCGAGCCTTTGAAGGACCTGCCCGATGCGCCCACCGCCAGAAGCCTGGGTTGGCCGCAGATGGAGCGCTTGGCGGCCTGGTCGGCGCTTGCCGGGCCCGCGCGACTGCCGCACGATGTGGCGGCGCGCTGGGCTGGTGTAATCGGGAAGCTGGCGCAAGATCCCGCGTGGCTCGCCGGCGTTGCGAAACTGGGCGCCATTCCGGCGGTGCGCAGCCGCGCCGACACCGATCATTTCGTGCGAGACCAATATCAACTATACGAGCGCCTGGCTCAAAGCCTGGGCCTGCGGCAGTAGCGCGGGACAACGGTCCGCGCGGCGCCTGCACATCAAGGAGGAGCAGTTCATGAGGATGACATCCATTTGCCGCGCGCTGGCAGTGCCGGCCGCCGTGCTGACAACCATCCCGGCGGCGGTGGCGCAGGCGTGGCCCGCCAAATCGATCCGCATGATTGTGCCGTTCCCCGCTGGCGGCGGCGTGGACTATGTCGGGCGCATCGTCGCCAAGAGTCTGTCCGATCGCTTGAACCAGCAGGTGGTGGTGGACAATCGCGCCGGCGCGAGCGCGATCATCGGCATGGAACTGCTGAAAAACGCACCACCCGACGGATACACCATCGCGGCGACTTCGGCGGGCCCGCTGGCGATCAATCCGCATATTTTCAAGAAGCTCTCGTACGACGCCCTGCGCGATTACTCGCCGATCAGCAACATGTCGACCTTTCCCTATCTGCTGGCGATACACCCGTCGCTGCCGGTGCGCAACGTCAAGTCACTCATCGCGCTCGCGCGCGCGCGGCCCGGCGAGATCGCCTACTCGTCGCCGGGCGCCGGCAATGGACAACACCTCGCCACCGCGCTGTTCGCGTCGATGGCAAAGATCGACCTGTTGCACATCCCGTACAAAGGCAATGCGCCTTCGGTGGTGGCCATTGTGTCCGGCGAAACACAGATTACCCACAGCAGCATTCCGTCGATGCTGCCGCATGTGCGCTCGGGGCGCGTGCGGGCGTTGGGCGTTGCCACCGCGCAGCGCATCCCGTCGCTGCCGGAGTTTCCGACCGTGGCCGAAAGCGGTTTGCCGGGGTTCGAGGCCTACGGCTGGGCCGGCATGATCGGGCCGGCGAACCTGCCGCGGGACATCGTCAACGCGCTCAACAAGGCGACTGTCGATATTTTGAAGCAGCAGGACATTGCGCAGCGCATGCTGGCGGACGGCGCCGTTCCAACGCCGACCAGCCCCGCGCAATTCGCCGCCTACCTGAAGGCGGAACTTGCGAAATGGGGCGGCGTCGTGAAGTTGGCAAAGGTCGAACCCCGATAACCGCCGATACCGCCTTGGTGTGCTGTTTGCGCCACCGCCTATCCACCGCAGCAGCGCATGCCTACGGACGCCGGCAAAATACTGTAGGTATCTATTTTTAAACACTTAATTGTAAAGTGATCGGCGCCGAAGCTTGTCCTGCGCGCGAGCTGCCGCACGCGGGGCCGGAGGTATTCAAAGTGGACTAGAATGCCTCTTGAAACGCGGCGAATCTGCCCCATCTATCGCCAACCCCCCTCTTTTCCCTGGCCTCCCTTCGCATGAGTTCCGAAGTATTTCACGGCACCACTATATTGTCGGTGCGCCGCGGTAACGTCGTCGCTCTGGGCGGTGACGGGCAGGTGACGCTGGGCACTGTGGTGGTGAAGGCCACGGCGCGCAAAATCCGCCGCCTGTATCACGAGAAAATACTCGCCGGATTCGCCGGCGGCACCGCCGATGCGTTCACGTTGTTCGAGCGTTTCGAAGCCAAGCTCGAAAAGCATCAGGGTAACCTGATGCGTTCCGCGGTGGAACTGGCGAAGGACTGGCGCACCGACCGCATGCTGCGCCGGCTCGAAGCCATGCTGGCGGTGGCGGATCGCGAGCATTCACTGATCATCACCGGGTCGGGCGATGTGCTGGAACCGGAGCTGGGCGTTGCCGCCATCGGTAGCGGCGGCTCGTACGCGCAGGCGGCAGCGCGCGCGCTGCTGGAAAACACCGACCTCGCGCCGCGTGACATCGTGAAAAAATCGCTTGAGATCGCCGGCGATCTTTGCATTTACACCAATCAGCAGCATGTGATTGAGGTGCTGGAGTGATCACGTGAAGGGGTGAAGGGGTGAATGCGTGAAGGAGGTACCCCTGTCGCTATGCCACGAATCCGATTTTACCCCTTCACGCCTTCACGGCAATCAAACCTTCACGGCATTTAAACCATGTCCTCCATGACCCCCCAGGAAATCGTCCACGAACTCGATCGCCATATCATCGGCCAGGACGACGCCAAGCGCGCCGTGGCGATTGCGCTGCGCAACCGCTGGCGCCGGCAGCAGGTGGCCGAGCCGTTGCGCCAGGAAATCACGCCCAAGAATATTCTGATGATCGGCCCCACTGGCGTGGGCAAGACCGAAATTGCACGGCGCCTCGCGCGCCTTGCCGACGCGCCGTTCATCAAGATCGAGGCCACCAAGTTCACCGAAGTGGGCTACGTCGGGCGCGATGTCGACACCATCATCCGCGACCTGGTGGAAACCGCGATCAAGGAAACGCGCAGTCAGGCGACGCGCAAGGTGCGCCGCCAGGCCGAGGATATGGCCGAAGAGCGCGTGCTGGATGTGCTGCTGCCGCCGGCGCCCGACTATGGCGCCGCCAATGAGGCGGCAGAAAACCCCACGCGCCAGAAATTTCGCAAGCGGCTGCGCGAAGGCGAACTTGACGACAAGGAAATCGAAGTCGAAGTCGCGGCCGCTCCCGCGCAGATGGAAATCCTGGCGCCGCCCGGCATGGAAGATTTGACCTCGCAGATTCAGGGCATGTTCCAGAACCTCGGCGGCGGCAGGAAACGCACGCGCAAGCTCAAGGTGCGCGAGGCAATGCGGCTACTCACCGACGAGGAAGCCGGCAAGCTGGTCAACGATGACGAACTGAAGCTTGCGGCGGTGAACAATGTCGAGCAGAACGGCATTGTGTTTCTGGACGAGATCGACAAGATCGCCGCGCGCCAGGAGACCTCCGGCGCCGATGTGTCGCGCCAGGGCGTGCAGCGGGATTTGCTGCCGCTGGTCGAGGGCACCACGGTCACCACCAAGTACGGCATGATCAAGACCGATCACATCCTGTTCATCGCCAGCGGCGCGTTCCACCTGTCCAAACCGTCGGACCTGATCCCGGAACTGCAGGGGCGCTTCCCGATCCGCGTTGAGCTGAAAAGCCTGTCGGTGGCTGATTTCGAACAGATACTCACCAACACCCACGCCAGCCTGGTAAAGCAATACGAAGCCCTGCTCGCCACCGAAGACGTCAAACTTGAATTCGGCGCCGATGCGATTCGGCGCCTGGCGGAGATCGCGTGGCAGGTCAATGAAAAAACCGAGAACATCGGCGCGCGCCGCCTGTACACCGTGATGGAAAAACTGCTGGAAGACATATCGTTCAATGCCGCCAAACAGTCCGGCCAGTCGCTTGCGGTGGATCGCGCCTACGTCGATGCGCGGCTCGGTGAACTGGCGCAGAGCGAAGATCTGGCGCGTTACGTACTTTGATATAACTTATTGATTTTAAACAATTTTTTATGGACCTCTCTGCGGTCTCGGCATTGATCAGCGGCGCGGCGTCGGGCTTGGGCGCAGCCACCGCGCGGCGCTTTGCCGGCGCCGGAGCGCGGGTGGTCCTCGCCGACGTGAATGCCGCCGCGGCCGCGGCCATCGCGCGTGACATCGGCGACGCAGCGCGCGCGACAGCCTGCGATGTCACCAGCGAAGACAGCACGCGGCAGGCGGTCGACTTCACGCTGAACGCATTCGGTACCCTGCACGTGCTGGTGAATTGCGCGGGCATCGCGCCGCCGGAGCGCGTGCTCGGCAAAAGCGGACCGCACCGGCTGGAACTTTTCCAGCGTGTGATCGAGGTCAACCTCACCGGCACCTTCAATGCCATTCGCCTCGCGGCGCAGGCGATGGATCGCAACACGCCCAACGCCGAGGGCGAACGCGGGGTGATTATCAATACCGCGTCGGTGGCCGCGTTTGACGGCCAGATCGGGCAGGCGGCCTATAGCGCATCGAAGGCCGGCGTGGCCGGCATGACGTTGCCCATCGCGCGCGAACTGGCGCGCAGCGGCATCCGTGTGATGACCATCGCGCCGGGCATTTTCGAAACACCGATGCTGCGCGGCCTCAGCTCCGAAATTCAGGCCTCGCTGGGCGCCCAGGTGCCGTTTCCGCCGCGTCTGGGGCGGCCGGATGAATACGCGGCGCTGGCCGCGCATATCGTCTCCAATGCCATGCTTAACGGCGAAGTGATACGCCTGGACGGCGCCATTCGCATGGCGCCGAAATAGGGCTGCAAAAGCGCCCGCGCACCCGCGCGGCCGTACTGCACTAAAATAGCGCCAAAAGGAATCCCATGTCAGCCGTCCCCCGACTTACCACAGCCCTGTCCGGTCCGCCGTTGGCGCTGGAGAACCAATTGCTCGCGCAATCGATCGGCATCGAGCAATGGTTTCGCGGCCAGTGGCAGGATCACGCGCCGCCGTTCTACGGCTCGGTCGACCTGCGCAACAGCGTCTACAAGCTGGCACCGGTCGATACCAATCTGTTTCCGGGGGGATTCAACAATCTGAATCCGGATTTTCATGCGCTGTGCGTGCAGGCGGCGTTGACTGCGGTGGAAAAAATCTGCCCTGACGCGCGCGATGCCCTGCTGATACCCGAAAACCACACGCGCAACCTGTTTTATCTGCAGAACGTGGCCACCATCGCGCGCATTCTGCGCCATGCGGGGATGAATGTGCGTATCGGCAGCCTGTTGCCCGGCCTCACCGAAGCGATGTCGGTGGACCTGCCCAACGGCAAGAAACTGAAGCTCGAGCCCTTGAAGCGCTCGGGCAACCGCCTCGGTGTGGATGGCTTCGATCCGTGCGTGGTGCTGCTCAACAACGATCTGTCGGCGGGCATTCCCGACATTCTGCGCAACGTGGAGCAGCCGCTATTTCCGCCGCTGCACGCAGGCTGGGCGGTGCGCCGCAAGTCCAATCATTTTGCCGCCTACAGCGACGTGGCGAAAGAATTCGCGCAGCATATCGGCATCGATCCGTGGTTCATCAATCCCTACTTTGAGATGTGCGGCAAGATCAATTTTCAGGAGCGCCAGGGCGAGGAGTGCCTTGCCGGCTATGTGTCGGAAATTCTCAACGATATTCGCGCCAAGTACAAAGAGTACGGCATCAGCGACGACCCGTTTGTGATCATCAAGGCCGATGCCGGCACCTACGGCATGGGCATCATGACCGTGAAGGACGCTTCCGAAGTGGTGGGCCTCAATCGCAAACAGCGCAACAAGATGGCGGTGGTCAAGGAAGGCATGCAGGTGCAGGAAGTGCTGGTGCAGGAAGGCGTCTACACCGTCGAGACCGTGCGCGATGCGGTGGCCGAGCCGGTGGTGTACACCATCGATCGTTTCGTGGTGGGCGGTTTCTACCGCGTGAACATGCAGCGCGGCAAGGATCAGAACCTCAATGCGCCCGGCATGCAGTTCGAGCCGCTGGCGTTCGCCGAACCGTGTTCGTCGCCCGACCCGGAAGATCCCGACTGCGCGCCCAACCGCTTCTATGCCTATGGCGTGATTGCGCGGCTGGCGCTGCTGGCCGCCTCGATCGAGCTGGAACGTACCGAGCCGTCGGCGGAACCGGCGACGGCATGAAGCTTGCCTTTATCGTCGACCCGCTCGACGAATTCAAGACCTACAAGGATACCTCCTACGCGATGATGGTCGAGGCGGCCGCGCGCGGCTGCGAACTTTATGCGCTGCAACAGGCGGATATTTTCTGGCGCAAGAATCGTGTCGCGGGCAATGCGCTGCGTCTGCACTTGACCAGCGATGATGAAGAGTCGTGGTATCGGAGCGAGGCGGCGGCCGAGAAGGATCTGGCCGGCTTCGACGCCGTGATCATGCGCAAGGATCCGCCGTTCGACATGGAGTATGTCTACAGCACGTATCTGCTGGAGGCGGCCGAGGCGCAGGGCGCGCGCGTGTTTAACCGCCCGCGCGCAATTCGCGACCATAACGAAAAAATGGCGATTGCGCGCTATGCGCAGTTTATCGCCCCCACCGTGGTGACGCGGCTGGAAACGGTGTTGCGCGAATTTCTGGCCGAACACGGCGACGTGATATTCAAACCGCTCGACGGCATGGGCGGCGCGTCGATTTTCCGCGTGCGCCGCGACGACCCCAACACCAGCGTCATCATCGAAACCCTCACGCAGATGGGCGCGCGCACCATCATGGCGCAGCGCTACCTGCCGCAGATCGTCGATGGCGACAAACGCGTGCTGCTGATCGGCGGCAAGCCGGTGCCGTTCTGCCTCGCGCGCATCCCGATGGCGGGCGAGACGCGCGGTAATCTGGCAGCCGGCGGCACCGGGGTGGCACGCGCGCTCACGCCGCGCGACCGCGAAATCGCCGAAGCACTGGCGCCGGCGCTGCACGCACAAGGCTTGTTGCTGGTTGGGCTCGATGTGATCGGCAGTAACCTCACGGAAATCAATGTCACCAGCCCGACCTGTTTTCAGGAAATAACCCAGCAAAGCGGCTGCAATGTTGCGGGCCTGTTCATGGATGCTCTGACGGCGGAATTAAAATAATAAATAAAAACAAATACTTACGTATTATTCGCTTGACCGTCGAGATGTTAAAGGTTTGAAATTTGTTGCCGTGGCGTGATTTTCGGCAGGTTTGCTGCAGCGCAATAGCGTAGAATTTCTTTCGTTTACGGTTACTGAAACGCGAATGAAATGATCGGCATCCTGTTGTTGACCCACGGTACTCTCGGCGAAAGCCTGATTCAAACCGCCATCCATGTCATTAACAAGCGTCCCGGACGTCTGCGCCAGCTCGGCGTCACGGCAGCTGACGATCCCACGCTGTTGCTGCCCCAGGCGCGGGCGCTGGTCAACGAACTCGACGACGGCAGCGGCGTGTTGATCATGACCGACATGTACGGGGGATCGCCCTCCAATATCGCCGCCAAGCTGATCGTGCCGGGCCGGGTCGAGGCGGTTGCCGGAGTGAATCTGCCGATGTTGATCCGCGCCCTCACGTATCGCGAGCGTCCCCTCGATGTGATCATCACCAAGGCCATCAGTGGCGGTTGCGAAGGCGTGATGCGCGTTCCGGCTTTCACCCTTCATCATGTTGCAACAGGAAGTTGAGATCATCAACCGGCTCGGGCTGCACGCCCGGGCGTCGGCCAAGCTGACGCAAGTCGCCGGGCGCTTTGCCGCGGAGGTGTGGGTGAGCCGCAATGGCCGCCGTGTCAACGCCAAGAGCATCATGGGCGTGATGATGCTGGCCGCCGCCAAGGGTTCGCGCCTTACCGTGGAAACCAGCGGCAGCGACGAAGCCCCGGCCATGCAGGCCGTCACCGCGCTGATCGCGGACAAGTTCGGCGAAGGGGAGTAGCTGCAGGATCAAGTTATCAGGATTGAGGATTGAGTGTTCGTGCCTGACCGTGCACAATCGGCTTGCTCAATCTTCAATCCTGAATCCGCAATCCTGACATGAGTTTCACCCTCCACGGCATCGGCGTCTCCGGCGGCATAGCGATCGGCCGTGCGCACCTGGTGTCGCACGCGACGCTGGAGGTCAATCACTACGTCATACCGCCGCACCAGATCGCGGACGAATCGCTGCGCTTTGATGGGGCGATACGCGCCGTTCGCGCGGAGTTCGACGGCTTGCAAAACGAAATCCCCGCGGGCGCGCCCGCCGAGTTTGCGGCGTTTGTCAATCTGCATCGCATGATTCTCGATGACTCCACCCTGTCGGTTGAGCCACGGCGCATCATTGAAACCGAACAGTGCAACGCCGAGTGGGCGGTCAAGGTGCAGACCGACGCCCTGCTCGCCCAGTTCGACGCCATCGAAGACAGCTACCTGCGCGAGCGCCGCAACGACGTGATCCAGGTGGTCGAGCGCATCCTCAAGGCGCTGTCCGGACAACCCGGCTATGTGCCGCCGCCGGCAATTGGCGCGGAACAGGATTTAATCCTGATCGCGCGGGATCTGTCGCCCGCCGACGTGGTGCAGTTCAAGCGCCACCAATTCGCGAGCTTCATCACCGATGTCGGCGGCACCACCTCGCATACGGCAGTGGTGGCGCGCAGTCTGGACATTCCGTCGATCGTGGCGCTGCACCGCGCACGCGAACTGGTGCGCGAAAACGAAGTGGTGATTGTCGACGGCACCCATGGCGTGTTGATTGTCGACCCCGACGAACGGGTGCTCGCGGAGTATCAACAGCGCAGGCTCGCGTTCGGCGCGGCGCGCCGCAAACTGTCGGGGCTTCGCGACACGCGCGCGGTGACGCGCGACGGCGTGGCCGTGGCACTGCACGCCAACATTGAGCTGCCCGACGACGTGGCGCAAACGCTCGCCAATGGCGCCACCGGCATCGGCCTGTTTCGCAGCGAATTTTTGTTCCTGAACCGCAGGGATCTACCCGACGAGGACGAACAGTTCGAAGCCTATCGCAAGGCCGCGGAGGCGATGAACGGGCTGCCGGTGACCATCCGCACCTACGATCTGGGCGCCGACAAACAAACCGAAGACGGTGCGCAGCACAGCGTCAATCCAGCGCTGGGCCTGCGCGCGATACGGCTGTGTCTGACGGAGCCGCAGCGGTTTATGAGCCAGCTGCGCGCGCTGCTGCGCGCCTCGCACTACGGCAATATCAGCATCCTGATCCCGATGCTGGCAAGCGTGAGCGAGATCGACCAGACGCTGCAGATGATCGCGCGTGCCAAGGCCGGTCTGGATGACGAGGGCATTGCGTACAACCGCGCGGTGAAGATCGGCGGCATGATCGAAGTGCCCGCGGCGGCGTTGTCGCTGGAGGTGTTTCTGCGCAAGCTCGACTTTATATCCATCGGCACCAACGATTTGATCCAGTACACGCTGGCCATCGACCGCGCCGACGACGCGGTGTCCTATCTGTATGACCCGCTGCACCCGGCGATACTGGGCCTGCTGTCCAGCATCATCAAGCGCGCCGACAAGGCGGGCGTGCCGGTCACCATGTGCGGTGAAATGGCGGGAGACGTCACGCTCACGCGCCTGTTGCTGGGTCTGGGACTGCGTGCCTTTTCGATGCATGCGGCGCATGTACCCGACGTCAAGCAGCAGGTGCTCGAGGCCGATGCCAGTGCCTTGCGCCCGCTGGCGCGCTCGATGCTGCGCACCAGCGACCCGCTGCGTCTGAAGGTGCTGCTGGCAAAACTGAACGCTGCCTGATCGGTGCGGCACGTGCGGCGGCGGTACCGCCAAAATTGACAAACGCTTTCCAGGCGCGTAATGTAAGCCCTTGTTTTGACGCGCCGATTTGATATCAGATTGCGGGCGCGCAATAAATCCGGCTAAAGAGATGGCGGCGGCAGATGGAAGCCATGTAACTCGAACCCGGTGATTGCGCCAGCCCATGCAGACGGCGCGCACAACCCCGGGTTTTTCATGGACAGCGCCGACATCGCCTCATCTAAATCCACCCTCGGTATCGTGACACCGCAACGCGCGCGTTTCAGCGCGCCGCTGCCGTTGAGCTGTGGCCGCTCGCTCGCGGATTACGAACTGGCCTATGAAACCTACGGCACGTTGAATGACGCACGTTCCAATGCAGTGCTGGTGTGCCACGCGCTCAATGCTTCTCATCATGTGGCGGGCGTTTATGCCGACGATCCCGCCAACGTCGGCTGGTGGGACAACATGATCGGCCCCGGCAAGCCGCTGGATACCGGCCGTTTTTTTGTGGTGGGTGTGAATAACCTCGGCGGCTGCCACGGATCGACCGGGCCACTGTCCGTGAATCCCACAACTGGGCGCCCGTGGGGCGCGGATTTCCCGCTGGTGACGGTGGACGATTGGGTCAACGCACAGGCGCGTCTGGCCGACCATCTGGGGATAAGGCAGTTCGCCGCGGTGATGGGCGGCAGCCTGGGCGCCATGCAGTGCCTGCAATGGAGCATCGCGTATCCCGAGCGGCTGCGGCACGCGGTGGTGATCGCCTGCGCGCCCAACCTGTCGGCGCAGAATATCGCGTTCAACGAAGTGGCGCGGCAGGCGATCCTGACCGATCCGGATTTCTACGGCGGCGACTATTATGCGCATGCGGTGCAGCCGCGCCGCGGCCTGCGGGTGGCACGCATGGTGGGACACATCACCTACCTGTCGGACGACGAAATGGCCAGCAAGTTCGGGCGCACGCTGAAGCACGGGAAATTGAACTACAGCTTCGATACCGAATTCGAAATCGAATCGTACCTGCGTTATCAGGCGGACAAATTTTCAGGGTACTTCGACGCCAACACCTATTTGCGCATCACCAAGGCGCTCGATTACTTCGATCCCGCGCATGCGCACGGCGATGATCTTGCCAGGGCGCTGGCGCCGGCGCGCGCGGGTTTTCTGGTGGTGTCCTTCACCACCGACTGGCGGTTTTCCCCCGAGCGCTCGCGCGAAATCGTGCACGCGCTGCTCAAGAACAAGCGCGATGTCGCCTATGCGGAAATCGACGCGCCGCATGGTCACGACGCTTTCCTGCTGGACGACGTGCGCTATCACCGGCTGGTGGCGGCCTATTTTGACCGCGTTGCGGGCGGCGAAGCATGAGCCGGATCAGCATCGACCGCGCCGACTTTGCGGCCATCGCGCAGTGGGTCAAGCCCGCCGCGCGCGTGCTCGATCTTGGCTGCGGGGACGGCGCGCTGTTCCGGTATCTCCAGCAGCAGCGCGGCATCAGCGGGTATGGGGTGGAGATCGACGATGACAACGTGCTGGCCTGCGTCAAGAATGGCGTCAATGTGGTGCAGCGCAACCTCGAGCGCGGACTGCACGAATTGTTCGAGGACCAGTCTTTCGACTACGTGATTCTGTCGCAGACGCTGCAGGCGATGCGCAACGGCGAGCGCCTGATCCGCGACATGCTGCGCGTCGGACGAGAAGGCATTGTCACCTTTCCCAACTTCGGCTATTGGCGCAACCGCCTGCAGGTGATACGTGGCCGCATGCCGCTGTCCGAAACGCTGCCGTATCAGTGGTTCGACACGCCCAACATCCACCTGTGCACGATCGCGGACTTCGAGCGCTTTTGCAGCGAGCGCGGCATTCGGATCCTGCAGCGCAAGGTGCTGACGCACGGGCGGCCGCTGCGCGCCCTGCCGAATCTACTGGGGGCGCTGGCCATCTATCACTTCGGCGCCGCCGGCTAGGCGGGTCACACTGCGAATCAGCAGCAGGCCCGGCACGGCAATCAGCGTGCACAGCGCAAAAAACGCCGGCCATCCCAAGGTCAGCGCCAGCCAGCCCGTGGGCGCCGCCAGCAGCACGCGCGGCACGCCCATCAGGCTCGACAGCAGAGCGTATTGCGTGGCGGTGAAGCGGCGGTTGGTCAGCGCCGCCATGAAGCCGACAAACGCCGTGGTGCCCATGCCGCCGGTGAAATTTTCGACCGCGATTACGGTGGCGAGCGCGATGGTGTTGTGCCCGGCATGCGCCAGCGCTACAAACCCGAGCGTCGACAGCATCTGGCCCAGCCCGAACACCCACAACGCGCGCGCGAGGCCGATGCGCATGATGATGATGCCGCCGAGCGTGCCGCCGGCAATGGTCGCCCAGAAGCCGAATACCTTGACCACCGCGCCGATTTCGGTCTTGCTGTAGTTCAGTTCAAGGTAGAACGGCGTGGTCATGCTGGAGGCCATGGTGTCGCCGATTTTGTACAGCAGGATGAACGCCAGCGCGAGCCACGCGCCGTTGCGTTCGAAGTAGTCGCGAAGCGGCAGGATGAACGCGTCCTGCAGGGTGGCAGGACTCCCCTTGAGCAGAGGCGGCTCCGGCGCGTAAACCGTGACCAGCACACAAGCGGCCATGCAGGCAGCCATCGCCTGAAACATGAATGCAAAGGAGGTGTGATCGGCGAGGATCAGGCCGCCACCTCCGGCGACCAGCATGCCGACGCGATAGCCGTTCACGTAGAGTGCCGAGCCCAGACCGAGTTCGTCGTCAGCCAGGCTCTCGCGGCGGTATGCGTCGATCACGATATCCTGCGACGCTGAAAAAAACGCAACGATCAGCGCCGCGGCGGAGATCCATAACAAATGACCCGGGGTGGGCTGCGCCAGACTTAGCGCGCCCAGTGCCGCCGCCAGCGCCAACTGCATGGCAATCATCCAGCCGCGCCGCCGCCCAACGCGCGGCAGGGCATAGCGATCGAATAATGGCGCCCACAGGAACTTCAGCGTGTAGGGCAGGCCCACCAGCGCGAACAAGCCGATGGACGCAAGGTCGATGCCGCCGTCCTTGAGCCATGCCTGCAGCACCGAACCGGTCAGCAGCAGCGGCAAGCCCGACGCGAATCCCATCAGCAGCGCAATCAGCATGCGCCGGCTGAGCATGGCCCGCAGCGTGTCGCGCCAGCTCAACGCGGCATGGCGCGCCGCGGCGTTGTCGGCACTCAAGGCTTGTAGTCGTAATCGATGGTGAGCGGCGCGTGATCCGAAAACTTTTCGCTCTTGTAGATCGCGGCTTTTTTGGCGGTTGCCGCAATGCCCGGGGTGGCGATATGGTAGTCAATGCGCCAGCCCACATTCTTGGCATAGGCTTGGCCGCGATTGGACCACCAGGTGTATTGTTCGGGGCGCTGATCGATGCGCCGGAATACGTCCACCCATTCAAGCTCATCAAAGACGCGGGTCAGCCAATCCCGTTCCTCGGGCAGAAAACCGGAGTTCTTGCGGTTACCGCGCCAGTTCTTGAGATCGATTTCCTGGTGCGCAATATTCCAGTCGCCGCACAGCACGAACTCGCGCCCGCTCGCTTTGAGTTTTTTCAGGTGCGGATAGAACTTTTCCATGAAACGGAATTTTGCCTGCTGGCGTTCGTCGCTGCTGGAGCCCGACGGCAGATACACGGAAATCACCGACAGCTTGCCAAAATCGGCACGCACATAGCGGCCTTCGTCGTCGAACTCGCGCACACCGAAGCCCGTGGTGACCTGGGTTGGTTTCACCCGGCTGTAAACGCCGACCCCGCTGTAACCCTTCTTCAGCGCATAGTGGAAGTGGCCGTGATAGCCGGCGGGGGCGAGCATCCCGGCAGTCATATCCGTCTGCTGCGCCTTGATTTCCTGCACGCACAGTACATCGGGTTTGTGCCGGGCGAGCCAGGGCAAAAAGCCCTTGCGCTCGGCGGAGCGAATGCCGTTCAGGTTGAGTGAAACAATACGCAGCATGATGGGTCCAAATGTGACATTGTTCCGGTACGGTGGCCTGGATCGCGCAAGCCTGTCAACGGCGGCGGGCGCGATGCGCTATGGGAAGCTGACGGCTGCAGGGTAGTTTGTGCGGGCGACAGCGGCACCGCTATAATGATTGTATTCATCGATGCCGCCATGCTCCCACAGGGAGTGGCCTGCGGCAACTGCAGTGTTCAGCCCTGGCGACGACAGCGGCGGGCGTGCACATCATCGGGATCACGGGAGGCAAATCATGTTTAACAAGCACAAGCGTTCAGTGCTGGTACTGGCGGCAGCGGCGGCAAGTTTGATCGCGCTGGGCACGCCGGCGGGCGACGCGCACGGCAAGATCGTGTGCTGGAAGGACGCGGCCGGCAAGGTGGTGGGTTGCGGCGACAAAGTGCCTGCCGAGTATCTGAGCAACGCCACCAAGGAACTCGACAAGCACGGCAATGTGCGCAAGACCGGGGAATCCACGCAGCAGTTTGCCGAACGCAGAGAGCGGGAGCAGGCGCAACAGCGGGCGCAGGAAGAGGAGAAAAAGCGTCTCCTGGCGCAAAAGCGCCAGGACGAAGCGCTGCTCAACACGTTTACCAACGTCACGGAAATTGACCTGAAACGGGATCGTGAGCTGCGGACGCTGGATAACTTCATCACGCAGCAAAATGCCGCGTTGAAAGTCTCCAACGAACGCCTGGGTGAAGTGCGCAAGCGGGCTGAAGTTTTCACCAAGAGCAACCGGCCCCTGCCGCCGGTGGTCAAGGAGGACTTGGTGAGCGCGGAACGCGACAAAGCGCGTGTTGCATCGGAAATTGCGGACAATCAGAAGAAAAAGGCAGACATCACAGTGAAATATGCCGAATACCGCACGCGCTTTGTGGAGCTGAAAGGGGGCGCGCCGGCCGCCACGACGACGGCACCCGCAACCCCGGCCACGCCGGCCAAACCGGCGTCGTCCGGGAAATAGGGGCAGGCAACGGCTACGGTGTCAGCTTGCGCCGCAGAATCTCGTTGACCTGCTGCGGGTTGGCTTGGCCGCGGGTGGCTTTCATCGCCTGTCCCACCAGTGAATTGAAAGCCTTTTCCTTGCCCGCCTTGTAGTCGGCGACCTGCTGCGCGTTGGCGGCGAGTACCGCGTCGACAATTTTCTCAATTGCGCCGGAATCTGATATTTGTTGTAACCCTTTGTTTTTAATCAGTTTATCGGCGGCGTCATCGCCGTCCGCCTCGCCTGCCCAGATGGCGTCAAACACATCCCTGGCGGTCTTGCCGGATACGGCGCCATCGGCAATGCGATCCACCAGCCGCCGCAATTGCGCGCTGCCGATTTTGCTGTGCGTGATATCCAGATTTTCGTCGTTCAGCCGCGCGTTCAGATTGCCGGCGATCCAGTTGGCGCACAGCTTGGCGGTCTTCGCATCCGCGCCACGCGCGGTGGCTTCGAAGTAATCCGCGAGTTCACGGCTGCCGGTCAGAATCGCCGCGTCATAAGGCGTAATGCCGTAGCTTGCGGCAAAGCGTTCGCGCTTCGCCTGGGGCAGCTCGGGCAACTCAGCGCTGATCTCGGCCATCATCGCTTCGCTGATTTCCAGCGGCAGCAGGTCAGGATCCGGGAAGTAGCGATAGTCGTGCGCGTCTTCCTTGGAGCGCATGGCGCGCGTCTCGTCCCTGTCGGGATCGTAAAGCCGGGTTTCCTGCACGATTCTGCCGCCATCCTCTAGCACTTCAATCTGGCGGCGCACTTCGAACTCGATCGCCTTCTCCAGAAAGCGGAAAGAGTTCAGGTTCTTGATCTCGCAGCGCGTGCCCAGTTTGTCGCTGCCCAGAGGCCGCACCGACACGTTGGCATCACAGCGGAACGAACCTTCCTGCATATTGCCGTCGCAAATATCGATCCAGCGTACCAGGGCATGCAGAGACCTGGCATAGGCGACCGCCTCCGCCGCGGAGCGCATATCGGGTTCGGTGACGATTTCCAGCAGCGGCGTGCCCGCGCGGTTCAGATCGATGCCGGTGGCGCCGTGAAAGTCCTCATGCAGCGACTTGCCGGCGTCTTCCTCCAGATGCGCGCGCGTCAGATGGACAATTTTCTCGTGGTCATCCACGCGGATGGTCAGCGAGCCGCCTTCGACCACCGGCAATTCATACTGGCTGATCTGGTAGCCCTTGGGCAGATCCGGGTAAAAATAATTCTTGCGCGCAAATACCGAGCGGCGGTTGATGGCCGCACCCACCGCCAGACCGAAGCGGATCGCGCGCTCGACCGCGCCCTTGTTGAGCACCGGCAACACCCCCGGCAGGGCGAGATCCACCGCGCACGCCTGCGTATTGGGTGCCGCGCCAAAGGCGGTGGACGCGCCTGAAAATATCTTCGAGACCGTCGACAATTGCGCGTGGGTTTCGAGTCCGATTACGATTTCCCAGTTCATTCTTGAATGCGTGAACGGGTGAATAGGTGAACGAGTGAACGAGTAACCCCGGCGCCGTTACCCGTTCACTCGTTCACTCGTTCACTCGTTTACCTCCATTGTTGTTCCATTGCACCAAGTCTGTGTATGGGTGACCCAGTAAAAGCGCTGGGGGTTACTCGTTCACCCGTTCACCGCCCGTACTGTTCACTCACATCCCGACGGCACGCGCTGATGCCAGTCCGTAGCCAATTGATACTGATGCGCGGCATTCAGCATGCGTGCTTCCGAAAAATAATTGCCGATGACTTGCAAGCCCACCGGCAGCCCGCCACCATCGAAACCGCAGGGAATCGACAGTCCCGGCAGGCCCGCCAGATTGACGGCAATCGTGTAGATGTCCGACAGATACATCTGTACCGGATCGCCGGATTTTTCGCCAATCTTGAACGCCGTGGACGGCGTGGTTGGACCCATGATCAGGTCGCACTGCTTGAACGCTTCGGCAAAATCCTGCGCGATCAGGCGCCGCAATTTTTGCGCGCGGATGTAATACGCATCGTAATAACCGTGCGACAGCACGTACGCGCCGATCAGGATGCGACGCTTGACCTCGGCGCCAAAGCCTTCGGCGCGGGTACGTTCGTACATTTGTTCAAGGTTGTCGTAATCCGCGGCGCGGTAGCCGTAACGCACGCCGTCAAAGCGCGACAGATTGCTGGAGGCTTCCGCCGGCGCGAGCACGTAGTACACCGGCACCGACAGGCCCATATTGGGGAGACTGATCTCCACCACCGTGCAACCGAGTTTGCGGTATTCGGCGATCGCCGCGTCGACTGCGCTTGCCACCTGCGGCGATACGCCATCGGCGAAAAATTCCCGCGGCAGGCCGATGCGCAGTCCAGCCAGCGGCCGCGCCAGTTGTCCCAGGTAATCCGTGGATGCGCGCTGCAGGCTGGTGGAGTCGCGCGCGTCAAAGCCGGCCATGACGTTGAGCATCAAGCCCAGGTCCTCGGCGCTGCGCGCCATTGGTCCGCCCTGATCGAGGCTCGAGGCGAAGGCGATCATGCCGTAGCGCGACACCAGGCCGTACGTCGGTTTAAGACCGCAGATGCCGGTGAGTGCCGCAGGCTGGCGGATCGAGCCCCCGGTATCGGTGCCGGTGGCGGCCGGCGCAAGACGGGCGGCCACCGCCGCGGCGGACCCGCCCGAACTGCCGCCAGGCACCCGCTCGCCATCCCACGGATTGCGCACCGGACCGTAGAACGAGGTTTCGTTCGATGATCCCATCGCGAACTCGTCCATGTTGGTCTTGCCGAGATTTACGGCCCCCGCTCGATTGAAGCACTCGATCACGTGCGCGTCGTACGGCGAGACAAAATTCGACAGCATCTTTGAGCCGCAGGTCGTCAGCCAGCCCTGCGTGCAGAATATGTCCTTCTGCGCCACGGGCACACCGGTCAGCGGCTGTGCCTTGCCGGCCGCGCGCAGCGCGTCGGCGGCACGTGCCTGCGCCATGCTGCGTGCTTCGTCGACGCTGATGAAGCAGTTGTATGAATTCTGTAACCTGTTGATTCGGCTGATATAAAACTGCACGAGTTCCGCGCTGGAGAACTTTCTCGCGGCAAGGCCGTCAGACAGCTCTTTGACTGTTGCAAGTTGCATGGATGGGGGATTGAGTGTGCGCCGTCGCCGTGCCGCAGTCGTGGCGGTTATTCGATGACTCTGGGAACGAGATAAAGGCCCGCATCTACCTGCGGCGCGACCGCCTGAAAGGGTTCGCGCTGGTTGGTTTCGGTGACGGCGTCATCACGCAATCGTTGCACCACATCCTGCGCGTGGGACATCGGTTCAATGCCGCTGATATCGACGGCCTCCATCTGCGCAATCAGATCAAAGATGCCGCCGAGTTGAGCGTGCGTGGCGCGCGCTTCTTCGTCATTGATTGCGATGCGCGCCAGATGCGCGACACGCTTCACGTCGTCCAGAGTCAGCGCCATAAAAAATTCCGCAAAATCCTTCAAAAATAACAACGCCAAGGGTATCATAATCGCCCATCGCGGCGCGCCACGGATACGGGTGCAAGGCGCGCTGGTTTCTCCTCACTTGAAAGCCCCTATGTTTGGTTTCCTTGGCAACTACTTTAAGGACGATTTGGCAATCGATCTCGGCACGGCAAACACCCTGATTTTCATGCGCGGCAAAGGCATCGTGCTGGACGAGCCCTCGGTAGTTGCGATTCGTCAGGAAGGCGGACCCAACGGCAAGAAAGTGATGCAGGACGTCGGCCTTGCGGCCAAGCAGATGCTGGGCCGCACGCCCGGCAACATCACCGCAATCCGGCCGATGAAAGACGGCGTGATCGCCGACTTCACCGTTACCGAACAGATGTTGAAGCACTTCATCCGCAAAGTGCACCGCTCGCGCATTTTCAAACCCAGCCCGCGCATCATCATCTGCGTCCCCTGCGGCAGCACCCAGGTCGAGCGCCGCGCCATCCGCGAATCGGCGCTGGGCGCCGGCGCGTCCAAAGTGAATCTGATCGAGGAGCCGATGGCCGCGGCCATCGGCGCGGACCTGCCGGTGGGCGAGGCCACGGGATCGATGGTGGTGGACATCGGCGGCGGCACCACCGAAGTGGGCGTGATCGCGCTGGGGGGGTTGGTCTACAAGGGCTCGGTGCGCGTGGGCGGCGACAAGTTCGACGAAGCCATTATCAACTACATCCGCCGCAACTATGGCATGCTGATCGGCGAGACCACCGCCGAACAGATCAAGAAAGAAATCGGCTCCGCCTTTCCCGGCTCCGAAGTACGCGAGAAGGAAGTGAAGGGCCGCAACCTTGCCGAAGGCATTCCGCGCAGCTTCACCATCACCAGCAACGAAATTCTCGAAGCGCTGACCGATCCGCTGAACAGTATTGTCAGTGCGGTGAAGTCCGCGTTGGAGCAGACGCCACCCGAACTGGCGGCGGACATTGCCGAAAAGGGCATGGTGCTCACCGGCGGCGGCGCGTTGCTGCGCGACATCGACCGCCTGTTGATGGAAGAAACCGGGCTGCCGGTGGTGATTGCCGAGGATCCGCTGACGTGCGTTGCGCGCGGCTCGGGCAAAGCGCTCGAGGAGCGCTACAACACGATCTTTGCCTACGATGATTGAATTCCCGGCACGGGCGTGCCGCCGCGCCGGCGCGTGAGCGTCGCGCGGGCTGAGTGATGGAATACACCCCGCCACCGTTCTTCAAAACCGGCCCCAGCCCGCTCACCCGCCTGCTGTTTTTTTCCGTACTGTCGCTCGCCATCCTGATCACGGATGCGCGCTTCAAGCAGCTGGAGGTCGTGCGTCAGATGGTGTCCGTGGTTCTGTATCCGTTGCAGCGCATTGCCTTTGCGCCGCTAAGCCTGGCGCGGCGCGTGGGTGAGTTTTTCGTCAGCCACGGCGAACTGCGCACGGAGAATGAACGGCTGTTACGCGACAATCTTGCCATCGCAACCCTCGCGCAAAAGGCGCGCGCGCTGGAAGCGGAGAATGCGCACATGCGCCGCCTGCTGGCGGCGCGCGAGCAGCGCGCGGAGCCGCTGATGCTGGCGGAAGTGCTTTATGCCGCGCGCGACCCGTTTTCCCAGCGGATCGTGATCGACAAGGGCCTCCAGCATGACGTGCGCAATGGTCAGCCGGTGATCGATGCCCAGGGTGTGGTGGGGCAGGTTACGCGCACCTACCCGCTGCTGGCGGAAATCACGCTGATTTCCGACAAGGGCCACTTGGTGCCGGTGCAGAATGTGCGCAACGGGCTGCGTTCGGTACTGGCGGGTACCGGCGTGCTGGGCACGCTGGAAATGCAATTCGTGCCGCACACCGCGGACGTGCAAAAGGGCGACCAGCTGGTGACCTCCGGCATTGACGGCATCTACACTGCGGGCCTGCCGGTGGCGGAAGTGGTGTCGATCGAAACCAATGCGGCCTCCACGTTTTCGAAGGTGATCTGCCGCCCGCTCGGCGGCGCGGGCAGCCACCGGCAGGTTTTCGTGGTACATGGATCGGAAGCCCTGCCGCCGCGTCCGCCGGAGGAAGCCGAAAAAACGCCGAAGGGCCGCAAGGGCAGGAAGGGCGGATGATCAACTTCTATCCGGGGACGCCCGAGGAAATCCTCAAGCCCGCCACCACCGGCTTCATTGTGTTCACGCTGGCCGCGGCGCTGTTGCTCAACCTGCTGCCGTGGGAGGGTTGGGGATTGTGGGTGCGGCCCGATTTCGTGGTGCTGGTGCTGCTCTACTGGTGTATCGATCAACCGCGCAAGATTGGTTTTGGCATTGCCTGGATGCTGGGTCTGGTGATGGACGTGTCCGATGGCAGTCTGTTGGGCCAGCACGCTCTGGCGTACACCCTGGTGGCCTATGCCGGCATCGTGCTGCACCGGCGCGTACAGCGGTTTTCGATAACGCCGCAGGCGCTGCACGTGGTGCCCCTGTTGCTGCTGAACGACGTGATTGTCCTGCTGGTGCGCTTGGCCACCGGCAGCGATTTTCCCGGTTACTGGTATTTCTTCGGCAGCGTGGTGGGCGGCCTGTTATGGCCGGCGCTGTCGTACCTGCTGAAGCTGCCGCAGCGCCCGCACGTGGACGCGGATCATGCCTAGAATGCTGTTCAGTTCCGGTATCGAGTTTCGCGATTCGCAGCGCGAGCAGCACCAGTTCAAAGGGCGCCTGGCGGTGATGGCGGTATTTGTGCTGCTGATGTTTTCGGTGCTGCTCGGGCGCTTTGTGTATTTGCAGATGACGCAGCATGAGCACTATCACACGCTGGCGGAAGCGAATCGCATTTCCATCCTGCCCGCCACCCCCGGCCGCGGTCTGATCACCGACCGCAATGGCCTTGAACTCGCGTACAACTACACCGGGCACACGCTGGAAATCACGCCGGCCAAGGTCGGCGACGTCAATGCCGTCATTGATCGCCTGGGTGAAATCGTTGAAATCTCGCCGCGCGACCGGCGCCGTTTTCGCAAGTTGCTCGACGAGAGCAAGAGTTTCGAAAGCCTGCCCATACGCGCACGCCTGTCGGACGAGGAAATCGCGCGTTTCGCGGCACGCCGATACCGCTTTCCCGGCGTGGAGATCAAGGCGCGACTGTTCCGGCTCTACCCGCAAGGCGACCTGTTCTCGCATGTGATCGGCTATATCGGGCGCATCAACCAGCGCGAGCTGGAGCGGCTGGAAGAAAACGACGAACTGCCCAATTATCGCGGCACCGATTACATCGGCAAGATGGGCCTGGAACAAAGCTACGAGCGCTTGTTGCACGGCACCACCGGCGTGGAGCAGGTGGAAATCGATTCTGCCGGACGCGCAGTGCGCACCTTGTCACGCGTGCCGCCGGTGTCCGGCGCGAACCTGGTGCTCAAGATCGACGCGGGACTGCAGGCGCTCGTCTTCAAGGCCTTCGGCAACCGCCGCGGCGCGCTGGTCGCTCTCGATCCCGAGACCGGTGGCGTGCTTGCGTTTGTCAGCAAGCCCGGGTTCGATCCCAACCTGTTTGTCGATGGCATCGATCCGCAGAGCTGGAATGAGTTGAGAAACTCCCCCGACCGGCCCATGCTGAACCGCGCGCTGGCGGGAACCTATCCGCCGGGCTCCACCTTCAAGCCGTTCATGGCGCTGGCGGCGCTGACCTACGGCAAACGCACGCCCCAACAGGGCATCGCCGATCCGGGCTATTTCTGGATGGGCAACCATCAGTTCCGGGATGACGTGGTGGGCGGACACGGCTGGGTCGACATGCACAAATCCATCGTGGTGTCGTGCGACACCTATTACTATGTGCTCGCCAACGATCTGGGGATTGATGCCATCGCCAGATTCATGTCGCAGCTGGGTTTCGGTTCGCGCAGCGGCATTGATTTGTCGGGCGAGGCAACCGGCACGCTGCCTTCGCGCGAATGGAAAAAGAAGCGTTTCAAGCGCGACTGGTTCGCCGGCGAAACCGTGAGCGTGGCCATCGGCCAGGGCTACAACGCGTATACGCCTTTGCAACTGGCTTCAGCGATGGCAACGGTCGCCAACGACGGCATCATGTTCCGTCCGCATGTGGTCGACTACATCGAGGACGCCCGTACCAAAATCCGGACACCGGTCGAACCCAGACCGCTGCGCAATCTCGAATGGAAGCCGGAGCATGTCGCGGTTATCAAGCGCGCGATGGTGGGGGTGAACCTTCAGGGTACCAGCGCGACGGCGTTCGTGGGCGCGGGTTACAGCAGCGGCGGCAAGACCGGCACGTCCCAGGTTATCGGCATCAAGCAAGGCGAGAAGTACATTGAAAGTCGCGTCGCGGAGCGCCATCGCGATCACGCGTTGTTCATCGCCTATGCGCCCGCGGACAAGCCCAAAATCGCACTGGCGCTGATCGTCGAAAACGCGGGCTTTGGCGCCAAGGCCGCGGCGCCGATCGCACGCCAGGTGCTCGACTATTACTTGCTCGGCAAAGAGGCCGGCGCGAGCGAGGCGGCGCGCGGAGCGCAGCAATGATCGCCTATTACGCGCGCCGCATGGCAAGGCTGCTCACCGCTCGCATCGATGGGCCCTTGCTCGGCGCGGTACTGTTGCTGATGGGCGCCGGCCTGGTGGTCCTGTACAGTGCTTCCAATGCCGGCTGGACGCGCGTTTCAGGCCAGATGGTCAACATGCTGGTGGCGCTGACGGTAATGTGGATGATGGCCAACGTGCCGCCCCATTTTCTGATGCGATTGGCGTTGCCGATGTTCATCGTGGGACTGCTGTTGCTGGTGGGCGTGGCGGTCAAGGGCGAGGTGATCAATGGCGCGCGCCGCTGGCTGAACGTGGGCATCACCCGCATCCAGCCTTCAGAGC
Source organism: uncultured beta proteobacterium (assembly GCA_902825845.1). GTDB lineage: Bacteria > Pseudomonadota > Gammaproteobacteria > Burkholderiales > SG8-41 > UBA5216. Next base: position 61,014 of record CADECM010000015.1, read on the forward strand.
TGATGAAAATCGCGACGCCGCTGATGCTGGCCTGGTACTTTCACCGTTATGAGGGCACGCTGCGCGCGCGCAACTTCCTCGTCGGCGCCATTCTGATGCTGGTGCCGGTGGTGCTGATTGCGCGACAGCCGGATCTCGGCACAGCGGTGCTGATCCTGGCGAGCGGCTGCTATGTCCTGTTCCTGGCGGGGCTGTCGTGGAAAATCATTGCCGGGCTGGGCGTTATCGCCATCGCCGGTGCGCCCGCCGCGTGGTCGATGCTGCATGGCTATCAGCGCCAGCGCATTCTCACGCTGCTGGATCCCTCACAGGATCCCTTGGGCGCCGGGTACCACACGATACAGTCCACGATTGCGGTGGGTTCAGGCGGTTTGGCGGGCAAGGGCTGGCTGCAGGGCACACAGACGCATCTGGATTTCATTCCCGAGCGCACCACCGATTTTATTTTCGCCGTTTTCTCCGAGGAATTCGGCCTGCTGGGCAATGTCGTGCTGCTCGGCTTGTTTCTGCTGGTGATCCTGCGCGGGCTGGTGATTGCGGCGAACGCGCCGACGCTGTTTACGCGCCTGCTGGCGGGGTCGATATCGCTGACGTTCTTTACCTATGCCTTTGTGAACATGGGCATGGTGAGCGGTATTCTGCCGGTGGTGGGCGTGCCGCTGCCGATCATCAGCTATGGCGGCACGGCGCTGGTCTCCCTTTGTTTGGGCCTGGGCATACTGATGAGCATTCAGACGCATCGCAAGCTGGTGCATACTTGACGAATGAACCGTGAAGGGGGCGACGTGAGGTACGTACGGATTACGGCGGCGGCGATGTTCCTGCTGTTGTCAGGATGCGGCACATTCGGCGGCGGGCCGCGGTCACCGGAGGCGAGGCCGGCGCCCGTGCCACCGGCAGCCACCGCGCGTGGCGGCGGTTATTATCTTGACGACGGGCCCCACGCCAATCCTCCTGCCAACCTCGATGCGGTGCCCGATGCCGTGCCGCGCGCCGAGCCGCTGCATCGCGGCGCGCAGCGACCCTATGTGGTGATGGGACGCAGTTACGTGCCGATGACCGTTCTCGCGCCGTATCGCGCGCGCGGCGTGGCCTCATGGTATGGCAGGCGCTATCACGGCAAGCTTACCTCGAACGGCGAAACCTACGACATGTACGGTATGAGCGCCGCGCATCCGACATTACCGCTGCCGAGCTATGTGCGCGTCACCAGCGTCGCCAGCGGCAAGTCGGTGATCCTGCGGGTCAATGACCGCGGCCCGTTTATCGACAGCCGCCTCATTGATTTGTCGTATACCGCGGCGTACAAGCTGGGCATCATCAAGGGGGGCAGTGCGCTGGTGGATGTGGAGGTCATACAGCCAAGCGCGCCAGGGGCCACTGTGGCGTCGGCGCCGGCCGCAGTACCCGCGGTGACGGCAGTGGCGCCAGCCGCAGCACCAGCCGCACCGGTGATTGCGCAGCCAAGCGCGCCGGAAACGGCGGTCGTCGTTCCGGCTGAACGGACGATGCCGCTCGCCGCCGACCGCGGCGGCATGTACCTGCAGCTGGCCGCGTTTGGCTCGAAGGAAAACGCCGATGCCTATGCCTCGCGTCTGCGTGCCGATGTCGACTGGCTGGCGGGTCAACTGCAGGTGCAGGCGCGTGACGGTTTGTTCCGCGTGCGTGCCGGACCCTATGCAAGTCCTGACAGCGCGCGCCAGACGGCTCAGCGTATCGGTCAGGTGGTGGGTGTCAGGCCGGTGATTCAATCCCAATAACAGCATTAAAAACAAACGCTTGCAGTGTGCTCGGCGTACTGCTTCGGGGTGGGGTTGTTATTGTGAATGTTATAATTCGCAGCGCTGGGCGCCGCATCAAAAGTGCCGGCGTTCTACCCGAAAGTCCCACGAAGACCCTTTAAGGTGAGCCATGGATCTGAAAGACCTATCCTCCGACGTTGATCCGCAGGAAACCCGCGAGTGGCTGGATTCGCTTGATGCGGTGATCGAACGCGAGGGGCCGGCGCGTGCCAACTTTTTGCTGGAGCAACTGGTGGCGCGTGCACGCGGAGCCGGCGCGTACATCCCGTACAACGCCAACACCGCCTACATGAACACCATACCGCCGGCGCAGGAGTTGCGCTCGCCCGGCGATGCGGAACTGGAGCACCGCATCCGTTCACTGGTGCGCTGGAACGCGATGGCGACCGTGGTGCGCGCCAACAAGGAGTCTTCCGAGCTGGGCGGACACATCGCGAGTTTTGCCTCGGCGGCAACGTTGTACGACGTGGGCTTCAATCATTTTTTCCGTGCCGCCAGCGACAAGTTTCTGGGCGACCTGATTTACTTTCAGGGGCATTCGGCGCCGGGCGTGTATGCGCGCGCATTTCTTGAAGGGCGCATTACGGAAGATCAACTGGTGCATTTCCGCCAGGAGGTTGATGGCAAGGGATTGTCCTCCTATCCGCACCCGTGGCTGATGCCCGATTTCTGGCAGTTCCCCACGGTGTCAATGGGGTTGGGTCCGCTGATGGCGATCTATCACGCGCGCTTCATGCGTTACCTGCGCGACCGCAGCATCATCCCGGCGCAAGGCCGCAAGGTGTGGGCGTTCATGGGCGATGGCGAAATGGACGAACCTGAATCGCTGGGCGCGATTTCGCTGGCCGGACGCGAAAAACTCGACAACCTGATTTTCGTGGTCAACTGCAATCTGCAGCGGCTCGACGGCCCGGTACGCGGCAACGGCAAGATTATCCAGGAACTCGAAGCCGATTTTCGCGGCTCCGGCTGGAACGTGATCAAGGTGGTGTGGGGCTCGTATTGGGACCCGTTGTTCATGAAGGACAAGTCCGGCATATTGCTCAAGCGCATGGAGGAGTGCGTCGACGGCGAATATCAGGCCATGAAATCGCACGACGGCGCCTACGTGCGCAAGCACTTCTTCGGCAAGTACCCGGAACTGGCCGAACTCGTCGCCAACATGTCCGACGACGACATCTGGCGCCTGAACCGCGGCGGGCACGATCCCTACAAAATCTACGCAGCCTATGCCGCGGCAACGCAGCACCGGGGACAGCCTACGGTAATACTCGCCAAGACCATCAAGGGTTACGGCATGGGCGAAGCCGGCGAAGGGCAGAACATCACCCATCAGCAGAAGAAGATGGGCACCTCCTCGATCAAGGCGTTTCGTGACCGCTTCAACGTCCCCATTCCCGACGACCAGCTGGAAAAAGTGCCGTTTTACCGTCCGGCGGAAGACGCGCCCGAAATGAAGTACCTGAGGAGCCGCATCGAGGCCATGGGCGGGTCATTGCCTTCGCGCAAACGCAGGGCCGCGGCGCTGGACGTGCCGCCGCTGTCGGCATTCGAGGCGCAACTGAAAAGCACCGAGGCGCGCGAGATTTCCACCACCATGGCGTTCGTGCGCATCCTCAACACGGTGATCCGCGACAAGAAAATCGGCAAATTTGTGGTGCCCATCGTGCCCGACGAATCGCGCACTTTCGGCATGGAAGGCATGTTCCGCCAGCTCGGCATTTATTCTTCCGTGGGCCAGCTCTACACGCCGCAGGACGCCGACCAGTTGATGTTCTACAAGGAAGACAAGACAGGGCAGATATTGCAGGAAGGCATCAACGAAGCCGGCGCCATGTCGTCGTGGATTGCCGCGGCCACCGCGTACGCCAACCACGGCCAGATGATGATTCCGTTTTACATCTTTTATTCGATGTTCGGCTTTCAGCGCATCGGCGATCTGGCGTGGGCGGCGGGCGACATGCGGGCACGCGGCTTCTTGCTGGGCGGCACCGCCGGGCGCACCACGCTCAACGGCGAAGGCCTGCAGCACGAAGACGGCCACAGCCACCTGATGGCCTCCACCATCCCCAACTGCATTTCGTACGACCCGACGTTTGCCTACGAACTCGCGGTGATCGTTCAGGACGGTATGCGGCGCATGTATCAGGAGCAGGAAGACGTTTTTTATTACATCACCGTGATGAACGAAAACTACACCCATCCGGCGATGCCCGATGGCGTGGAGAAGGGCATCCTGCGCGGCATGTACTTGTTTGCCGAAGGCAAGGCGAAGAAAAATCAGCCCCGGGTGCAGCTGCTGGGCAGCGGCACCATCCTGCGCGAAGTCATCGCCGCCGCCGCCATGCTGGACAAGGATTTCGGCGTGGCTGCCGATATCTGGAGTGTCACCAGCTTCAACGAACTGCGGCGCGACGGGCTGGATGCCCAGCGCTGGAACCTGCTGCATCCGGATGCCGAGCCGCGATTGTCGTACGTTGAGCAATGCCTGAAGGATCGCGCGGGGCCGGTGGTGGCGGCCACCGACTACGTCAAGAACTTCGCGGATCAGATTCGCGCGTTTTTGCCGGCGCAGCATTACTCGGTGCTGGGCACGGATGGTTTTGGGCGTTCCGACACGCGGCGGGCACTGCGGCGATTCTTTGAGGTGGATCGCAATTACGTCGCGGTAACCGCGCTCAAGGCGCTCGCCGATCAGGAAGCGATACCGCGCGCCAAAGTCGCCGAGGCGATCCAGCGCTATGGCATCGACCCCGAGAAGTCCAATCCGACCAAAGTATAAAACCGTTTAAAAACAAATACTTAACAACACCCCCATTCATGGCCAACGAGATTGAAGTAACCGTACCTGACATCGGCGACTTTAAGAATATTCCGGTGATCGAGGTGTTCGTCAAGCCGGGCGATCAGGTCAAGGCGGAGGATTCGCTGCTGACACTGGAGTCCGATAAAGCAACCATGGATGTGCCGTCGCCCGCCGCCGGCGTGGTGAAGTCGATCATGGTCAAGACCGGCGACAAGGTGTCCAAGGGTACGCCGGTGCTGGTGCTGGAAGCGGCATCAGTGACCGCTGCACCTGCGGAAAAACCCGCCCCGGCGGCAGTTGCTCCACAGCCAACGGCGCCAGCCCCAGCCCTCAAACCCGCTGCACCCGTACCGGCGCGTGCGTTGGCACCCGCAACGGCACCCGCGGCGTCGCTCACCGCCGCGCCCGTCGACGACGCGCAGCAGCGCATGGCGCATGCCAGTCCTTCGGTGCGCCAGTTTGCGCGTGAACTCGGTGTCGATCTCGCGCGTGTCAAGGGCAGCGGTCCCAAAGATCGCATCCTGCGCGAGGACGTGCAGGCGTTCGTCAAAGGCCAACTGTCGCAGCCGCACGCCGCGGCTGCCGCGGGGTCTGGTGGTCTGGGCTTCAACCTGCCGCCCATGGCGCAAGTCGACTTTGCCAAGTTCGGTTCCGTAGAGATCAAGCCCCTGTCGCGCATCCGCAAGTTGTCGGGCGGGTTCCTGCATCGCAACTGGGTGAGTATTCCGCACGTCACGCAGCACGACGAGGCGGACATCACCGAGCTCGAAGCGTTTCGCAAGGCGCAATCGGATGAAGCCAAACAGAAGGGCATCAAGTTCACGCTGCTGGGCTTTCTAATGAAGGCCTCGGTGGTAGCGCTCAAGCAATTCCCCGAGTTCAATTCGTCGCTCTTATCCGATGGCGAGAGTCTGGTACTCAAAAGCTATTTTCACATCGGCGTCGCGGTCGACACCCCCAACGGCCTGGTGGTGCCGGTGCTGCGCGACATCGACAAAAAAGGCCTGCTGGAAATTGCCACGGAACTGGGCACGGTGAGCGAGCGCATGCGCACCGGCAAAATCGCGCCAGCCGATGTGCAGGGCGGTTGTTTTTCGATCTCCAGCCTGGGTGGCATTGGCGGCACGCTGTTCACGCCCATCATCAACGCGCCCGAAGTGGCCATCCTCGGCGTGGGCAAGGCCGTGATGAAACCGGTGTGGGATGGCAAGGCGTTCCAGCCGCGGCTGATGCTGCCGCTGTCGCTGTCGTATGACCATCGCGTGATTGACGGCGCGCAGGGCGCGCGCTTCGTGTCCTATCTGTCGCAGACCCTGGGCGACATACGCCGCCTGGTACTTTGAGCGCAGCAACAATCAAGGCCATCGGCATACTCGGCGGTACCTTCGATCCGGTCCACTGCGGCCACCTGCGGCTGGCGCAGGAGGTCGCGGAAACGCTGGCGCTGGGCGAAGTACGATTCATTCCAGGCGGTACGCCGCCGCACCGCGATCGGCCGCAAACGCCCGCTGCCGACCGCGTGGCCATGGTGAAACTGGCGATTGCGGACAATCCGCTGTTTGTGCTGGACGAGCGCGAGACGAAGCGCGCCGGCTTGTCATACACTTTTGATACGCTGAGCGGGTTGCGCGCCGAAGCCGGCGCAACGCAACCGTTGGTGCTGATCATGGGTGCCGATGCCTTTCTCGCCTTTGACAAGTGGCATCGCTGGCGCGAGATTTTCTCGCTGGCGCACATTGCCGTGGCACACCGGCCGGGCACGGACCTGTCGGCCATCACGGATGTGGAGCTGGCGCGGGCGTTTGCGCAGCGCCGCGTGGTGGATGTGCAAGCGCTGCATCGCGCGGCCGCGGGCGCAATCGCCGTGGTGCCGATCACGGCACTGGATATATCGGCCACGGCGATTCGCGCGGCGATTCATGATGGACGCAGCGCACGCTATCTGATGCCGCCGGACGTGCTGGCTTACATAGATAGTAAGTATTTGTTTTTAAAGGAAAAATAGATAATGATGCGGTTGGACAAAGTGACACGCGCGGCATTCGATGCGCTGGAAGACGTGAAGGCGCGCGATATCCAGGTGTTCGATGTCAAAAAAATGACCGCGATTTTCGACAAGGTCATCGTCGCCACGGGCGACTCCAACCGGCAATGTCGCGCGCTCGCCAATCGTGTGCAGGAAATGGTCAAGGCCGCGGGCGGCAAAGTCTACGGTGTCGAAGGCGAACGCACCGGCGAGTGGGTGCTGGTCGACATCGGTGCTGCAGTGGTTCACATCATGCAGCCGGCCATACGCCAGTACTACAACCTCGAGGAGTTGTGGGCGCCGCCTCCCAAAATCGCCAAAGCGCCGAAGCCGGCCGCGGTCAAAAAAGCCGCCGCGCCGGCCAAACCGCGCGCGGCCCGCGGCAAACGCGCAACCTGAAACCTTGAAGCTCAGCGTAGTGGCCGTTGGACACCGCATGCCCGCATGGATCGCCAGCGGTTTTGACGAGTACGCCAGACGCATGCCGCGCGAAATGCCGCTCGCCCTGATTGAACTCAAACCCGAGCCGCGTCACGACAACCCCGGCAGCAACGCTGCCGCGCGTACGCTGGAGAACGAAGCGCGGCGCGTTGAGGCAGCCCTGCCCAAGGGCGCACAACGGGTGGTGCTGGACGAAACCGGCAAGTCCGTGACGACATGCCAGCTGGCGCAGCGCATGGCGCGGTGGCGCGAGGGCGGACAGGATATCGCGTTCATCATCGGCGGCGCCGACGGCACGGCCGCGCGCCTGAAATCCGGTGCGGATTGGCTGTGGTCGCTGTCGCCGCTGACACTGCCGCATGGTCTGGTGCGCGTGGTGCTGGCCGAACAGCTGTATCGTGCCGCGTCAATTCTCGGCAATCATCCGTATCACAGGGTTTGATGATCCGCGTCCAGCACCGAGCGTTGAGGCATTAGACTTGCGCAACCTCCCCGCGCACCCCGCTCAATACCCTGTCCCGATGCTTCCATCCTGAAACATGTCCCTCAGCGATATCCAGATCTATCTCAGTTCGCGCAGCGCGCGGCGGCGCGAGTTGCTCCACCAGATCGGCGTGGGGCATCAGATTCTGTTGCTGCGGGAAGATGCCAAACGAGCCGCCGATGTGGATGAAACGCCCCGCGCCGACGAAGCGCCGTGCGATTATGCGCTGCGCGTGGCGAGCGCCAAGGCGTCCGCGGGCCTGCAGGCCATGTTACGCCGCGGTGGAATCTCGAAACCGGTGCTGGCGGCGGACACCACGATTGCGCTGGACGGACATATCATCGGCAAGCCGCGCGACGCGGAAGACGCCGTGCGCATCCTCGGCTGGCTCGGCGGGCGCAGCCACGGCGTAATTACCGCGGTGGCAATGGCCAATGCCGGCCGCTTCGAAACCTGCGTGAGCGAATCGACGGTAACGATGCGTGCGCTGAACGACGCGCACATCCGAAGCTATGTCGCCACCGGCGAACCCATGGACAAGGCGGGCGCCTATGCCGTGCAGGGGCGAGCCGCCGCGTTCATCACGCGCATTGAAGGCAGCTACTCCGGTATCATGGGCCTGCCACTGGCGGAAACCGCGAACCTCCTCGCGCTGTTTGGCATCGACATCCTGTAACCCATGAGCGAAGAAATACTCATCAACGTCACGCCGCAGGAAACGCGCGTTGCCGTGATCGAGAACGGCGTCATGCAGGAGCTGCATGTCGAAAGAACCTCCGCGCGTGGCCTGGTCGGCAATGTTTACATGGGCAAGGTGGTGCGGGTGCTGCCGGGCATGCAGTCGGCCTTTATTGACATAGCCGGCGACCGCGCGGCCTTTCTGCACGTGGCGGACATCTGGGGCCACCGCAATGGCAGTCACGGCAATCACGGCGGCAACGGCGGCGGACCGCCAATCGAGCGCCTGTTGTCCGAAGGACAGCATCTGATGGTGCAGGTGGTCAAGGACCCGCTCGGCACCAAGGGCGCGCGGCTGTCGACGCAGATCAGCATCGCCGGCCGGTTTCTGGTGTATTTGCCGCAAGACGACCCCTACATCGGCATTTCCCAGCGTATCGAGGACGTCGAGGGGCGCGCCCATCTGCGCGAGAAGCTGCAGGCCCTGCTGCCGCCCGGCGAAAAAGGCGGCTACATCATCCGTACCATGGCGGAAACGGCATCCGAAGCGGAACTGGCCTCCGATCTGGAGTACTTACGCAAAATATGGGCGCGCATTCAGGCGTGCGCACGGATTGCAGCGCCGCTGGCCATTTTGTATCAGGATCTCGACCTCGGCCTGCGCGTGCTGCGCGATTTTGTCGGCGAAAGCACGTCGGCGATCGTGGTGGACGAACCCGAAGTGCATCGTACCCTGCAGAAATTCGCGCGGGACTACACGCCAACCAGCGCCGAGCGCATCAACTGTTACCAGGGCGAGCGCCCGCTGTTCGATCTTTACGGCGTGGAAAGCGAAATCGAAAAGGCGCTGGCGAGGCGCGTGGATCTGAAATCAGGCGGCTATCTGATTATCGACCAGACCGAGGCGCTGACCACGGTGGACGTCAACACCGGGGGCTTCGTCGGTGTGCGCAGTTTTGACGACACGATTTTCAAGACCAACCTGGAGGCGGCCCAGGTGATCGCGCGCCAGTTGCGGCTGCGCAATCTGGGCGGCATCATCATCATCGACTTCATCGACATGGATACCGAGGAGCATCGCAACGCCGTGCTCAACGAATTCCGCAAGGCGCTGGCGCGCGACCGCACGCGCATGACCATCAACGGGTTTACGCAACTGGGGCTGGTGGAAATGACGCGCAAGCGCACGCGCGAATCGCTGGCGCATGTGCTGTGCGAGCCCTGTCCGGTGTGCGAGGGGCGCGGCGAGCTGAAGACCGCGCAGACCGTGTGCTACCAGATCCTGCGCGAATTGTCGCGCGAAGCACGCCAGTTCAGCGCCAGGGAATTTCGCATCCTCGCCTCGCAGCAGGTGATCGACATGTTTCTCGACGAGGAGTCGCAAAGCCTCGCCATCCTGTCGGACGACATTGGCAAACCCGTGTCGCTCCAGGTTGAAGGCCTGTACAACCAGGAACAGTTTGATATTGTGTTGATGTGAGACTGTCAGGATTGAGCAAACCTGCGAGGGGTCCCACGCAATCCTCAATCCGCAATCCTCCGAAAAGAGGCAACAACGTGTCCGTGGCAGGCGGCAACCGCCGCATTGATTCGCGTTCGTCAGAACCGCTGCGTGAGCTGGCGGAACAGGCGCTGTCGCGCACCGCGGGCGCGCCGCTGGTGCCCGGCAATCAGGTGCATCTGCTCCAGGACGCGCGCGAAAATTACCCGGCGTGGCTGGCGGCCATCGAATCGGCACAGCGCTCGATACTGTTCGAGAACTACATTATCGAAAACGATGCCACCGGCGCGCGTTTTGTCGAGGCGCTGGCGGCGCGCGCGCGCGCCGGCGTGCAGGTAAGGGTGATCTACGACTGGTTTGGCGGGCTGGGGCTGGGGACGCGCCGCCTGCTGGCTCCGCTGTCCGCGGCGGGCGCCGAAGTGCGCGAATTCAACAAACCGTGGATCGGCAGTCCGTTCGGCTGGATGCAGCGCGATCATCGCAAGATGATGGCGGTTGACGGACGCGTCGGCTATGTGTCGGGTCTGTGCGTGAGCGCGCGCTGGGAAGGCGATGCGCGGCGCGGCATAGCGCCCTGGCGCGACACCGGCATCGAAATCACCGGGCCTGCGGTGGTCGACCTGGAGCGCGCGTTTGCGCAGGTGTGGGCAGCCGCGGGTACGCCGTTGCCGGCGGCAGCGTATACCGACGCGTCCACCCTCGCGCGCACGGGCGATACCACGCTGCGCGTGATGGCGAACCAGCCCAACCACGCCAATCTGTATCGTCTGGATCAGCTGATCGCCACCATGGCCACGCGCACGCTGTGGCTGACCGACGCCTACTACGTTGGTCTGGTGTCTTATGTGCAGGCGTTGCGCGCCGCGGCGCAGGACGGCGTCGACGTGCGGCTGCTGGTGCCGGGCGTGAGCAATCTGGTGGCGGTGTCGACGCTGTCGCGCGCGGGCTATCGCGCACTGCTCGAGGCGGGGATACGGGTGTTCGAATGGAACGGGCCGATGCTGCATGCCAAGACCGCGGTGGCCGACGGTCTGTGGGCGCGCGTGGGATCGACCAATCTCAATATCACCAGCTGGATCGGCAATTACGAACTGGATGTGGCAATCGAGGACGCGCGATTCGCGGCAAAGATGGAAGCGCTGTACGAGGAAGACCTCACCCACGCCACGGAGATCGTGCTGTCCACGCGCAACCGGGTGCGTCCGGCGATACCGGCGCGGGTGCGCAGGTCGCAGCACGGGCGTCGCCCGCGCGGGCGCTTTCGCGGCAGTGCCTCGCGCGCCGCGGCGGGTGCCCTGCGCATCGGCAACGCCGTGGGCGCCGCCATGCGCAATCGCCGCGAATTGGGGCCGGCCGAAACCGGCACCCTGGTGCTGGTTTCGGCGGTGACGCTGCTGCTGGTTGTCGTAAGCCTGCTGTGGCCAATGGTGGTGGCCGCGCCGCTGTCGCTGCTCGGTTTGTGGGTCGCTGTGTCGCTGCTGGTGCGCACGGTGGTATTGCGGCGGCGTGGTGATCCCGCGGCCGATGGGGCGGCGCACGACAAGCGCAAGCCGTAGGACCCCGCCCGGCGCAGCATCTATTGCGGCGGCAACATCGCGCGCAGACGCGCTGCCAACGCCGCACCGGCAGCGGCAATGTCGATCACTTTTCTGCGGCCCTTGCCGCCCTGACGTATGCGTATCTGGGCAGGCCGCAGCTCGAGCGCCACGGCCAGGAAGGCAACCAGTGCGGCATTGGCCTTGTTGTCGACGGCGGGCGCCGCAATTCGAATCTTGAAGGCATCGCCATGCCGGCCCGCGAACGCGCTGGATTTGGCGCCGGGCTGGACATGAACCGTCAGCGTGAGACAGTCACGTTGCGCATCGTAAGTGATGCACGCCGGCTGCGGTTCAATTGCCAACCCTGAATCCAGGACGACGGTTATTGCGCAGTAAGGCCCGCGGCTTTGGCTACTGTCGCCCAGCGCTGCATTTCGTTTCCGATAAAGGCGGCAAACTCGCCGCGGCTTTGCGGCGCGACCTCCACCACCTGATCGGCAAAGCGCTGCTTCACATCCGGCAACTGCAGCACGCGGGTGAGGCCGCTGTGCAGTTTGTCGAGCACCGGCACCGGGGTACCGGCCGGCGCGCACATGCCGTACCACGAGGTCACGACAAAATCGGCAAAGCCCGATTCGATCATGGTCGGTACCGCCGGCAACTGCGGCACACGTTTCGGACTGGTGACCGCAAGCGTGCGTATCTTGCCGGCCTGCACGTAGGGCAACAGTGCCGGCACATTGCTGATCATCGCGGGAATCTGTCCGCCCAGCAGGTCGGTCAGGGCGGGCGACGCGCCTTTATACGCAATGTTCACCAGGTTGATGCCGGCCTGCGAACGGAACAGCTCCATGGTCAGGTGCGGCGAGGCGCCGATGCCGCCGTGGCCGTAACTGATCTTGCCAGGGTGCGACTTGGCGTGGGCGATGAATTCCTGCAGTGTCCTGACCGGCAGCGAGGGGTGAACGTTGATTGCGTTGGCCGTGGTGCCGATGCGCGAAATGGGCGCAAAGTCACGCAAACCGTCGTAGGGGAGTTTGGCGTAAAGGGCCGGCGCAATGCCGTTGGTGGCAATGTTGCAGTGGAGCACGGTATAACCGTCCGGCGCCGATTTCGCCACGAACGTGCCGGCGATGGTACCGCCCGCGCCAGTGCGGTTTTCGACCACCACCTGCTGTTCCCACAGGCGGCTCAGGCGGTCGCCGACCAGGCGTGCCACGATATCGGGCGAATCTCCGGCGGCGAATGCCACCACGTAACGAATCGGCCGCGTCGGGAACGCCTGTTCCGCGCCCGCAGCCGTGGATTGTGCCAGTGCGGGCAGCGCTGCCGCGGCCAGCGCGGCGGATACGGTTGCGGTCACGAGACGTTTCATGCGGTTGTACTCCGGGAATCATGCCAATGGAATGAGTGGCCGCCATTATAAGCGCAGGCGGCAGACGCTCGATACCGCAGCGTCAACGCGGTGATGCCGGTCGCGCCTCGACCACGCCGTTCGCGTGCAATTCCTGGATTTCCGTGTCGCCGAATCCCAATCTGCGCAGCATCTCGTCGGTATGCTGCCCGACGCGCGGCGGCGGGGAATGAATGACGGCCCCGGTCTTTGACAACTGATACGGTGCCTTGGGCACACAAACCGCATAGCCGAGTTCCGCGTCGTGGGGAAACCGGTGCATGAGTCCGCGGTGCACGATCTGCGGATTTTCGATGGCCTGATGCAGGTCGCGCACTGCCATCGCGGCGACACCGGCATCGGAGACGATTTCCTCCCATTCCAGCGCCGTTTTCTGCCGCAGCGTGTTTTCAATTTCCGCACACAGCGCCGGGTAATTCTGCGCCACCACATCCGGCGTGCAGAAGCGCGGGTCCCGCGGAATGTCCATGCGGCCGATCGCCCGCCAGAAACGCGTGCGGCGCGACTCCGTGGTGGCGGCCACCGACAGGATGCCTTCCTTGCAGTGGAAAATGTTCGAAATGTAACGGCCGTCGCCGTTGCCGCGCAGCGGCCGGTAGTTGCCGGTGGTCGCCGCTTCGCACATGTCGGCGCCCGCCATGGTCATCGCGGTGTCCAGCATCGCGCAGTCGATATACTGGCCTTCGCCGGTGATTGAGCGGTAATACAGTGCCGACACGATGCCCAGCGCGGCGGCGTAGCCCGTCGCGTAGTCGGCCATCAGAAAACCCACTTTCATCGGACCGGTGTCGCGCGTGCCCGACAGGCTCATCAGCCCGCTTGCCGCCTGCACCGCGCCATCGATGGCCGCGCGCCGCGCGGTGGGGCCGCTTTGGCCATAACCGGTGACGGAGCAGTAGATCAGCCGCGGATTTACCGGCTTCAGGTCGTCATAACTCAGCCCGAACTTCGCCATGCTGCCCGCCACCAGGTTCTCGACCACCACGTCCGATTGGGCAGCCAGCCGGCGAAAGATGTCCTGCCCCTGGGGCAGGCTCAGATCGAGCTGCATGGATTTCTTGTTGGCCGCCTGCGCCATGAAACTGTGGCTCATCGCGTGCCGGGCAAGCCCGTTGCCCGCGCCCGCCACCAGACGCATGCTGTCGACTTCCTTGGGGTTGTCGACGGTCAGCACCTCGGCGCCGTGCATGGCCAGTTGATAGGTCGCGAACGGCGCCGCGATCTGGCGCGCCACGGCGAGGACTTTGATGCCGTCGAAAAGGTTTGCAGGATTCACAGCGGGACTTCGACAGACGGTTTGCCAATAACCATGCGGCGCATCATCAGAACGCAACCCCCGCCATCCGCTCCAGATACGCCAGCGGCACCATCAACACCAGTTGCAGCAACAGCAGCGCGATCAGCGGCGACAGGTCGACCATGCCGATCGGCGGCACGATGCGTTGTAACGGCTGCAGCAACGGGCGCGTCAGCGCGGATACCACGGGTGCGACCGGGCTCGCGGGATTGACCCATGACAGGATGACCTGCACGATAATGCCGCCGATGGCGAGATAGATCGCGAGCCGGATCAGCATCAGCAGCGCCGCCAGCAGCACCACGCCCCCGGCTGCGCCGGATGTGGGCAACGCGCCTTTCACCAGCACAATCAGCAGCATCTCGATCACCAGCACCAGCCACGCCACGGCCAGTGACGCGAGGTCCAGTCCCCACAAGCCGGGGATGAAGCGGCGCGCCGGCAGCACCGCGAAGTTGGTCAGCGACTGCACGAACAGCGACAGCGGATTGCGGGTCGCCACGCGGCACCACTGCATCCACACCCGCAGCAGGAGCACCGACGCAAAAAATCCGCACAGCGCGTGAACGATAAATACGAAGGCGTCGCCCAGCATAAAATATTCAATAAAAACAGATAGTTATGTAACTGAAATGCTTAGTCTCCACCCAGTTCCTCGCCCAGTTCGCGGGATCGCTCGGCCGCCGCCGCGACCGCGCGGCCGATCGCGGTCTTGATCTTATCCGCTTCCATCGACGCCAGTGCGCGCTCGGTGGTGCCGCCCTTGGAGGTGACGCGGGCACGCAGCGTGGCGGCGTCTTCGCTGCTTTGCGCGGCGAGTTTGGCGGCGCCGGTGAAGGTGGCCAGCGCCAGTCGCCGCGCGGTGTCTGAGTTCATGCCCACGTCGCCGCCCGCCC
>CADECM010000016.1:0-3658 GCA_902825845.1 uncultured beta proteobacterium
ATTGAAGCTCGATGCCGGAAACAAAAGCATTGCCGCCAAGCTCAAAGCCGTTAACGAATTGCTGCCGTCGCAGCCGGCTGCCGCCGGTAAGCCGTGAGCAGCGACGCGCGTTTAAGCACTGATCCAAACTAATTCATGTCAAGTATTTATTTAATGGAATCAACATGTTAAGAACATTCTTCGCTGCACTTGCCCTGATTTTTTGTTCCTTGTCTTTTGCCGCCCAGGCGCAAAATCCACAGGTCGAAATGCGTACCAGCATGGGCGTGATCGTGCTGGAACTGCAGCCCGAAAACGCACCAGGTACCGTGAAGAATTTTCTCCAATATGTTAACGACGGCTTTTATAACGGCACCATCTTTCACCGCGTGATTGCCGATTTCATGATTCAGGGCGGCGGATTTACCGCCGACATGCAGCAAAAGAAACCGCGTGCGCCGATCAAGCATGAAGGTGGCAATGCTCTGCGCAATCAAGTCGGCACCATCGCCATGGCCCGTACGGCAGAACCCGATTCCGCGACATCACAGTTTTTTATCAACGTCGTCGATAACCAGATGCTGGATTATCGCGGCCCCGGCCCGCAGGAAATCGGTTATTGTGTGTTTGGCCGCGTGATCAAGGGGCTGGAGGTGGTCAACAAAATACGCAACGTGCAAACCACCACCCGCGCAGGCCATCAAAACGTACCGGCGCAGACGGTCACCATCGAACGCGTTACCCTGCTCGGCAATCCTGCCAAATCCAAATAACCCGGGAGCGAACATGATCAAACTCCAGACCAATCACGGCGATATCACCATCGAACTCGATACCGTCAAAGCACCTGAAACCGCGGCCAATTTCACCCAATACGTGCAGGATGGCCACTACGACAACACGATATTCCATCGGGTGATCGACAGCTTCATGATTCAGGGCGGCGGATTCGCGCCGGGCATGAAGCAAAAGGAGACCCGCGCGCCCGTCAAAAACGAAGCACAAAACGGTCTCAAGAACGATCTTTACACCGTCGCGATGGCACGCACCTCCGATCCCCATTCAGCCAGCGCGCAGTTTTTTATCAATACCAAAGACAATGATTTTCTGAACCACACGGCCCCCACGGCGCAAGGCTGGGGCTACTGCGTGTTTGGCAAAGTCACTGCCGGCACGGACGTGGTCGACAAAATCGGCAAGGTCAAGACCGGCCGCAGCGGCTTTCACGAGGATGTTCCGGTGGACGATGTGGTAATTCAAAAGGCTACGGTGGTTTAAAGCTCAGGATTGAGGATCGAGGATTCAGGATTAAGTATTCCCGACTGCCTCCTGACCTCGTTAAATCCTGAATCTTGAGTCTTCCGCCGAGATGGCCCACACCCTCTTCATCTCTGATCTGCATCTGACAGTCGAACGGCCGCAAGCCAGCCGGCAATTCTTTGAGTTCCTGCAGCGCATCGCGCCGGCGGCAGCGGCCCTGTACATTCTGGGCGATCTGTTCGAATACTGGGTGGGCGACGATGACAACGCCGATCCGCTCAACACGCAAGTTGCGGCAGCGCTTGCGACGCTGGCCCAACAGGGAACGACCATCCACTTCCTGCATGGCAACCGGGATTTTCTGGTCGGACAAGATTTTGCGGCGCGAAGCCGCGCACATCTGCTTGCCGACCCCACCGTAGTTGACCTGCACGGCACTCGAACCCTGCTAATGCATGGCGACACGCTGTGAACTGACGACGTTGACTATCAAAAGCAGCGCGCGTTTTACCGCAGTCCACAAATGCAGGCGCAATTGCTGAACCTGCCGCTGGCCGTGCGCCACCAGAAGGCACGCGAGCTGCGCGCGCAAAGCGAAGCCAGCAAAAGCAACAAGGCCGCTGAAATCATGGACGTATCACCAGCCACAGTGGAAAAGGTGCTGCGTGAACACGGCTACCCAAGGCTGATTCATGGTCACACCCACCGCCCGGCCCGGCACGAACATGCTGTCGATGCGCATATCTGTGAACGCTGGGTGCTGGGCGACTGGTATGAACGCGGGAATTATCTGTACTGCGATGCAGCGGGTGTCACCGCGAAATCGATTACTTAAAAAAACAATAAAAACAATTACTTATAACTACTCCCACTCGATCGTCGCCGGCGGCTTGCTGGAAATATCGTAGACCACGCGATTGATGCCGCGCACTTCGTTGATGATGCGATTGGAGACCTTCGTCAGCAGGCTGTGCGGCAAATCCGCGACGTGGGCCGTCATGAAATCCGTAGTCTGCACTGCGCGAAGCGACACCACGTATTCATAGGTGCGGCCGTCACCCATCACGCCCACCGATTTGACCGGAATAAACACGGCAAAGGCCTGCGCGGTCTTGTCGTACCAACCCGCGGCGCGCAGTTCGTCGATAAAAATTGCGTCGGCGCGGCGCAGCAGATCGGCAAATTCAGCTTTGACCTCGCCGAGAATGCGCACACCAAGGCCCGGCCCCGGAAACGGATGGCGAAACACCATGTCGTGCGGCAGCCCCAGCGCGAGGCCCAGCTCGCGCACTTCGTCCTTGAACAGTTCGCGTAACGGCTCCAGTAACTTCAGATGCAGCGTGTCGGGTAGTCCGCCGACATTGTGGTGCGACTTGATGTTGTGCGCCTTCTGGCTCTTGGCACCGGCAGATTCGATCACATCGGGATAGATCGTGCCCTGCGCCAGCCACCTGGCATTGGGTAACTTTGCCGACTCCCGCTGAAAGACTTCAACAAACTCACGCCCGATGATCTTGCGCTTTTGCTCGGGATCGGTAATGCCCGTGAGATGCCCCAGAAACTGCTCGCGTGCATCGGCATGAATGACTTTCACACCGAGGCTTCGGGCAAATGTCTCCATCACCTGTTCGGCCTCGTTCAGCCGCAGCAAACCGTTATCGACAAAGACACAGGTGAGTTGCCTGCCGATCGCCTTGTGGATCAACGCCGCGGCCACTGAGGAATCCACGCCGCCCGACAACCCCAGTATGACCTCTTCGCTGCCGACTTCGGAGCAGATACGACCCACCGCCTCGTCCACATAGTCGGGCATGTTCCAATCGCCACTCAGTCCGCAAATATCGATCACGAACCGTTCGAGGATGGCCTTGCCCTGAGTGGTGTGGGTCACTTCCGGATGAAACTGCACTGCGTACAACTTGCGCGCCTCGTCCGCCATGCCCGCAATCGGGCACGCAGCGTTGCTCGCGATCACCTTGAAACCTTCAGGCAAAATGTCGACCTTGTCGCCGTGGCTCATCCAGACGTCCAGCAGGCCATGCCCCTCGGTATTGCTGCGATCCTGAATGTCACGGAACAGCGCCGAATGCCCGCGCGCACGCACTTCCGCATAGCCGAATTCGCGCGTTTTGCCGGCAGTGACCTTGCCGCCGAGCTGCGCGGCCATCGCCTGCATGCCATAGCAAATACCGAGAACCGGCACGCCCAGCCGCCACACGATGTCCGGCGCGCGCGGCGTGTCGCCCTCCCACACCGAATTCGGACCGCCCGACAGGATCACTCCGGCGGGCTTGAACTCGCGAATCAAATCCTCGCTGATATCGAACGGATGCAGCTCGCAGTAAACTTTGGCTTCGCGCACGCGCCGCGCGATCAATTGTGAATACTGAGCGCCGAAGTCGAGGATGAGAATTTTCTG
>CADECM010000016.1:3758-24077 GCA_902825845.1 uncultured beta proteobacterium
GCCGCGCGATCAATTGTGAATACTGAGCGCCGAAGTCGAGGATGAGAATTTTCTGGTGCATTTTGGAAATTGTGACGATGTGAAGGCGTGAAGATGCGAAGGAGGTACGTCAACCCCAATTGGACACTACCTCATTACTCCTTCACTCCTTCACGCCTTCACGCCTACACGTCTTCACTCAACCCTGTAGTTAGGTGCTTCCTTGGTGATCTGCACGTCGTGAACGTGCGATTCGCGTATGCCGGCAGTCGTGATTTCGACGAATTCGGCCTTGCGCCGCATATCGTCAATCGTCGCGCAACCGACGTAGCCCATGCTGGCGCGCAATCCGCCCAGCAACTGGTTCAGCAGCGGCACCACCCCGCCCTTGTAGGGTACGCGTCCCTCGACGCCTTCCGGCACCAGTTTCTCGGTGTCCAGTTCGTCGAGTTCCTGGAAGTAGCGATCCGCGGAACCCTGCTGCATCGCCCCCAACGACCCCATGCCGCGATAGGCTTTGTACGAACGCCCCTGAAACAATTCGATATCGCCCGGAGACTCCTCGGTGCCGCCAAACAGGCTGCCGATCATCACTGAATAGCCGCCGGCGACGATCGCCTTGGCGATATCGCCCGAATAGCGAATGCCGCCATCGGCAATCAACGGCACATCGGTTCTCACCAGCGCCTTGGCTACGTTGGCAATCGCCGAAATCTGCGGCACGCCAACGCCCGCGACAATGCGCGTGGTGCAGATTGACCCCGGCCCGATGCCGACCTTGACGCCGTCGGCGCCATTGTCGACCAGCGCTTTGGCGGCCGCCGCCGTGGCAATATTGCCGCCGATCACCTGCGCGCGCGGGTAATTGCGCTTGACCCATTTCACGCGCTTGAGCACGCCCGTGGAATGGCCGTGCGCGGTGTCCACCACAATCACGTCGACGCCTGCATCGATCAGCGCTTCCACCCGCTCCTCGGTGCCCTCGCCCACGCCCACCGCCGCGCCCACGCGCAGTCGTCCCAGACGGTCCTTACTGGCGTTCGGGTGCTCCGAGGATTTCAGAATATCCTTCACCGTGACCAGTCCGCGCAACTCGAAATTCTTGCCCACCACCAGCACGCGCTCCAGGCGATGCTTGTGCATCAGTGCCTTGGCCTCATCGCGATTGGCGCCCTCGCGCACCGTGATCAGTTTTTCGCGCGGGGTCATGATATTTTTCACGGGCTGATCGAGATTGGTCTCGAAGCGCAGATCGCGGTTGGTTACAATCCCGGCCACGCGCCCGTTGGCGCTGATCACCGGCAACCCTGAAATTTTGTGCTGGCGCGTAATTTGGAGCACGTCGCGCACCGTCATCACCGGCGTGACCGTGTAGGGATCCTTGACTATGCCGCTTTCGAACCGTTTGACCTTGGTCACTTCGGCGGCCTGTGCCGTCGGCGACATGTTTTTGTGAATGATGCCGATGCCGCCCTCCTGCGCGATGGCAATGGCCAGACGCGCTTCGGTCACCGTATCCATCGCCGCGGATACAATCGGGATATTGAGCGTGATGCCGCGCGTCAGGCGCGTTTTTAGGCTGACTTCGCGCGGCAGGACATCGGAATGGGCGGGTACCAGCAGTACATCGTCGAAGGTAAAGGCTTTTTGCAGCACACGCATTGTTTTGGTCCTTCGCAAAGTCGGCATTATACGCAATGGCCGCGTAAACGGTAAACGCCACATGGCGTTAATGGTTTGACGCCATTGCTTAAACTGGCTATTTTCGGCAGGCGCTGCTGCACACAGCCCGCTACTTGAGTGGAACTTTTGTACAGCCCTTATAAAACCCGTGAGGCTTGCATGAAAAACCTGCGCACACATGCTTTCATCGCCACGCTGCTGCTGACATGCGCTTCATCCGGCGCGCACGCCCAAATCATGAAATGCATCGGCAAGGACGGACGCGTGGAATTCGCCAACGTCTGCCCGCCCGGCACCCAGCAGCAAGCGACCAGCGTTTCGGGCAAGTCCGAGACGCGCGCGCCTACGCCGGTCGCGGCCAAGGATGGCGCAAAAGACGCAGGGAAAGACGCCAAGGACAAAGACAAAGCGGCGCCCAAAACGCTCGCGGAACGCGACGCGGAATTCCGCAAGCGCCTTGCCGACCAGAAGGCGGCTGAGGACGAGGCCGCAAAAAAATCCGCAAACGCGGCCGACCGCAGGCGCGCCTGCGAGTCCGCGCAAAGCAATCTTCAGGCACTCAAGAGCCGCCAGCGGCTGTTCCGCATCGATCCAAAAACCGGCGAACGCGTCTTTTATGA
Source organism: uncultured beta proteobacterium (assembly GCA_902825845.1). Taxonomy (GTDB): domain Bacteria; phylum Pseudomonadota; class Gammaproteobacteria; order Burkholderiales; family SG8-41; genus UBA5216. The sequence goes on from CADECM010000016.1 coordinate 6,041, forward strand.
AGATGCCGATTACAAGCGCGAACTGCCGATCATGGAACGCAACGTCGCAGAGTTCTGCAAGAGCTGATCAGACAGCGGATTTCCTGCCCGCGCGCAGCACAGCGCGCCGCCGCCGCGCCAGTTTCGGGTCCACTGTCAGCGGACGGTATATTTCCACCCGATCGCCGTCGCGCAGCGGCGTGTCCAGCGCAACCGTTTTCCCCCATATCCCCGCGCACAACGCGCTTTGCGCGATCCGCGGGAAACGTTGCAACAAGCCCGATTGCCCGATGGCCTCCCGTACCGTGGAGTGCGGCGCCAGTTGCAGATTTACCACCACCTGCTCCTCGGGCAAGGCGTAGACCACCGCTACCGCAACACTAACCGCGGGCGCCGGCGCCATACACCCACTCAGCCCGCCGCACAAAAGCCTCGACCAGGGTATCGGCGATATGCCCGAACACCGGCCCCACCAGCGTCGCCAGGATGCGGCTCGAAAATTCATACGCAAGGCGGAATTCGATCTTGCAGCCTTTGCCGCCCAGATCGATGAAGCGCCAGTGGCCGTCCAGGGCCCGGAACGGGCCGTCGATCAGCGTCATGCGGATTTCCCGTGGCGGCGTATTGTGGTTTTCCGTGGAGAACTGCTGCTTTACGCCGCGAAAGCCCACATGCAACGTCGCGCGCGTCACCGCCGCATTGCGCAGCGACACCGCGCTGCCGGTGCACCAAGGCAGGAATTCCGGATAGCGTTCCACATCATCCACCAGGCCGAACATCTGTTGCGACGTGTGGGTGACGATTACGGTTTTGGAAACTTCGGGCACGGCTGGCGTCGCTGGTAGAATCAGCCCATGAGTATCGTAGAAAACAAAAAGGCCTTCCACGATTATTTTATCGAGCAACGCTTCGAGGCCGGCATGGTCCTCGAAGGTTGGGAGGTCAAAGCCATCCGTGCGGGCCGCGCGCAACTGAAGGAAGCGTACGTGGTCGTGCGCGGCGACGCGCTGCATCTGATTGGCGCGCATATCAGCCCGCTGGCCACGGCCTCCACGCATGTGCATCCCGACCCCACGCGCACACGCAAGCTGCTGTTGCACGCCGAGGAAATTCGAAAACTCATCGGCGGCGTGGAACGCGCGGGCTACACGCTGGTGCCGCTCAACCTGCACTACACGCGCGGCCGCGTGAAGCTGGAAATCGGCCTCGCCAAGGGCAAGAAGCAGCATGACAAGCGGCAGGACGAAAAAGAAAAGGACTGGAAGCGGGAGCAGCAGCGGCTGATTCGCAGCCGGGTTTAGAGTACTATTGTAAGTATTTGTTTTTATTATATTTTTTTACCATCCCCTATCGTGGTACCAGCGCGCATCGGCAGCGCGTATGAGTCAACCGCTGTGTGTCCGGTCTAGCCTGCGGCACGCGGCTCCAAACCTGCAGGCACATACAACACAAAAAAATTGGGCATGCGTTAACTTGTGCGCAGTTCGTGCCATTCCACGTTACAGAAATGGGTGGACATTCCGATAAACTCCACGCGTTGCAGCGGAAGACGCCCGCGCCACCCCGATTAACGCTTGCAAGATGATCACCCAATGGGCGAAGCAGCACGCCACCTGAAGCCGGAAGCCGAGTCGTTCTACAAGGCGTTGCCTCCGGCAGACTACCCCGGGAAGTTGATTGCGACCTACCCGCGAATTGCCAATCAGATTGTCGCCTTGCTTGGCGACAAGGCGTCCCTCGCCAGATATTTTGAAGGCTTGCTCGCTGACGAACGCGGCACCCGCCAGGGTTTCGATTTCGGTACCCTGGTTGAAATTCAAAATCTGTTTGACCGGCTGGTCGGCATCCCCGGCGGCTTCAGCAATACCAACTCGCTCCTGCACAGCCTGCTGAAAAAATAGCAGCCGCCCGGGCGGCCGCGGGCACAGCGGCAAACTTACGCCTTGGCCAGTATGTCCTTCAAACCGCGCATCGCCAGCGAGTAACCGAAGATGCCAAAGCCGGTAATCACGCCGCGCGCGACCTTGGCGACTTCGGACTGTCCGCCACGTCGCGCCGGATTCGAGATGTGCAGTTCAATTGACGGAAACTTTACCTGCGACATCGCCGCGTAGAGTGCGCGGTAGCCGCTGCTGTAGCCTGCCGGATTGATGATGCACGCATCAAAACCCTTGTCGTTGGCGTCGTACAGCTTGTTGATCACTTCGCCCTCGATGTTCGAATGGAAAATCTCCGCTTCGAAGCCATGTTCGGCCGCGTACTTGCGAATATGTTCATCGTATTCCGGCAGCAGCATCGGCCCGAACACATCCAGTTGCACCTTGCCGCGCATGTTCATTCCGGCGCCGTGAATCACCAGTAATTTTGGCATTGATCCCTCCTTTAAAAACTCAATAAAATCAATAACTTAAATTGGATCCCAACTCAGCACGTCGCGCGAGCGTTCGAGCGGCGTGAGCGACGTCCGGAATGCCGGCAGCACGCGGTCGCGAATCAATTGCGGCGTCCAACCCTCGCCGTGATGCGCGGAACGTACCGGGCGCGGCTGGCTGATGAGGAAGATTTCGTTCGCACGCACCGAGAAGATCTGGCCGGTCACTTCTTTCGCCGCATCGCTTAACAGAAAGACGGCCATCGGCGCGATCTGCTTCGGCGACATCATCTTGCGGCGCGTTTCGATGTGCGCCTGTTGCTCCGGCGTGTTGGCAGGTATGGCTTCGATCATGCGGCTGAATGCGTTGGGCGCGATGCAGTTGGAGCGAACCTGATAGCGCGACATGTCGAGCGCAATCTGCCGCGACAATCCCACGATGCCCAGCTTGGCCGCGCCGTAATTGGCCTGGCCAAAATTGCCGAACAGTCCCGATCCCGACGTCATGTGCACAAACGCGCCGCTGTTCTGCTGCCGAAAGTGTTGTGCGGCAGCAAGGCTCACGTGAAACGCGCCGTACAAATGCACCTTCACCACGGCATCAAATTCTTCCGGCGTCATCTTGTGAAAAATGCGATCGCGCAGGATTCCCGCATTGTTGATCACCGCGTCGATGCGACCGAAACTGCCGATGGCAAGATCAACGATGCGTTGCGCACTTGCCCATTCGGCCACGCTGTCGGTGCTCGCCACCGCCTTGCCGCCGCGCGACTTGATCTCATTGACCACCTGCTGCGCCACGCTTTCATCCACGCCCTCGCCGTTCACCGTGGACCCCAGATCGTTCACCACCACCGAGGCGCCTTCGGCCGCCAGCAGCAACGCCATTTCGCGCCCGATGCCGCGCCCCGCACCGGTCACCACCGCCACCTTGCCTTCCATCATGCGATCCGTCGCCACTGCGCGCCTCCTCTCGTATAAAATTCCGCGCCGTCGTCCGGCGTGCCTTATGATACGGCGAATCCCAACCCACTGCAGGCGCATCCTCATGCAAAGCAACCGCGTCAAAAAAATCATCCGCGACGGCGGCCTCGCGCTTGGCGCTTACGTCGGCGGCATCGCCGATCCGCAGATTGTGGAAATTATCGGCCATGCCGGCTTCGATGCCGCCTTCATCGACATGGAGCACACCAGTTTCGACCTGCGCGACGTGCAGTTGATGGTAATGGCCGCCGAGCGCGTGGGCATCTCGCCCATCGTGCGGCCACCCGGCTTCGATCCCGCGTTTCTGTTGCGCCTGCTCGACATGGGGGTGCAGGGCGTGCAGATTCCCCATATCAGCAACGTCGATGCCGCGCGCGCGGCAGTACAGGCCGTGCGCTATCCGCCGCTGGGCGACCGCGGCATGGCCGGCGCCTCGCGCGCGACGAATTTCGGCAAGGTGCCCATGCTGGAACACATCGAACAATCCAACCGAGAGATCACGCTGGCACTGATGATCGAGGATCAGCAGGCGCTGGATCAGATCGACGACATTGCCAAGGTGGAAGGTGTCGATCTGATCGTGGTCGGCCCGTCGGACATGTCTCGCACGCTGGGCGTGACCGGCACGCCGAATCATCCCAAACTACTGGCGGTGATCGAACGCCTGCAGGCCGCGCTCAAGAACGGCGCCGGCGCAAAACTCGCGTTGCCGATCGACCATCCCGCGCTACCGCGCAACGCCGGCGAACTCAAGGCCATGGGCTGTGCCTATGCCAATTGCTCCCCTGCGCCAGAAGTGCGCTTAATGAAATCGTTGACGGAACAGGCGGCAAGAATGCGGCATCAACTCGCCTAGCAGGCCCATCGCAGCACGGCGGTCTATCACGCCGCCGCGTGCCTTCGGCACATAATTAAAAATAATTGTTTAAAATCAATTAGTTACATTTTGTTACCGTTTTCTGAACCACAGATGTCGGCTGCACGCCTATCATGATGCGTTATGGGGTAAGCCGCTTACCGGAGGTTGCAATGAAGAGCTTTGTTTCCGCATCGCTGGCTGCATTGTTCGCTGCAGGTGCGTTGATGATTGCGTCGCCCGACGCCGACGCCAATGGCCGCCATTTCCGCGGCCGTGTCGGCATCTATCTGGGCGCGCCGCTGGTGGTGTCGCCGTGGTGGTATGGCCCGCGGCCTTACTACTACGGCTACGGCCCCTACCCGTACCCCTACTACGGCCCTGCGGTGCGTGAAGAGCCTTCCGTCTACATCGAGCAATCGACGCCGGAAGCAGCACCCGCTGCCGCCCCGGCGCCCCAGGCACAAGCGCCGCAGCAACAGCAGTACTGGTACTTCTGCCAGGACACCCAGACCTATTATCCTCACGTGCAAACCTGCGCGTCGCCGTGGCAGCGCGTGATTCCGCACGCACCACAGTAAGACATCGATATCATGACCACTTCACGCAAGGTCGTTCCCTTGCTGGCGCTATTGACGCTGGGCGTCGCCGGCTGCACCACCATTCCGACCGGCCCCAGCCGCATGGCATTGCCCGGCACTGGGAAAAATTTTGACCAGTTTCAGACTGACGATGCCACGTGCAGGCAATTTGCGCTGCAGACCTCGGGGGCAACGCCGACGCAAACGCAGGAAAACGCCGCCGTGAAAAGTGCCGTTATCGGCACCGCAATCGGTGCCGCCGCGGGGGCCGCCATCGGCAACAGCGGCGCAGCCGCCGGCGTCGGCGCAGGGGTGGGCCTGCTGATGGGCGCGATGACCGGCGCTGCCGCGGGAGACGCCTCGGGCTACAACGTGCAGCGCCGTTACGACAACGGCTACTCCCAATGCATGTACGCGAAGGGACACCGCGTCGCGGTGCCTGGCCGCATGGCGCGCGCAAATCCAGCCGCACCGGCGCAGCCCGCGCCGCAAACCTACTACTCACCGCCACCGCCCACTTCGGCACCTTCGCAAGCACCGGCGCGCTATTACGGCCCACCACCGCCGCCCGGCTCCGCGCCACCGCCGCCGTCGGCGATTGTCCGTTAACAAAAAGCCCGTGACCTCACGGGCTTTTTTGCGACTCAAACATCACCTCCCGTACTGGACAGGTTCCGGCACGCTACGTATGCTGCACTGACACCTTGACCCAAGACGCGGGAGTAAACGCCATGATCAAACGCCTCGGAAACGCCGTCATCAACCCGAAGCACAAGGCCAGTTGCCATTGCGGCGCCGTGGTGCTGGAACTCGATCTGCCGGACGGCATTGTTAATCCACGCCGCTGCGATTGCTCGCTGTGCCGCAGAAAGGGCGCGATCGTGGCCTCCGTGCCACTGTCCGGCATCCGCATAATCCAAGGTCATGACGCGCTGCGACTCTACCAGTTCAACACCATGACCGCGAAGCATTACTTTTGCGCCCATTGCGGCATCTATACGCATCATCAGCGCCGCTCCAACCCGCTGGAATACGGCTACAACGTGGGCTGCCTGGAGGGCGTCAATCCCTACGATATCGATGAGGTACCCACCAACGATGGCGTCAATCACCCTTCGGATCGCGCCGCGGCATAGCCGCTGATCGGCCATTCGTATGGCGCGGCCGTGGTGTCACGCGCCGCAGCGCATGCGCGCGCTGGATACGGGGAATGCCAAGCAATTCGCCGGAGTCGTCCACCGCGACGCCGAGCTCTGACACCTCGCCGTCCCGGCCAAGCCCGCCCAGCGGATGGGCGGCGAACGAGCCGACGAGCAAGCGAGCCGCTGATGATCAGGGCCCGCCCTGCCTCCACGCGCGATCCCGCGGCTTAATCGCCGTGCGGTATCGCCCATTGTCCCGCGTCATAGCCGGGACGGTAGTTGCGGTTGGTCTGCACCGGATTGCGGTTCACCAGCGGGCGCGCGTACAGCGGGTGGGTAATGCTGCGCACCTCATGTTCGATGGTGTAGAGGTGCTTGCCGGTATCGGGATCGACGATATCCTTGAAGCGGTACTGGTACTGGTCGCTCTCCTGGGTGATCAAACCCTTCGACAGCAACCACGCATGCGGACCCGAAAAATCGGTGATATATATTTCCAGATGATGTCCGTCGTATTCGGGAATCGGGCCATCCGTCTCGCGGAAGATCAGGTACTGGTTATGTCCGACCAGCACGCGCGCCGCACCGTCCACCACCTTTGACGGCGCCTTGATCGCCTGATTGTAAAAACGCGCAATACCGTCCGCCGTGCCCTTCGGCACCATGAATTCAACATAGGCGATACCCAGACTCACCCCGCCAAAGCGCGCGGGATCCGGCTCATACAAGCGGTACTTGTTGCCCCACGGACAGGTGGCCTCCAGATATTCACCGCAATCCTTGTACGCAAACTGGGTACCGGCCAGCTTGGGCGCGACGTATTCAAGCCGCTTGACCAGTGCCGCGCGGTCGGGCTGCACAATGCCGGTGTGCCCGCGCAGCACCTGCGGTGTGTTGGACGGCAGGTGAATCTGGCTGCGGCCGATGTTGACCCACATGTTTTCCAGGCCGGTCATGATGTACGGATCGCGCGTCATGCCCAGACCGGTAATGTAAAACAGCGTTGCCTTGGTCTGATCAGGCACGGTGACATTGGTGTGCTCCATCCAGACTGCATTGCCGATATCTTCCGCGGCGCGGTTGTAGGTCGGTGTCGTGTTGTTGTCCATACGAGCCTCCAGTGATGTTCAAAGGTCAAGCGGTGCGTAACGGCGAATTCTAGCGCGAAGTCGCCTGCGGATGAGCGTAGCGTCCGAATGATGTCGCAGCAGAAAAAGTATTTAACTAATTGTTTTTAAACAATATTTAAACTTGTATTCTAATTGGCGTTTGCACCGGTCAGCTTTACCAGATTGCCATACTTGTCGTAATCCGATTTCAGGCGGGCCGCAAACTGCTCCGGCGACATATGCATCGGATTCAGAGTCTGGCTGCTCATGATCTTGATGACCTCAGGCTGCGCCAGCACTTTCTTCAGTTCGCCATTGAGGCGATCCACCAGTGGACGCGGCGTGCCCGCCGCGACGAAAGCGCCTATCCACGCCGTGAAGTCATAGCCCGGCAGGCCTTCGGCAATGGCGGGTATGTCGGGAAACTGCGCCATGCGTTGCGGCGAGGTTACGCCCAGCGCGCGTATGCGCCGCGCGGACAGATGCGGGATCACCGAACCGATGGTGGCGGTCATCGCCTGCGTTTCACCCGATGCCAGCGCCACTACCGCCGGGCCGCCGCCCTTGTACGGCACGTGGATCATGTGCGTCTTGCTCATGGCATTGAGCAAGGCCATCGCCAGATGCACAAAACTGCCGGCGCCCGACGAGGCATAGACAATTTTCCCGGGCTGCGCGCGGCCCAGCGCCACGAATTCCTTCACCGTTTTTGCGGGCAACGAGGGATGCACCACCAGCATGCCGACCTGAACCGCAAGCGGCGTAATGCCGGTAAAGTCCTTCAGCGTGTCATAGGGCAGCTTCTTGTACAGGTGCGGGCTGGTCACATGCGCCGCCGAATGCACCATCACGGTATAGCCGTCGGCCGCGCCTTTCGCGACCACATCGGCGCCAATGGTGCCGTTGGCGCCGCCGCGATTGTCCACCAGGAACTGCTGGCCCATTTGTTCGGTAAGCCGGGCCGCCACGATGCGCCCGACAATGTCATTGGCCCCGCCCGGCGGCCACGGCACCACCACGCGCACCGGCCGCAGCGGATAGGCCTGCGCCGCGACACCCTGCGCCCCCACCATCGCGGCCACCCCAACCAATACCGATATCGACAATTTCATTCAGTACTCCTGTTAATGCATCAGCATTGCCGCCCGGTTGGCCGGCATGTCCTACAGTCTTACGGCATTCGCAAGTTAAGCGACCGACACGGTCTTCGTCAAGCCGCGCCGCGGTAATCGCGGTACATCGTCGTGCGCTCGGCGTACCACAGCCACCCGACCGACAGCACCTGCAACCCCCAGCACAAGGCAAACGCAACGCGATACCCGTCCGTGGCGTAGCGTCCATCAACCACGGGCCACACATTGATAATCGCGCCGACTCCGAATTGCACCGCAAAGGCAATCGCGAACGTCACCAGATTCAGGGCGGTGACAACGCGCCCGGTAATGTCGGCCGCAAACCGCGTCGCAAGCAACGGATACGACAACGATCCGAAGGACGAAAAGCCCATGAACAGCACCCAGAAAACGACGGCGCCGCTGCGCCACCCCAGCACGATCGGCAACAGGGCAGCGCTGCACGCCACGCAGCCGACAAAATAGGTTCTGACCGGCGATACCCCGTGCATGGCCAGCCGGTCGGAGAGCGCGCCGCAAAGCACACCACCCACGCCAAATGCCGCCGCGGCAGCCAGCAGGTTGCTGGCCAGTGCGGCGCGATCCAGTCCCGCCACGTCGCGCAGCCATGGCCCCGCCCACAGGCCCAGCAATCCGATCGCTACGCCCTGCACCAGCGCGGCGGCGCAGGCAATGGACCAGAAGCCGCGACTGCGAAAAATGCCGGCGATCACCGCGATCTGCCCGTGCAGGGCCTGCGCCGGCTTGCCCGCGGACTTTTCCGGCACGATGGTAAAAATCAACAGGCTGGCCGCCATCGCCATTGCCGAAAACCCCACAAACAGCGTGCGCCAGTCCGTCAGCCGCAGCAGCAGTTCCAGCGGCTTGGTCGCCGACAGCGCGCCACACGCGCCCACCAGCAGCATGCAGCCAAACAACGTGGCCGTGCGCTCGCGCGGAAACCATATGACGAATGCCATCATGGACGACATCAGGCACACCGCGACACCCAGCCCGATCATCGCGCGCCCCAGCAGCAATCCCGGCAGCCCCGAGGCCTGCGAGAACACCAGTGTGCCCGCCGCCGCCACCAGCAGCATGCCGGCATTGACGCGGCGCGGACCGTAGCGATCCATCAGCATGCCCAGCGGCAACTGTGCGCCGGCGAAGGTAATGAAGTAGGCGCTGGTCAGCAAACCCAGCGTGGCCGGCGACAGACCGAATTGCGCGGTGAGTTCCGGAAACACGATGGCGTTGACATTGCGAAACAGGAACGAGCAGTAATAGCCCGCGGCAAACGGCAGAAACACCGCGGCCAGCAGACGCGCGCTGACGCGGGCCGGCGCTGTGGAATGGGTGCTCAAGGTGGCGTTGGCACGGGTGGCATGGGTCGCATGAATGGCGTGCGCGGAGTGTAGCGCAGAGTGCCTTCACGCAGCCGCTATAATCATGCCGGCACAACTACCGTCCGGAGGCACGACTTGAAAGCCCTGCTCGCCGTTTCCCGCGCCATCGACGCGCTCAGCGAACGCATCGGTCGGGTAATGTACTGGCTGGTGCTGGCCACGGTGCTGATCAGCGCCGCCAACGCCACGGTGCGCAAGCTGTTCAATTACAGCTCGAATGCCTATCTCGAAATTCAGTGGTATTTGTTCTCGATGATCTTTCTGTTTTGCGCGGGCTACACGATGAAGCACAACGAGCATGTGCGCATCGACATCATCACCGCGCGCTTTTCGGCAAAGGTACGCGCCGGCATCGATATCTTCGGCACGCTGTTTTTTCTGCTGCCGATGGCGGGGCTGATCCTGTGGCTGTCGTGGCCCGTGTTCGTCGATGCCTACACGCGCAACGAAGTCTCGACCAACGCCGGCGGACTGGTGATCTGGCCCGCGCGGCTGATGGTGCCTGTGGGCTTCTTTCTGCTCATCGTGCAGGCCTTGTCGGAATTGATCAAGCGCGTGGCCTTTCTGAATAACCTCATTCCCGATCCCAACGAGAAAATCGTCACCCGGACGCCCGAGGAAGAACTGGCCGATGAAATTCTGCGCGCGCGTGGCGAACAGGCGGCCGCGGCGGAGGCCGCCAAACGCCAGGACCGGCAATCATGAGCGCCTTTCTGATCGCCAACATCGCGCCGCTGATGTTTGCTGCGTTGGTCGTCGTGCTGCTGCTCGGCTACCCCGTGGCATTCGCGCTCAGCGCGGTGGGTCTCGGTTTTGGCGTGCTGGGCATACAACTCGGGCTGCTCGAACCCGCCCTGCTACAGGCACTGCCGGAGCGCATCTGGGGCGTCATGTCCAACGACACCCTGCTGGCGGTGCCATTTTTTACGTTCATGGGATTGATCCTCGAACGCAGCGGCATGGCGGAAGACCTGCTCGATACCATCGGCCAGCTGTTCGGCCCGGTGCGCGGCGGGCTCGCCTACGCGGTGATCTTTGTGGGTGCGCTGCTGGCGGCAACCACCGGCGTGGTGGCGGCCTCGGTGATTTCCATGGGCCTCATTTCGCTGCCGATCATGCTGCGCTATGGCTACGACCGGCGCCTCGCCTGCGGCGTCATCGCGGCATCGGGCACGCTGGCGCAAATCATTCCACCGTCGCTGGTGCTGATCATCATGGCCGACCAGCTCGGCCGCTCGGTGGGCGACATGTACGCCGGCGCTTTCCTTCCGGGCATCATGCTGGCCGGACTTTACGCGTCGTATGTGCTCGCCACCACCTTGATCAAGCCGCAATGGGCGCCGGCGCTGCCGCTCGACGCGCGCACCATCCGCGAATCCGACGGCAGTTCGGGCAACCGCTCATTGATGGTATTGGCGCTCATCACCGGAATCATCGGCGCCGCATTCTGGATGGTCTACTACTCACGCTACCACCCTGAAATTGAGACCGATGAGCGCATCGTCGTCACTACCTCGCTGGCCGTGGCAGCCGCCTTTTTCGCTGCCGTGGCCAACAAGCTGCTCAAACTCAACCTGCTATCGGCGATGGCCGAACGCGTGACGTTTGTGCTGATACCCCCGCTGGGACTGATTTTTCTGGTGCTGGGCACGATCTTTCTTGGCGTGGCCACGCCCACCGAAGGCGGCGCAATGGGCGCCACCGGCGCGCTGGCCATGGCGCTCGCGCGGCGCCGCCTGTCGTTGCCGCTGCTCAAGCAGGCCATGAACGTCACCGCCAAACTGTCGACCTTCGTTGTCTTTATCCTGATCGGCGCGCGCGTGTTCAGCCTCACGTTTTACGGCGTCAACGGCCATGTCTGGGTCGAGCATCTGCTCAGCGGCCTGCCCGGCGGGCAAGTCGGCTTTTTGATCGTAGTCAACATCCTGATCTTCGTGCTGGCGTTCTTTCTTGATTTCTTTGAACTGGCGTTCATCGTAATCCCCCTGCTCGCGCCCGTGGCCGAAAAGCTTGGCATCGATCTGATCTGGTTCGGTGTGCTGCTCGCCGTCAACATGCAGACTTCGTTCATGCATCCGCCGTTTGGCTTTGCGTTGTTTTACCTGCGCAGCGTGGCGCCGGCCAAGGAATATCCGGATCGTCTCACCGGCCGCAACACCGCACCGGTGACCACTGGCCAGATCTACTGGGGCGCGGTACCGTATGTGCTGATTCAGATGATCATGGTGGGGACCATCATCGCCTTTCCCGGCATCGTTTCGGGCGGACTCGAAACCAAAGCGAAGGTCGATACCCGCAACATTCATATCCAGGTCCCGGCGGGTTCCGCGCCGGGCAAGGAACTCGAGGACGCAGCCAAGGCGCTGGAAAACGCCTTCGGCGGCACCGAAGCCGGCCCGTCGCAGCCGGACAAAAAATAAGAAAAAACGGCGCTTCCAGGAAGCGCCGTTGCTGCCGCGGGAACCGCTATTTCTTCTGCCCCATGCGCTCGGCCGCCAACATGAAGTTGTCGAAGCGGCTTTCCGCCACGGCGAACCATTCGACCTGTTCGCCACGGAATTTTTTCCATGGTTCGTAAATCTTCCTGAAGCGGGCGTTCTTGCCGGCGATTTCGTCATACACCTCCCGCGTCGCCTTGTAACACGCGGCCATGATCTCATTGGAGAACGGCAGCAGCTTGACGCCGTTGGCAATCAGGCGTTTGAGCGCGGGTGGATTCACCGCATCGTACTTCGCCATCATGCCGAGATTCGCTTCGTGGCACGCGGATTCCAGAATGGACTGATAACTTTTCGGCAGATCGTTGAACGCCTTGTTGTTCACAAAAAGGTCGAGTTCCGGTCCACCCTCCCACCAGCCGGGGTAGTAATAGAATTTCGCCACCTTGTAGAAGCCGAGTTTTTCATCGTCGTACGGTCCCACCCATTCCGCGGCGTCGATGGTGCCCTTCTCCAGCGCCGGATAAATGTCGCCGCCCGGAATCTGTTGCGGTACCACACCGAGTTTTTGCAGCGGCAGCCCGCCGGTGCCGCCGACGCGGAACTTCAGCCCCTTGAGATCGGCAACGGTCTTGATCTCCTTGCGGAACCAGCCCCCCATCTGCGCGCCCGTATTACCCGCGCCGAAGCTGATGAGGTTGTATTCCTTGACGAAATCGTTGAACAGTTGCCGGCCGCCGCCATGGATCATCCACGCATTCTGCTGCCGCGCGCTCATGCCGAACGGGATCGCCGTGCCAAACGCGAACGTCGGGTCCTTGCCGAAAAAATAATACGGCGCGGTGTGGCAACACTGCACGGTGCCATTCTGCACGGCATCCACCACGCCGAACGGCGGCACGATTTCACCGCCGGCAAAGACCTGAATCTGAAACTTGTTGTTGGTGCCAGCGGCAACGCGTTTTGAAATCACATCCGCGGCGCCGAAAATCGTGTCCAGACTCTTCGGAAAGCTCGACGCGAGACGCCATTTGACCTCGGGTAGGGCCTGCGCAAATGCCGGCGCGCTACTCGCGGCAAGTATTCCCGCAAGGCCCGTGTGTGTCAGGAATGATCGACGCTCCACTGGAATCTCCTTTTTTAAAATATTGTTTAAAAACAGATACTTACCATTAACCCCTGCCACAGTGTAGCGCGACTGCTGCACCCTTAACAAGCGCGCCCCGCCGCAGTGGATGGAGTTGTAAATATGCGCCATGGGTTTATACGTCATGGCTCGCGTCATGCGCGCTTGCGCGCGCGGGCGCTGATCGACCGCCAATGGCCATGATGTCCACAACACCCTTGGCCGGGCCGGCTACGAAGTTTTGCGTGGGCCGCCGCTGCCCACTGTCGCGATGCAGACCCTGCGTTGTCCTGATTTCGGCGCACGCGTTATATCATGACGCCTTGTATCGACCACCGGAGCGAAATCCGCCATGCCCAAAGCCCAGTTGCCCACCGGCATTACCATGCACTATGAAGTCGACGACTACACCGATCCGTGGACCTCGCCCGAGGCGGTGCTGATGATGCACGGCAATCTGGAGTGCGGCGCCGCCTGGTACGCGTGGGTACCCACGCTAGCGCGGCACTACTCGGTCATACGACCCGATATGCGCGGCTACGGACAATCCACGCCGCCGGTACCTGCCGATTCTCCATGGACCATTGACGTGCCGATCGATGATTTCATCGCACTGATGGATCAGCTCGGCATTCGCAAATTTCATCTGATCGCAGCGAAGATCGGCGGCTTTATCGCGCGCCGCTTTGCAGCGCGCTGCCCGGATCGGGTGCTGAGTCTGACACTGATCGGTACCCCGCCGCCGATCTACGACACCGCCGCGCGCGTGGAATCGCTCACCAAAGACATCTCCGAGAACGGCATCGAGCCCTGGGCGCGGCGCACCATGAGCGGCCGACTTGGCAAAAACTTCCCGCCGGAGGGCGTCGAATGGTGGATACAGATGATGGCGCGCACGCCGGTGTCCACGCAGTTGTGTTTTGTAAAGAACATACCCAAGGCGGATATCACGCCCGACCTCGCGCGCATACGCTGTCCAACACTGGTCATTACCACCGAGGGCAGCGCGCTGGGTGACGTGGAAAGCATGCGCAAATGGCAGGTGCTGATCCCGAATTCACGCCTGCTGGTGCTGCCGGGGGATTCGTATCACGCCGCCGCCAGTGATGCCGATGTATGCGCCGCCGAGACGTTGAAATTCATGCAACAAACGACAACTTGATGTAGCCGCGCGCCACACGACGCGCCGGCACTCAAGTTCGCCGGTCACCGGAACTGGTCGGCGGTCTCGCCGGAAACCCGGCGAAATGGCGGCTCATTTTGCCGTGTGCGGTCTTGCGCGGTTGCGCGCCAGCATCGTCTGCGTGTTTGGGATGTGAAGCAAGTGCGCAATCTTGCGAACGTAGTGGTCTTCGTAAAAATGAAGCTGGCCGTCGGCGAAGGCGATGCGCCACAAGTGTTCGATCAGGAGAATACGATTCTCCATCGAAAACTCCCGTTTAACGACGGCTAACGGCGCATGGAGGCTCGTAAGCTGCTTCGCCTTTTCTCGGCTTTGCTCAAGCAGCGCCACGCTTTCACGCACGTCCAGGCCGAATAACTCGGCCAGCGTGGTCGTTGCGACGGTCAATTCATCGCCGCTATTCTCATAGTCTGCACGGCCGGCTTCAAGCAGCAGCTGGGCCACCGCGACCTGCAACTGCCGGCGTTCGAAACCAGGTATCGTACGACTCTGCACACTCACAGTGTCGAAAAGGGCTTTCAGGGATTTCAGCATGACGTAAACCATTGTCGCACACGAATCACTTCGCGCGAACAATCAGGCATGCGCCGCTAACGCCGCCGAAAACGCAGCGCCATTGCGACAGGTTCAATACCGTTTCAATACCGCAAACGCAGCCGGTGTGTCGCAACACCCGACCGCAAGACGGACCCTGTCATGACGATAAGTGCAAAAATCCGTCAGGCAAACGCGGCCCGGTCCTGAAAAAAAACCGGGCCGGATACAGCCTGTGCTTAGCCCGTCGCGTCGATCGCTGCCAGCACCTTGGGCGGCGACATCGGCAGATCGGTCAGACGCTTGCCGGTGGCCATGTGAATGGCGTTGGCCACCGCGGCCATCGGCGGCACGATATTGGCTTCCGCCACGCCCTTCACGCCATACGGAT
Organism: uncultured beta proteobacterium; assembly: GCA_902825845.1. GTDB lineage: Bacteria > Pseudomonadota > Gammaproteobacteria > Burkholderiales > SG8-41 > UBA5216. The sequence continues at coordinate 21,253 of CADECM010000016.1, forward strand.
GGTTCGGGTTCGGCACTTCCACCAGTATCGGCTCGATTTTCGGCAAATCGGATGCAACCGGCATGCGATAGTCGAGGAATCCAGGATTCTCCAGATGGCCCTGCTTATCGTAAATGTATTCCTCGTTCAATGCCCAGCCAATGCCCTGTACCACGCCGCCATTGATCTGGCCCTCGCAATAGCTCGGGTGGATGGCGCGGCCCACGTCCTGCGCCGCCACGAACCGCAGAATTTTGACATGACCCGTTTCCGGGTCGACCTCGACGTCGCAGAACTGCGCGGTGAATCCTGGCGCCTGACCTTCGGCATTCATGGTTGCAGAAGCACTGATTGGACCACCAGTAGCCGTGCGCTTGGAGGCGATTTCCCGGAAACTCAGCGGCGGGAACTCACCCGCGCGCTTGCCAGCCGGCCGCGCACTGCCGTCTTCCCACACCACGTTCTCCGGCTCGATTTTCCAGATTTTCGCCGCGCGAACACACATTTCCGCGATCACCTTGTTGCAGGCGTTGATCACGGTCATGCCGGTGGCGAAGGTCACGCGCGATCCGCCGGTGGTCTGCGTGAATCCCACCGAGTTGGTATCGGCAATGATCGGCCGCACCGCCTCGTAGGGTATGCCCAGTGTTTCCGCCGCCATCTGCGCGGTGGACGCACGCGAGCCGCCAATGTCGGGACTGCCGGTGGCTACCACCACGGTACCGTCTTCATTGGCCGACACCACGGCGCTGGATTCACCGGCGCCGTTGAACCAGTAGCCCGCAGCCACGCCGCGCCCCTGATTCTTGCCCAGTGGCGCCGTGTAACCGGGATGCTTTTGCAGCGCCTGCAGCGTTTCGGCAAAACCATTGAAGTTGAGCTTGGTACCAAACACCGTCGGCGTACCCGGCTTGGCAATGTTCTTCAGGCGGAACTGCACCGGATCCATACCGATTTTTCGTGCGGCGAGATCGAGCGTGCTCTCTGCCGCAAACGCCGAAATCGGCGATCCCGGCGCGCGGTAGGCCACGGTCTTTGGCCGGTTGCACACCACGTCGTAACCGGTAGTGCGCACATTGGCGATATCGTACGGCGCAAAGCTGCACATGCAGCCGTTCATCACCGGAGAACCGGGGAATGCGCCCGCCTGATACTTGAAGATGCCTTCGGCCGCAACGATTTTGCCGTCGCGCATCACGCCAATCTTGATGGTCATCGACGCACCGGAGGTCGGCCCAGTGGCCTTGAACACCTCCTCGCGTGTCATCATGATCTTCACCGGGTGTCCCGATTTTTTCGACAGCAGGACAGCCACCGGCTCCACGTAGACCACGGTCTTGCCGCCAAACGCACCGCCGATTTCGGCCGCATGACAACGCAAATCCCCCACCTTCATCCCGACGATCTTCGCGGTGAGATTACGCACTGCGAAATGGCCCTGGCTCGACGACCAGCATTCCGCCTGGCCATCGGCATCGGTGCGCACCAGACAGGCGTGAGGCTCGATATAGCCCTGATGCACCGGCGCGGTCCTGAAACTGGCCTCCACCACCTCGTCGGCCGTGGCAAACGCCGCGTCGACATCGCCCAGTTTGAAATCCACGCGCTTGGAAATATTGGAGGGCTGGGTCGCCTCCGGTTGATAGCCGCGCGGAATCATGTCTTCGAACAACAGCGGCGCATCGGGCTTCATCGCCTCGTCGACGTCGATCACGTGCGGCAGCACTTCGTAATCGACCTCGATCAGCTTCAATGCCTCGGCGGCCACGGCTGGTGTCGTCGCCGCGACGGCTGCCAGCGGATGCCCCTCGAACAGGACCTTCTCGCGCGCCATGATGTTACGCGTGATGTGCCAGAAGTTCAGCGCCACACGCGCCGCGCCGACGTAATCGAATTTTTGTTCGGGAAAGTCAGCGCCGGTAATGATGGCCTTGACACCCGGCAGCTTCAGCGCCTTCGAGGTGTCGATCTTGCGGATGCGCGCATGCGCATGCGGCGAGCGCAGAATCTTGCCCCACAACATCCCCGGCAGATTCCAGTCCGCGCCATACTGCGCGGTGCCGGTAACCTTGGGCACGCCCTCCGGACGATCGGGACGGGTGCCGACAACCTTGAGTTTTTTCTCGGTAACGACTGCGCTCATGATCAAGCCCCTCTCAGTTCTTTGGCGGCATCCATCACCGCCTCGATAATCTGGTTATACCCCGTGCAGCGGCACAGATTGCCCGCCAGCCAGTAACGCACCTGCTCTTCCGTGGGATTCTTGTTGTTGTCGAGCAGCGTCTTCGCCGCCACGATCATGCCGGGCGTGCAAATGCCGCATTGCAGCGCCGCATGCTCGATGAATTTCTTCTGCAGCAGATGAAGCTTCTCGCCGTTGGCGATACCCTCAATGGTTGTGATCGACTTGCCTTGCGCTTCGGCGCCGAGCATCAGGCAGGAACACATCATGCGCCCGTTGACATTGACCGTGCAGGCGCCGCAGTCGCCGGTACCGCAACCCTCCTTGGTGCCGGTCATGTACAGTTCGTCGCGCAGCACCTCGAGTAGCGTCTGGTGCGTATCGCACAGAAACTCCGTGGCATTGCCGTTGATGCTGGTTGTTACATGCTGCTTGGCCATTATTTCGCTCCCTTTGCTCTGTCGCGCGCAATCGCGGCGGCACGCCGCGCCATCACGCCGGTAACCTTGATGCGGTACGCCTTGGTCCCACGCTTGTCGTCGATCGGTCTAGCGGCGGCGCTGCAGGCCGCGCCCATGCGAGTGATCGCCGCTTCATCCACCGTGCTGCCCACCAACGCAGCAGCCGCTTCCGGCACCAAAAGTGCACGCTCCGCCACCGCGCC
>CADECM010000016.1:24177-72291 GCA_902825845.1 uncultured beta proteobacterium
TCCGACAATTCCATCGCGCTCACCGCGGCGCCGAAACGGAATCCACCATTCTCGGCGGCAATCGATGTCATTTCGGGTATGCCTTTCACATCGACCAGCACTTCCGGGTCCACACGACCGCCGCGCATCTGGATCAAGATATCCGTTCCGCCAGCGAGCACCTTTGCCGTCCCCTTCGCGCCTGCCAGCAGCGCGACGGCCGCCTCCAGCGTCTTCGGCGCCTCATAACGCATTTCGCTCATGTCGTTTTCCTGATGGTTGTGAATTGACGAATTGTCCAAGATTCCGGCAGTGTTGTCACGGCCCGCGGCCTGCGCCGGCTGGCCCGTATAGCGGACCGGCGGACGCAGCTATCGTATCACCTTCTGTTTTCAGCCATTCACTGCTCGCGGCTTGAAGCGTGCCCGCAATGCACGCTTGCCGGTCGCGGCATCACGCCGATGACACGCGTCATTCCAGTGCTGCCATTTTCTGATCCCCGTTTATCGCGGCACACCATTGCCCAATCGACCGGCCTGACAAAACCCATTTAAAACAGATGCTTATATTTTTCTCGCGACTGAGCCGCGCAAGACTGCCACGCAGGCGGCCTGTATGCGGGATTGAATTGTCCGTGCCGCGAACCGGAATCGGGGCAATCCATCAAGTGGCATGCAACGTAGCCACCACATGCGCAGCCATATTGCGCGCGAGTTCGTGCTCGCCGAGAAACACATCCCCCAGATTTTCCGCGCGCAACAATGCCGCTTCTTCCTCGTTATGCGTCCGCAACACGACAGCCACGGCCGGATTGAGCGTCTTCGCGATCTCGACCATCTTGCGGATGTTCAACGTATCCGGAATGGCGATCACCAGCATGGCGGCACGCGCGATGTGTGCCTGGATCAGTACCGAAGGCTCGGCGGCATCGCCGCTGACGGCCGCGATGCCATCGTCGCGCAGCGCCTCCACGATTTCGCGGTTCTGCTCGGCCACCACAAAGGGAATCCTGTTTTCGCGCAGCACCATGCCCACGCGCCTGCCGACGCGCCCGTACCCGACCAGAACCACTTGCTTGCTGAGCAGCGACTCCTCGACCGACATCGGCAATTGCGCCAGCGGATCGTCGCGTTGCTCCAGGCGCCGCGCCAGCGCCGATCGCGCGCGCGCCCAATTCTGCAGCGGTTCCACTGCGGCAAAAATCGCCGAATTGGCTGCTATGGAGATCAGCGCGCCGGCCAGAATCAGACTCTGCCCGGCGACCGGCATCAACTGCATCGCCACCCCCAGACCCGCCAGAATGAAAGAGAACTCCCCGATCTGCGCCAGACTGGCGCCCACGGTGAGCGCGGTATTCAACGGATAGCGAAACAGCAATACCATGATCGCCGCCACGATCGGGTTGGCCACCATGATGATCGCCACCACGGCCAGCAGTTTTAACGGCTCATTCCATACCACGGCCGGATCGAACAACATGCCCACCGAAACAAAGAACAGCACCGCAAACGCATCGCGCAGGGGCAGCGATTCGTCGGCCGCGCGGTGGCTGAACTCGGATTCGCGCATCATCATCCCCGCAAAAAACGCGCCGAGCGCAAACGACACATCGAACAGTTGCGCCGCCCCAAACGCCACGCCTACCGCGGTAGCAACCACGCACAGCGTGAACAGTTCGCGTGACCCCGAGTGCGCGACCCACCACAACACCTTGGGAAAGACGCGGCGGCCCACCACCAGCATGAACAGGATGAACGCAGCGACTTTTGCCAGCGTAATCCCCACCCGGGTCCACAGCGCCTCTGCCGAAATCGGTGTAGTGGCCGCATCCGCCGGCGACAGCATGCCGCCAAATGCCGGCAGCAACACCAGCACCAGCACCATGATCAGGTCTTCGACCACCACCCAGCCCACGGCGATGTGGCCATTGATGGATTCGAGCAGGTTGCGCGCCTCCAGCGCCCGCAGCAGAACGACCGTACTGGCTACGGACAGGCACAGTCCGAATACCAGCGCGCCCCCAAGCGGCCAGCCCCACCACGTGGCAACGCCGATGGCCAGTGCCGTCGCCACAATAATCTTGACGACGGCACTGGGTATTGCAACGTGCCGCACCGTCAGCAGGTCCTCGAATGAAAAATGCAGCCCCACGCCGAACATCAGCAGCATCACGCCAATCTCGGCCAACTGGGCTGCCAGACCGATGTCGCCCACAAACCCGCCCGGCGTTGCCGGACCGATCAACACGCCCGCAATCAGGTAGCCCACCAGTGGCGGCATGCGCAGCCGGGTCGCCGCCAGCCCCAGGATCAGGGCAAGCCCGAAGCCGGCGGCTATGGTCGCGATCAAGCTTACTTCGTGCGGCATGAATTGACCTCGTCACGATCCGGGCTTCCCGGAACGGAAATACTGCGGCGGATGGCTGCAAACAAAAGCGGCGCGCAGGGCGCCGTTTGCGCATTTTACATGGGCAGGTTTTGCCCATCGTCATGGCGCGAGTTTTGCGCATTGCTAGGGCGTGCTCGCCCAGGACGCCGGCCGGCTGTCGCGCCGCGGATATTGAAATACCGGCACCTGCGCGCCGCTGTCACACGCACGAAACGTCAGCGCCTTTTCGTCACGCGTCAGCGCCACCGCAGACCGCGCGGCCAGCGCATCACCGTCATACCGTAGCGTGCCCTGAAATACGATAAACATCTGGCCGCCGCCGGTGGCCAATTCCGGGCCGCCATACGCCGCGCCGGGCCCCATGCGCAGCATTTCGGCAAACAGCCCTGGCGCTGCGAAAGGTTTGTGGTTCGTCGCCGAACAACGCCACTGAATTCTGCCTGACGCGGTCGGCGCGCGGTCACATGTTCACTACGGTGAGGATCATGGCGCTTCTCCGCCTATCGGCATATTTTTAAAAATATTGTTTATAATCAACAAGTTAAAAATTATTACCTGTAGCGCTTTCGGTCACGGTGATTTCGCGCGTGACCGAACGCGTGTGCGCCGACACTGGCACAAATACCGAGTGCGACCCCGGGCCGCCCGCGACCACGATGCTGATGTCTTCTGCCTTCACCGAAATCGGCACCATTGAATCAACGCCGATCTCACCCAGTTCGGCACGGCGCCCGTTCGCCATGCGCTCGAATTCGCTGCCCCTGGAACGGCCCGCGCGAATCTTCGAGGCTTCCCACAAGCGGCGCTTCACCTCGGCCTTGCTCCAGCCTTCGCGATGAAACAGGTTGGCGTGCTGCGGCGACAACAGAATGAACGGCGCGCCGCCGTACATGTAATCGCTGCTGGCGGGATACTGCATGGTATCGGCAATCATCGCCAGCACCTCCTCGCCCCGGCGCGCCGTCATGTTCATGCTCCAGGTGCCGAGCGCGCCCACCACAGTCACCGTATTGGCATCGGCGGAAAATCCGCGCTCCACGTGCAGCGGTTCCCACGGGCTGGCATCGACATTCTCCGCACAGCAAAACGCGAACTTGGCGGGCTGTCCCTGTGTCGCCTTGTCCATCTCCCCCGGCAACGCGCCACCGATGTTCAGCAGGATCAAGCGCAACGCGCGCCCCAGCGCGGCATTCGCCCAAGTGCCCGGCCCCAGACAGCCGGCGCCGCTGTTCACCGCCAGCCACGTCGCAATGGGTCCATTCACGATCAGCCACACCGCCGACGGATTGGTGGTTGACTGGATCGCCTGCAGATGAAACCGCGGCGTCGCCACCGCCTCCGCCGCCGCAATCAGCACCGGCAGATACTCGGGATGGCAACCGGCCATCACGCCCTGAATCGCGATGTATTCGACGGTCGCGGCACCCATGCCCGGCGCGATCGTCGCCACCACCTCGTCCGGCGCGCGATCGGTAAAGCGCAACATGCGCTGCACGGCGTCCTGCGTGGGCGGCGCCAGAATCAGCCCATCACCCCAGCGCTTGTCGATAAACAATTTGTTGAATGCGGCGAGATCGGCCGGCGCCTCGATCAGCTTTGCGCGCGGCGCCGCCGGCGCAATCCGCGCTGCTTCGGCTGCGGCCGGCGCCGCCTCGCACAGCAGCCGCGCTATATCGTCGGCGCACTGGGCTGCAATGGCCTTTAACTCTTCGCGCGAACGGGTGCCGAATGGATGCGGTATCAGCACCATCGGCAGGTCCGGCGACCCCAGCGCTTTCTGCTGCGCGCGCCCCAGCCCGATGAAACTTTGCGACACCACCGTCAGCGCCGCCCTGCCGCGTTTTGCGGCCTCGACACTGTCGTGGATACTCCACGACGTGCAGGACCCTCAGTCGCCCGACCCGGTGATCACCGCATCCGTCTGCGCCACCAGTTCATCCATCGCCGCTTCCGACAATCCCTGCGACGCACTGCGTTTGCGCTGCTTGATCACCGCCGTGACGCCGTGCTTCTCCATCAGCACCCGCGACAGGTCTTCGACCAGGTGGTTGAAATTCGGCTTGGAATTATCGATAAAGCCGATGGTCTTTCCCGCCAGGCGATCCAGCGGGTGGCGCGATTGTTGCGGCTGTGTGAGGCAGGGCGCCACAGGTTCGTAGACGAGCAGATTACTGGACATGGATACTCCCGGCGGAATGGCGGTTCGCCATGGTTGGCGGAATTCTAACGCGAATACCGCGCCTGACCCGAATCGCAGCGCCATGGCCCTACCGACCCCAACGGGTGACGCCCGGCTATTGCCGTCCACCCTCGACCGCGAACCCTTCCGCGCGCCAGCGCAACATGCCGCCCGCCAGATTCGCCAGGTCGGCAAACCCCTGCCGCTGCAGGATCACGCAGGCCTGCGCCGAGCGCGCACCCGAGCGGCACACCGTAACCACCGGCCGCTCACGCGCCAGTTCGCCGCCTCGCGACGCGAGTTCGCCGAGCGGTATCAGCAACGCGCCCTTGATGTGGCCGATCGGCCCGTCATACTCGGCTGCCTCGCGCACATCGACGATCTGCACCCGCTGCGCGATTTCCTCCAGCACGTGCGGATAAATCTCCCACACGCCGGCAAAGTTGAAGGTCAGTGACGCCCACGCGGGCTCGGTCGCCTGCGCCGGAGCGTCGGCCACTTGACCGCAGCGCAGATTGGCGGGCACGGCAACATCAATCTGCCGGGGATGCGGCAATCCCAGATTGTCCATGTAGCCGGTGAAATCCCCTTCGCTAATGCTGCTGCCAAGACGCGGATTGAATTGCCGTTCCTCGTTGACGCTGGTGGCGGTCAGCCCGCGATAATCATGCCCGGGATACAGCACGCACGACGGCGGAAGCGTAAATATCTGGCTGTGTACCGATCGATACAGGGTGCGCGCGCTACCCTGCTGGAAATCCGTGCGTCCGCAGCCGCGAATCAGCAGCGCATCTCCGGTAAACGCCATCGATTCATCGTCCAGAACATAAGTCATGCAGCCGTTGGTGTGTCCGGGCGTCTCGCGCGCCTCAAGGTAACGCGCGCCGAACACCACGCGATCGCCGTGGGCCAGCGCCACATCGGCGCCTGCCGCGCCGCTCGCGCCGGAAAGCGCAATGCGGCTGCCGAGGCGTTGCCGATGCAGCGCCGCGCCGGTGACATGATCCGCATGCACATGCGTATCCAATGTACAGACCAGCGTCAGACCCAGTTCGGCAACCAGCGCCTGGTCGCGCCGCGCCTGCTCGAACACCGGGTCAATCAGCACCGCCTCGCGCGAGCGCGGGTCACCCAGCAGATAACTGTACGTCGACGACTGCGGATCGAACAATTGACGAAAGATCATCAGACCCCCTCATGAGACAAATCACCCGTCCAACATGCCGCGGCGAACACGCCGCACGTGCGCAAGCGTAGCACCTGCGTTATCCTCGCACCCTCTCATGACGAAAATTTTCTACGGTTGGCGCATCGTGGGCGCCAGCGGCGCGCTGCAATTCCTGCAGAGTATGCTGCTCAATTCCGCCTTTGGCATCTATGTCGCCGTGCTGGTGGAAGAGCGTGGCTGGAGCAAGACATCGCTGTCCGCGGCTGCCGCCCTGAAATCGACGGAAGTCGCCCTGCTCGGGCCGCTGCTGGGCTGGCTGGTTGACCGCTTCGGCTCCCAGGGCATGGCGCGCATCGGCGTCGTCCTGTTCGGCATCGGATTCATGCTGCTGAGCCGGATTGAAACCCTGCTTGGATTCTACGGCGCGTTCATGGTGCTGGCGCTCGGCTCCAGCCTGTTCAGCAACCTGCTGGTGAGCGTGGCAATCATCCAATGGTTTGAAAAGCACCGCACGCGGGCGCTGTCCGCATGCCAGCTTGGCGGGGCCGTAGGCGGCCTCTTTGTATTTGTGGTGGCGTGGTCGGTTCAGGCCTGGGGCTGGCGCGCGACCGCTTTCGGCTCGGGCGTTCTCACGATTCTGATCGGCTGGCCGCTGGCCAGCATCATTCGCAGCCGCCCCGAAGATCTCGGTCTCACCGTCGACGGCGCCCCGCCCCGGCCGAAGACCAGCGGACAGCCGGAGCTACCCAGCGGTCCTTCGTTTACCGCACGCCAGGCGCTGCGCACCAGTGCGTTTTGGCTGTTGTCGCTTGGCCACGGCTGTTCGCTGCTGGTGGTAATGGCGATCAATGTACACGCCATTACGCATATGAAGGAAGGGCTGGGCTACACTCTCGCCCACGCCTCGCTGTTTTTCGTGCTGGTGACGGTGGGACAGTTCTTCGGCGTGATGCTGGGGTGGGTGGTGGGCGAAAAATTCGCCAAACGCAAGGTGGCTGCAACCTGCATGCTGGCGCACGCCGCCGGCATGCTCATGCTCACCTACTCGCTCGGCTCTGTCATGCTCGCCTGCGGACTGTTGATACACGGCGTAGCCTGGGGACTGCGCGGCCCGTTCATGCAGGCGATCCGCGCCGACTACTTCGGCCGCCGCTCGATCGGCGTGATTCTCGGGCTGTCGACCATGATTACCGTGATCGGCAACATCGTCGGACCACTGTTGGCCGGCGCTTTCGCCGACTGGCTGGGCAACTATCGCACGGGATTTACCCTGCTGGCACTGCTGGCCGGAGCGGGCTCGCTGTTTTTTCTGATGGCAAAGCCGCCCCGGCAAATGCACACCGCCGCAGCCTGACGGCACACCTTGCTGCTTGCCTAGCAAGCTTCCCTGCCCGCCTTGGCTTGACACGATTCCAAGTACAAACTTACCATGAATCGCGATTCTCCCGATCACGCCGCACTGCCTTCCCGGACCCCGGGTCGTTCGCAGAACTGGCGCCACACCGCCAACCCGCAAAGGACATCATGACTATTTCGATTGGTTTTGTCGGTCTCGGAAACATGGGCAATCCGATGGCCATGAACATACTGAAGAAGGGCTTTGCCTTGTCCGTGTTCGATCTGAACACCCAGGCCATGCGCAATCTGGTCGAGGCCGGCGCCAAGGGAGCGGCATCAGCGGCGGAGGTCATCGCGAATGCCGACGTGCTGTTTACCAGTCTGCCGGGAACCCCTGAAGTCGAGCCCTTTTATCTTGGCGCCGGGGGTGCCGTGGAAAAAGCAAAAAGCGGCGCCATCCTGGTTGATCTCAGCAGTGTTTTGCCGTCGACGCCGCGCAAAATCGAGGCTGCCGCCAAGGCACGCGGGCTCCGCTTCCTTGAAGCACCCGTCAGCGGCGGCGTAACGGGCGCCAGCGCGGCGACCCTGGCCGTGATGACGGGGGGTGATGCATCGGTGCTCGAGCGGGTGCAGCCGCTGCTCGAAGCCATCGGCAAGAACATCTACCACGTCGGCCCGGCCGGCGCCGCCAACACCATCAAGGCCATCAACAACATGATGTCGACGGTCAACGCCTGCGCCATGATGGAAGGATTGATCGTGGGTCTCAAGGCGGGCCTCGATCTCAAAACCATGGCGGACATCATCAAGACCAGCAGCGGCAACAGCAACGCGCTGGCGCGCGTCGACCGCGCGCTGATTCCGCGTAACTTCGACCCGGGATTCAAGGTGGCGCTGATGAACAAGGACCTGGAGACGTTTCACACGATTGCCAAGGACGTGCATGTTCCCGTGAGCTTTTCGAACATGGCCCAACATTATCAGCAGGCGGCGCTTGCCGCCGGATTGGGCGAAAAAGACACCAGCGTCATTTTCACCCTGATTGAACAACGGGCCGGACTGGGCAACGGAAAACCCTAGCACTACGCGGCAACATATTACGGGAGGCACAAGCCATGGAGTTCGGCATTTTCAACCTGATGGGCGCTCGTGATCCGGGCACGCCAACGGCACAAATCTTCAATGAAGTCGCTGAGCAGACCAAACGCGCGGACGAACTGGGCTACACCGTCGCATGGTTTGCCGAGCACCATTTCTCGAACTACTGCCTGTGCGCGTCGCCGCTGCTGATGGTGGCGCATTGTGCGGCGAACACCAAGAATATCCGTCTCGGTACCGCGGTGGTGGTGGTGCCGCTGTATAACCCGGTGCGGCTTGCGGCAGAAATTGCCACCGCTGACGCCCTGTCAAACGGCCGTTTGATGCTGGGCATCGGCGCCGGGTATCAGCCCTATGAATTCGAGCGCTTCGGCGTCAGCCTCGCGCAGAATCTCGAAATGACCAACGAGTTCGCCGACATACTCGATCTCGCATTCAGCCGGGATTTTTTCAGCTACGACGGCAAGCACTACAAAATGCCCAGCACGCACATTTCCGCGCGTCCCGTGCAGAATCCGCTGCCGATCTATGTGGCCGGCCACACCCAGGCCATGTTCCGCGCCGCCGCCAAGCATGGCTACCGGGTGTTGACCTCGGGCCGGCTGGGCGGCGAGCAACTGCTGGCCGGGCAATACGCGGACATGGCCGCCGCGTTCAACGCGGAAAACGTGCCCCTTTCAAAAGCGCACATGACGGTCAACCGCTTCGCCCATATCACAGGCAGCCGGGAAGACGGCATGCGCTTTGCCGAAAACGCGCGCTATCAGTCGCGCCTCGCGGCCAGCCTGCGTCACCGCCAGGAAGTCATGAAAGGCACGCAGCTCGTCGATGTGCCGTTCAAGGACGAACCTTCGCTCGAAACCATCCATAACGACCTGCTGATCGGCGACGTCGACACCGTTGCCGAGAAGCTGGTGAAGGAAATCCGCGCCACCAAACCCGTGCACATCTGCTTTTCGTTCAAGGTCGGCAACACGCCGCACAAGGCGGCCATGCAATCGATGGAGCAGATGATCGGCGAGGTCAAACCCAGGGTTGAAAAAGCACTCGCGCAAGCGGCATAGCGTCGAGTCGCGATCACCGCAACCGCGGTCACGCACGTGGCCGCGGCCGGACGGCTAGGTTTTATACGAGGGATCGAGCCGGTCGGCAAGCCTCAGACACGATGCCCAGTCCTTGCCGCCGCGCCTGCCGCCGCGCCGGATCTGGCTGTGCGCATATTCGCAGGCTTCCTTGCCGGGAAGCGTGTAGTTGCCCTCGCCCGCCGCCAGCGCGGCGATCTGACCCCGGCACGCCATTTCAAGAAAATGATGCGTGACAACGCATTCCGCAACGTCCTGGCCGCACACCAAAACGCCATGATTGCGCAGGATCATCACCGATCCGCCTTCGAGATCGCGCATCAATTTGGGTGTCATGTCGTGATCGAATTCCAAACCTTCGAAGTTGTGGTACTTCACTTCGCCATAAAAACCCATTGCGTGCTGGTTGATCGGCAACAACCCGAACTTGTGCGCCGCCACGCCCATGCCGCTCACCGTATGGGTATGCAGCGTCGCATTCAGATCGGGGCGCCCCTTCAACAGCCCGGCGTGGATGATCAACGCCCCGCCCCGGATGGTGCTGACATCGGTGTCGGTGACCACCTTGCCGTCGAAATCGACTTTTAACAGGGACGATGCAGTCACCTCGCCGAACATCCAGTCGGTGCGCTTGATCAGCATATGGTTCGGTTCCCCCGGAACCCGCAGACCGAAGTGGTTATAGGTCATGTCGTCGACGCCGTAGTGCGCCAGCACGCGATGACCTGCCGCGAGTTCGACGCGCGCCCGCCATTCCTCCGGCGTGACCTGTTCACGAATGGAGGTACCCTTCACTGCGAGTTGAACGGCCATGATGTTTGCTCCCGACGGTGATGATTGCCCGGTTGCAGTCCGCAATCAGATGCAACGGGCGGTGAAATGTGGACCCATGCCTGCCTCGCGCAATCTATCCCCCGTCGGGCATACCGTCAACCGCCGGCAATGCCGCAGCGCCGCGGATGCGGTCCGCGCTACACTTCGTCCATTCGCCATTCGCGGCGGATCAGCCACCGTTTCTGGAGATCACCATGACCACGACTCGCGTTTCGCTTATCGGTGAATGCTACGATTGCGTCCGGCCCCTGTTCGACGGCACCCTGCACGCTGACGGCATTACGCTGGCGGTGACCCGTTCGCCATCACCGGAAGCCATGCGCCGGCAGTTGACGGGCTGGGAATTCGACATCTGCGAAATGGCATTTGGCGCGTATTTGATTGCGCGCGCGCAGGGCGCCGATGTTACGGCCATTCCGGTGTTTCCGCGGCGCGCGTTTTTCCACGCGAATTTCATGCGTCGCGCCCGTGCCGCGATCGATGGGCCGCACAAGCTTTCCGGCAAACGCATCGGTGTCGCCGAGTACGTGCAGTCCGCCACGGTGTGGGCGCGCGGCGTACTGGAACAGGACTTCGCCCTCGATCCGCGCCAGGTGCAATGGCATGTCGAACGCGCCGGCAGCGGCAGCACCGGCGAAGTGCTGGGGTTCAAACCGCCCCACGATATCGCCGTGCAGCAGACTCCCGGCGGCAAACCGCTTGCCGCCATGCTTGCCGCGGGCGAACTCGACGTGGCGCTGCTCAGTGGCGGCACTCAGTCGAACGATGGCCTGCAGCCGCTGTTCAACGATGCCGTCGCCGAGGGCCGGCGCTTCTTTGAAGCACATGGTTATGTTCCCGCGAATCACATGTACATGATTCGCGGCAGTCTCGCCCGCGAACACCCGGCGCTGGTTGCCAGTCTGTATCGCGCGTTCTGCGAAGCAAAGCGCCGCGCGCAACACTCGCTGCCCCTTGAAAAATCCCCGGGCATCCTGTTCGGCAGCGAAGCGCTCGCAAAAACCTGTGCCACGTTTGATGGCGATCCCTTTGCCTATGGCATCGACACAAACCGCGCGATGCTCGAAAACATTGTCCAGCTGTGCCACCAGCAGGGTCTGGTCAGCGACAAGCCGGCAGTCGACCAATTGTTCGTACCGGGGATCGGCGGACCGGCAACGCGCGCCACGCTGCAATCTCAGTCGTTGTAACAGCCGTGCGTGGTGGCCGTGCGCCCGCCGTCGACCACGATATTCGCGCCGTTGATGTAGGACGACTGTTGCGACGCGAGAAACAGCGCGACGTTCGCCACCTCTTCCGCGGTGCCCATGCGCGCGGCCGGCGTCACCGCCATGCGCGCCTCCTCCTGGCGCGTGATGGCGGCGCCGGGCGTGCGTATGCCGCCGGTGGAAATGCTGTTGACGCGTATCCGGTACTTGGCCAGATCGTGTGCCATCACGTGCGTCAGCGGCAGCACGCCGCCCTTGGCCGCGGAATAGGCGGCGATGCCGGGATTCCCCAAAATCGCATCGATCGACGCATGATTGATGATCGAGCCCTCTCCAGCATGCTTCATTAGCGGCAGAAAATATTTCGCACACAGAAAAGCTGAATTCAGATTGCGCCCGAGCATCGCCGCCCAGGATTCCTCGGTGGTGTCTTCGAACGACTGGCGAATCGGATTGCGCCCTGCCACATTGAACAGCACATGCACCCTGTCAAATCGCCTTTCACAGGCCACGACCGCACGGCGCACCTCTGCCGAATCAGTGACATCGGCGTGCACGTAGGCGAATTCCCGTGTGCCAACGTTCAGCGACGTGTCCTGGGCGTTACCAGCCAGATCGTCAATCAGCACGACCGTGGCGCCTTCCTGCATGAACAGCACTGCCGCGGCCTGCCCTACACCATACGCATCGCCCGCTATGACGGCGACCTTGTGCCTGAGTTGCATTGATAGCCTCCCAAATATTATTGTTTAAAAACAGATACTTACGATATATCGCGATTCGGCTTGTGCGCCGCAAGCGGAGGCCCCCCAGTATACCGGCTCCTGTGATCAAGCCTGCGTCCGCTGTGTCCTCCAATTGGCGGAAGAGCCTCGTGCTTGATGGGAACGGATACCGCATCGCGCACGTGGCCGACATGCCGTGGCAAGAGCGCACGAGGGCCGACGGCTGGCACTTGCCTGCCGGCCATGACGCTGAAATAAGCATCCCCCGCGACCGGATGTTCCGCAAGCTGGAAACGTGATTGACAGGCACCACGGCTTGCCGCTAAATGCGGTGCATCAAAGCACAAGCCATCAAAAGCCCATTTCATGCCCATACAAGTCAAACCCGCGGCTGCAGTCCTCGGCGCGGAAATTCAAGGCGCCGATCTGACGCGACCACTTGACGCAGCGACGATCGGGCAGATTCGCGCGGCGTTTTACCAGTATGAAGTCATTTACTTTCGCGGCCAGATGCTCACCGACGAAGACCATATCCGCTTCAGCGCGCACTTCGGCGAATTGCGCAAGTTGAAAATCGGCACCCAGCCGCATGAGACCCATCCGGAAATTTTCGTCATTTCCAATATCAAAAAGGACGGCAAGCACATCGGCAGCTACGACGCCGGCATCTTCTGGCACACCGACGGCGCCTATCTGCCCAATCCGCATGCCGTATCGGCGCTGCGCGCGCTGCAAGTCCCGGTGGTGGATGGACGCACCCTCGGCGACACCAACTTTGCAAGCGTGTCGGCCGCCTATGAGGCGTTGCCGCAGGCGATGAAAAAGCGCCTGGTCGGCCTTAAAGCGGTGCAAAGCATCCTCCATCGCCTGAGCCAGACCGTGGAATCCGGTATCAAGAAAGACTATAGCGCCGCGGTCAAGGCCGATCCCGAAGCCATCCACCCGGTGGTGCGCGTACACCCGGTCAACCAGCGCAAATGCCTGTATGTCACCGAGGGATATACCTCACGCATTCTGGGTATCCCCGAAGACGAAAGCCGCGATCTGATCCGCGAACTGACCGCACACTGTGTGAAGCCGGAATTCACCTACCTGCACCACTGGCAGCAGCACGATCTGGTGGTGTGGGACGATTGCTCGACACAGCACAAGGCGACGTTCGACTATCCGGCACACGCACCGCGACTGATGCACCGCACCACCGTGGTCAGCAAACAGTAGACTGTCCGCCTTTCTTGCCCGTCAATCAACTTCAGCGAGGTTCCCGCATGTTCTGTGAAACCAAAGATCTTTCGCGCGACAAGCTCAAAGCACTGGGACTCGCGTTCAATCCGTTTAAAGCGGTGGTTGCGCCGCGTCCCATCGGCTGGGTCACCACCGTGGACGGTAAAGGTGTGGTCAACCTCGCGCCGTACTCTTTTTTCAACGCGGTATCGTCCGATCCGCCGATGGTGTTCTACGGCGCAAACGGCACACATGATGCCGACGGCGGCGAAAAGGATTCCCTGCGAAACGTGCGCGAAACCGGCGAATTCGTGTGCAATCTCGTGACGTGGGAATTGCGCCACCAGATGAACGACACCGCAACACCCGCCCCGCATGGCGTGGACGAGATGAAAACAGTGGGTATCGCCCAACTGCCCTCGCGGCTGGTGAAGCCGCCGCGCGTGGCCGCCTCGCCCGCCCACCTCGAATGCAAGCTGCACCAGTTGCTGGAGCTGCCGCCCGATCCGCGCAGCGGCAAGCGCAATGTGATGGTGATCGGCCACGTGGTGGCGATTCACATCGACGACGCCTACATCGTCAACGGCCGCTTCGATACCGTGCGTGCGCGGCCCGTCGCCCGGCTCGGCTACATGGATTATGCGGTGGTCACCGAGTCGTTCGCCATCGAGCGCCCGCACTGGCCGCTCACGCGCAAGTCGGAAACGACTGAAGCGTCGTAACCCGCCGCGGACACGGGATGGGAGGTTTGCGATGAGAGAGAACAGCATCCGCAAGGCGGTACGCGAAGGCCGCGCCGCGCTTGGCACCGGCCTCAAGGAATTTGCCACGCGCGGCATCCCGTGGATCATCGAGTCTTCCGGCTTCGACTATTGCATGATTGACATGGAGCACGGCGCGTTCGATCTGGAAACCATCGCCAACCTCGCCGGATGGTTCGCAGCGACCAGCGTTTCACCGATTGTACGAATTCACAAGGCGTTCGTTCATCAGATTCCCGCAATCCTCGACCAGGGCATCATGGGGATCCAGATTTCGGAGGTCGAGACCGCCGCGGAAGCGCGCGACATCGTGCAACTCGCCAAGTATCCGCCGATCGGCAATCGCGGCATCTCTCAGATGGGCTCGCATACCCACTATAAGGGCTTTGGCGCCCGTTATCACACCGAATACAGTCCATGGGCGAACGACAACATTATCATCTGCCCGTCGATCGAGTCGATGGAAGGCCTGGAAAACGTCGAGGCCATTGCCGCAGTCGACGGCATCGACATGATCGCCTATGGACACTCCGATCTGAGTGCGCGGCTGGGCATCCATCTTCAGCTCGATCATCCGCAATTCAAGGCCGTGGTGCGCCGCATCGCCGATGCCTGCAACAAGCACGGCAAACTCGCGCGTGGATCGGCGGAAACGGAAGCGCAGATTTCGGAATACTATCAGTTCGGATGCAAAGTGCTGAATCTGCCTGGTACGGACCTCAGCACGTATCATGATGGCCTGAAGGCCCGTGCAGACCGCGCACTGACGCAACTCAAGTCCATTGGCGTCCCGGCGCGCGCATAAAAGAATGCCCACTGCTGCTGATTCGAAACCGTTCCACGGAGGGTATCCATGAGAAACGATTTTGGTTTGACATTTACCGCACTGAATCCCGTGTTCGCCGCCGAATGCACCGGCGTTGATATCGGAGAACCCTTCCCGCCCGCGGTTGCCAATGTGATTCACGCGGCGATGGACCGCTACGCGGTGTTGGTATTCCGCCGCGACAAAGCGCTCACCACCGAACAACAACTGAACTTCACGCGCAGCCTCGGTGAACTGGAAGGGAAATACACCAAAATCGAGGCGGAAGCCGGCACGCGACTCGATACGCCGCTGCTGTCCGACATTTCCAATCTGGCGCCGGGCAACACCATCCTGCCGGCGGAGGATCGCAAACGGTTGTTCAGCCTCGGCAACCGCCTGTGGCACAGCGACAGCAGCTACAAGAAAATTCCCGCCCGCTATTCCGCGCTGTGCGCACATGTGCTTCCGCCCGCGGGCGGCGATACCGAATTCGCCGATATGCGCGTTGCCTGGGACACGCTTGATGCGTCGACCAAGGCGCAAATCAGGGATCTGGTCGCGGAACATAGCCGCATTTTTTCCAAAGGTACGCTCGGCTTTACCTTTACCGAAAGCGAAGTGCGCGACTTTGCGCCGGTGCGCCAGCCGCTGGTGCGCACACATCCACACTCCGGTCGGCATTCGCTGTTTTTATCGGCACACGCAGGCCGGATTGTCGGCATGCCGCAGGTGGAAGCCCTGATGCTGCTGCGCGAACTTACGGAACACGCAACGCAACGTGAATTCGTTTACCGCCACAAGTGGCGGGTCGGCGATCTGGTGATGTGGGACAACCAGGCCACCATGCACCGCGCGCGCCCGTACGATGACCTGAAATACCCGCGTGACCTGCGCCGGTCCACACTGACTTGCGGCGCGCCGGCCATGCACTACGCGGCAGCGTAGCCGCGCCTTCTTGCTGCCACACGCACCGGTCATTCTGCGCCGCAGCGAGCCGCCGGTTTATCGTCTCAAGCTGCCAATTGCCGGCGCCACATCGCGAACATCAGTTCCCAGTCTCGGTTGGCCGCCTGCTTGTCGTGGATGTCCCGGTCGGGCAGCGCATAACCATGGCGCGCCCCCATGTGCAGTTGATAACTGAACGTGGCCTGCGCATCCTGCATCGTGTGTTCGATGGCCTTGATATTCGGCAAGGCCGCGTACGGATCGTGCTCCGCGAAGCCGCAGTACAGCTCGCCCTGCGCCTTTTGCGCGGTAAGATGCGGCGAGTCATTCCCGTCGACCACCAAACGCGTGCCATGCAAACTGGCACAGGCCTTGAAGCGATCCGGAAAACTGCCCGCCACCCGAAACACGTGGCGCCCGCCCATGCAATAGCCGATGGCGCCCACCGCCCGCCGCACCGGTTCGCCCCGATCCATGAATTCGAGCAGTGCGCCCGTGTCATTGACCACCATCGCGTCGGACAGCTTCTGCATGGGCGCGCGCACCTGCGCCACCCGCTCGGCATCGAGCAGTTCCATCGAAATCATGCGATGGTTGGCGTCCTGAAACGCGTGACGGACGTTGCCGAAGCGATAATAAAAATCCGGCACCATGCAGTAATAGCCGACGGTGGCGATACGCCGCCCGATGTCGAACAATTCTTCCCGCAGGCCCCAGACATCCATGTAGAGAATAATCGCCGGATACGGGCCGTCGCCCTGCGGATGGGTAATGAAGGTATCGATTTCGCCGTCCGCGGTTTTAATTTTGATCTGCCGTTCTTTCATGTTGCCTCTCCCAGTGTGCGCGCCAGGCCGGCCATCACTTCGGCCAGGTCGCCGAAGGCGTTGTAGCGGGGCTGGGCGGCGACGCGCAAGGTAATGATAACCTGTTTGAATTTCAGCAGCGGATCATCTGCCCGTGCCGGCTCTTCGTAGAAGGTATCGAGTCCAAGGCCGCCGAGGTGCCCGCTCGCCAACGCATCGTGCAGCGCCTGGCGCTCGACGATCTCCGCGCGGGAAATGTTAATCAGCATGGCGCCACGTTTCATTTGTGCCAATCGCTGGCTGTCTAGAATATGTCGCGATTCCGCTGTCAGCGGCAGCGTGGGACATACCCAGTCGCTTTGCCCGAGCAGTTCTTCCAGCGGGCGGTACTCGGCGTGCCATTCGCGCTCGACCGATTCCGGCAGGCGGCTGCGCTGGTAATACAGTGTCTTCATGCCGAAAGCGTGCGCGCGCAGCGCCAATTCGCGGCCGATTTCACCCATGCCGATGACACCCATGGTGCTGCCGCACAGGTTGCGCATGCCGCCGATGCGCGCCCAGTTGGAATTCGAGGTGTGGCGGCGGTCGAAGTGCCGCGGCTGAAAGCCCGCGCCCCGCAGCTGATCCATGCTCAGCAGGTTGGCAGACTGATGCAGTTTTTTCGCCAGCATGATCATCAGCCCGAACGCGTATTCTGCACACCCCGTGTTGGCGCGGCGTCGCACCGTCAGGATACGAATGCCGCGTGCGGCACAGGCGGCGGTATCGATATTGCGCAGCACGGTGCCGTACTTCTGCACCACCCGCAGGCAATCCGCCACCGCCAGTTCTGCCTCACCCATCTGCAGCGATTCGGTAACCACAGCATGTGCGCCCGGCAGCGCGGCACGCAATTCCTCCGGCGTGGACACCCGCCGCACCTCTGCGGGAAACAGGCCCGGCGCCTGTGCGCGCGCCTGCGCCAGCCAACCCGGGTAATCGGCAATGTCATGCGCCACGAAATCCGCTATCGCGGCATCGCGCTGAGGATCGGCACGGGCATCGAGGAACGCCTGCAGCAGACGCGGAAAGGGATCGTCCTCAACCACCAATACCGGATTCTTGATCATCGCCTTGTTTGAGCTCCCTCAGGAAACGTTTCATTTCATTCACGCTCGGCGCCGGCGCCGAACACACAATGCCCTGCAACAGCCGCCCCACGGCACCCGCTGCGCCCGCAACGGCATATTGCCCTGCGCGATCATGACAGGTTGCGCGATCGCGGCCCAGCACAGATGCGCGGCGCACGGTAGTCGCGGGCCGGCAAACGCGCCTGTTCCCGCCGGAAATTCAGCTTGCGGCCAAACCGGTGCGAAAGCGTCGCCCCGGACCGATGTAGTCGGCCATCGTCGCTATTGTCGCGGCAAAGTGTGCCCGGATGTCATCGAGCTCGACCGGATATGCTTGATCAGATTACCGTGCCGTGGAAGACACTCGCGCCACCGCACGGCTTGCAGCACGTCGGTGAGCGGCGATGTGTCGCGATCAGTGTATAAAGACAGCTTGTTGCGCAATAAGCGGTTGGGGCACCGACCGCCAAATCAGGAGAAATTAAATGAAATCAGATAGTTATATAAACATCTCGCGGCGCAATCTGCTGCAGGCTGTCGCAGCCGCCTGCGCGTTGGGCACGCTGCCGCTGAGCACGCGCGCGCAAACGGCCGCAGGTGCAAAAATGAAAATCGGCGTCGTCGGTTCCGGCCGGGTTGGCGGCGCGGTTGGCGGCGCGTGGGTGAAAGCCGGACATGAGGTCATGTTCTCGTCGCTCAATCTTGAAGAAGACCGGAAACTTGCCGCCAGTCTGGGCGGCGGCGCACGCGCCGGCACACCGCGCGAGGCCGCTGCGTTTGGCACGGTGCTGCTGATTTCCGTGCCGTATAAAGCGCTGCCCGGCGTGGGCAAGGATCTGGGCGACCTGCTGAAAGGCAAAATCGTCATCGACACCTGCAACCCGATCGTCGGACGTGACGGCGACATGGCGGTGGCCGCGCGCGAAAAAGGCGCCGGTTTGGCGTCAATGGACTATCTGCCGGGCGCGCGCATCGTGCGCGCCTTCAACGCTGTAGGTTACGCCAGAATGGCCGCCGCCGCAGGCCAGAAGGAACGCGCTGGCATGCCGATCGCGGGCGATGATCGCAACGCCATCGCGGTGGCCTCGGCCCTGATACGCGATGTGGGCTACGAGCCGGTACTGGTGGGCACGCTCGCCGCGATGGGCAAGCACCTGATACCCGGCACGCCGCTGGCCGGGGAACGCTCGCCGGATGAGGTGAGAAGGGTGGCGGTGACGCTGAAGTAATGGCGCGGAAGCCCCCCCCCTGCCACCCGGCCATCGGAAACGTCACCTGGCATGGCGGCCACGGCTTGGGGCTATAATTCGGCAATCGGTTTGCCCGCTGCGAAACTCAAGGGAGACGCATCATGAATCAACGCCATATCGAGGTTCATCCACTGACCGGCGCCATGGGGGCGGAAATTCACGGTGTCGACTTGTCGCGGGAAATGGACAGTCAGACCTTCGGCACCGTGCATCAGGCAGTGCTTGATCACGGAGTGATTTTTTTTCGCGAGCAAACCATCACGCCGGCACAGCAAATGGCCTACGCCAGACGCTGGGGTAACGTGCATCTGCATCCGCATATGCCGTGCCTTGCAGAGCACCCGGGCATCATCGAAATCGTCAAAAAAGAGGATGACACCATCGTCTTTGGCGCCAACTGGCATACCGACCAGATGTTCACGCCCACGCCCGCGCGCTACACCATTCTCTACGCCAAACAGGTACCGCCGGTCGGCGGCGATACCCTGTTTGCCAATCTTCACCAGGCCTACGACGCGCTGTCTGACGGCATGAAAGCCATGATCGCCAACCTGCGCACGCTGAGCATCTACGATAAGAAGAAAAAACGGCCTGCAGCGATGACGCCCACCGCGCCGGAAGTCGACCCGGAACCCTATGAGCATCCGCTGGTGCGCCAGCATCCCGAGACCGGGCGCAAATCGCTCTACCTCTGCCATATCGGCATTACGCGCCAGATTGTCGGCATGAGTGAAGACGAAAGCCGGCCGTTGCTCACTTATCTCCTGCAGCACGCGACGCGGCCGGAATTTACCTGCCGCTTCCGCTGGGACGTCGGCTCATTGGCGATGTGGGACAACCGCCGCGCCCTGCACTATCCGGTGAACGACTATTTCGGCTATCGCCGCGTCATGCATCGCATCACGATCGAAGGTGAGCGCACGTTCTAGCGGTGATCGCCCCAGCGCCCCCAGGCGCACTCGGCAATAAACATTAAGTTGTTGTTTTTAATTAGTTTTTATGAATTCTGCCTGCCGCTTCGACGCGCAACCGCGTGATGACGCCCGACGCGATCGGCTTGTCCGCACGATTCTGTGATCCGAATCCACCGCGAGGCACGCGCGCCGCGCGTTTGCGGTTAATGATTACCCTGCGGGTTTTCCCGCGCGTGCGGCCTTGCCCGCCACTTCTACGCCAGCCCATCCCTCGAACACCTGGATCAGCGAAGAGGAATCACGCTTTGCGCCGCCATGATGATAACCGTGGCTCCACAGTTGGCGTGCCATGTTGCCAAGCAGCATCGTGACACCGAGCCTTTCCGCCTCCTTCATGCACTGGCTCATGTCCTTGTACGTGATCTCCATATTGGAACCGTAATTGAAGCTGCGCGGCAGCACCGAGCGCGGCATCTTGTGCAGCGTGCAGTTATTGACGCCGGTACTGGCGTTTACCACATCAAGCAGTACGTCGGGATCGAGGCCGGCTTTGGCGCCCAGCACGAACGCTTCGTAGGTAGCCGCCGTCGCCACGTTCGAGAGTAGATTGTTGATGAGCTTGGCCATCTGTGCCATGCCCGGTTTTTCCCCGAGGTAGAAGGGCCGCCCGAGACAGGGAAGCAACCCGCGAATCTCCTCGTACGCGTCACGCGGTCCGGACGAAATAATGGACAACTCGCCGTCGCGCGCGCGCGTGACGCCGCCCGAAATCGGCGAATCCAGCACGGTCACGCCGTGATGCTCGAGGTCGTCGCCCAGCGCGCGGATGAACTCCGGGCTGGTGGTCGAACAATCCACCAGAATCCGAATCGATTTACCGCCGGCAAGCCCATTGTCGCCGAGTGCAACAGCGCGCACAACCTGCGGCGCGGCAAGACAGGTAAACACGATTTGCGCCGCATCAGCCACGGCACGCGGCGAAACCGCCGCCTGGCCGCCCACCGCGACCTGTGCCTGCAGGGCCTGCGGCGCAATGTCGTAGACATGCACGGTGTGGCCCGCACCGATAAACCGCCCCGCCATGGGCCCGCCCATGTGGCCGAGGCCGATAAATCCCAGAACCGGTGCATCCATAACCCCTCCCGTGGCTCGCCGTTGTCAGACGCTCGGCTTTGGCCCGCAATTGGACCCGCAATGGCGTCCTCAGCAGTGTAGCTCAACGAAGCGGGATCTTCAGGTCCTTCACCACCTTCGCCCACTTCGCCCGCTCGCTGCGGATAAATGCGCCGTATTTTTCGCCGATCAACGGCGTGGCTTCGACACCCTGCGCCGCCAGTTGCTTGTTGGTTTCAGACATTGCCATCGCGTCATTGAGTGCGGTTTGCAGCCGCTTCAACACGGACTGCGGGACGCCTGCGGGGGTGCACAGGCCCTGCCAGGAAATGACTTCGAAATTCGGCATGCCCGATTCAATCAGCGTTGGCACGTCCGGCAGATCGCGCGCACGCTGCTTCGACGACACGGCGAGTGCGCGAAGCGATCCGGCGCGTACCGCCCCGATTATGGATGGCACGGTGGCAAACATCGCGCGCACGTGGCCACCCAGCAGGTCCACCACGGCGGGCCCGGCGCCTTTGTAAGCCACATGGACGATGTTGATTCCGGCCTGCGCTTTGAACAATTCCATGGTGAGCTGCGGCGAAGTGCCGACGCCGGCCGACGCATAATTCAGTTTGCCGGGCTGCGCCTTCGCCAGCGCGATGAATTCGGCGACGGACTTGGCTGCAAGCGATGGATGCACAACCAGGGTATTGGGATTGCTGCCGATCAGGCCGATCGGCGAAAACGCGGTGTCGGCGTCGTAGCCGGGATTGCGATAGAGCGCAGGGCTGACCGCAAGCGATGCAATATTGCAGGCGAAGACGGTGTACCCGTCCGCTTCCGCGTGAGCGGCGACAGCCGCGCCAAGCGTTCCACCCGCGCCTCCCCGGTTGTCGATGACAACCTGCTCACGCAACCCTTCCGTGAGCGCAGCGGCAATAATCCGCGCCACGATATCGGTTGATCCACCCGGCGGGAACGGCACGATATAGCGCAACGGCTTTTCCGGAAAACTCGATTGTGCCACGTTGCCGGCTGCCAGTATCGCCAGCCCGGCCACCACCCAGATACGGGATACGTTCATCGCAAACCCTCCTTTGATTTGGATTATTCGGCAGTTCTCGTCAACACCGCCCTCGTCAAGCGGGCAAGGAACCGGCCACGCACCTTGGCGCAGGTTATTGACAGTGTGGACTGCACAGGTTCGCGAGCAAACCCGTGTGGGCGCGTAAGCAAATTCACCTGCCACGCATCTGACCGGCGGACGCATCCCTTGCCCGTATCCGATGCCCAGGTACGCACGCGCCTTCGGTCGGCATGATTTTGTGTTGCTGTCACGTATCGGCGGCAAAACGCGTTACGTCAGTGCTCTGGCCCATTGCATCGCGTCATATACTTGAATAGTATTTCCCGAAAAAATGTCAGTGCCACTCAGGTGCACGAATCAGCTTGTTGATTTCCCCTTCACCGTATTGCCTGACCCGATTGATTGGCGTCGACCCCATGAACCACCCTATCGATTTCACTGGTATTGCCGGCCGGACAGACATCCGGCGATGTCATTGCCGGCACGAGAAATGGCCTCATGCCTGAACCCGCCACGCAAGACAGGCTATTTGACGAAGCCCGGCAACATTTTCTCGATGGTGTGTCGGCCATGGCGGCAGAAGATTGGCGCATGGCCGAGGCTGCCCTGAGGCTGTCCCTGGCCTGTTTGCCTGGGCGGACGTCCACCCTGGTCAACCTGTCCGCAGCGCTGCTGAAACTGGAAAAGCTGGAAGAAGCCGCCGGAGTAATCGAACAGCTGTTGTCCCTCGATCCGGGCAACGAGGAGGCACGGCTCAATCAGGGCATACTGTTCTTTGAACGCAAGCAGTTCGATCAGGCGCTGGCGCGATTTGACGCACTGATCGCGGACCATCCGCACAATGCTCACGCCTTTATCAACCGCGCAATCACCCTGGACGCACTGGGCCGAGCCGATGCCGCCCTCGCCGATCTCGACCATGCCCTCGCCCTAACTCCGAACAGCGCATTGGCGTATGTCTGCCGCGCGCGTGTTCTGGGCCGGCTGGAGCAATGGCAGGCGGCGCTGGCGAGTGTCGACAAAGCGCTGCACATCCAGCCGCAGAGCGCGCAGGCGAATCTCGTGAAAGGCAATGTGCTGGCCGCCCTGAAGCAATACGAGCAAGCGCTGGTGAGCCTTGAGAATGCCGCGGCACCAGGCGCCGACAATGCGGAAGCTCATTGCCGCTGCGCAAACATGCTGGCGCGTCTGCATCGCTGGCCGGCCGCGATCGAGCGCTATACCAAGGCGCTGGGCATCGATTCACGCAGGGTCGACGCCCTGGTGAACCGCGGCGAAGCGCTGGAACAAATCGGCAACGCCAACGCCGCCGAAGCCGACTACCGGCAGGCCATCGCGATCGATGCCACATATGTTCCGGGACATATTGACCTTGGCAATCTGCAACGCAAAAACAGGAAACCCGATCTGGCTGTCCAATCCTACCAGACAGCGCATGACATTGATCCCCACACGCCCTTTCTCAAAGGCAGACTGCTGCACGCGAAGATGCTGGCTTGCGACTGGCGCGGACTGGACGCGCTGCATTCAGCCATTGATCTGGGCGTGCAAGGCGGTGAGAAAGTCGTGGACCCGTTTGCCTATCAGGCGATTGGCGAATCCGAGGCTCTGCTGGGTGCCTGCGCCCGTATCTTCAGCGATCATTGGTTTCCCGCCCGGTATCAGGGTATTCCGCGGTCACGCAAAAAAGAAAAAATACACGTTGGCTATTTGTGCGGTGAATTCCGCGAGCAGGCGACATCGGTGCTGATGGCTCGCGTTTATGAGCTGCACGACAAGGACCGCTTCAGAATCGTGGCCCTGGACAATGGCTATGACGACGGCAGCGAACTCAGGCGCCGACTGTCGGCGGCATTTGACGAATGGGTCGATATCTCCGGTCTGGGCGACGCACAGGTGTTTGCCGAAATTCAGCGCCGGGATATCGATATTCTGGTCAACCTCAACGGCTTTTTCGGCCTCGCAAGGCCCGAACTGTTTGCGATGCGGCCATGCCCGATTCAGGTGAATTACCTGGGTTTTCCCGGCACCATCGGCGCATCCTATATCGACTACCTGCTGGCGGACGAAACCGTGATTCCGCCGCCGAACAGGGATTACTATGTCGAGAAGATCATCTATTTACCCCACAGCTATCAGGCCAATGACAATACCCGGGCCATGTCGTCGCGGCACTTTACACGCAGCGAACTGGGGTTGCCCGACGCAGGATTTGTATTCTGTTGTTTCAACAACAATTACAAGATCACCCCCGACACCTTCGACGGCTGGATGCGCATCCTCAAGCAAGTGCCGGGAAGCGTGCTATGGCTGTATGAAAACAATCCCGCCGCCTCCCGCAATCTTCGCCACCAGGCGGCACAACGCGGCATCGACGCCGGACGTCTGATTGTTGCCGAGGATTTGCCCTTGCCCGAACATCTGGCGCGGCACGCGCTGGCCGACCTGTTCCTCGACACCCTGCCCTACAACGCCCACACCACGGCCAGCGACTCCTTGTGGGCGGGCCTGCCGCTGCTGACCTGCACGGGCAGCAGCTTTCCCGGGCGCGTCGCCAGCAGCTTGCTGAAGGCGATGGGTCTTCCAGAATTGATTACGGGCAGTCAGCAGCAATACGAGGACAAAGCGGTTTGGCTGGCGCAACATCCACATGCGTTGCGCGAAATTCGCGAAAAACTGGCCAGGCAGCGGGCGCAATCTCCCTTGTTTGATAGCGCGCGGTTTACGCGTCATCTCGAACACGCCTACCGCGTCATGATGGAACGCCACCATGCCGGCCTTGCGCCGCAGGCGTTTGCGGTGCCCGATAAAGCTGCCGCCAACCGCTAACTGAGCGACGTCACCGGCACTGCGGCGCCGTGCACGGCGCGCGCGGCGTCCGAGGCGAGAAACACGATGACATTCGCCAGATCCGCGGGATCAACCCACCTTGCCGGGTCGGCCTTGGGCATGGCCGCGCGATTCTCCGGTGTGTCGATGATCGTCGGCAATACGCAATTGACGTTGATGTTCCTGTCCCGCAGCTCCGCCGCCATGGCCTCGGTCATGCGGATCACCGTGCCCTTGGACGCCGTGTAGGCGCCCATCTGCGCCACGCCCTTTTGCGCGGCAAAGGCGCCGATATTGACGATCTTGCCGCCGCCCGCCGCCAGCAGGTGCGGCACCACGGCGCGCACTGCATGCAGCACGGTTCGCGTATTGATGTCGAACAGAAAATTCCAGTTCTCGTCCGAGGTTTCGTGCACCGTCTCGCCCATGCGGAATCCGCCGGCGATATTGCACAATACGTCGATGCGTCCAAAGCGCGACAATGCTGTCTGCGCCATGACTGATGCACCGGGCATCTCCAGCAGATTCGCGGGCGCGAACACGCGCTGTCCGTTCTCCGCGCCGAATGCCGCCACCAGACTCTCGCGTTTGAGATCCACCAGAACCAGGTTCGCGCCCAGACCGGCAAACGCAGCAGCCACGGCCTTGCCCAGATTCCCGGCCGCGCCGGTGACGATGACGGTTTTACCGCTGAAATTCATCTGCGTTCTCCTGGTAGTGAAACCCTGCGACTTTTTTGCTCGGCGCGGCACCTGTTATCGCAACACGGCGCGGTCTTCACGCTGTCGCGGGCAGCTTGCGGCTGTCGGGCAATTTACACAACCGCGGCCCGCGCCGTCTTTTCGCCATCCTTCGTGCCACGGCAAGCATAACACGCACGTCTTGCCGGCCCGTGAATCGAATTATCATAACTATATGTTTTTAAACAACTTTTAGTAAGTTCTGCCATGACCGATATTGCACCCCACCACCCTTCATCGCGCGTTGCACAATCCGCCACCACGGGCGAGCGATTCGCGCGGCGCCAATGCCTGTCCGCGCCCG
Organism: uncultured beta proteobacterium; assembly: GCA_902825845.1. GTDB lineage: Bacteria > Pseudomonadota > Gammaproteobacteria > Burkholderiales > SG8-41 > UBA5216. The sequence continues at coordinate 50,055 of CADECM010000016.1, forward strand.
TCGCGCAACGCGCCCACACAGGCGCCATCCAACGCACTGCGCATCCGGCGTGCATCGCACAGCAATCACAACGGAAAGTCGGCGGGCCGGCGTTTTGCGCCACCCCGCGACCAATGCGACAATGGCGCCGGGCGCGATGCTTGGCCCATGCGTTGCACACCCTTTCAGAGAACACCATGCAAACCAGGGAACTCGGCATCGCCGTGGTCGGCTCAGGCCGCATTGGATCACTGCGCGCGCAAATGGCGGCAGCCCACCCGGCGGTTAAATTTCTAGCCGTGTCCGATCTGAGCGCCGACCGCGCAGCCGCGCTTGCCGAACGCGCTGGCGCCGATTTTTCCTCGGCCGACAATCTCGCTGTTATTTCGCACCCGAAGGTCAACGCGGTCATCGTGTCGACCAGCGAACACGAACACCTCGAACCGGTGATGCAGGCGCTGGAACTGGGCAAGCCGGTGCTGGTGGAGAAACCGATCGCGCTGACGCTGGCGGACGCCGATACCATCATTGCCAAATCCGAGGCGACGGGCACGCCGCTGTATGTCGGTTATGCCCAGCGTTTCAAGCGACGCTATCTGTCGGCAAAGGATCAGATCCTCGAGGGCCGGCTGGGCCAGATTACGGCGCTGACCGGGCGCGCCTGCAACACGCGCGCGCAAGGCATCGAAATCCTCAAGCGCACCGCCACTGCAACGCCGGTGGTCGATGTGCTGACCTATTGGGTTGACGTCGCCGGGTGGTTCCTTGAGGGCATCCGTCCGGTCGAAGTCACCGCGCGCGGGCACGGCACGGTGTTTCGCGAGGCCGGCTTCGATGTCAACGACGCCACCTTTGCACTCATCACCTACGAGAACGGCGCCGTGGTGAATCTCGGCGTGTACTTCGCACTGCCGGCGCACGCGCCGCAGCTCGGAATGGGCGTGCGCATCGAGGTCTTCGGCTCGGAGGGCGCCCTGTTGCTCAATGACGATCACACCGACGAGTTGCTGATCACCAACAAGGGCATCCCGCACGCCTATATCCCGGGGCTGCAGTTTCAGACGGCATTCCTGTCGTCTTCAACGCCCGGCAACTGGCACATGGGCGACTACTGGGGCCCGGTGGCCGACGAATCGCGGGTATGGCTCGATCATCTGTCGCGCCAGCGCGCCTGTCCCATGGCCACCGCGCGGGAAGCGCGGCAGACGCTCGAAATTACCCTCGCCATCGAGGAATCCGCGCGTATCGGCAAGGCCGTTAGGCTCGGCACATGACCGCCACCGGATTGGCACAACGGAAGATGCACGCATGAAGCGAAGCATGGTTGCGGCATGGGCCGCGGCGCTGTGCTGCATCCCGCCGGTACTGGCGCTGGACTATCCGGTCAGGACCGTGCGCTTCATCGTGCCTTTTCCACCCGGAGGCGCGACCGACATCATCTCCCGCGCGCTGGGTGCAAAACTAAGCGCTTCACTCGGACAATCCTTCGTCATCGACAATCGCGCAGGTGGCGGACAGAAAATCGGCACTGCGCTGACCGCGAAGGCGCCCGCCGATGGCTACACCATGCAACTGGTGTCGGTCACGCATTCGATCAATCCCGGGTTGTACAAGGATCTGCCATACGACTCGGTAAAGGACTTTGCGCCGATTACCCTGGTTGCGCGCAGTCCAAACGTCGTGGTGCTGCATCCTTCAGTGCCCGCCACATCGGTGAAGGCGCTGATCGCATTGGCGAAAATGCAGCCCGGGCAGCTCAATCTCGCCACCTCCGGCAACGGCTCCGGGGGCCATCTCGCAGCGGCTTATTTCCAGTCGCTGGCCGGCATACGGATGACGACGGTGCCATACAAGGGCGGCAGTCCGGCGTTTGTGGATCTCATTGCCGGCCAAACGCAAGTCATGTTTACCAGCCCCAATCCGACGCTCTCATTTGCACGTGCAGGAAAACTGCGCGCCATCGCGCTTACCAGTGCCATGCGCTCACCCGCGGCACCCGAGTTGCCCACCATAGCGGAAGCTGCGGGTTTCGCCGGCTATGAAGCCAGCCTGTGGTACGGTGTGATGGTACCAGCGGGCACGCCGGGCGACATTATTCGACTGTTGCACGGCGAAATCAGCAAGGCAGACAGAACCCGCGACTTTGGTGAACCCCTTGCCGCATTCGCAATTGAAGTGATCGCGAGTTCGCCGGACGAATTTTCTGCATATCTGCGCAAGGAGATGACAAAATGGGCCAAGGTCATCAAAGATGGCGACATTCGCGCTGATTGATGAGAATACGACCTCGACCACCCACCAGGCAGACTTCTCTTGAATACCGACACCACCGAACCCGCACGCAAGGCGCAACTCGACGCCCTGTTGCTCAAGCTCCCGGGCGCCAGCGCCCGCAAGATCAATGGTCTCGACGCTTATTTTGTCAGTGACCGCATGTTCGCCTGCATCAGCGGCGATGGCGTCGGTCTGCGGCTGCCGGCCACGACGGCGACCGAACTGCAGTTTTCACGCGACAACGTTTATCCCTTTCAACCCCGCGGCCTACCCAGCACGCGCGAGTGGATACAGATCAACCGTGCGAATGCCGCCGATTACGAGCAGGACCTACCGCTGTTTCAAACCTCGCTCAAGTTCGTAAAAGCGGGCGGAAAATAAGTTGGCGTGCGGCCGGGTAGCTACGGCATGCTGAAACCGGCCACGGTCACCGCCGGACGGCGTTCGACTCGCTGCGCCATGCGCTCGCGTGCCGCCTGCACCCTGCCCGCTTTCAGGTAAGCCGCGACCAGCGTGTGTTCGACCAGATCCCGCTGCGCGCGGCTGCCGCCGATGCGCACGGTTTCGGGCAGTGCCTGTTCGAAGCGGGAAATGGCGCCCGCCCAGTCCCCGCCGGCGTACGCCGCAAAGGCTTCGGCCAGCGTGGCGACCACGGGCCCCGCAGGCTGCTGGCCGGCTGCCACGCACGCGCGGATCTCGCTCACCCATTGCTCCAGGGCCGCGGTGTCACCACAGGCCGCACAGGCTACCGCGCGATGCACATCGGCAAACGCAATGCGTGCCTTGGGGAAGGATTTCACCGCGAACGCCTGCACCTCGCGCCACAGCGCCGGTGACCGCGGCTGTCCGGCCAATTCGCTGCGCCACAGGAATGCCGTCGCATCGGTGGCGACATTGATCGGCGGACCCCATGACCCGCCCGGATGCACGGCGGCGCGATATAACTCAAATGCCTTGTCAACATCACCCAGTTCCAGTGCAAGCAGCGCGGCGTGCCACGACAGGTGGCAATGCAACAGACCTTCGCGCGCGAATCCCGGCATCCAGGTATCAAGATAATCAGCCGCGCGCCGGCCTTCGCCTTTTTCGTACAGCACATGCACGCGAATATGCGCCCCGTGCGCATTGCGCGGATTGCCCGCGAGACTTTGTTCGATCAGGTCGAGCGCCTGATCAAGCAGTCCGCACTCGCAGGCCGCAAACGCGTACACGCACAGAAACCACCAGTCATTACCGTAATGTGGCGCCAGGCCGCGCAGCCACTCCAGCAACTCCGGCTCCCGTTGCTGGCGGCCCGAAAAACCGATCAGGCCAAAAACGCCGGTCGCGGGCGCGAGCACCATGGCATCGCGTGGAAACAAAGCGATATGGTCCAGCGTTGCGGTCAGCGCTTGCGGCGGTTTGCCCTCGATGGACAGCGCAATGGCATTGACATGGCTGCGCTCTCGCGGTGACGCGCGGGCGGCCAGTTCTCGCGCGGTGGCCGCCGCGGCCCGCGCCTCCCGCGACTGTGCCGCGAGAAACAGCGCGCGCGCCAGCCCGGCATGCGCCAGCGCAAAATTCGCGTCGACTTCAAGTGCCCGTCTGAAATGCGCCTCGGGTCCCGCCACCGCTGACAGGACGCAATCAGCCCCCTCGACATAAGCGTCGCGCGCGGCCTGCGCCGATGTCGACAATGCCAAACCGTAACGATCCAACAGCATGATGTTCCCCCGCGCTTTACAGTTGCCCGCTCGACCGGGTTTGGGTGGCCTGGTTCACAGTACGCCCAGGTTCAGATCCAGACTGCCGCGCGCCAGATTCAGTCGCAAAACGTCGCTCGCGCCTTCGGCGAGCCGCAGCGCGCGCACCTCCCGGTAGAGACGCTCCAGCGGATGACCGACGATCAGTGCGTTGCCGCCGACAAGTTGAATGGCAGTATCGACGACCTCGCCCACGGTTTCGGTGGCATACACCTTGCTGGCGATGCCTTCGTTCACAACATTCGCGCCAGCCTCTGCCAGTCTTGCCGTGCGATACACCATGCTGCGGGCGGCAAAGGTGCGTATGCGCAGTTCCGCGTACCGTAACCGCACGCCCTCGCGCGCACCGAGGGCCACGCCCGAATGGTGCGGCGCCTGCAGGTGCGCGCGCACAAATTCCACACTCCAGCGCGCCAGCCCCACCGCCTTCGCCGCGATCGCAAGGCGCGTATCGCCGATCTGCCGCAGGGCGCGCGGCATGCCTTCGCCGGCACGGCCGATGAGGTGGTCCGCCGGCACGCACACTGCGTCAAAGCGAAACGCCGCGTGGTGACTGCCGTCGAGTGAATCGAAACGCTGCTCCAGTACGACACCGGGCGCGTGAACGTCAATAACCAGCATGGCACGCCCCTCGCCTTCGACGTCCACCAACACATTCAGAAAATCGGCATCGCCGCCGCGGGTCACATAGGACTTGCGCCCGGACACGACATAGCTTCCGTCGGCAGCCATCACGGCACGCGTGAAATGCGCCGCATCGCCGGGTTCGGTAAAGGCGAAGCCCGCGCGCTTCTCGCCGTTCAGCAGCGGCAGCAGATACCGCGAGCGCAACGGTTCCGCGCAACCGGACAACACGCCGGGACCGGGACCAAAAACCCAGGCATCGAGGCCGGTGTTGAATCCGGCCAATGTATCGCGCACCACCGTCATCGCCAGTGGCCCAGCCTCGCTGCCGCCGGCATTTTTCGGCTGCGTCATTTTGAAAAAACCGGCGTCGCGCGCGGCGCGGGTAACGTTGCCGCGCACGGCATCCGGCAGCGCGCGGCCCTCGGCCAGCTCGCGCTGCGCAGGAATCAGCACGGCACTGGCAAATTGTTCGGCGCGCTGTCGCAGCGCGACCAGTTCCGCGGGGATCGACTCGGGCATTGTCAGAATTCAGCGTGGCTTGAGCGGCATGTCCGCGGCAGCCCGTGCCAATAAGGCGCGGCAGCCGCAAACCCCTGACAGATTACCCGGTCGGCAAACTGCGCACACAGCTCGAGCGTCCGCCGCCCGCGGGAATGACCGTGCCGGCAATGCCGCGGGATTCATTGGACGCGAAAAACAGCGCGACCGCCGCAATATCCTCCGACTCGGCAACCGAGAAGGGATACAGTTTTCGATTCGCGGCATTGCGCGCCTGTGCATCCGCCGATGGTTTGGGCGCGCTCGATTCCTGGTTTCCCCAGCGCGCCATCGAGCGCTCGGTACGCACTGTCGCCGGCGCGGTAGCCGCGTCGATGGCGCACTTCACCGATTCGTCCTGCGTGACGTCCGTTTCATCAATGAAGGCATCGCTACCCGCTTCGCGTATTTGCTCTTCAGTGGCGCGTCCTTGTTCAGTTCGAATTTCGGCCAAGGCCACTTGCGCGCCTTTGCGCGCAAATGCCAAAGCGCTCGCCTTCGCGATGCCAGCCCCGGCAACGGTGATGAAGGTAACCTTTCCGTTTGGTCGTCCCATAATTTATTGTTTATAATCAATAACTTAATAACATTCGTTTCTGCCGTTCGCGTGCAATTCAGGTCGTACCGTAGTATTCGACAAACTCGCAGCCACTACCGGTCGCGAAGTCGCTGCTGACTTGTCCGCTCGCAAGATCGAGTTGCGACACCACGCCATCGTCGTGATTGCACACCAGCGCACGGTCGGGCTGCCCGGGAAAGCCAAATCCCATCGGCGCCTTGCCGACCTTGATCAACGCGGTCTGTTGCAGATCCGGCAAGCGGAAAACGGCGACATTGCCGTCCGCATGCGAGGAAAACAGCAACCAGCGCTGATCCGGGGAAATGCGCACGCGGCGCAGCTGATTTCGATCTTCGCTGCCCCCTTCCACCCGCTGGCGCTTGATCAGCTTGTCACTGCGCGTATCGATGACATTCAGTTCCGGCGCGCTGTGCGAGGCAACGTACAACCGCATGCCGTCACTGGACAATGCCAGTCCTTCACAGCGGTTGGGGATGTCAACCTGTCCCACCACGCGGCGCGCCAGCAGATCGATGATGCCCAGACAGGACGTCTGTTTGTGCGACACATAGGCGCGTCTGCCGTCGGAGGACAGTGTCAGCCAGTGTGCCGCGCCGCCGATATCGATCGCGGCCACCACCTTGCGCCGGGCAACGTCGATGCCGAGAATCGCGTTGTTCAATTCCGCCGTCACCCACAGCAGGCCGTCTGCACTGAACATCAGTCCATGCGGTGCCAGATAGGCGCCGGCATCGATATAGCCGTCTATCGCGCGCGCGGCGAGGTCGATGACGACCACGCGATGATCCGGGTCCTTGTTACGGCCAAACACCCCGCCGCCAAAGACGGAGCCGTAGGCGCGGGCGCCATCGGGAGACAGCGCGAGTTCGTGAACCGGCGCGGGCATGTCGAGCGCGCACAGCTTTTGGTGAGTGGCGCCATCATAAAACTCGACGCGCCTGTCGTTCTTGGCGGTGAGGATAATATTATTCATTTTCAAACGCTCCAAGCCGATGCGGCGCCACGCACACAGGCACCCGCGGCGCCGAAAGTTGATACGAACACCCGCGTACTATGTGCCAACAGGCGTCACGCGATACGTTTTTCCGCGATCAGCGCAAAGCGCACCAGTTCCGCAACGTTGCGCGCGCCCAGTTTGTCCATCAGGCTGGCCTTGTGAACCTCCACGGTACGCGGACTGATACCCAGCACGCGCGCGATTTCCTTGGCATGCAGGCCTTTGCCGACTTCCTGCAGAACTTCGCGCTCGCGCGCCGTAAGATTGGCGAGTTTGGCCGTTTCTTCGCTTGCCGCCTGCTCGCGCCGCACGCGATCCGACTCGCGCTTCAAACCCTTGTCGATGGCCGCTTTCAGAACCGCCTCGTCAAACGGTTTTTCCAGAAAATCCACGGCATCCGCCTGAAAGGCCGTGCGCGCCGAGGACACGCCGCCGTGCGCGGTAATGATGACAAAGGGCAAGGCACTGCCACGCGATTGCAATTCGGCCTGGAGTTCTATGCCGCTCATGCCGGGAAGCTTGAGATCGGCCACGACGCAGCCTGTCCAGTTGTCCTGGAACGCGGCGAGAAAGGCTTCCGCGCTGGCGAAGGAGGCGGACCGGTAACCGAGCAGCCCCAGCATCAACGCCAGTGAGTCGCGCATCGGCTCGTCGTCGTCGATGACAAACACAGTCCCCGCGTTTTCTGCCGCATCATTCATTGCCGCCCCCCATTGGCAATACCAGATTGAATTCACCGTGCGGCGTATCGGCCGCATAGAGCAAGCCGCCGTGCGCTTCAGCAATGGTGCGGCAGATGGACAATCCGATCCCCATGCCCGACACCTTGCTGGTGGAAATCGGTTCAAACAGGCGCTGGCGTGCCTGCGGCGACAGGCCCGTGCCGGTATCCGCGACGCGGAACACGATGCGGCCGCCGCGCATTATATGGGTTGTAACCGTCACTGCTTTCTCTCCGGATGGAAGCTCTGCCACGGCTTCGACGGCATTAGCAATCAAATTGCGCAGCACCAGTCCAATCTGCACCGGGTCTCCCAATATCGTGCGTTCGCCGTCCTTGCTGTCCAACGCGAAACGTACGCCGCTCGCTTCGCCGAGCGCTTTGCCAATGTCGTCTGCGCGCTTCAACAGTATACCGACTTTGACCGGTTCGAGATGTATGGATCCCCTTCTGAACAGATCGCGCAGCCGTCGCACGACTTCAGCGGCGCGCTTGGATTCCACCAGCATTTTGTCTACGGTAGTCTCCAACTGCGAAAACGAAAGACCATCCTTGCCTTGCCGCAGCATGATCTGGCAGGCATTGCCATAGTTGTGCATCGCAGCAAGCGGCTGGTTGATTTCATGCGCGATGGCACCTGCCATTTCACTCGCAGCGGCCAGGCGCAAGGTACGCTTCAGGTCATCAACGGCGCGCTCGCGCTCGTCGACAATGATCCCCAGCGCAAGACCGGTCAGCGTCAGCGCGGTTACCAGTGCCTGCAATTGCACAACGGCGATCACTTGCAAGGCGCCTATTTGAGACCCCAGCACGACGCCAAGCTGAACGACGCCGGAAGCGGCGACTGCACCGCTCAATCCGTTGCGGGAGGCGATCCAGATGAGTGGCAGAAACAGGAGATAGAAGTACTGGTGCGGAGGGTTACCTTTGTGAAATATGAAAAAGATCAACCCCGCCAGGGTAATGAACTGCAGCGCCGTTTCTGGTTTGGCGAGGGAATGGATCAGTTGCCTGCGCCCCTCGGGACTCGCGGCAACCATGAGCAAGGGCGCCGTGACCAGAACGCCTACGGTATCGCCCAGCCAGTATCGAAACACCGCATCCGTGAACGAGCCGACGACGAGAAAACCCGAAAACCACAGGATAGTGACGTAGGCAAGACCGACAATGGCCGCGCCGCCGGCGGTAACCAGCACAAAATTCCACAGTTGCCGCGTCTCGCGCAAGTGACCGTTGAAATTGAAACGCAATTTGAGCATCGCCACGATGCCGGTGCAGCCCGCGGCCAGTACCAACGAGGTGAGTATCGACAGTTGCATCCCGCCTGGCGCATGACGAATCAGCACGTCCCCCAGAAGAATTGCGGTAAACACCACCGGGGCGTAGCGCAAGCCACCGAGCAGCATCCACACAATACTTAATCCAGGTGGTGGATTCCAGGGCGTAATATTGAAGGGGCCCAGCGGATAACTAAAGCTCGCCCAGTCCAGCGCCAGATAGCACACACAAAACAAAATGGCGTCTCTTGCATCTGTTGCCATAGAGCGCCGAGTGCCCATACCGGGAAAATCCACCAACATTTACGTGCCCCCAGATCAAGCCATCTACTAAAAAGACAAATTCCTTCATACGGACTTGTACGTAAATTTACTCAGTGTCTTTCCGAATACCGTCCGTGCGCTCGTCACTCTATTCTCAGCGAATTGTAAAACTTGCGGCTGTCGTCGATTTCATTCGGCGCACAAGAGGACTTGATGAGCGGTATTTTTGATTTCGATGCGTGGAGCGAGTGGTTCCGCACTTGGGATTCCGCATGGCTGTTCTTGCTGATTATGGCATTGGTGGTTGCCGTTATCCGATTTTGGAGCAAGAGCCTGTGGCCGGATCAAAGCGACCCGTCCATTGAGGAGAAGCATCGTCCAGAGCCATAGCCTGCGTGCTGCAACCCGCCGAAGACGATTGCGACATCCGGTCCGCGATTGGTCCGATTACAACGGTGCGCCGGCAAATGCCGGGCTACGCAAGAAACTAGAACTCATTTCATAAATATTCACGTGTGCGCATATTTATGAAATGAGTTCTAGAAGTATTCGCACTGAAACCCGTCGGCCGCACACGCGCCCAGTAAAGCGAGCGCATGCGGAGCGCGCCAGCGCGCCAGCGCGTTTACGCAAATGCCTCACGATGCCGGCGTCGGTTTGCAGTGGCGCCGTTACGGCGTGGCCAGACTGGGCTGTCCCGCTCGTCGTCTTTCAATGAAGAAATTTCAAAAAATACAATAAAATCATATGGTTATAGTATATCCGTCTAGTTCGGCTTAATGCCGGAAACGCGAATGGCGTCGCCGAACAACTTCCAGTCGCGCTTGATCACGGCGGCAAATTCGGCGGCAGTTGTCGCCATTGGTTCGGCGCCGATTTTAACCATGGCCGCGTTGGTTGCCGGATCGGCCATCGATTTCACAACCGCATCGTAGAGCTTGTTGCGAATGGCCGCAGGCGTCTTGGCGGGAACGACGATGCCGCCCCAGCCGTTCGAGATGAATCCCGGAACACCTGATTCGATGACGGTAGGAATATTGGGCAGTTGCGCCGATCGCTTTTCACCACCCATCGCCAACGCGCGCAATCTGCCGGCATTGAGGTGGCCGACCACGGATGGCGCAGGCACTAGGGTGACGTTCGACTCGCCGCCGACAACGGCACTGAGCGACGCGCCGGCTCCCTTGTACGGCACATGCAGCGCCTTGATATTCGCCATGTGCGTGAACAACACGCCGGCAAGGTGGCTCTGAAACCCCGATCCGGCATTTGCCCAGTTGAGCTTGCCGGGATTGGCCTTTGCATACGCCAGCAGATCCTTGACACTGCGAAAAGGCGTTTTCGGATTCACCGCCAAAATATTCTGAGTCACGGCAAACATCGAAATCGGTGCGAAATCATGGAACGGATCGTAGTTGACCAACGATTTGTAGAGCTGCGGTCCGATCACCTGCGACGCCGTGGCCGCGCCGAAAATGGTGTAGCCGTCCGGTTCGGCATGCGCGACAATGCCGCCGCCGATGGTGCCGCCCGCGCCGGTACGATTGTCCACCACCAATTGCTGTCCCAGAAATTCACTCATCCTGGTGGAGACAACGCGGCCCATGGCGTCTATGGACGAGCCCGGCGTTTGCGCGATCACCAGCCGCACCGGACGTGCCGGGTAGTCCGTCGCGGCGGCACAGGCGGTGCCCCACACGCCACCGAACATCGCAGCACCCCACACAACACCAATCGAGACAATCTTCATGTCGTCCTCCGTTGTTTGTTCGGTAACGCAGACACCTTATTCCCGCTTTACTTTGGCGGCCTTCACCGGTTCGCCCCAGCGCACTTGCCCGAACAAAATAAGCGGGGCGTGGGCAATTGTAGCGACTTTTGAATCGCGGCATAGATGTGGTCGACAACCGGCACCGGCGCGATTGCGGCCGCGAACCATACATGCCAACTCCTCTCCTGGTAAAAGCGCGTAAAACCGGATTCAGATAGGTGCACACATCTGCTGTCACACGCGCCTCCGCGCTAGCCGTTGTCCGCTATCCGTGGCTGGCATGGCTGGTTTGCGGTATCGATACTCGCACTGCGACAATCCAGTGCGCCGTGACATTCCGCTCGTCAAACATCGTTTACATTGAATGCCACTCGCCGATCCTTGTCGCTTGGTGTAATTGGCTAGGGTCCTGAGTCAGAAATTCGTAGAACAATATTAGGGCAGAAAGATGGACTCTCCGAATTCTTCTGCCTGTTTGACGAAACGCAAAGCGCGACGAGGCAGGGTTGGGCACCCGGTGAGGAGCGCGACAAAGTATCGGCAAACGGGCAAAAGAATTCAGCTACGAATTTCTGACTCAGGACACTAGGTGAACATCCGTACTGATTTCGCCTCCGCCTAAGCCACATACTTCAGCCCGGGAAACCGGCTGCGAATGTAGAGCATGCCGCTCGACAGTTCCGGGTATCATCGCCGCTATTTTCGTATCACACTTTCATTTATCAGGCAGCGGAGGATTGGTCGTATGAAAAGCAAATGGGCTGCCGCGGCACTGTTTCTGGCTGGCACCGCGACACAGTGTGCCCTGGCGCAGGATTATCCGAACCGCGCGATTCGGCTGGTGGTACCGTCATCGCCCGGCGGCGGTACCGACATCACCGCCCGTATCCTTGCACAGAAACTCGGCGAACTGATGCGCCAGCAAGTGGTGGTGGACAACCGGCCCGGCGCCGGCTCAATGATCGGCAACGAGCTTGTTGCCCGCAGCGCGCCGGACGGCTATACGCTGCTGATGGGCATATCGACGCTGACCATTATTCCAAGTATTTTCAAGCGTCCGACTTACGATGTCTTCAAGGATCTGCAGCCGATATCGCAGGCCGTGTCACTGCCGAATGTGCTTGTGGTCCATCCGGCAGTGCCGGCAAAAAGCGTCACACAGCTGATTGATCTTGCGCGGGCACGTCCGGGTGGGTTGGTGTGCGGGTCGGCCGGTCCCGGTTCCAATCCGCACCTGTCCGCCGAACTCTTCAAAAGCATGGCGAAGATCAATTGGGTGCACGTGCCGTTCAAGGGCTCCGGACCCAGTATGGTCAGCCTGTTGACGGGCGAAATCGATCTGATTTTTCCCAGCCTCACCTCCGCAATCGTGCACATCCGCTCAGGCCGGATGCGCCCGTTGGGCGTGACTACCGATTACCGTGCGAAAGTGCTGCCGGATGTCCCGACGATGTCCCAGGCCGGCCTGAAGGGATACCAGTCCGATCAGTGGTTCGGCGTGCTCGCGCCGGCCGGAACGCCCGCGCCAATCGTCGAGTATCTGCACAAGACAATCGTTCGCGCGCTGCGCAGTCCGGACATCACTGAACGGCTGGCCAGCGAAGGGTCTGCAGTCATTGCGAGCAGCCCGGCTGAATTTTCCGGCTACATCAAGTCCCAGGCACAGAAGTGGACAACCGTCGTCAGGGAAGCGGGCATCAAACCACGCTGATCACCAGGTGCAAGCCGGTTGAATAGACTGTGGGCGCCAAATGATCGTACCTCGCGGGCGATACACTGCGCGCTGATATGTTGGCCCGTGGCAACGCCCGGCAGCAGGCCATGTAGAATTGCGCCTGGCCGGTTGCACGGTCGCCGGCCCTGAAATAATCTGAAATGGAGATTCCATGCAACATTCCGCACTGAACAAATGGGTCAACGTCGTTGTCGGGTGTCTGGTCACAACAGGGGCGGCAATTGCGCAAACCTATCCCACCAAACCCGTGCGCGTCATTCTTCCGTTTTCCGCCGGCGGCGCCACGGATGTGGTCGTACGAATCGTTGTCAACAAATTGCCTGAGGTTCTGGGTCAGCAGGTTCTGATCGACAACCGCACTGGCGCCGGCGGCCTGATCGGGACGGAACTCGCCGCAACCGCCGCCGCGGACGGCTATACCTTGCTGGCCACGGGGACACCGCATGTCATCGTGCCGCACTTGTACAAGAAGGTAAAGTTCGATCCGCTGGCTGACTTTGCCCCCATCATGCAGGTCGGCAGCCAACCCTACGGATTGACCGTGCACCCGTCGTTGAACGTGAAGTCTGTCAAGGAACTGATCGCACTGGCACGCAAGCATCCGGGAAAAATCAATTACGCCTCGTCGGGAAATGGAGGCGGACAACACATGTTTCAGGCCATGTTCGTGTCCATGGCCAAAATCGACATGTTGCACATCCCTTACAAAGGCAGCGGCCCGGTGCGCGCCGACTTGCTGGCCGGCCAGATCGAGGTCGGTTGTCTGGGCATTTCAAGCATCATCAACAATCACAAAGCCGGCCAACTGCGCATTATTGCGGTAACCAGTGCCCAACGTTCGCCCGAGCTGCCGGATATTCCCAGCATCGGCGAGACCGTGCCCGGCTACGACGCGCAACTGTGGACCGCGCTGCTCGCGCCGCGCGGCACGCCCGAAGCCGCCATCGCCCGCATCCACCGCGAGGTCACCCAGCTGTTGCAACGGGCAGACGTCAAGACCGCGATCAACCGTGTGGGCACCTATGTTGTAGCCACAGACCCCAAGACCTTTGGCGAGTACCTGAAAGTCGAATATGCCAAGTGGGGCAAGGTTGCGCAGGACGTGAAGCTCAAGATCAACTGATTTTTCGATCAGCCGACACAATCATCGCTGGCAAGGAAATAGAAGATGACATGGCCATACACCGATAGCCGCCTTTCGCGTCCGCAACGCCGGCGCCCCGCCTGGTTGTTGTCGGCGACCAGTCTGCTGGCGGCTGTGGCCGCATCCGCCGCCGCCCAGGATTGGAAACCGAGCGAACCCGTTGAACTCATCGCAACCAACGCGCCCGGCGGCGGCTCGGACCGCATCCTGCGCATCTTCGTCAAAATCCTTGCCAAGCACATACCCACGGCGGCCAGCGTGGTCAACAAACCGGGCGGCGGCGGCGCCATCGCCTATGCTTATGTGAATCAACACCCCGGCAACGGGCACTATCTTGTTCTCGCATCACGCTCACTGCTTACCAACAATATTGCCGGGCACGGCCCCAGCTACACCACGCTCACGCCCGTGGTTCACCTGTTCAAGGAATACATCTCGGTAACCGTAAAACCCAATTCGCCGATCAAGAGCGGCAAACAGCTTGTCGACTTCATGAAACGCGATCCCACCGTGATCAGCTACGGTATTGCCACTAGCATCGGCGGCCCCAACCATCAGGGCGCTGCCGTGGCGCTGAAAGCCGCGGGCATCGATCTGAAGAAAATGAAGAACGTCATATTCCCCTCCGGCGGTGCCGCCACCACGGCACTGCTGGGCGGGCATATCGACGTGGTGCCGATATCTGCCGCGTTTGGTGCATCGCTGCTGCGCAACAAGCAAGTGCGCATGATCGCGCACACCGCACCACAACGGTTGCCAGGCGTTCTCGCCGACGTGCCGACGTGGAAAGAACAGGGATTCAACGTAGACGTGTCGAGCTATCGTGTCTTAGTCGGCCCGAAGAATATGTCACGCACGCAAATTGCCTACTGGGAAAACACCGTCCAGCGCGCCACCGGGGACGCCGCGTGGAAAAAGGAACTGGCGGAAAATTACTGGCAGCACAAGATCATGGGGAGCACGGAATCGATCGCGTTCCTCGCGCAGGACAATCAGGAGCAGCGGGAGTTCTTGCGTGACGTCGGGTTGGTGAAGTAAGTCTGCACGCCAATCGCGGATGCGCGCCCGCACCGGGCAGCACTGCGCGCCATCCTGTCCGAAATACAAATAAACAAGCATTGCCGGAGGAGAAAACCATGAAACCGCCATTTCGATGGGGCCGTGTGCTGCGGATCGTTGCGGCACCCTGCGCCGCCCCATTGCTGCTCGCTACCGCAACACCGTCGGCGGCGGCACAGTTTCCCGCCAAGTCCGTGCGGTTGATCGTGCCTTTCGCGCCGGGGGGTGGCGCCGACCTGAATGCGCGACGGCTCGCCGAGCAGCTGCATCTATTTTGGAAGCAGCCCATAGTCGTGCAAAACCAGGGCGGCGCAGGTGGAAACTTGGCGTCAGCGGCAACCGTCGCCAGTGAAGCGGATGGTTACACCTTGCTGTTTGCGTCATTGGCGAGCATTGCAAACAACCCGACGCTGTATCAGGGCGCACTGTCTTTCGATCCGGACAAGGATCTGGCGGCAGTTGTGCTGGTGGGTGAAGTGCCTCTGGTGCTCATAGTGGGCGCGTCCTCCCCGGCAACCAACGTGGCATCGTTGATTGCTCTGGCCAAACAACGCCCCAAATCCATGCATTTTGGATCCGGCGGTGTCGGTACCTCCATGCATCTGGCCGGAGAGTTGTTCAAGGCAGCCGCGGGCATCGACATTGTGCACGTGCCGTTCAAGGGGGCCGGTCCTGTGGCCGCTGCAATCATGGGCGGAGAAATTCAAATGATATTCCAGAATGCGGGATTGGCGGAAAGCCAGTCCAAGACTGGCCGTCTGAAGGCATTAGCCGTGGCCGGCAGGAAACGCCTAAGCATCATGCCCGAGTTGCCTACATTTGCCGAAAGCGGCATGCCCGATTTCCGCGCCGCGATTACCTACGGCATGTATGTGCAGGGCGCCACGCCTTCGCCGATCATCAGCCGCCTCAATCGGGATCTCAATGCCGTTCTGAATGATCCAAAGTACAAGGCGCAAATGGCAAGATTGGGGGTGGACGTGCTGGGGGGAACGACTCGCGAACTCGTCGAGTACGTCGCGGCGGAACGAAAAAAATGGGTGCCCATTATTCGCAAGCTCGGCATCAAAAGCAATTGACGGCAACTGCGCTGTTCTCCAGAGGCTTATCCCACGAGCCAAGGATAGTCGGAACGGTACATGGCGTATTGGCACCGCAGCCGCATCATGGCGTGAGATCGCGGAATGCGCCTGCGTGCCCTATTGCGTGGCATGGCGACAGCCAATGAGCCGCGACCGGGACAGAGAATCGGACCAGCCTCGTCCCCGGTCGATCTGCCCCGCGGCGCATCAATGCTCGACTTTGATGTTGGCCGCCTTGATGGTTTTGGCATTCTCGGCATAGTCCGCCCGCATCTGCTCCAACATCTTCTGCGGGCCGCTGTGGTGGGGCTCCATGCCGGAGCTGAGCAAGCGCTCCTTGATCACAGGCATCGCCAGAACCTTGCCCACCTCGGCCGATAGTCTGTTGACGATGGCGACGGGCGTGCCAGCGGTCGTCAACATCCCCTGCCAGTTCTTCGGATCGTAGCCTGGCAGGCCGGCTTCCGAGTAGGTGGGCAATTGCGGTAACGCCGCCGTGCGCCTGTCACCGGTAATCGCCAGTCCCCTGAGCCGCCCCGCCTTGATGTGGGGAATCACGTTGATGGCATTGGAAAAGGACGCTTGCACATTGCCGCCCATGAGATCAACGATGCCTTGCTGCCCGCCTTTGTACGGCACGTGCTGCATCCGAACGCCAGCCATGAGATTGAACAGTTCCCCCATCAGGTGTTGCGAACTGCCGGTGGCGACCGAAGCGACATTGAGTTTTCCAGGCCGCGCCCTGGCATGGGCAATGAATTCCTGCAGGTTGTTTGCCGGTGTCGCGGGATTGATGACCAGGATGTAGTTGGTTTTGGCGATGATCGTTACCGGCGCGAAATCCTTGAAGATATCGAAGGGGGGCTGCATCAGCAGACTCAGTACAAGCTGGGCGTTGCCTCCCAGCAACAGGGTGTAGCCGTCCGGCGTTGCTTTTGCGACAGCGTCCGCCCCGATCATCGTATTCCCGCCGGGGCGATTGTCGATGATCACGTTTTGTCCGAATGCCACGCTCAATTTCTCGCCGATCAGACGCGATAACGCAGTGGTACTGCCACCCGGCGGATAGGGTGTAATCCAGCGAATGGGCTTCCTGGGATAATCCTGCTGCGCGGCGCACACGGTGGAAACCACTACCAGCGCAGCAGCCGTGAGAATGCGATTGTGCATGGCGAACCCTCTCATCATGTGACCTCCTGCTGTTTGGGATTAGGATAGCACCGCAGCTCCGTCAAACCAATCGCCGTCTGACTCGATGCTGAAATGCAGAGTTTCGCCCGGCAATTTTCTCGCCCGCAAACCTGGAGGGAAGTGACTGGCGGAATGATCAAGGGACTGCCCGCGTATCCACGATCGCCCGTTCAACGTTAACAGCTTCGTGACGCTGTGATGGCACAGACGGACGCATTTACCAAGGGGACTGTGTTTCCGCGCAGTTGCCCGAAACGAATACCGGTCCGGCCGCTGCCGTTCATCAATGCTAAAATGCTGCTTGAGCGCCATCACGATCAGGAACGTCGACCCGAACGCGTTAGGCCGTATGCAGTACTCGCCGGATGTGTCGTACCATGCTGCAAAAAATAGGCGTGCCGCCATGTTCTAGCGGCAGGCAAAACACTTACACGCTGGAGGAGATCAGTCATGAAATCAGCAATTGTTGTTGCTTCCCTTGCCGCAACCCTGGGCCTGACGTTTGGCGCACAAGCGCAACAGTATCCCACCAAACCGATACGCCTCGTCGTTACCTTCCCGCCCGGCGGATCCACGGATTTTACGGCGCGGATACTGGCCAAGCATTTGCCGGCCACGCTGAACGAAACCGTTGTTGTCGATAACCGCGGCGGCGGCGGCGGCAATATCGGAAGCGATATCGTTGCCAAGGCCGCGCCCGACGGCCATACGCTATTGGTCACGACCGAGGGACCCATGACCATCAACAGCAGCGTCTATCCGTCGCTGCCGTTTCACCCGATTCGCGATTTGCCCGCGATAACGCAATTGATCAAATATGGCAACATGGTGGTGGTTCATCCGTCACAACCGATCAAGTCGATAAAGGAACTCATCGCCAGGGCCAAGGCGCAACCCGGCAAACTGAGTTATTCGCACCCCGGCGTGGGCACGGGTAACCAGCTTGCAGTGGAACTGTTCAAGATGACAGCCGGCGTGGACATCATCAGCGTGCCGTACAAGGGCGGCGGCCCGGCCGTGGTGGCTGCCGTCGGCAACGAGACACAAATGTCCTTTGCCACACCGCCGTCGGCCCTGCCCCACGTCAAACCTGGCAGATTGCGCGCCATAGCGGTGACCAGTGCAAAGCGTTCCGTGGCAATGCCGGACCTGCCGACCATCGCGGAAAACGGATTGCCAGGTTATGGCGTGGACGGCTGGGTGGGCTTGTTTGCGCCGGCCGGCGTGCCGCCGCGTGTCATCGAGCGCATTCATGCCGAAGTGGCGAAAGTCCTGCGCCGGCCGGACGTGATTGCGGCGGTACTGGTTGGCGGATCGGAAGCGGTCGGCAATCCCGTCGCGGAGATGCGCGCGACCATATTGCGGGAAACCGCGATGTGGGCAAAAGTGGTCAAGTCCACGGGCATCAAGGTGGAGTAAGCCTCGACCCTTTTTCTGCCCTGTGGCGTGCAGGCGCCGATCTGTGTTTTTTGTGCAAGTATTCCTGCCTCACTTGCGATAGCCGGAATCAACCGACGCTATCGCCCATTGGCAGGCGAGCGATGGTTACTGCCTTCGTTCCGCATACCCGGGGAGACGCATCCATTACCATGTCGTTCGGGTCATGGAACCCTGGGCTGATACGCTTACGGTTCGCATACAGCGCGCGCCTGCCTGCACAGGACATGCCGCCGGAAAACTTGAGGTAGAGCACGCAGCACAACGCAGACATCCGCTCATGAATTGTTTGCCAGATGATCACGCTGAATGCTGCTGAGATCCATGCCTTCAGTGCACGTGTGCGGAAACAGCCAGCCGGCGGTGCACAAAAACAGGATAAATCGGCCCAACCGCGCAAGCGCGGAACTCATGGCAGGCCTCGCGACCGCCGTTGCATTCGTGTCAGACATTGCAGGCTCTCAACATTCTCGGCAGACACCCAGCGAGGACGCCTGCACAACTACACCATCGGGACCGCAGCTGGCTAAGACACCGACAGAGGCCTCTGCGTGGCGGCATTATAGTCCCGCAAGGCACTTGCTGGCCGGCAAACAGGGCACACAACTGCGGAGCCTTGTCATCTGCCTGAGTGTTTTTACGTAACTCGCAAACCGAAAATATCTCCTATCATATCTTTGATAATCAACAGCAGGGCCGCGGCAACACGCCGGCCTGCATCAGAACCCGTCTGCTGCAGGCGCAGCACGGCAGTCCGGAGGCTGACCCACGGGGAACTCGCACCGCAAATTTATCCGAGGAGACACATCCATGAAAATCACGTCCCGCAATTTGAGGCTTTGCCTGACGCCGGTTGCAATCGCTTGCTGCAGTGTGTCGCTCGCACAGGACAAGCCGCCGGGCTATCCCTCGCGGCCCATTCGAATCGTCATCAGCGTGGCGCCCGGCGCGGGTTCCGACATGGTGGCGCGGCTTACGGCGCAAATCATGAGTGAAAAACTGGGCCAGAACGTCGTGGTGGAACCGAGGCCTGGCGGAGGCGGGGTAATCGCCACCACGTATGCGTCCAAGGCGGAACCCGACGGTTATACCCTGTATCAGAACGGTTTCGGCCTGCTGCTGCTGGGGGCGACCAAGCGTGTGCCGTTCGACGTGCTGAAGACTTTTGACCCTGTAGTTCGTACCACCTCACAGCCCTATATTCTGTTGGCGAACACCGGCTTGCCCGTCAAGTCGGTCAAGGAGTTGGTCAACTATGCGAAATCGAGAACCGTCACCTATTCCGGTAGTTCCGGGATAGGAAGCACGGTCCATATCGGCATGCAACGGCTGGCGTCCCTGTCCAATATGAAGCTGAAGTATGTTGCATACAAAGGCAGCGCCCCCTCGATCCTCGCTTTGATGGGCGGCGAAATCAACATGGCCGCCACCAGCGCCATGTCCGCGATTGCCGCCATGAAGACGGGAAAAGTCCGTGGACTCGCAACGCTGGGCCTCAAGCGCGTCCCCGTATTGCCCGATCTGCCGTCGGTTGCAGAACAGGGTTTTCCAGGATTTTCCATTACCAACAGCTACAATCTGTGGGCGCCCGCGGGCACATCACCGGCAATCATAACGGCGCTCAACGCGCTCGTTAGCAAGGGCATGAATGCCCCCGCGATAGAGCAGCGACTCGCCGCCAGCGGCAGTGAAGCCGTCGATCCGATGTCACCGAAACAACTCAAGACGGAACTGGCGCGGGACTATGCCGAACTTGAGAAATCCGTGAAGGAACTCGGACTGAAATTCTAGCGGTTGCGCCATGGCGCGGCGGGCTGACAGTCACAGACTGTGTCATCTCCAGCCCGCTGCAAGCAGCAGTTCGGCGCACCCCCCAGTGCACGCGTTTGCACGCGCAATCCGAACCATGAAATCGAACGGCGTGACGCGCCGCGGACGAGCGCGCGATTACCAGCGCCCCCAAGCCGCGATTTCGCGAAATAGGGAAGGTTGAGTCAAATCGCGATATTCTATGGGGGCTGCGCCGGCGCCCTGCCCCGGCGACAACAGGGAGGAGATACCGTGCGGCTGAAAATCAGAAATTCCCAGGATTTTGCGTCTGGCGTTCTATTTCTTGCTTTGGGTGCATTGGCAATTTATTTGTCGCGCGACTATGAGATGGGTACCGCACTGCAAATGGGCCCCGGTTATTTCCCGACCTGGCTGGGCGGCATCATGATGGGTTTCGGGGTCGTCATTGGCGGGCTATCATTCAAGCTCGAAGGTACGGACAGCGAGAGCCTGGCGCCGCACACCTGGGCAATGCGCCCATGGTTGGTGCTGACAGCGACCCTGATTCTGTTTGCAATGCTGATGGAAGCGGAAGTGGGATTTGTGCCGTCCCTGATCGTGCTGATTATCGGCTGCGCCGCCGCCCACAAGGACATCCATTGGCGGGAAACCCTCATTCTGAGCATTCTTGTTACGGCAGGCGCCGTGGCGATATTCTCCTATGGTCTTGAGATGCCCTACCGCTTGTTCTGGTGGAGCAACTGATGGAACAACTTCTGCACAATCTGTTACTCGGGTTCAGTGTGGCGCTCTCACTGCAGAACCTGATGTATTGTTTTCTCGGCGTTTTTCTCGGCACCATGATTGGCGTGCTGCCAGGGATCGGCCCGTTGGCGACCATGGCCATGCTGCTGCCTCTGACTTATACCCTGCCGCCGGTGTCTGCCCTCATCATGCTGGCTGGTATTTACTACGGTTCCGATTACGGCGGCTCAACCACGGCCATACTCGTCAATCTTCCGGGTGAAGGTTCCTCTGTCGTCACCCTGCTTGACGGCCATCAGATGGCCCAGCAAGGCCGGGCAGGCGCAGCCCTGGCAATTGCAGGCATCGGCTCTTTTTTCGCAGGTTGCGTGTGCACGCTGATCATAGCGCTGGTGGGGCCGCCGCTGGCTGGAATCGCGCTCAAGTTTGGCTCGCCGGAGTATTTCTCGCTGATGGTGATGGCGCTGGTGTGCGCTTCCGTTGTCGGATCCGGGTCCTTGCTCAAGTCGCTAGCCATGGTAATCATGGGCCTGCTGTTCGGCATTGTCGGTATCGATGTCAGCACCGGGCAGTCACGATTCACCTTCGGCGTACCCGAGCTGACCGATGGCATCGGCATCGCCGTGGTGGCGATGGGCGTGTTCGGCATGACCGAGATCGTCAAGAATCTTGGCAGCGTCCAGATCAGACCGACGATACTCAAGGGAAAAATCAAAGGTTTGATGCCGCGGTGGGAGGATCTGAAAATCAGTTTCGGACCCATATTGCGCGGCACGTCGATCGGCGCCGCCTTCGGCCCGCTGCCGGGTCTGGGTGGCACCATCAGCGCGTTCACGTCCTACATGGTCGAGAAAAAGCTCGCCAAGGATCCGGCGCGCTTTGGTAAAGGTGCCATCGAGGGGGTGGCCGGTCCGGAATCCGCCAACAATGCCTGCGCGCAAACGACCTTCGTGCCAATGCTGACACTGGGCATCCCCGGCAGCGCATCGATGGCCTTGATGCTGGGCGCCATGATGATTCACGGCATTACGCCGGGCCCCCAGGTGATGACCGCGCGGCCGGATTTATTCTGGGGATTGATCGCAAGCATGTGGATAGGCAACCTGATGCTGCTAATGCTGAACCTGCCGTTGATCGGCATCTGGGTCAAGTTACTGCAAGTCCCGTACCGCCTGTTGTTTCCCATCATACTGACCATGATGGGAATTGGCGTCTACAGCCTTAACAATTCCGGCACCGATGTTCTGCTGATGGCGTTTTTCGGATTTGTCGGTTACATCCTGGT
>CADECM010000017.1:0-2777 GCA_902825845.1 uncultured beta proteobacterium
GGGGGCGCCGCCGGCTTCGCGCGCCGCATGCTGCCCGCCACCAGTTTGTACTCAAACAGCCGGCACTCCAGCGCACCGTTGAACAGCGGTGTGCGCTTCGATGCCGCGAGGCCGATGCCTTTGGCCAATTGCATGTCGGAGGACAGGATGTAGGCGGTCCAGCCGCTGAAGCGCTGTTTCAGCGCGTCGCCGAATTTGGGATAAAACGCTGCCAGCGCATCGCGGTCTTCCAGGCGCACGCCGTACGGCGGATTGGTGACGATGATGCCCGTGGGAGCGGGCGCAGGCATTTCAAACACGTTGGCCTGCTTCAGCGCCACCTTGTCCGCGAGATCGAGTTCGTCCAGATTGGCGCGTGCCAGCGCCAACGCATCGCCACGCAGGTCTGACCCGTAAATATTTGTTTTTATTGAATTATTTTCAGACTTGTAGGCGGCCTCGCGCATCGTTTCCCAAGCCTTGGCGTCGAAATTCAGCAGCGTTTCGAATCCGAATGCGCGACCGATGCCGGGCGCGCGTTGGGCGGCGATTTGAGCGGCTTCGCACAGGATGGTGCCGCTGCCGCACATCGGGTCGAGCAGCGTAACGCCAGGTGTCCAGCCCGACAGTGCCAGCATGCCGGCTGCGAGATTTTCGCGCAGAGGCGCTTCACCCGCCTCGCGCCGGTAGCCGCGCTTGAACAGCGGCTCGCCCGAGGTATCGAGGTACAGCGTGCAATCTGTCGCGGTGAGAAACGCATGCACCCGCACGTCCGGCGCGTGGGTGTCGATGCTGGGCCGTTTGCCGCCGCGCGCGCGAAACACGTCGCAGATCGCGTCCTTGATGCGCAGCGTGACGAAGTCCAGGCTCTTGACCGGGGCCTTGATCGCGGACACGTTGACGCGCAACGTGCGTTCCACCGCAAACAGCTTCGGCCAGTCGATCTGTTTGGTGCAATCGTAAACGTCCTGCTCGGTGCGGTAGCGTGCGGCGCCCACGCGCCATAGCACGCGGCTGGCGACGCGGCTCCACAGATTGGCGGCATAGCCCAGCGCGAGCGGTCCGGCGAACTGCACGCCGCCGTCGACCGCCTTGACCGATTGCGCCTGCAAGGCGGCGAGTTCGCCGGCCAGCACCGCTTCCAGTCCGCGCGGGCAGGTGGCAAAAAATTGTGCGAGGCCGGTCACGGGTTCATTGCAGTTCGACGTAGACTTCGAACAGCACGCGCAGCCACGGATTGCGCGCCGTGGTGAGGCGCACGATGCGTGCCTTTACCGCTGCGCCGAGATCCATCTGCCGCGCCACATCGCTGTTCTCGCGGCGCGGGATGTAACCGAGGCGACTGCCGTTCCATTCGACGCGCACCGCGTTGGCGTCGTGCAGGTTGTCGCGTTCGCGCACCAGCGTCAGTTCGTCGCCGACCTTCATCTCGTCCCAGCGCGCCTTGCCGTCGTAGAACTGGAAGCCGGCGAGCGGCGACTGCTGAACAATGATGTTCGAGGCGCCGTGACCTGCGGCAGGCAGCCATGCCAGCACCAGCAAAAGGATCAGCGCGCGCATCGCATCAGAACGGTTTGACGACCACCAGGATCACCACCAGCAACAGCAGAATCACCGGCACTTCGTTGAACCAGCGATACCACACGTGCGAGCGCGTGTTGCGGCCCTGTTCGAATTTGCGTAGCAGACTGCCGCACGCGTGGTGATAACCGATCAGCAGTACAACCAGCACCAGCTTGGCATGCAGCCACGCGCCGGCAATGCCGTACCCCAGCCACAGCCATAGGCCGAACAGCAGCGCCAAAATCGACAGCGGCAACATAAAGCGATACAGCTTGCGTGCCATGGTCAGCAGGCGCGTGCGCGCCGCGGCGTTGTCTTCCAGCGCCAGATTCACCAGGATGCGCGGCAGGTAGAACAGTCCCGCGAACCACGCGGTGACGAACACAATGTGCAGCGACTTAACCCATAACATATTGAATTTACTTAAGAATTCGTTTTCGAAGGTAGTGCCGCGCGATACCGAAGCTTACACCGGCGTAGAGCGCCAGCACCAGCACATGCCACACGGCATGCGCGGGCCACGCACCCTGCATCAGCGGGCGCGATAAGGCCACCGCGTGGGTAAGCGGCAGCGCCTGCGCCACGGCCTGCACCAGTGCGGGCAGTTGTTCCAGCGGAAAAAACACGCCGCACATCAGCATCATCGGGGTAACGGCGAGGGTGAAGTAGTACATGAAAAAATCGTAGCTCGGCGAGATCGCCGTCATGATCAGGCCCAGACCCGAGAACACCAGACCGGTCAGCACAATCACCGGCACGATCAGCAGCGCCATCACGGAGTTGACCAGGCCCAGCGCGGCCGCCACCGCCAGCACCGCGCAACCCGACAACAGGCTCTTGCTGGCTGCCCACACCCATTCGCCCAGCACCACGTCGTCCAGCGTCAGCGGCGCGTTGATGATGGCATCCCAGGTGCGCTGCACATGCATGCGCGAAAACGCCGAATACATGGCTTCAAACGTCGCGGTGTTCATGGTCGACGAATACACCACCCCGCCCGCCAGAAACGCCACGTAACTGACGCCCTGCATCTGTGGCAGCATGCTGCCCAGACCAAAGCCCAGGCCCACCATGTACAACAGCGGATCGGCCAGATTGCCCAGTATTGAAGGGATTGCCAGCTTGCGCCATACCAGCAGGTTGCGGCGCCAGACGTGGAGGAAGCGGAGGGAGGGTTGCATGGCGGTTAGGGAATGCGAGGTGCTGGGGTGTGATGGCGTGAAGGGGTGAAGGGG
>CADECM010000017.1:2877-68865 GCA_902825845.1 uncultured beta proteobacterium
TGGCGGTTAGGGAATGCGAGGTGCTGGGGTGTGATGGCGTGAAGGGGTGAAGGGGGTACCCCGTTCACGCCTTCACGCATTCACGCCTTCACTCTGTCACACTTTCACAGATTGAAGCCGTCAACAAAGTCAGTCCCGCAACTCCCTCCCGGTCAGTTTCAAAAACACATCTTCAAGATTCGCCCGCCGGTGCAGGTAGCGCAACTCGGAATGCGCGTCGCGATCCGTCAATGCGGCCACCAGCGCGTGCGCATCGCGGGTGTAGCAGAACACCGTTTCACCGTGTCTTTCGCAGCGTTCGGCGAGTTGTTTGCCGCCGGCAGTTGCCCATGCTTCGGCGCCGTCACCGTAGACTTCAACCACTTCCGGCTCGATGTGTGCCGCGATCAGCTCGCGCGGCGTGCCGACGGCGATGATGCGGCCATGGTCCATGATCGCGAGCCGGGTGCACAGACGCTCGGCTTCTTCCATGAAGTGCGTGGTGAGCAGCAGGGTCTTGCCGCGCAGCATGAGCTGGCGCAGGCGTTCCCAGATCACGTGCCGCGCCTGCGGGTCGAGGCCGGTAGTGGGTTCGTCGAGGAACAGCAGGTCGGGATCGTTGATCAGCGCACGCGCCAGCGTGAGACGCCGTTTCATGCCGCCCGACAGCGCCTGAATGCGCGAATCGGCGCGCGCGGTGAGGCCGGCATAGTCGAGCAGGCCGGGGATGCGCTCGTCCAGTGCGGCGGGCGACAGACCGAAATACCGTCCGTAGACGCGCAGATTTTCGCGCACCGTGAAATCGGGATCGAGGTTGTCGATCTGCGGCACCACGCCGGCGCGGGCGCGCGCTTCGCGCGCATGCGTGGCCACGTTGTAATCCAGCAGCGTGATGTGACCGGCGTCGGCCCGCGTGAGGCCCAGCGTGAGCCGCAGCGTGGTGGTCTTGCCCGCGCCATTGGGTCCCAGCAGGCCGAAGCATTCGCCGGGCGCCAGTTCAAAATCCAGCCCTGCGACGACCTCGCGGCCGTCGTACGACTTGCGCAGGCCCTGCACCGCCAACAACGTCATGCGCACCAGCGCGCGACAATTTGCGACAGCAGATTCAGGCGTCCGTGAAAAAAGTGATCGCCGCCGGGCAGCACCACCAGCGGCAGGTTCTGCGGCCGTGCCCAGTCAAACACGGCGGTGAGCGGCACCACGTCATCCTGCTCGCCGTGAATCACCAGTGTGTTTTCCGGCACCGTCTCGGTGGCAAAACGGTTTACCGCCGGGCCCACCAGAATCATGCGCTCGCAGGTGATGCGTTTGGCGACGCGCGTCTGCACAAAGCTGCCGAAGGAGAATCCGGCCAGCAGCAGCGTGCGGGTGGCAAAGCGCGCCATCGCGTACTCGGCCACCGCGATCAGGTCATCGGTCTCGCCGATGCCCTTGTCGTGCGCGCCTGCCGTCGCCCCCACGCCGCGAAAATTCGGCCGCAGCGCGACATAACCCAGTCCGGACAAGGTGCGCGCCAACGTGGTGACAACCTTGTTGTCCTTGGCACCGCCCTGCAGCGGGTTGGGATGCGCGATCAGCGCGACGCCGCGCCGCGTGGCACCGGGATCCTGGATGTCGGTTTCGATGCCGCCCGCAGGGCCGGGAACAAGTACGGTTTCGACGGGGATGGGGGGCATGGCAAATGACCATGTGAAGGCGTGAAGGTGTAAAAGCGTGAAGGGAGTACCCCATTCACGCCTTCACTCGTTCACGCCTTCACGGTCGTCAAATCTTGAGTCGCTCCACCACCCGACCGTTCAACAGGTGTTCCTGCACGATCTCATCCACGTCTTCCTGGTCGACGTAGGTGTACCAGGTTTCCTCCGGGTACACCACCATCACCGGGCCTTCGTCGCAACGATCGAGGCAGCCTGCCATGTTGACGCGCACCTTGCCCTTGCCGCTGAGCTTGAGTTCCTTCACCTTGTCCTTGGCGTAGTCGCGTATCTTGCTCGCACCGTGGTCGTTGCAGCAGTTCTTGCCGTTGTCGCGCTGATTGCAGCAGAAGAATACGTGGCGTTCGTAGTAGCTCACGGGGGACCTCGTCTGATGAAGGGTGGGCCGATCATTATAAAGCGTAAGCCCGGCGCAGGACACGCCGCGCGTTCACCATCGGCGCTGTCGCCACCATGCGGTGGTCAGGTAGCTGATTGCCAGCAGCGGCCATAATTCGGACAGTGCGCGAAATATCGAGGAGAAACTCAGGAAATGGCTGGTTCTGCCGTTGGTCAGCTGCGGCGGCAGGCTGAAGTAGGGATTGTCGGGCGCCAGATTGATCGCCGCCAGCGCGATCATGATGCACACCAGCGCCGCGATCAGCCGTGTGCGGTGGCCGAGCGCGAGTGCAACGCTCAACAGGACGGCGCCCAGTATCAAGCCCACCACGGCGCCCGGCGTCAACCACGCCCATGCCCCTTGCGGCTTGCCCAGCACCGCTGAAATCAGCATTTTCAGCGCCAGTGCAGCGGCGATCACCAGGCCGATGACAATGCCGCGGCGGATTTCCGTGCGCAGCAGTGTCGACAGCAGCAGGCCGATGCCCAGCAGGTTAAGGAATACCACCGTGGCCTCGGCCGACAGCACGCGGCTGGGCGTGTGCATGAACATCACCGGCAGGTCGAAGGTTTCGCGCAGATGTCCGGTGCCGAATACCTGAGTCCACGGATTCAGGTGGGTGGCGATCCACAGGCCCGCCACGACAATACCCACATCGGTGAGCATGCCCGGTACGCACAAGCGGTCGCGCAGCGCGCCGATGCGCGCGCCCAGTGCGTGCGAGGGCAGAAACAGCGGCGCCGCCAGCGCGCCGATCAGGCTGCCGGCGCCGTTGGTGAGCACATCGACATTGCTGGCGATGCGCGCGGGCAGAAACATCTGCACCCCTTCCATGGCGATGCTGATGCCCACGGAGAGCAGCGTGCCCGCGATTACCGCGGCGAACGGGCGCAACCACTGGCGCAAGCCCAGCGCCAGCATGAAACCGAGCGGCACATACGCACAGATGTTGATCAGCACATCGCTGAACGTGATATAGCGCGGCCACGGCGCGCCGAGAAAGCCGTACACATCCGCGGCGGGCAGTCGCCAATTGCGAAACGGCTGCAGGCTGGCGTAGACGATGGTGAGCAGGTAAGCTAGTGCCAGCACCAGCGACAACACATACACATGCTTGGAACCGGCGGCCGGGGCCTGTGCCGCGGTTGCCATGCCGGCCCGCGATTTAGAGTCAGACACCATTGCGCAAATACTACGACATTTTCAACGGCGATGCCGACGGCCTGTGCGCGCTGCACCAGTTGCGGCTGGAGACGCCGCGAGATGCCGCGCTGATCACCGGCGTCAAGCGCGATATCCGGCTGCTGGAGCGCGTCGACGCCGGCGCCGGTGACGCAATCACCGTGCTGGATATCTCGCTGAAATCGAATGCCGCGGCATTGGCAAAGCTGCTGGGGCGCGGGGTCAAGTGCGACTATTTCGATCATCACGCGGCGGGCATGATCCCGCATCATGCGGGACTGACGGCGCACATCGATACCTCGTCCGAGATGTGCACCAGCCTCATCGTCGACCGCCATCTGTCGGGCCGGCACCGGCTGTGGGCGGTGGTGGCGGCGTTCGGCGACAATCTGGTCGCCGCGGCAGTTCGCGCGGCGCAACCGCTCAAGCTTGATCACACCGATCTGGCGCGCCTGCACGAACTGGGCGATTGTCTGAACTACAACGCCTATGGCGATACGCTTGATGACCTGCATTATCCGCCGGCGGATTTGTATCAGGCCATCAAACCGTATCGTGATCCGCGCGAATTCATGATCGACGAGCCGGTGTTCGAGGTGCTGAAAAACGCGTTCCGCGAAGATCTGTTCCGCGCGGAGGAAATCAAGCCCGAGTTCGCCGGTGACAGTGCGGCGCTGTATGTGCTGCCCGAAGCGGCGTGGAGCCGCCGCGTCAATGGCCTGTTCGGCAACCGCCTTGCGCAGGCGCATCCGCGGCGCGCGCATGCGGTGCTGGTGCGCAAGGCGGATGGCTATACGGTGAGCGTGCGTGCGCCGCTGTCCGATTTGCGTGGCGCGGATGAACTGTGCGCGCAGTTTGAAAGTGGCGGTGGGCGCAAGGGCGCTGCCGGCATCAACCAGCTGCCGCAGGCACAACTGGCGGCCTTTGCCGACGCTTTTCGTCGAGCGTACTCATGATTGTAAGTTATTGTTTTTAAACAAATTTTTTTCATGGTGCAGCAGCCCCAGCTCCAGCAGCGCAAACGCGCAGAGCCACAGCGCGGCGTCCCACGCGTCCATCCAGTCGCCGCGTGCCAGCCACACCAGTGCCAGCGCGCCGAGTCCCGTGTAGAGCAGTGCTGCAGCACGTGCAAATGCCCGCGCATGTACGGCTGCGCGCGCCGGCAGCCGCAGCTGAATCTCCAGCACTACCACCACGCCGATCCACAGCAGCAGATTGGCGGCGTCAAGCCATTCCTTTTCCTGCACATACAGCACCGCCGTGGCGGCGATGGCAAAGGTCGCCAGCGCGCGTACGGCATGCACCAGCGTCAGTGTGCCAGGCCGCCACCGGCCGCGCGTGCCCTCGAGGGCAAACAGGATCAATAGGGCATACCACGCAAGTGACTCCAGCGCCACGCTGAAGCGCCCGGCGGCCACGTAGTACACAGTGTTGCAGGCAAGCAGTCCGAGGATGATCGGGCCCGTCAGCCGCCCGCGCGCCATCAGCGTTCGGGAGGCCTGGCGCCGGGGTGGTGATGTCCGGTCGCCGGCACATGATGGGTGAGGCTGGAGGCATGCGCATGCGGCGCATGTGTTTCAGGATGCAGGGGCGTGGGACGGCCCACCACCTGCGGCGACAGCGATCCGGCGATCATGCCGGCGCCGGCGGCGGCGAAACCCAATAGTTGCGGCAGCCACACCTCGTTGTTGGTGCCGAAAAATTCCAGCAAGATCCAGGTGAAAAATCCCGCCGCTATGCCGGTGAGCGCGCCCTGCGTAGTGGCGCGCTTCCAATACAGGCCGAGGAACAGCGGGAAAAATGCCGACACCAGCGTGATCTTGTAGGCGTTCTCCACCATCTTGAAAATACTCGCGCTGGTGTTGAGCGCAAATAGCAGCACAATAAGGGTAAAACACACCAGCACCACGCGCATGGTGCGCAGGAACGCGCGGTCGGACATGCCGGGCCGGATATTGCGGATGATGTTCTCGGAGAATGCCACTGATGGCGCGAGCAGGGTGGCGCTAGAACAGCTCATGATGGCCGATAGCAGCGCGCCAAAGAACACCACCTGCGCCAGCAGCGGCGTGTGCTGCAGGATCAGCGTCGGCAGCACCAGCTGCGAATCCTTGTCGATCAACGCGGTAAATACCTTCGGATCCACCAGCGTGGCGGCGTAGGCGAGAAACATCGGCACGAACGCAAAAAAGAAATAGATCGACCCGCCCAGCACGGAGCCGCGCACCGCGGTTTTCTCGTCCTTGGCCGAGGTAATGCGCTGAAACACGTCCTGCTGTGGAATCGACCCCAGCATCATGGTGATCCAGGCGCCGATGAAGGGTATCCAGGCGACCGCTTTGGCCTCCGGGAAAAAGTCCAGCTTGCCGCTGTCGGCCGCGTGCGCCACCACCACGCCCACGCCGCCGGTCATGCCGGCGATCACGTAGCCGATGTAGAGCATGCCCGCCATGACCACGGTCATCTGGATAAAGTCGAGTATGGCGATCGAAAACATGCCGCCAAAGGTGGTATAGGTGAGCACGATTGCCGCGCCCAGCACCATGCCCAGCGGCTGGCTGACCGCGCCGCCGCTCACCACGAAAAACACCAGCCCCAGCGCCTTGATCTGCGCCGACACCCAGCCGAGGTATGACGCCACGATCGCCAGCGAACACAGGACTTCCACGGTGCGGTTATAGCGCAGGCGGTAGTAGTCGCCGATGGTGAGCAGGTTCATGCGATACAGCTTGCGGGCAAAAAACAACCCGGCAAGGATCAGGCACAAACTGGAACCAAACGGATCGGCGACCACGCCACGCAGCCCCTCTTTGACGAAGGTGGCCGAGATGCCGAGCACCGTTTCCGCGCCAAACCAGGTGGCGAATACCGTCGCCATCACGATCGGCAGCGGCAAGTGACGGCCGGCAACCGCAAAATCCTTGGCGTTATGTACGCGGGTGGCGGCGATCAGCCCGATGGCGAGGGAGATCAGCAGATAGGTGACGACAAACCAGATCAGCATGGCATGGCAGTGGGAAGAATCGGGTGAAACGTTAAACGGGTAAGGACGGAAGTGCAACGTCGCGCAGCCGTTGCGGAAGCCCGCGCGAGCGCGGCGATTTCAGGGAATTCTGGCGTTCCAGAGACCAAGGCTCAAAAGTCCTCGCGCACGCGCCAGTAGCTCGCGAAACGCGGCACACCGTTCTTGGTGAGGCCGCGATAGGTGTAGGTGACCTGTGCCCCGATCGGCGGCGGGGTGGCACGCACGGCATCGGTAAAACCCGTGCCGATTTGAAATTGCTTGCCATCCGGGGTTTCAACCCGCAGTGCGCCGAGCTTGCCGGCGTATTTGCCCTTGCCTGCCACGTGGGCGATGACTTTGGCCTCCGCGTCCTCGTGCGGTTTCAGCTTGAGCAGCGCGTCGCTGCGCCCGGTAACATAGGGCGCATCGGTCCGGTGCAGCATCAGTCCTTCGCCGCCCGCCCGCACAATCTCGGCAAGCTTGCGCCGCAACGCGGCATTGTCGGCGACGTGGAACTGCTCCACGGCCACCAGGTGGGCCAGATTCGCCTGCGCCACAATGCGTTGAATCTGCTGGTGGCGTTGCGCAAACGTGCCCGGCGTATCGGGCAATTCAAACACCATATATTTGACCTGCCGCCAGTTGTCGTCCTGTGGCACAGACTTGCGCACGATACCCGACAGTTTTTCGAATTGACCGCGCGCAATCCACAACTCGCCATCCAGCGCCTGTTTCGGCAGCCCGGCGGTGAACCACCGGGGCGCGGCAATGACATTGCCGGCCCGCGTGCGCAACGTCTGGCCGTCCCACAACCCGCGCACGCCGTCGTATTTTTCACTGATCAGGTAGGGCTTCGGATCAATGTCGGCATGGGCAACCTGGGCGAGCAGGGCGTCCGCCGCGGCAGGCGTTCGCGCGTGCGGCTGCGTCAAAAAGGCCATGCACAGCGCGAGCGCCAGCAAGCACTCGATTACCTTGGTCATTGGATGTCTCCTGATTGCCGCTACCCCAGCCAGACCAGCATGGCCACCAGCGCCGTGCTCAGTGCGAACAACACTGCCAGCAAACCCAGCGACCGCTGCAACCGTTGTTGTTCGCCCTGCAAAAACGCCACTTGTTTTTGCAGCGGCGCCACGCGGTCCTCGCTCAGCGCACGATGGATCAACCGCGGCAGTTGCGGCAGTGTGCTGCCCCAGAACGGCGCTTCTTCCTGCACCTGCCGCAGCAGCGCGCGCCAGCCCACCTGTTCCGACATCCAGCGTTCGAGGTATGGTTTTGCGGTGGCCCACAAATCGAGGTCAGGATCAAGGTCGCGCCCAAGGCCCTCGATGTTGAGCAGGGTTTTTTGCAGCATCACCAGCTGCGGCTGCACCGCCATGTTGAAGCGGCGCGAGGTCTGAAACAGGCGCAGCAACAGCTTGCCGAACGAAATTTCCTTCAGCGGCTTGTCGAAAATCGGTTCGCACACGGCGCGGATGGCGGCTTCGAAATCCTCGACACGGGTGTCGGCGGGGATCCAGCCCGATTCGATGTGCGCCAACGCCACGCGCCGGTAATCGCGGCGGAAAAACGCCAGGAAATTGCGCGCGAGATAGCTCTTGTCGCTGGGTGTCAGCGTGCCCATGATGCCGAAGTCCAGCGCGACGTACTGCCCGGCGGGCGTGACCAGGATGTTGCCCGGATGCATGTCAGCGTGGAAAAAGCCGTCGCGGAACACCTGCGCAAAGAAGATTTCCACACCGGCGCGCGCGAGTTTCGGGATGTCGACACCCTGTGCGCGCAGCTCATCCACCTGCGATACCGGCGTGCCGCGCATACGCTGCATGACCATCACTTCGGTGGAGCAGTATTCCCAGAAAATCTCCGGCACCGCCAGCAGCGGCGATCCCGCGAAGTTGCGCCGCAACTGGCTGGCGTTGGCTGCTTCGCGCATCAGATCGAGTTCGTCATCGAGGTGGCGCGCGAATTCGGCCACGACCTCATGCGGTTTGAGGCGTTTCCCGTCGGACCATAGCCACTCCATGAGTGACGCCCCGGCGTCCAGCAACTGCAGGTCGCTGCGGATAACCTGCGCGATGTCGGGCCGCAGAATCTTGACCGCGGCTTCGCGACCGTCATGCAATTCCGCCACATGCACCTGGGCCACCGAGGCGCTGGCAAGCGCGTTGCGGTCAAAGCTGCGAAAAATCGCCGTCAGCGGTTTGCCCTGTTCGCGTTCGATGATCGTGGCCGCCTGATCCCCCGAAAATGGCGGCACCTGATCCTGCAGCCGGGCAAGCTCGTCGGCGATGTCTTCCGGCAGCAGGTCGCGACGCGTCGACAGGATTTGTCCGAATTTGACGAAGATCGGCCCCAGCGCTTCCAGCGCATGGCGCAGGCGAACGGCGCGCGGCGCCGACAGGTCGCGCCAGAACAGCAGGACGCGCAATACGCGATGCAGGCCGCCTGCACGCCCGTGGCCGAGCAGGAATCCGTCGAGGCCGAAACGCAGCGCGACGGCGATGATTTTGATCAGGCGGAGCAGGCGCATGCGGTTGACGTGCGGCGCGAGGCGTGAGGCGTGAGGCGAAAACCAGTTACGCCTTGTGCCTCACGTCTCACCTCTCACGCAGTTCAATCCTTTTCTCCAGTCGCGCCAGATCGTCGCGCAGCGCGTCGACCTCACGCACGAACTGCTCGATTTCGCCGCGGCTGGCGATCAGGGGACGCTCCTCCGTCCAGTACTCGGCAAAGGAGCGCGCCAGGTTGTCCGCGCCCTGCCGGCTCCACGTGCCGATCTTGCGCCCCGTTTCGACCATGCGGTGTGCCGCGACGTCGCCGACCATGCGGCTCAAGTCCTCCTCAATGTCCCATCGTGCGTGGCGCGCAATATGGCTGATCGCCGCCGCAAACTCCGGGTTGCCTTCGACCGGCACCTCATGCCACACCGAAGCATCGCCTGCCATCAGACGCAACATAAGCCCCGCCGAAAGGCGTACCACGACATCGGGCACGACGTCGGCAGCGGCATCGGCAATGGCGCCATCCGCGGTCACCATCATCATCACCGAGAACGGCGCATTATCGATGCGCGCCACGCGGCCCGCATGCGGCAGCAGCCGTTCGCGCGCCCATGAATTGGCGCGCAGCAGGTGGTTGACCGGACCGGCGAGGATCGGAATGCGCATGATCCGATTGTATCGCGGCCGCTTCCTGCCGCGGTTCAGACGGCGGCCACGTCCAGATGTACGGGCGCCAGACCGGCGTCGAAACGCCGCTGCATTTCGGTGTAGGCGACTTCAATGTGGCGCGTGCTCAGCGCGGTGTCGAACAACGGCGAGGTGGCGCGATTTGCCGCCAGTTTGTGCCGCAGTGCCGCCAGCGCGCCGGGGTCACGCGCGAGGGTCAGCGCCAGCGCCTGATAAGCGTCAAAGTCCCGTGTAACCAGCTCCTCAAGTCCCAGCGTTTGCAGCAGGCTTGCGGCCACGCGTCCCGCAAAGGTGTCGCCGAGGCAGGTCAGCACCGGCGCACCGCCCCACAAGGCGTCGCTGGTGGTGGTGTGGCCGTTAAACGGCAAGGTGTCGAGCGCCAGATCGGCCAGGGCGTAGCGGGCAAGGTGCTGTGCGTACGGCAGTGCGCCGGCGAATACCAGACGTTCCGGCGGCACGCCCCGCTTGGCGGCGGCGGCGCGCAGGTTGCGCATCCGCACCTCGTTGCCACCTGCCAGCCACAGCACGCTCCGTGGCGCGGCCGCGAGGAGTTTCATCCACACCGTGAACAGCGCGGCATTTATCTTGTGCGCGCCGTTGAAACAGCAAAACACAAAAGCGTCGTCGGGCAATCCGCAGACGGCTCTTGTCGGCGCGTTGGCAATGGAGCGCCGCGCGTCATTGACCTGAAAGCAATGCGGCAGCCACACCAGTTTTTCACTGTAGCCGCGCGTGGCGGTCTCCGGTACCACAGTGCGGTCCGCAATAAGGTAGTCGATGAACGGCGCGCCCATGGTGCCGGGAAAGCCCAGGTAATTGACCTGGATCGGCGCCGCGCGGCGCGCGAAAATGCCAGTACGCGCGCCCTCTGTATGGCCCGCGAGGTCGACGGCGATATCCAGGCGCAGGCGTTGCGCAAGCGCGGCGACGTGCTGGTCGGACAAGTCCTGCACGTCGTGAAAATACTCGAACGCCGACCTCACCCGCGCGTGCAGGGGGTCATCCCCGGCAACGCAGAACGAGAACGCGTGCGTCTCAAAGCGCTCGCGGTCGTGGCATTCGTAGAGGCCCGCCGTCAGAAACGACAACGGATGCGTGCGGAAATCCGG
This sequence comes from uncultured beta proteobacterium, assembly GCA_902825845.1. Taxonomy (GTDB): domain Bacteria; phylum Pseudomonadota; class Gammaproteobacteria; order Burkholderiales; family SG8-41; genus UBA5216. The sequence goes on from CADECM010000017.1 coordinate 13,434, forward strand.
CGAGAAATAGCCCACTTTGATGCGGTTGCCGCGCGCGCGCCCGGCGGTGCGTACGACGGCAACACCTGCGGGATTGCGGTCCCGGGTGTAGATTTCCGCGCACTGCCGTTGCAGGTCTGGTGTCGCGGGAATGGCGAGCATTTCAAAGGGCGTCGCCACCCGTTGCCCGCGTTCGATTCCGGCATGCAGTGCAGCGAATGCGGTTTCGATGTCCGGCGTTGCGTCACCATCGTCGCCGGCGGACCAGTGGCAGGTCAGCATGCGCGCGAACAGCGCGTTGCCCTGTACGTAGGGCAGTTGCGCATTCAGTGCGAGTGCTTTCGCGTAGTAGGCGAGCGCCCGCTCCGGGTATTTCAGTTCCACCAGCACGCCCGCGCCGCGCACCCAGGCTTCGGCAAACTGCGGATCGAGGGCAAGCGCCTTGTCCTGGCTCGCCAGCGCCGCCGGATAGCGTTTGAGCGCGGCAAGCGTGACGCCGTGGTTGGACCAGGCCTGCGCAGCGCGCGGATTCGCCGCGATGTCCCGTTCGTGGCTGGCCAGCGCCTCGTCGTAGCGCCCCAGGTCGTTGAGGGTGGCGCCGCGATTGCGCCAGGCCGGGCTGAATGCGGGATCGAGCGCCAGCGCCTTGTCGTAGCACTGCAGCGCCTCGTCAAAGCGACGCAGCGCGTCGAGCGCCACGCCCTTGTTGAACCACGGTTGAGCGAGGCCGGGCTGCAGGGCGATGGCCTGGTCGTAGGCGCGCACGGCGGCTTCGGCTTTGCCGCAGCCGCTCAGTGCCACGCCCAGATCGTGCAGGCCTTCGAAAAAGTTGCCGTTGCGGCGCAACGCCTGCTGGCAGGCGGCCGCGGCGTCTTCGAACAATGCGCGTTCAAGAAAGTGCTTGCCCAGGTAGTAGAAGGCCTCGCCCGATGCTTCGGGCGCCGCGGTCGCGGTTTTCAGCAGCGCAAACGACTCATCCATGTCGCCGCGGTTTCCCGCGATGTAAGCCAGAAGTTCGTTGGCCTTGGCATTGGCCGGTGCGCGCGCGAGGGCTTCGCGCAGCAAGGGTTCGGCAACGCCGTGGTTGCCGTTGCGGAAATGTTTTTCGGCCAGCGCGAGCTGGCGCGGGAGAGTGGTGGCCACGACTGACTATACCGCCGCGCGCGCAGGGTTGGGCACGCGCCCATAAAAAACGCCCGGACCGGGGGTCCGGGCGTTGCATGAAGCGTACGTTGTTACGAAGCTTGCTGTATGCCCGCCACGCGCCAGCCGCTGCTGCCGTCCACCGGCTTCTCGAGGTGCCAGATTTCATTGACGTTGGCCGGGGTGCCGTTTTCGCGGATCTCGCCGCCGAAGCGCACGCTGACCACATACAGGCTGCCCTCGGTAACCACGTCAACCACCTGCGCCCGGACATCGACCACCTCGGTCTTTTGGTGCGCGCCCCAGGCGGACTTCATTTCGCTTTCGAGTTCACGGAACAGTTCCGGCGTGAGGAAGTCGCGCAGCGTGGCGGCATCGCCGGCATCGTTGGCGGCTTGCACGCGCTCGAAGTTGAGCAATGCCTGACGCTCGAATTCGGCCGCGTCAAAATCCGCGGGCCAGCGGCTGGCCTCGGCCGTAGTCGCTGCGCCGCCCAGCGTGGCGGCGAGCGAACCCGGAGCGGCATTGCCGGAAAACGGCGCCGGTGCTGGAGTCGGTTCGACGCGCGGCGTGGCATTGCCGGCACCCGCATACTGCAACGGTGAGCGCGGCGATGTTTTACCACGGGTGAGCAGGCGGTAGATGAGATAGGCCGCTCCTGCGAGCAGCGCGATCATCAGTACGCCGCTGATCAGGCTCGCCAGCGCGCCGCCCAGCCCCAAGTGCTGCAACAACGCGGCAATGCCAAAACCCGCAGCCAGTCCGGCCAACGGACCAAGCCAACGGCTCATGCCGGATTTCTGCGGCGTGGCGGGTGTCGGCGCGGCCTTTTGTGCGGGCGCTGCGCGTTGCGCAGGCGCCGCCTGATTGGGAGTGACATTGCTTTGGCGGCCTGCACTGCGTCCACCGCCGAAACGTGCGGCGTCGGCGAAGTCAACTGCAACCATCGTGAATCCGAACATCACTGCAATAATACTCAGCAACTTGGTCATGCGTGTCTCCATCCTGTAGGTGAGTGCGGCGCTATTATATAGAGTTTGAAAAGGGGTCAACGGCAAATTAAAAAACTATTTAAAATCATATACTTACATAACTTTCGTGGGTTAAAGTTTGTAACCTCTGTGCAGTGCCACCACGCCGGCCGCAAGGTTGAAGAATTCGACCCGCTCAAGGCCGGCCTGTTCCATTAAGTGTTTTAATGATTCCTGATCAGGATGCATGCGGATCGACTCCGCCAGGTAGCGGTAGCTGGCCGCGTCGCGCGTAATGGCTTCACCCAGTTTCGGCAGCACATTGAACGAGTAGGCATCGTACGCCGGCTGCAGTGGCTTCCACACGCGGCTGAATTCGAGCACCAGCAGGCGTCCGCCCGGACGCAGCACGCGGAACATTTCGCCCAACGCGGCGTCCTTGTGCGTCATGTTGCGCAGGCCGAAGGCGACACTTACACAATCGAAATAATCGGCTGCAAACGGCAGCTTTTCCGCATCGCACTGGACCGCGGGCATGAACGCGCCGTCGTCAAGCAGCCGGTCGCGGCCAATGCCGAGCATGGCGGCATTGATGTCGGTGAGAACCACGTTGCCCGCGGGACCCACTTTTTTGGCAAATGCGCGCGCAAGATCGGCGGTGCCGCCGGCCACGTCCAGCACGCGCTGGCCGGGGCGCAGCAGACTCTGCTCGACGGCGAACCGTTTCCACAGCCGGTGCAGTCCCGCCGACATCAGGTCGTTCATCAGGTCGTAGCGCCGCGCCACCGAGGTGAACACGCCCTCGACCTTGCGCGCCTTGTCCGACTCGGGGACTTCCTGGTAGCCGAAGTGGGTGGTTTTGTCGGTCATGGCGTTAGGCGTGAACGGGTGAACGGGTGAACGGGTGAACGGGTGAAGGGGTGAAGGGGTGAAGGGGTGAAGGGGTGAAGGGGGTACCCCTTTCACGCCTTCACTCCTTCACGCTTTCACGCTCTCACGCCCTCACCCCTTCACTTTTCTGCGTCGTTACACACCCTTCACTCCCTCGAAGCACCCGCCTGTTCGAGGCGCTGCAGGTACTGCGCCCACAACGTGTCGCGGCGCATACCGTAATCGTAGAGAATTTCCCACGAATAGATTCCGGTGTTGTGGCCGTCCGAAAAGTTCAGCTGCACGGCGTAGTTGCCTACGGGCTCCACGGCCTTGATTTCGACGTTTTTCTTGCCGGTTTGCAGGGTTTCCTGCCCCGGACCATGGCCGCGCACCTCGGCCGAGGGCGAGTACACGCGTAGAAACTCGCAAGGCAATTGAAAGGTCTTGCCGTCGTCGAAACTGATTTCGAGCAGGCGCGACACTTGATGCAGCTTGATTTCGGTGGGTAGCGGGGAGTTCTTGCTGGTTCCGGCCATGTGGGCGGCGCGTCCGTGTACTGGGGTGGAACGGGAGTCGCATGATAACCGAAAGCGTTGCCGCCGCGCGCGGCTATTCGATGGCGCAGCGGTCGTAGTCGGCGCCGCGTTCAATCAGCCGAACGAGCTTGGCGGTGCGTTTATCGTTACCCTGCAATTCCAGCAGGCGTCCGCTTTGGAACCAGCCTGCGGGCAGGATCAGCGTGGCGGCTACGGCGGGCATCGCCACCGCCGGCGTCATGAAGGCCGCTTCGTACTCCTGACCCTTGATGTCGTTGGGGGTCACGGGACGCACTTTGACCGGTTGAGGCGTACCGGGAAACAGCCGCACGCCGCACGTGGTTTCATTGTGGCTGTTGATGCGTATCCATTGCACAGTACCCAGGCGCGGGCTATCGGTGCGCCGCACGCCCAGCAACTGATTGTGGGTCATGCGCAGAACGCCGCCGGGATCACGCAACATATACATGAAGCCTGACGCGCTTTGATCGAGGATTTGCCACGATTCCGATTTCTTGATCGCGGCCTGGCGCGCGGTGTTCGACAGGCGCATCGAAAACCCGAGATTGTCGAGTTCCCACTTGTCGCGCGCATTGAGTTCCTGCGTGTTCGCTGCCTTGTCTACCCACCCCAGAAGTTTGTGCACATCGGCAATGCCGAAACTCACGTCCACCGGATCGGGTGTGGCGCTGCGTTCTTCCTTGCGCAAGGTGCCGGCGCGGCACCATTGCAAGTACAGCAACAGGATCAGGTGCTCGCAGCTCGGCTGGCGGGCCTCTTCGCCCAGTCCCAGCTGCGCGGGCGGCTGGCCCTGCTTGAGCTGCGCCATCGTATGCAGCAACGTCTTCGACAACTGCTCCAGTTCAAGGTGGCGGGTGGACGCCGAGTGGGTGATGGCCGAGGCCAGAGCGGGCACGGCCTCTCCCGCAAAGTCCACCGCAAGCGCGGGAATTTGTCCTTTCGGCAACGGCTGGCTGGACAGATTGACCAGTGCCGCCCATTTCTCCAGCCAGCGCCACAGGAAAGTCATCTGCCGCGCCGACAGTGCGTGGGGATTGGCAAGATGGACCAGTAAGCCCTGCACATAGGCGTCCGTGCAGGTGGCGTCGGGATCCCGTTTCGCGAATACATCCTGCACGCGCACGCGCGACAGCCCTTGCTCTTCTGCATACCTGAACAACTCATGAAATGTGCGCCATGCCGCCGCTTCCGGCTCGCGGTAGATCAGGAAATGCTCGAACATTTCGCATGCGGTGGCGCGCAGGCAGCGCAGCGTCAGCAACGCCGCATGCGGCGCCACGGCCGGGTCGACGTTGCGGCTGGCGTCGAGGCATTGCCGGTAGTTTTGTCCCAGTATCCACCAAAGATTGACGACATCCCGCCACGTGTCGGCATCGCCCTGATCGAGCGGCAGCGGCTTGCCGCCATAACGCTTGGCCAGTTCGGTTTGCGCGTAAATCACGCGTTCCCTCATGGCTTCCAGTATTTTCAGGCGCTCCAGCGGCGCAAGCTGGACGGCCGACAACGCCACCACTTGCTCCGACAACATGTGTTGCGACAATTGCGGATTGGTTACCGGCAGCGTGGCGAGCCAGCGTACGCAGCCGGCGCTGTCCCTGAACTGCAGCGCCGCCGCGGGCGTCGCCGGTGACTGTGTCGGGATACTCATGGACCTTCTCCTTGCCGATGACCGGAATACGTTACCGCTTGCTACCGCAGCCACAAGCCGGCGCGCCAGACGTTAATACAGCTGCGCGCGCGCCCGGTGTGACGCGCGTCACACTTCACACCGGGTATCCGTGGGTATACCGCCTTAGTGTACAAGTTATCGACGAATTTGGCTAAAAATCAGCGGTTTAGGGTCCCATCTGGTGCACCAGACCCTGCCGCAGCTGTTGCAGCAATGCGACGCCCCGCGCCCGCGGCGCAGCAGATGCCTGCTGGCGCGTTCCCCAGATCGCCTGCGGGAAATGCGCGTCGTCGCGAAAGCGTGCAATCACGTGCCAGTGCAGATGCGGCACAAAATTGCCGAGACTCGCGAGATTGATTTTATCGGGCTTGAGCAGTGTCCTGAGCAGCGACTCGGCCGCGTATACCGCGCGCATGCAGTGGGCCCGGTCGGCATCGCCGAGGTCCGTCATTTCCGCCACGTGTGCATTCCAGATCACCCGGCAATAACCAATGTAGTCGAGCTCGTCGACATAAACCACGCGCAGGTGATCATCCTGCCACAGCACGGTGTCAGTGCTTGCTTCGCACAAAACGCATTTCATGAATATTCAATAAAATCAATAAGTTATATAATTATGATTATACGGCGAAGTCGGCCACCACCCAGTAGCGCGCAAACTTGCCAAGCGCAATCGACAGTGCCGACCACCAGGGATTCAGGCGCAGCCAGCCGGCGGCGACGCACAGCGGATCTCCCACGATGGGCACCCACGCCAACAGCAGCACGGGTGCGCCATAGCGTTGTACTGCAGCCAGACCCTTCAGGGCCTGCCGTTGCGGGATGAGGCGCCCGATGAGGTATGACGACATTCCGCCGAGGGTATTGCCCAGTGTTGCCACCGCCAGCGCCGCCCCAAGCTGTCCCGGGTGCAGCTTCAGCACGCCGAACAACACCGCCTCCGATCCCCCCGGCAGCAGCGTCGCGGCCAGAAAGCTGCTGGCAAAAAGCGCCCACAGACCGGCAGATTCGCTCATGACGCCACACCGCGCACCAGCGCGAATCAGCCCGGCGCAAGCAGCGACACCGACTCGTGCATCGCGACTTTGCTGTCCGGCCCCTTGAAATGGGCGATGCATACACCTTCGGGCGCCGCGCGCGCTTCCTCGAACTCCCAGCGCGAGCGTACCGAGCGGTTATAGATATCAATGTCGAAATGGCGCACCGTGAAGCGTCCCGGCGCTTCCAGTTCGCTTTTCAGCGTCACCTGGTCGCCGTACCAGCGGTGAAAACGCTTGGGCAGCCGGCGCAGCGCGTTTAACTGCCGCAAAAACACGATCGTCGAACGCACATAGACGAAGGAAAAGATATACGGCATCACCTGCGCCGAGTCCTTCTCCGTGAACTCCGGAAATTCCGCCCAGTCGCGTTCGGGAATGCGGTAGGTATCGCGCTCGCCGCGCCGGGTCACGCCGACCTCGTTCTCGGCCAGCGGCGGCAGATCGAACGCGCGCAACAACAGCATGTCCGCATCCAGAAACAGCGTCGGTTCGCTCACGCTCAGCGCGGCGTACGCTTCCAGCCGCGCCACCATGATGTGGCGCGACAGCTTCAGCTTCTTGTGGGTGGTGACGCCGTCGACCATCGGCGTGTCGCGGTCCGACAGTTGATGCACGTTGAAATCCGCGCCATGGGCCGCGCGGATCGAGCGCACCAGCATCGACGGAATGGTGGTGTCCTGGCCGATCCAGAAAAAGGCGATGTGCTTGAGGTTTTGATTCATGAGCCCGGGGTCATTCGGTGCTGCGCGCGCGGCCGAACAGCAGGGTGATGTTGATGCGGCGGTTTTCGTAACCCGGCTTGAAATGCAGTTCGTCGGTCACATGGATCAGACTGGAATCGAACATCACGCAGCGGTTTTCGCGGTACGGCACGCGCTGCGCCCTGGCGTCGTGCACTTTCAGGTAGGCCTGGAGTTTTTCCGGATTGCTGTTGTAGTCGGCGAAGGTCCAGCTTTTCGGAACCGGGTGATTGTAAATCACCATGCCGCCGGTGGCGGGATCCGCGCAGGATGCATCGGGCGTGACCCAGAAATTCACATTGACCCTGGCAAAATCGGCGTGCATGGTGATGCCGCGCATGCGCTGATCGTATTTGAAGCCCCACGCCTGCAGCAGCGCAAAGTCCTGAATCACCCGCGGCATCTTCTGACGCAGTTGGTCGGCGATCGCCAGCAACACCCGCGGCGCGAAACCTTTCACCAGCAGCGCGCCGGCATAGCCGCCGGGGTTGTACATCTTCCACACCGTGGCTTCTTCGCTGAAACGGCGCAATTCCGCGAGCGCGTCCGCGCTCAGAAACTGGTCGATTACCACCAGTTTCTCCGCGGCGTAGCGTTCCTCGAGCGCGGCGTAATCGTTGTTGCCGAGCGCGGCGCCCGCAAACGGCGTGTCGGGACAATAATGCACGTCGCACAGTGCCTGGCGCAATGCGCCGGCGGCTGGTTCTTCCGGCGCAAAGGTCTGCGTGGTGTCGCGCGACTGCGCGTAATACGGCTTTAACACCTGCAGCGCCTGCCGGCCGCCGGTATCCAGCTTGCCGCGCCGTTGCAGCAGTTCGAGCTGCTCGTAGTCATGGCGAATGCGCGGTTCCGGGACGGGCCACGGCAGGTGGCCATAGGCATCACGGTGTTGCACATTCAGATCGAGGCACTGGCGCAGCCGCCGCGCGGCATCGTCCACCTGGCCGCGCCGCAACTGTTCCAGTCCGCGCAGCAAAATGCAATCGATGTCGGTTGCCATGGCGGCGGCATGCTGAGCGCAAAAAGCCGCCAGCGCCCCGGCGTCCCCGCCGTCAATATACAGTTTCAGCAACGCCCGAATCGCCGCCAGTGGCGGCGGCGTCGCGGCAAGCGCGCGCTGATAGGCCGCCATCGCCTGCGCCGCACAGTCCAGCCCGGCATAAGCCAGGCCGAGCTCGATGTGCAGCTCATGCGGGACCAGGTCCGCCGCCGTCATTGCATCGAAGGCGGCGATGGCCGCGTAGTGGTCCCCCAGCATGTTCTGGCAGCGCATGATCTGCAGGGTGGTCGGCGGCGAGCCTTTGTTGATCTGGTTCGCGCACAGCGCGTTGCCCAGCGACTCGTGATAATTCTTGAAGGTGAAATTCGCGTTGCTCAGTACCATCAGGGCGCGGTAGTTGGCACCGTCCGTCGCCAGCACGGCGCACGCCAGCTGGTAGGCGCGCATCCAGTCGCCGGCCGCCGCCGACACTTCGGCCATCACCACAAGCAGAAAGGACTCGCCCACCGGTGGTAGCGGCTGTCTGCACACATGGGCATACGCTTCGTCGATGTGCCCGTTCGTCTGCAGTATCATCAGAAAAAACGCTTCGCCGTCCGGACAGATGGCGGGATCGGCAATCGCCCTGCGTCCCAGGCCCAACGCGTCCTGCGCACGGCCTTCGGCCAGCAGCTTCACCAATGCCGCGCTGCTATCGCGTGCCCACGGCAATGTCCACGCGCGGCTCTGGCAGACAAACACGGCATTATCGATTTCGCCGGCGACGAACAGGCACACCACCGCTTCAAACGCGTCTTCATCCGAGAGCGGCGGCTGGGGTTTCAGCAATTCGAGCGCGGCCGCTGTCTGGCCCGAGGAACGCAGGCGGTTGATTTCGGAATAAACGGTGGAGAGCATGTGTTAGGGCGTCACGACATGGGCGTTTCAACGCAGGCGTCTATCGCGTCGAATGGGCGAGCGGTGTCGCGTAGCGCGTTGTTACAAGGAAGCATCGCAATCTGTCATGCGCCGGTTGCGCTGAATCAAGCTGGCCGGCTACGAATTATGATAGGGTACGCAGAAATACTTATTGCTGATTGATCTTCGGAATTAAAAAATTATTTAAAATCAATAAGTTATGTACTTCAGGCCATGACGGTCGGAAATTGGTCTTGACCGTTGCGCCCGTCCAGGCCGTGTGCAGTGCGGATAGTAGCAGCCGCGGGTGGCAGCGGCACATCGGGCGTTGGCCGCGGCAGGGCAGTGTGAGTGCGGGTGAATGAAACGCGATCGCCGGCGGATTGTCGCTGGAACGCAACGCAGGCACGGGCGTAAGGCGCAGGCTCGTGCGGGCTGCAGGAATATTGCGCTGGCTTATGGAGAGTCATTATGAAACGCTTGATCATCAGAACCCTGGCCGCGGCCCTGTTCGCCGTTGCACTGGCAGGCTGCGGCAGCATCAAGCAGGAATCCGCGATGGAATGGCTGGAAAGCCAGCCGTGGACCAGCGACGACACCGTCTGACGCACGACACCGCCGCCGGCAGCCGCGATTGCTACCGGGTGCGCGTCATATTGAAGCGGCCGCTGCCGTCGGTGGTGAACTGGATGTGCACCGCGTTCTGCGGGTGCTGCGCGACGTAGTCGTCGGCGAAGATTGCCGTGATCCCGTAGCCGAGATGGCGCAGGAAGGCGAACAGTTTTTCCTTCTCCGCCGTGTACCAATCCGCGTTCCAGGCTTCGAACAATAGCGGCGGGAAATGGCCGGCCTCCAGCAGGTTGACCCCGCCTTGCAGCACCTTCAGGTCGTAGCCCTCGACATCGATCTTCCACAGACAGGGTGGTTTGGGAAACGGGATGCTGTCGAGCCGGGCCAGCGGCGTTTCCAGCGGCGGCTTGTCACTCTGCAGGATCACGCAACCGGTTTTTTCGCGGATGTCCTCGTCCAGTGAAAACCCGCCGACGTTGCTGCTCTTGCTGAAATCCAGCGCGGGTATGCCGATCGTTCCGTCGCTATCGCCGAGTGCCATGCAGTGAGCGAACACATTGTCCACGCTGTTCAGGAAAATATTGCCGCATAGCTGATAGTAGACAATGCGCTGTGGCTCGTAGGCGTAGATGGTTCCCTTCACGCCGTCGAGCGCGCGTGCCAACGGCACGGCGTATGCGCCCAGGTTGGCGCCGATATCGAGAATCAGCGGTTCCGCGATGCCGTGAACGAACATGCGACTGATGGCCACCAGATGCGGCTCCCAGGTGCCGCGGCGACGCAGATGCAGGCCAATCGCGTCATCCGTTGACAGCAACAGGTAGTCGGCATCCTGGCATCGCACCAGATCAATTTTTGGCAGCACGCCCGCATCTCCGTACGAAAAAGCGACGGCGCCGATTATAAGAGCGAACCCGTCTGCGCAGATTGACCATGGCGCGTGGAATCCCGGATAATCCCACGTTTCGTCCGCTGCATTCCGGCTCGCGAGCAGCGCCTCCCCATCCCATAAAGTAAAGTAAAATCAATGACTTACGCCATAGACTTTCCAGGTATCACGACCCTGCCGGTCGCCGAAAGCCATCAGGCTTTTCCGGTCGGACGCATTTATTGCGTGGGTCGCAACTATGCCGAGCATGCGCGCGAAATGGGCCACGACCCGGATCGCGAGCCGCCATTTTTCTTCATGAAGCCGCCCGATGCGATCGTGATGAGCGGCGCCACCCTGCCGTATCCCACCATCACCCAGGATCTGCATCACGAGATCGAAATGATTGTCGCGATCGGCAAGGGCGGCAGGGATATTCCCGTTGAAAAAGCACTGGACCACGTGTTCGGTTACGGCGTCGGACTCGACATGACGCGCCGCGACGTGCAGGGCGAAGCCAAGAAAATGGGCCGGCCGTGGGAAATGGGCAAGGCGTTCGATGAATCCGCGCCTTGCACCGCGCTCAAGACCGTCGCCATGGTCGGCCATCCCGCCAAGGGCGCGATCACGCTCAAGGTCAACGGCGTGGTGAAGCAAAAAGGCGATTTGTCCGAAATGATCTGGAACGTGCCGGAAACCATCGCCTATCTGTCGAAGATGATCACGCTGCGTCCCGGCGACCTCATCATGTCGGGCACGCCGTCCGGCGTCGGTCCGGTGCAGCGCGGCGACAAACTCGAAGGGCACGTGGACGGCGTCGGCGATCTGACCATCAGCTACGCCCGATAAGCGAAAGCCGCACGCGCGTGAGGGACGCCGCGCCGCTGCGCGCGTTGGCCGCCGCCAAGCTGGCCGAGGGCCGGGTGGCAGCCGCGATCCGCCACGCGCGTGACTACCTGCACGCCACGGGCGCGCCGGCGCCGGTGGTGGCGTATGCCTTGCGCCAGCCGGCGCAGGCTGCCGACGGCAAAGGGGTGCGCGAGATTCGCGTGCTGGAGGACGCGGCCATTGCCTCCACCGCGCGCCTGACCAACGGACTGCAGCAACACGTGCATTGGTCCGAACCCTGGCGGCCGCCGGCGTTGCGTGTGCTGGCACTGAGCGATGCAGCGGCGCTGGCGCCGAACCTGATCCTCGACGCGGGCGGGGTGCTGCTCGACGACAACATCGGCTTCAATAACAGCGAATTGTGCGATCACCTGCCGCCGGACTACAACGGTATTGTGGCCGCCGGTGGCCGCCTGCTGCTGGCGGTGCGCCATCGCACGGTCGCGCGCGTGGCCGAGCCGGCGCTGTATCTGCCCGCGCCGGGCAACTATGCGGCGTGGCTGTTTGGCAGCCTGCCGCGGCTGGCGGCGTACGCCTCCTGCGCGGGCTTCGGGCAACTGCCGATCGTGGTGCATGGCGACGTGGCGAACCACCACCTCGACGCGTTGCGCGCGATGGGCATAGCCCACGAACGTCTGCGCATTCACGGCGCGCGGGTGCGCCTCGAATGCAAGGAACTCTACTACTGCACCACCAGCTATTTTCATCATGCGCCCAGCGCTTCCGGCGTGCGCCATGTGCGCGAGCGCGTGTTGGCCGCTGTTGGCGCGGGCGCGGATGAGCCAGCGGCACCGCGCGTGTATCTCGCGCGCCGCCATGCAAAGGACCGGCCGCTGCTGAATGAACCCGAGGTCGTGGCGCTGTTCGAGCGCCACGGCTTCGTCGCCATCGATCCCGAGCAGCACAGCTTCGAGGCGCAAGTCCGATTCGTCACCGGCGCGCGGGTGCTGGCCGGCCCCTATGGCGCCAATCTGGCCAACATGGTGTTTGCGCGGCAGGCCGACAAGTTATTGATTCTGGCGACCAAGCACCAGCCGGAATTCGCGCGGCTGGCGAGCGCCTTGGGCATCGCCTGCTGGCACACCGTGCCGCAGGGCATTGAATTGCGTGAAGGGCGCACGCTGAGCGAGTCCTTCGGCTACCGCGCGAATCTGGATGAACTGGAACGGGTGTTGCAGGCTTGCCTCGCATGAGGATGGGGGGCGCAATCCCATTGCGCCGCGGCCAAACGTAAACCATGCCCAACTACCGTCGAGCAAAAGTAGCCGGCGCAACTTATTTCTTTACGGTGAACCTGCTGGATCGGCGCGCGCGATTGTTGGCCGCGCATATCGATGCATGGCACGAAGCTGTCGAGTGGGTGCGCATTCAACATCCTGTACACATCGACGCGTGGGTGGTCATGCCGGAGCATTTGCATGCCGTGTGGACGTTGCCGCCAGGCGACAGCAACTACGCGCTACGCCGGTCTTCCATCAAACGCCGATTCTCCCGGGCACTGCCAGTTACTGAAGCGCGCAGCGCGGTGCGTGTGGCAAGGGGTGAGCGCGGCATTTGGCAGCGCCGATACTGGGAGCACTTAATACGCGACGACGACGACTACGCCCGGCACATCGATTACCTTCATTACAATCCCGTCAAGCATGGCTACGCCGGGCGAGTAGCCGACTGGCCGCATTCATCGTTTGCGCAGTATGTCGATGCGGGAATTTATCCTGCGGATTGGGGCGGCTGTTCGGCGGCGAAGTTTGCCGCCGGCGAGCGGGAATGATTGCATGCGGCGCAATGGGATTGCGCCCTACGGCCGGCGACTTTTGCACACTGTAGGGCGCAATCCCATTTCGCCGCCAAAGCGTGCTACAGCGCGAACCGGTCGCGCAATGCCGCGGCAACGCGGCGAATCACATCGGACCATTCGGCAATGGCGGTCTGCCGGAACAGTCGCGCACTCGGGTACCACAGACAGTCATCGCGATCCGCCATCCAGCGCCAATCGGGATTGAAGGGCAGCATCACCCACAGCGGTTTGCCCATGGCGCCGGCCAGATGCGCGACGCTGGTGTCGATGGAGATGACCAGGTCCACGGCCTCCGTCAGCGCGGCGGTGTCGGCGAAATCGTGTAACGCGTCGCCGAAGTGGCGAACATCCGGGCGCGACGCGAGCAGCGGCGCGTCGGTCTCGCGCACTTCCTTTTGCAGGCTGATGAGTTCGATGCCGTCGCTTGCCAGCGCCAGCGCCTCGGCCAGTGCCATGCTGCGGTTCGGGTCCGGCAGCAGGTTGCCGCTCCAGGCGATGCCCACGCGCGGGCGGGTTTTCCCGCCCAGCCGCTGCTGCCATTGTGTACTGCGCACGGCATCGGCGGCGAGATACGGCACGTCGCGCGGCAGGGTGTCGGCGTTGGCGTGAAAGGCCAGCGGCAGGCTGGTGACCGGGCAATGGATGTCGAAGGGCGGGAGCGCGGCGCCCTGCGCGATGACTTGCGTCACGCCGCCGAGAGTGGACAACAGGGATTGCAACGCGGGCGGCGCTTCCAGAATCACCGTCGCGCCCAGCGCCGCAACGCGGCTCGCGTAGCGGCAAAACTGCAGCATGTCGCCCAGCCCCTGCTCGGCATACAACAGGATGGTCCTGCCGGCGAGAGATTGCTCGCCGCGCCACAGCGGTTGCGGGTAATCGCGCCGGAAGCGCGCAACCTGATCCTGCTTCCAGCGCCACTCGTAGCCCGCCCAGCCGCGCTCGAAATCGCCCAGCAACAGGCGGCACAGGGCGAGGTTCCACTGTGCATCGGCATGTTCCGCGTCAATGGCGATCGCCTGCTCGTAGGCGGCGATGGCTTCGCCGTAGCGCCGCAGATCGGCGAGCGCTGCGCCAAGATTGCTGTAGGCATCGGCGAACTGTGGCTCCAGCGCGATCGCGTGCCGGTAGCACGCGATGGCTTCCTCGTGCGCGTTGCGCTCGGCCAGCGCCACGCCCAGATTGCACAGCGCATCCACAAAATTGCCGTCGAGGGCAAGCGCGCGGCGATAGCTGGCAATGGCTGCGTCGTGGCGGCGCAATGCGGCCTGCGAATTGCCGAGGTTGTACCAGGCCTCGGCGTAGCCGGCGTTCGCCGCGATGGCGCGTTCGAAGCTGACGATGGCTTCCTCGTGCCGCTGCAGGTCGGCCAGCGTGCCGCCGCGATTGTTGTGGGTTATCGCGTGACCGGGCCGTAATGCAATGGCGCGGTCAAAGCATTGCAGCGCTTCGTCGTGGCGCCTCAGGTTGCGCAGGGTAATGCCCAAATGGCCGTGCACCGCGGGGTCGCCAGGTGCCGTGCGCAGCGCACGTGTGAACAAATCCACCGCCTGTTGCGGACGGCCGGACTGTGCCGCGGCCAGTCCCAGCAGCGCGAGGGTGTCCGGATGATCCGGCAACTGCTGCAATACCCGCTGTCCCAGCCGCTCGCATTCGGCAAAGTTGCCGGACTGATACGCAGCAAACGCCTGCTGCAGGATAGCGACGGGTTGGGGCACGCGCGTGAGTGTTTCGACGTAGGTTAACCGCAAGTGAGCGCGTCATTTTAAGCCAGAGCCGCGCCGGGGATACAATGCTCGGTTCAAACCGCAAACGAGGAGAAGGAAATCATGCGCAAAATCAAACTCGGCAGCAACGGCCCGCAAGCGTCTGCCATGGGACTGGGCTGCATGGGCATGTCCATTTCCTATGGCAAGCCCAATGACGAGGAATCCGTCGCGACCATTCATCGCGCGCTGGACCTCGGTGTCAATCTGATCGTCACCTCAGATGCCTATGGCGCCGGCGTCAACGAAGCACTGGTGGGCCGCGCGCTCAAGGGACGCCGCGGCGAAGCGCTGATCGCCACCAAGTTCGGCAACCTCGCGCTGGGCGGTGGCGGCGCCAACGCGCTCACCGGCGGACATCCCGACTACGTGCCGCAGGCCTGCGAAAAAAGTCTGAAGATGCTGGGCGTGGATGTGATCGACATCTACGGCCTGCACCGCGTCGATGCCACGGTGCCGATCGAGGATACGGTGGGCGCAATGAAGCGGCTGGTGGAACAGGGCAAGGTGCGCTACCTGCAATTGTCCGAAGCGGGTCCGGACACCCTGCGCCGCGCGTGCAAGGTGCATCCCATTGCCGCTCTGGAAACCGAGTATTCACTGTGGAGCCGCGATGTCGAACACGATATCCTGCCCGCGTGCCGCGAACTGGGTATTGCCTTCATGGCGTATGCGCCGCTGGGGCGTGGCTTTCTCACCGCCACCATGAAAACGCTGGACGCTCTGCTGCCCACCGACCGGCGCCGTGACCACCCGCGCTTTGGTGTAGAAAATATCAATAAAAACAAAGACTTAATTGCGCCGATTGAGGCGATAGCTGCCGCCAAAGGATGTGCGCCGGCGCAGGTCGCACTGGCGTGGCTGCTGGCGCAGGGCAAGGACGTGGTGCCGATTCCAGGCACCAAGCAGCGCAAGTGGCTGGAGCAGAATTGCGCGGCGCTGGAAGTGCAGCTCGACGCAGCGGACCTGGCGAAGTTGAATGCCGCGTTCCCGCTAAACGCGGCGGCCGGCACGCGCTATCCCGAAAAGCAGTTGAAGGCGCTGGGCATTTGAGGCTATGGACGGTGACCGACACATGAAGCTCAATCTGGGTTGCGGCGACAAGATTCTCGAGGGCTACGTCAACGTGGACGTTGCCGAAAGCCGCGCCGGCAAGCGGCCGGATGTGTTGTGCGATCTGCACCAGTTGAAGCCGTTCGATGCCAATGTGGCGGACGAGATTCTGTCGGTGCATGTGGTCGAACACTTCTGGCGCTGGGAAGTGGTGGCGGTGCTCAAGGAATGGGTGCGGGTGCTGAAACCGGGCGGGCGCATGATTCTGGAATGCCCGAATCTCAAGTCGGCGTGCGAAGCCTTTTTGGCCAACCCGGAATTGCACGCCGGTCCCGGTCAGGAAGGGCAGCGCACCATGTGGGTTTTCTACGGCGATCCGTCGTGGACCGATCCGCTAATGGTGCACCGCTGGGGCTATACGCCGCAGAGCCTGGCGGCGATCATGCGGGAAGCCGGACTCACGGCCATTCGCCAGGAGCCCGCGCAGTTCAAATTGCGCGAGCCGCGCGACATGCGCATCGTGGGCACCAAACCCGATGCCGCGCAGCCCGCACAGGGTACGGCGCAAACGCGCATCGGTGTGTCGTGGAGCACGTCCTACAAGCTGTAATGCGTTGAGGCGCACATGACAATCGCAGGGAATCCTGTTCGTGCGGACATCCTGTGGCTGGTGACGCCGGTGGTAACACCCTACCTGCACGCGGCACGGGTGGAGCAGGCGTTGCTGTCTTGCGACCTTGCCAGCGCGCGCCTGCGCATGGGGGTTGCCGCCAGCGCCTGGCGCGCGGCGGGAGGAACGAACCGCTTTATCGAAGCGACGCAGCACCAGCAGGCTGGTGATTTATCAGCCGCGGGCATCTGCGTGGTTCCCAAATTCGCCGGCGATCTGCCGTTGGCGCCGTGGCTGGACGCCGTGCAGGCGGTGAAGCGGGCGGGTGCGCGGCTGGTGATCGATATCTGCGACTACCCGTTTCGCACCGACAAGGGCGCTGTGCCCGCGTTTTATCGCGAAGCGCTCAAGCTCGCCGATGCCGTCGTGGTCAACGCACAGCGCATGGCTGAACAGATGACGCCACATTGCCGCCAGCCGGTGACGGTGATCGAAGATGCCGTGCTGGATGAAGCCGCCACGCCGCGCTTCGCGCCCGCGGGCCGGCTGAATCTGCTGTGGTTCGGGCATCCGTCAAACCTGCGATTCCTCGAACCGTGGATTAACGTACTGATCGAACAAGGGCCGAAGCCGTGCCGTCTCACCGTGGTGAGCGAGGATGGATTCGGCGTGAAAGAGGCGGCTGCCAGCCTTAACGCACAACTGGCGCCATCGTTCGAAATGGCATTCGTGGATTGGTCGCTCGCAGCCACCCGGCGCGAACTGGAACGCTGCGACATTGCCATTCTGCCCAGCGATCCGGCGGACGCGCGCAAAAGCGGCGCTTCCGCCAATCGCCTGGCGGAAGTGTTGCAGGCCGGGCGCTTTGCGGTGGCGAGTCCGCTGCACAGCTACCTCGTATTCTCGGAGATGGCGTGGGTCGGCGAGAATCTGCTGCAGGGTCTGCAGTGGTCGCTGGCGAATCCCGAGGGGGTCATCGCACGCATCCACAAGGGGCAGGCGCTGGTGCGCGAGCACTATGCGATGGATGCGATCGGACGGCAGTGGCGGGCATTTTTCGCCGCGCTGCCAGCGGGCTGACGCTTACGGCTTGGCACCGTCAGCGTCAGACAAGTCGTGCGCCAGTACCGCCAGCGCCTCGCGCCAGTCGCCATCGCTTGACTGACGGTACACCGGAAACCCCGGGAACCACGGTGAAAACCGCCCTGCGGCCATCCAGCGCCATTCTGGGGGCGCGGGCACCAGCACGCGCGCGGTTCTGCCGGCGCACGCGCGCAAATGCGTGTTGGTATTGCTGACGCCCACGTATTCGTCGATCACCTCCAGCAGCGCCAGCATGCCTTCGAGGTCTTCGTTCAGATCCGACACATCGTGCACGCGCGCGCCGGCGGCCTGTTCCAAGGCGGCGATTTCGCCGGGTAGGGGCTTGCGCTGCAGGGCGAGCAAGGTGCCGGGAAACCCCTTCAGCGCCGTGCCCAACGGCGTGATGTCGAGCGTCTTGTAGAGCAGCCACGAGCCGGCGCCCTGTTCGCTGGGCGGCGTGCCGCCGCGCCAGGTTATGCCCAGATACGGCGGCGGACCCAGCGCGGCAAGCCGGGATCGAATGCTAGCTAATTGATTTTCCAGTGATTTTATTCGAGTGCTCGGCACGGGCAGTGGCGAATACAGCGGCTGTGTCCAGGGGAAGGCCCAGCGCGCGTTGGCGCTTTCCGCGGCGCTCAGTGACAGCGGCGCGGCGGTTTCGGTATCGCCGTTGCTTGCCGCCAGTGCATGGGGCAAGTCGCCCACCAGAATGACCGCGTCGCCCGCGGGGGGCGGCGCTTCCGCGTCGATGACGGCGGCAAGCTCGGGCAGGCGTCGCAGCAGTGACGCGATTTTGTCGCTTGCGCGGTAGGTGATGCGCGCGCCGCGCGCCACCAGTTGCCGCGCGTAGCGCAGGAAAAACAATTCATCGCCCAGGCCCTGTTCGCGCAGCACACAGATGTGCATGCCCTTGAGGCTGGACGGCAGCGTGCGCGTGAGCGTGATGCCGGGCAACTTGTTCTGGAATACGGCGAACGCCGGCCGTTGCCGGTACTGCGCCCAACCCTCGGCAAGAAAACCATACTGCAGAAACAGGGTGCCCATCAGTTGTTGCAGCGCCGGCAGTTGCGGCGTGGCAGCCGCCTGCTGCGCGATGATCCGCAGCGCGTCGTCGAACGCGCCGGTCTCGCACAGCTTGGCGGCGTAGCTCAGGGCGAATTCGGGTTGGTCGGGCGCCAGCCGTGCCGCCACACCGTAATGCCGCGCGGCCTCGTGCATGCGGCCGCGTGCATTATAGGTATCCGCGAGCAGCGCCTGCGCCTGCGGTTCGTCTGGCGCCAGCTCGATGAGTTGTTTGCAGGCCGCTTCGGCGTGGTCGAAACGGCCCTGATCGATCAGCACGGAAACGAGATTCATGCGCGCAGCGAGAAACTGCGGCGCCTCGCGTATGCAGTGTTCATAGGCTTGCGCCGCGTCGTCAAAGCGCTGCGCCGCGTGCAGCGTGCGGCCAAGCCCGTTGCGCGCGTCCAGAAACGCCGGTTCCAGCACCAGCGCCTTGTTGAATGCGTCAATCGCCGGCGTGAACGCGCCGCTTTCGCGCAGGACGTTGCCGAGGTTGTACCAGGCCAAAGTATGTTGGGGAAAGCGCGCCACCACCCGTTCCAGCAGCGGCCGCGCTTGCGCGAAATTTCCCTGCATCGCCAGCGCATTGGCGGCGCCCAGCATGAACGCCGGTTGCGCCGGCTCAAGCCGCTGCGCCTGGCGGAACGCGGCGCCCGACTCTTCATAGCGGCCAAGATCGAACAGCGCTTGCGCCAACGCGCCGGTCAAGCCGGCATTGCGCCGGGACTTTGCCACGGCCTGCTGCAAGTGCGGCAGTGCCTGTGCCGCGTCGCCCCCCTCCAGCAGCGCGGCGCCCAGCATCGCCAGCAACTGCGGATCAGCGGGCGCGAGTGTCAGGGCTTGCCGGTAAGCATCCGCCGCGGCAGCGAAATCGCCGGCCTGACGCGCGCGCATGCCCATATCCACGTATCGGTCAAGGATGGAAGCCATAGATCATATATAAATATTTGATAATAAGAACTTTTTTACTTAACCGCGCATGCTGGCAGGGCGTCGGGACAGCGCACGATTGGCGCATGTTAATGGAAATTGTTCTGCATATTAGCAGTCGCATGGCGCGATTCTGCAGGCGCGTCTACGCATGGGTGTGCGCGCTCGGGAAGTCTTGGTGCTGTGCCGGCGGAGCGCGACCGCACCAATTTTTCCGCGCGTTGCAGGGATGCGGTGCTGAAAATATGCGCATTTCATACGCGCGCCGTGTCAGCACAACGTTGAGTCGCGCGCCCTGCGCAAACAGCATCGCCCCTGTGCCAAGGTCCACACCACCACCCTTTGTCCGGCGAAAACGCCTCCGTGCGCGCGGGGGCGCGTGCCGGCTGGCGGCTGCTGCACAGACCGGCCGGCCGGCACCATTTCACACAACACTTACGAGAATTTATGCCTAAGCGTAGTGCGCAAATGGCTGGAGTCGATCTACCGCTGATACGTAGTAACGACTTCGATTTACATCAAGTGAGTGATCGCATGCTAGTTGCTTAACCTATTGAAAATAAATTAATTTTTAACTATTGCCGCTCAATAATTGGCCAGAAATTCGCGTCAAACGGCCACTACGTGATTGGATAAAACTTTATCTTATTAATCAACTACTTACAAAATAATACGAAATACCATAATACGTAATATGTGTTGCGTATATAACACTAGAATGAAAAATATGTTGTTTTTAAACCACTTTTTCGCATGAAAATGGGTAAATAATATGAATTAATGTTGTTATTTGGATTTCGAAATTTCATACTTGATTCGTCCTTTACGCAAAAGTAAGGCGAAGCGCTCGCGAGGATGGTCGGGTCGGACCACTCGGGGGCAGACATAAAATGACAGAGGAGTATGAAATGCAGAAAAAGCTAATTGCAGTGGCCGTCGGCAGTGCGCTGTCCGCATTCGGTGCCGTCCCGGCGCTGGCGCAAAACGCAACCGTCAACATCTACGGAACGTTCTATGGTGAGTATTCCAGGATTAACAATGGTGCCGCATCGGCCACAGAGCCCTATCAGAACTACGACCATTTCCAGAATCCCGGTTCGCGGATTGGTCTACGTGGCGAAGAAAAGCTAGGCGGGGGCCTGTCGGTGTGGTTCCAGTGCGAAAGTTCCATCGACTATCGCGGCAATAACAACAAGCCCGATGACAATGCTGTGGCCAATAATCACTGGTGCTCGCGTGACAGTGCGCTGGGCCTGAAGGGTCGTTTCGGTAACGTGTTCTATGGCCAATGGGGCACCCCATGGAAGAATGTCAACAGCAGGGGCAACGTCGGCGCGAACGATACCGGTGTGTTCGGCACTGCGCATCTTATCGCCGGCAGTTCATCCACTTTCGGCATTTCGGCACCAAACGGCCCTGGCGTCAGCACCACCAACCGCGTTTCGCCGGGTATTTTCCGCCGCCGCCAAAGCAACCTGTTCAGCTACGAAACGCCGAGCTTCGCCGGCTTCAAGGTCATGGGCGCGGTTACCACCCGCAATCACGCATCACGGGCAACCAGTGCGCAACTCAAAACCCGTCTGTGGTCAGTCGGTGCACAGTACGCCAATGGCCCGATCTATGTCGGCGCCGCATACGAGAAGCACAACGATTTCTGGAATCTCGGCACAGCTGCAGCGCCGATCGGTGGCGACGATAAAGGGTGGACGGTTGCGGCAAGCTACACCCTGCCCATCCGCCTGAAAATTGGCGGCAGCATCCAGCAAATGAAAGAGGAACAAGCGCTGGGCCGTGAGACCAAGATCACCACCTACCACATCGGTATTGACTGGATGATTTCAGGTCCGCATGGCGTGCGTGCGGCTTATACCCGCGCGGGGGATGTCAAAGGGCCTTCCGGTCAGGCGCACAACGCGCGCCCCGCTGCGAATCCGGATAGCAAAGCGGACATGTGGCAGATTCGTTACGTGTATGCGTTGTCCAAGCGCACCGAGTTCACGGCGGGCTACTCACGAACCAACAACCGGGCCAATGCCACGTACGAAACCGGCGGCTCTGATTCGACGCAGTTTAGGGGATCGGATTCCAGCGCATTTGCTATTGCCATACGGCATAGCTTCTAGAGCCCGTTATGAACTTCCGTGAAATCGAAAATCGTCTCCCTCATCCCAACTCTTGTCCCGAAGGGAGAAGGGCTCTTCACCCCTCGCCCTCCGGGAGATGGGCAGGGGTGAGGGAAAACGAATCGCCATAAACGGTTGATGTTGAATAATATTTCTGAAGTTCATTACAGGCTCTCGTAACAGCGCCATCACAGCGTGTTTGAACGGGCGCTCCGGTGCCCGCTCTTCGCGCGAATTTCCGGGCGGCTGGAAATCGGTGCCCCGGCGGAAGCCTGGGTTTGAACGAAATTGCCAAGGCCAATCTCGATCGCGTCCCGCGAAAAGAGCATTGCGGCTATGCCAGGAGTGCAAACCACCGCTCTGTGTTTGGTGCAAACGTGACCGCGCAGGCAGGGTCAAGCGCCGGCTGGCAGTGGCCGCGCAGTGCGGGCGTCAGGTGCAGCTTCACGAATTACTTACGAGGACTTGTGCTTAAGCATAGTGCGCAAATCACTGGAGTCGTTTCTCTGTCGATACGTAGTAACGCCCCCGTTTTGCGTCAGGCCGCTGATCGCACGTTATTTTTATAAGATATTGAATAACATGAAGTTTTTATAGAAATTCCCTCAACGCTGAGAGCGATATTCGCGTCGAATGGCCACTACGTTATCGACTAAAATTTTTACCTATAAATCAATTACTTAAAAATTTATACGATAAACCACAATACGTAATATATGTTGCGTATATAATACAAACTACTAAAATATGTTGTGTTTTTACAACTTAACCTCATAAAAATTGGCTAAAAATATGAATTAAAGTTGTTATTAGGCGGTGGCGCTTTCATACTCAATTCGTCCTTTACGTAAGTAAGGCGAAGCGCTCGCGAGGATGGTCGGGTCGGACCACTCGGGGGCAGACATAAAATGACAGAGGAGTATGAAATGCAGAAAAAGCTAATTGCAGTGGCCGTTGGTAGTGCGCTGTCCGCATTCGGTGCCACCCCGGCGCTGGCGCAAAATGCAACCGTCAACATTTACGGGACGTTCTATGGTGAGTATTCCCGCATTAACAATGGTGCCAAATCGGCCACCGAGCCCTATCAGAACTATGACCATTTCCAGGCACCCGGCTCGTCCATCGGCTTCCGCGGCGAAGAAAAGCTGGGCGGCGGCCTGTCGGCGTGGTTCCAGTGCGAAAGTTCGACGGATTACCGCGGCGCCAACAACTCGTCGACCAACAGTCAGACCGGCAGCTACTGGTGCTCGCGCAATAGCGCGCTGGGCCTGAAGGGCGGTTTTGGTAACGTCTACTACGGCAACTGGCAGACGCCGTTTACCCGTATTAACTCTGCGGCTAACACCGGTTCGAACGACACTGGCGTGTTCGGTAACGCCCATCTGATGACAGGCACGTCATCCACCTTCAGCGTAGGTGCCCCCACCACCGGCAACGTCGCCACGGCCCAACGCGTGTCGCCCGGCGTATTCCGCCGCCGCCAGAGCAACTCATTCAACTATGAGACGCCGAGCTTTGGCGGTTTCAAGGTGATGGCCGCAGTCACCACCCGCAACTACGCATCGTCGGCAACCAGTGCGCAACAAAAGGCCCGCCTGTGGTCCATCGGCGCGCAGTATGCCAATGGTCCGATCTTCGTCGGTGCGGCGTATGAGAAGCACGACAACTTCTGGAACATCGGCACCGCTGCGGCGCCGATCGATGGCGATGACAAAGGGTGGACGGTAGCAGCAACCTACACCCTGCCCATCCGCCTGAAAATCGGTGGCAGCCTCCAGCAAATGAAAGAGACTCAAGCGCTGGGCCGCGAGACCAAGATCACCACCTATCACATCGGCATAGACTGGATGATTGCAGGTCCGCACGGGGTGCGTGCGGCGTATACCCGTGCGGGGGATGTCAAAGGGCCTTCCGGTCAGGCGCACAACGCGCGCCCTGCCGCCAATCCGAATACCAAAGCGGACATGTGGCAGATTCGCTATGTTTACGCGCTGTCCAAGCGTACTGAAGTCACGGCGGGCTACTCGCGCACCAACAACCGCGCCAATGCGACGTACGAAACCGGCGGCTCCAACTCGACGCAGTTTGCAGGGGCGGATTCCAGCGCATTCGCGGTGGCGTTCCGTCACAGATTCTAATAAAACAGTAATCCCGCAGCATATTCAAACGGGCGCTTCGGCGCCCGTTTTTTTGTGCGCGAATTTCCGGCACCCGGAAATCGGCAACCGGCCGACAGCCAGGTTGTGATCGAATTCGCCCAGGTCAATCACAACCGCATCCGACGCAAACGTGTGTGCGCGACGCAAGCCTGGCATCTCGCGCTGTCAATCCTCACGACGTAGTTTCGTCCAGGCGTTGTGCCGCGCGGGTCGCATGTGATCCACCATAGCCTATGCCGCCTTGACCATCCATGTCGTATCCTCGCCTGGCTCACGACTGCGCTTGCAGGACCGGCGGCGCGTGTATGAGGCCGCTGTTTTCCGCCAATACCGCGCCCGCCATACGAGTCGCTGCGAGCTTGGATGCCAACGCACGGGCTTGTCCGTATGTCTTTTCCGCCACCTCGGAAGCATCTGGCGCGCTGAAATGTAGTCCTTGGTTCACCTGATGACTGGGCCAGAGCGCACAATTCATTATAACCTATTGATTTTAAATATATTTTAAGAAAACCAGGTCGTGATGCCTGTATTCGCACTACTATTTTTTAATTCTTTTTATATCAATAACTTACGATAATAATAAGTCGAAATACGTACATAGTGTTGCGTATCTCCAACGAAATGGCCTTTTTGTTGCTTTTTGGCAACACGTATCTTTCTCTACGATGTTTCTCGCACCTAAACATTGAGCTTGGTTTTTCGCGCTTGCATACTGCATTCGTCCTTTACCAATGAGTAAGGCGAACCGCTCGCGAGGAGAAGTCAGGCTGGACTACTTGGGGGCAAAGTTGAACACACAAAGGAGAATTACATGCAGAAGAAGCTAATTGCAGTGGCCGTCGGCGGTGCGCTCGCCGCGATCGGCGCCGCTCCGGCGCTGGCGCAGAACGCGACCGTGAACGTGTACGGAACATTCTACGGCGAGTACTCTCGCCTTAATAATGGCGCCCAGACGGGTACTGGCAGTCAGTATCAGACCTACGACCACTTCCAGAACCCCGGTTCGGAAATCGGTTTCCGCGGCGAAGAAAAACTGGGTGGCGGATTGTCGGCGTGGTTCCAGTGCGCAAGCTCGCTCGACTATCGCGGTGGCGGTAACACCTCGTCCACCAACAATCAGGCTGGCAGCTACTGGTGCTCGCGTAACAGCGCGCTGGGTCTGAAGGGCGGCTTCGGTAATGTCTTCTACGGCAACTGGCAGACCCCGTGGACCCGTATTAATTCCGCGGGCAATGTCGGCTCCAACGACACCGGTGTGTTTGGTAACGCCCACCTGATTGCCGGCACGTCGTCGACCTTCGGCATCGCGGCACCGGGACAGAACATCAATACGCTGTCTCCCGCCGTATATCGCCGCCGTCAGAATAACCTGTTCACCTACGAGACGCCCACCTTCGGCGGCTTCAAGGCGATGGGTGCGGTCACCACGCGCAACTACGCTTCCGCGGCGACCAGCGCGCAACTCAAGGCCCGCCTGTGGTCCATCGGCGCGCAGTTTGCCAATGGCCCGATCTTCGTCGGCGCAGCTTATGAGAAGCACGACAACTTCTACAACCGCGGCACCGCCGCCCTGCCGAATGCCGGCGACGACAAATCGTGGACCGTGGCAGCCGCCTATACTCTGCCTATCCGGCTGAAACTCGGCGGCAGTGTGCAGCAGATCAAATCGGACGCCGTGCTGAATGCGCAGACCAAGGTAACGACGTTCCACTTTGGTATTGACTGGATGATTGCGGGTCCGCATGGCGTGCGTGCAGGCTATTCGCGTGCCGGCGATGTCAAGGGTCCGGTGGGTACTGCGATGAACGCCCGTCCGGCCGCCAACGCCAACACCAAGGCGGACATGTGGCAGATTCGCTATGTTTACGCGCTGTCCAAGCGTACCGAAGTCACGGCGGGTTACTCGCGCACCAACAACCGCGCCAACGCGACGTACGAAACCGGTGGATCCAACTCGACGCAGTTCCCGGGCACGGATTCCAGCGCCATCGCTGTTGCTCTAAGGCATTCGTTCTAAGAAGACTGCCAAATCGTTGTACCTTCAAACGGGCGCTTCGGCGCCCGTTTTTTATGGGGGTGTCACGGGGCGGCGCTACGCCCGCCTGTCCGCTACTCGCCCAGCATTTCCCGGTACAAGGCCTCCAGGTTACGCGCAAACGCGGGGGTGTCAAACAGCGGCGCGCTGTCGCGGGCCAGTGCGAGGCGGTCACGGAAGGCCTGCAGCACCGCGGGTTCGAGCGCAAGCCGCAGCGCCAGCGCTTCATAGTCGTGCAGGTTGGTGGTGATCAGGTCCGCGAGATTGGCGGCGGTCAGCACGCTGCCGCTCACGCGCGCGGCGAAGGTGTCGGCGCACAGTCCCACCGCAAGGCAGCCGCACCACAGGCCGTCGCTCAGCGTGGTGTGCGAGGTATACGGCCAGGTGTCGAGCGCCAGATCGGCCACGCGGTAACGCGCGAGGTGCAGCGCGTACGGCATGCGTGGTGCAAATACCAGCCGCTCCGCCGCGATGCCTTGCGCGCGCGCGGCTGCGGCGAGGTTCTGTTTCGCCGGTGCGTTGCTTTCCACCAGCCACAGCACGCTGCCCGGCACCTTGTCGAGCAGGCGCATCCAGACTTCGAACACATCCGGCGTGATCTTGTAGGTCTGGTTAAAGCAGCAAAAAACGAATCCCTGCGCCGGCAAGCCGTAAGCCTCGCGCGACAGCGGCTCCGCGATCTCGCGCTTGCGGTCATTGGGCTGATAACAGTGCGGCATGCGTAACACGCGTTCGGCACAACTGCTTTCTTCGCCGTCGCGGATGATATAGGGATCGGCGATCAGGTAATCCACGAAGGGCGCGCCGGTGGTGCCGGGATAACCGAGCCAGGTCACCTGTATGTCGCACGGCCGATGCGCCATGATGGTCAGCCGGTCGCCCACGGTGTACCCCTTGATCTCGATCAATATGTCGATTCCGTCGCGCCGAATGCGTTCGGCGGCGATGTCGTCCGGATCCCACGCGATGTCGACGAAGTGCTCCACCGCGCGCATGATGCGCAGCCGCATGGGGCTTGCGTCCTGCGGCCCATAGGAATACGCGAATATCTCGTATTGCCCGCGGTCGTGCTGTTCCAGCAGATCCGCCACCAGGTACGCCGCCGCGTGTTCCTGAAAATCGGCTGATAGATAGCCGATGCGCAGGCGCCGGCCGGCGTATTGGGCTGAACCGGCACCGTGCCTGCGGGGCGGGGTTGCGATCGCCCCATAGCGGGCCGCGGCCCAGCGCGTGGTGTACTGCAATTGCTGCCGCGGCGTGATGGGTTCGCACAACAGCCAGAACGGACTGCCCAGCATGGCGTCGCTGTCGAGCAAGGGCGTCATGCGGGCCCACGCCTCGCGCCAGCGCGGCCAATCGCAAATCTGGCGGTACTGGTTCGTCAACTGGCCCAGTATTTCGCCGTCACGCGTGCGCTCATAGCTGCGTTCGAGCAGGGAAATCGCCTCATCGAATCGCTGGCGGTAGAGCAGGAGGTTGGCGATCAGCGTGCAGGCGGCGGTCGAATCGGGCGCGCGCTCGATCCAGCGCTGTCCAACCGTTTGTGCTTCGTCCAGCTGCCCGACTTCGAACAGGGCGTTGGCCAACGCCTGCAGCGCCGCGACGTTGTCCGGTTCCGCGTCCGCGACAAAGCGCATATGCGGCAACGCTTCACTGGTGCGGCCCAGCGCGAGACAGCTCAGGTAGAGGCCCTCGCGCGTGCCCACATCGTCCGGCGCCGCGCGCAGCGCCGCAAGAAACTGCTCGCGCGCCTCGCTGTGCCGGCCGAGCACGGACAGGGACCTGCCGGCGCCGCAGGCGGCCGCCGGCATGCCGGGCGCGGCGGCAAGGGCACGGTGGTGGCACGCCAATGCCGCTTCGAAATTCTGCTCCCGCTCGCGCACCACGCCCAGGTTCACCCAGGCTTCGGCATGCTGCGGCTGCGCGCGCGCGGCGCGTTCAAACCAGGCAGCCGCGGCGGCCAGATCGCCCTGTTCAAGGTCGATGACGCCGAGGTTAAACAGGGCATCGGGGTGATTTGAAAATTGCTGGACGATCAGCTCGAACTCCGCGCGCGCGCCGGCGGTGTCGCCGGCGCGGTAGCGTGCCTGGCCAAGGTTGACCCGGATATCCGGTTCCCGCGGCGCCAACTGTGTCGCGCGCTGCAACTCGGCAACCGCTTCCGGCACGCTGCCCAGATTCAGCAACGCCATGCCGAGGCGCATGAACACGATGGCGGGCGCGCGCGGTATCGCCGCGGCACGGCGCAGTACGCCGGCGGCGTCGGCGAAACGTCCCAGCATCAGATAGGCAAGCCCGAGTCCGTCCAGCACCATGCCGTTGCGCGGATCGGGGAGCAGCGCGCGCTCGAGCGGTTCAACCGCCGTTGCCGCATCGCCGGCGGCCATGTGCGCCATACCTTTGATCCACAGCGCCTGCGGATGTGCGGGTGTGCGGCGCAGTATGGATTCGACAATGGCGAGGGCGCCATCAATGTCGCCATTCTGCAAACAGGCCTGCGCTTTATCGAACTGTGCGTCCTGCCGGGGCATGCATGGCCTGCGTGGGATTCGTGTGCATTACGCCGCTATTATAAGTCCGACCGAAACGGCGATGTGGTACAGTTGCCGCAGCGATTTATTTTTCCGACTTGATTGCAGCCACTTCCTCCATGCGCATCGCCGTGGTGACGGCATCCAACGATGCCTACTTTGACAGCCTTGATTTGCTGCTTCAATCGCTTGCGGGGTTTGAGCGCTACGGCGACATTGGGACGCATGTGCTGGATGTCGGCTTGAACGAAACACAGGTGCGCACGCTGCAGGCCGCGGGGCATGTCATCGTGCGTCCCGGCTGGGATGTCGATGTGTCGCCCTGGAAAGGCGTGCCGGCGTGGTTCAGGGCAATGACCGCGCGCCCTTTTCTGCCCAAACATATTGCCGGCGCCGATTTGTTGTTGTGGCTCGATGCGGACATCTGGGTGCAGGACCAGGACATGTTGTATGACTACGTGCGTGTGGCGCAGGGGGGCAGTCTGGCCGTGTGCCTGGAAATGGACCGCAGTTACGACAATGTGTTCATGCGCAATGCGAGCAGGGAAATCTACCACGACAATCTGCTGAAGTATTATGGCCAGGAGGCGGCCAACCGGCTGATCCACCTGCCCATGATGAACTGCGGCGCATTCGCCATGCGGCGCGATCATCCCTTGTGGACCTTGTGGCAGACCACCATGCAGGGCGCGGTGAAGAAGCACTGCTCCAACTTCCTGGAGCAGACTGCGCTCAATATGGCGGTGTTCAGCGGTAACATTGCGCCGCATTTTCTGCCGGCGCGCCATAACTGGATGGCCTGTCACGCGGTGCCGATGCTGGATGAGGTCAGCGGCCAGTTTGTGGAACCCGCCGTGCCGCACGACAGGCTGGGGCTGGTGCATCTGGCGTGCGGTCTGTGGAAACGCGATGATGTCGATTTCCGCAGCACCGCCGGCAAGCTGTTAAAGGGACCGCTGCGTACACGCGCAGCGGCAAAGGCGGGCTAAGTGCGCCTTGCGCTCACGGTTTCCGGCGGGCGGACGCCATGATTAACATCTGTATCGGCTACGACCCGCGCGAGGCGGTGGCCTTCAGCGTGCTCGCGTACAGTATCCATGCCCGCGCCACGCAGCCGGTGTCCATCGCGCCGCTGATGCTGTCGCAACTGGGCGGAGTGTTGACGCGCGAGCGCCATCCCCTGCAAAGCACGGATTTTTCCTTTTCGCGGTTTCTCACGCCGTATCTGTCGGGCTTTGCGGGTTGGTCCCTGTTCATGGATTGCGACATGCTGGTGCAGGAGGACGTTGCAAAGCTGTGGGCATTGCGCGACGACAGGTTTGCCGTGATGGTGGTCAAGCACGAGCACGTTCCGAGGGAGACCACCAAGTTCCTCGGCGAGCCGCAGACGAAATACGAAAAGAAAAACTGGTCCAGCGTGATACTGTTCAATAACGCGAAATGCCGGGCACTCACGCCGGGCTATGTGAACACGGCATCGGGACTCGATCTGCACCAGTTCAAGTGGCTGAACGACGACGCGCTGATCGGCGAGCTGCCCGACCGCTGGAATCATCTGGTGGGGTACAACCCGCCGCGCGCCGATGCGGCGTTGGTGCATTACACGCTGGGCGGACCGTATTTCGCGGAGTACGCCGGCTGCGAATACAGCGCGCAGTGGCGCCGCGAACGCGACGCCATGCTGAGCATCAGCGCCGCCAAAAAAACTTAGACAGCGCAGGCCGTAAACCCTAGAATCGGCCACGCCATGCACGCCGGGCGCAGCCCCGCGCGAGGGCGTGCGTGCATCAATCCGCCATGGACCCGGCCCGCCATTCCGTTACCGCCAGCACCGACGTGCACGACGCGCTTGAACGCGCCTCGGAATTGTTGCGCGTCCACGATGATCTGCTCGCGCGCGCCGCGCTGGCCGCGGAACAGCCGGATGCCGATCCGGCGGAGGTCGAGCAGGACATTCGGCGGCAGGTCGAGAACCTCGAACAGATAAGGGCCCTGCTCGATCCGCTGCATCCGGCGGACGTGGCTTATATCCTCGAAGCGCTGCCGCTCACGCAGCGGCTGGTGGTGTGGGATCTGGTCAAGGCCGATCGCGACGGCGACATACTGCTGGAGGTGTCCGACGCGGTTCGCGTCACCCTGATCGAATATATGGACGATCAGGAGCTGGTCGCCGCCACCGGCCAGCTCGATACCGACGAAATCGCCGACCTTGCGCCCGATCTTCCGCGCGAGGTTATCGAGGATGTGTTCAAGCTGCTGCCGCCCGAAGAGCGCGAGCAATTGCGCTCGGCGATGTCGTATCCGGAAGATACCGCGGGCGCCTTGATGGACTTTGACATGGTGCAGATCCGCGAAGACGTCACGCTGGAGGTTGTGCTGCGCTATCTGCGCCGTCTTGATGAACTGCCCGATCATACCGATCAGTTGTTCGTGGTGGATCGCGCGGGGCAGCTGAAGGGGCTGGTGCCGGTGAATCTGCTGCTGGTGACGGACGTGGAGGTGGTGGTCGGCGATGTCATGAAGAAGGAATTTTCGCGCTTCAACGGCAATGACGATGCGGGCGAGGTGGCGGCCGCATTCGAGCGCTACGACCTGATCTCCGCGCCGGTGGTGGACGACGGTGGCAGACTGATGGGGCGGGTTTCGGTCGACGCCGTGGTGGACTACATGCACGCAAAGACCGACAGCGAGAAGCTGAGCGCCGGCGGTCTGCGCGAGGACGAGGATATTTTTGCCTCAGTGTGGAAAAGCGTGCAAAACCGCTGGACCTGGCTGGCGCTGAATTTGATCACGGCGTTCATTGCCTCGCGGGTGATCGGCCTGTTCGAAGGGTCCATCGGTAAACTGGTGGCGCTGGCGGCATTGATGCCGATCATCGCGGGTATCGGCGGCAATTCCGGCAACCAGACCATTACCATGATCGTACGTGCGCTGGCACTGGGACAGATTACGCGGCAGAATGCGCGCAAGTTGTTCGCCAAGGAACTCTCCGTCAGCGCCCTGAATGGCCTGATCTGGGGCGGCCTGGTGGGGCTTTTCGCGTTTTTGATCTACCATAATTGGCAATTGGGGCTGGTCATGATGCTGGCGATGGTGCTGAATCTGCTGCTGGCCGCGTTCATGGGCGTATTGATTCCCATGGCCATGGACAAGCTGGGGCGGGACCCCGCGGTAGGTTCCAGCGTGATGATTACCGCCATTACCGACAGCGGCGGGTTTTTCATTTTCCTCGGGCTGGCGACCTTGTTCCTCCTATGACGCCTGCAATGGATCGGAATAATTGGCTTCAGTCACTGTTAGCCGGCGTGAAGCATTGCAATTCCGCGGGTTTCGGCGCCACGATGACGGGGCGGCGGACGCGGGCACAATGTTCGTTGACATTCCTGACCCGGCACGGCCTGCCCGGATTCCATGCGCGCTGACTTGGACGAATTCGGTGCACATGCCGCGAGCGTTATTCCGCGTTTAAGGCGCTATGCGCGGGCGTTGACCGGCGACACCCTGCTGGCCGACGATCTGGTTCAGGATACGCTGGAACGCGCGCTTATCAAGCGTCACCTGTGGCGTGAGGGCAGCGATCTGCGCGCCTGGATGTTTACCATCATGCACAACGTTTACGTCAATCAATTGCGATCCCGCCCGGCCGAGGCGCCGGTTACCCTGGATGCGGAGGCGTACAACGTCGCTTCGCGTGCCAGTCCCGTCGACATGCTCGAGGTGGGCGACATCGACGCGGCAATACGGCGCTTGCCGGCAGAGCAGCGCGAGGTGTTGCTGCTGGTGGCGCTGGAGCAGCTGAGTTATGCCGAGACCGCGCAGGCCTTGGGTATTCCGCTGGGTACGGTGATGTCCCGGCTGTACCGCGCGCGCGAGCGTGTGCGGGGATTGCTCGACGGCAGTGCGCCGCAGGGCATCCTGAAGGTGGTGAAATGAGCAAACGCGAGATCACCGAAGCGGACCTGCAAGCGTGGGTGGATGGGCGCCTGCCCGGAGACGAACGCGCGCAGGTGGAGGCATGGCTTGCCGATCATCCGAAGGACGCCGAACGCCTCGAACAGTACCGCCGTCTGAACGAGGCTTTGCATGGGGCCTATGACTCAGTGCTCGACGAACCCGTTCCAGGCCACTTCAGCGCACTGGTGCGGCGAACGCACCGTCCGCGGGCGATGCGCCATGCGGCGGTCGTGGCGTGGTGCGCGCTCGCCGGCGTATTGGGTGCCGTCGGCGGCTGGCAATCGCGCGACTGGTATGCGCGCAGGGATGTCATGCCCTCGGCTCAAATGTTCGCGCGCCAGGCCGCGGTGGCACATGCGGTATACAGCCGGGAAGTGCGCCATCCGGTCGAGGTCGGTGCCGATCAGGAAAAGCACCTGGTGTCGTGGTTGTCCAAACGCATCGGTTCGCAATTGCGCGTGCCGCATCTGGGCGAACAGGGCTATGGCCTCGTTGGCGGACGCCTGTTGCCGGGAACGCCCGATGAGCGATCGCCGATTGCGCTGTTCATGTATCAGGACAGCAAGGGCCAGCGCCTGACGCTGTATGTGCGTACCGACGCCGCGGAATCAAGTGAGACGGCGTTTCGCTTTGCGCAGGAGAAATCCGTCGGCGTGTTTTACTGGGTGGATCAGAAACTTGGTTATGCCTTGTCCGGCGAAGTCGAAAAAGACGAACTGCTGCGCATCGCCAACGCGGTCTACAAGCAGTTGAATCCCTGATTCGCCACACGCGGCACTCGCTGTCAGGCGCCGTATGGCGATGCGGCGCTGCGTTATTACTTTATTGTAAGTATATGTTTTTATTTAGTTTTTATAGATGGCTTGGGCGGCCAACGAGGCAAGTTCAGCCGCTCGCCACCCGTGCGGCGGTGAACAAGGCACTAAACCGGACCGCCGTACATAAAACAACGGAGACCAAACTTCGGTCTCCGTTGAGCTAAAGCGACTGCTATTACTTCTTAGCTGCTTTTTTCTTAGCTACTTTTTTCTTTGCTGCTTTTTTCTTCGCTGCCATTTGAGTCTCCTTTAAAGTTAACTTTGGCATCGTTTGCTACGGATATTTTTCCGCAGCCCCATTCATAATTCGAAGAACTCTGCGCAAGTTGCCGCATCATTCTGCCGGCTGCCGCGCACTTCACACGAACTACTTTGCATGAAGCGCGCGATTCACCAGCGAAACCATGCATGGTGCGGCAATTCTATTCCACCGCATAAAAAAAAAGCAACACTTTTGTTGACTTTTTTTTCGGATGGTGCTGGCGTTTGTACCATTCGTACAACACGAATGCACAGTTCGTTCACGCGCGATGCAATGATAGTGTTGCATGCGTACAACGTTACTGCGCGTGCATGGCGCATCATGCCGGTATCGTTTCATTCGCAAACAGCTCGGCAACATGTTCGCGTTTGCGAATGACATGCACGTTGGCGCCGTCGATCATCACCTCGGCGGCGCGTGGGCGGGTGTTGTAGTTTGAACTCATGCTCATGCCGTATGCGCCGGCGGAACGTATCGCCAACACATCACCTTCCTGCAGCGCCAGACGGCGATCGCGCCCGATGAAATCGCCGCTTTCGCAGACCGGGCCGACGATCTCCCAGGATTCCAGCGTGCCCGCATGCTCGTGCAGCGGAACGATGTCGTGCCAGGCGTCGTAGAGCGCGGGACGCATGAGGTCGTTCATCGCGGCGTCCACCACGGCAAAGTTGCGCTCGCCGCCGCGCTTCAGGTACTCCACGCGCGTCAGCAGCACGCCGGCGTTGCCGGTGAGGTAACGCCCGGGTTCAAACAAGAACGTTTCGCGGCGGTTCGCGCTGCCGTTCAGAATGGCAGCGGCGTACTCCGCGATGCCGTCGGCGCGTTCTTCGGCGCGATAGGGAATGCCGAGACCGCCTCCGACATCGATGTGCGACAAGGTAATGCCTTCCGCGTTGAGCGCTTCCACCAAGGCAATCACCCGCTCCACTGCCGCTGCAAACGGCGCCACGTCGGTCAGTTGCGAACCGATATGGCAGTCGATGCCCTCGATCCTGAGGTTTTTCAGTTCGCGCGCACGCCGGTACCAGGCGAGCGCATCGCCATAAGCGACACCGAATTTGTTGTCCTTGAGTCCAGTGGCGATATACGGATGCGTTTTGGCGTCCACATCGGGATTCACGCGCAGGCTGACCGGCGCGATCCGGCCCAGTTCACCCGCGATGCGGTCTATGCGCAGCAGTTCGGCGACGGATTCGACGTTAAAACACAGGATTTCAGCCGTCAGGGCCTCGCGAATTTCCGCAACGGTCTTGCCCACGCCCGAAAACACCACCTTGCGGGGATCGCCGCCCGCGGCAATCACGCGCGCGAGTTCGCCGCCGGAGACGATGTCGAAGCCGGCGCCCAGACGCGCGAATACGTTGAGAATCGCCAGATTGGGGTTGGCCTTGACGGCGTAACAGATTAAATGGCGGCGCGACGCAAACGCGGCTGCAAAGCCGCGGTAGGCGGCTGTCAGTGCCGCCTTCGAGTACACATAACAGGGCGTGCCGCAGCGCGCGGCGACGCTGGCCAGCGCCACATCTTCGGCGTGCAGCGCGCCGTCGCGATACGCGAATCCCGTGCCTGCGCCGGCGCTCATGGCTTGTTGTCCGGGACGGTCGCGGGTGCTGTCGCGGGCGGCTTGCCCTGCGGTTTGGGCAGGGTGAGCGGCGTGCGATAGCCGCACGCGGCGAGCAGTGCAGAAACAATCAATAACGCAAGCAAAGCGCGCATAAATGCGGGGGCCGGCAATGAAAAAGGGGCGCAAAGTCTACCATGCGCCCATGCACGGCCGCGATCAATCCACGAGGTAGCGGTGCGACTCGCGGCGGATTTCGCGGCGCCGCGCCGCGTAGTCGGGAATGACGCCGCCGACCACGGCCCAGAATCGCGGCGAGTGATTCATTTCGCGCAGATGCGCCAGCTCATGCACCAGCACGTAATCGATCAGATGCTGCGGCATGTGGATCAGCCGCCAGTTCAGCGAGATGCGTCCGCTGGCGTGGCAGCTGCCCCAGCGCGACCGCGCATTGGATAGTCTGATGGCAATCGGATCCAGCGTTACGCGCGTGCGAAATTGTTCAATCCGCTGGTGAAAGTGATCCAGCGCCTGGCCGCGCAACCAGTGTACCGCCAGCGCCGCGACGGCGGGCGCCGACGTGTCCGGCGCGCGGACGCGCAACTGGCCCGGCGTGCGGTCGACGCTCCTGGGGCCGCGCGCGACGTCCAGCGTCAGCGGCAACCCCAGATAGGTCAGCGTTTCGCCGCTCTCCCAACGCCGCGCGGGCGCGCGCCGTTCGCGCCAGTCGGCCAGTTTGCGGATTACCCAGCGCGCGTGATCGTGCAGCACCGATTCGATTTCGCGCAGTGACGCGCGCAACGGCGCCCCCACGCGCAGTCCGCGCTCGTCGACCGACAGCGAGATGCGGCGGCGGCCATGGCTGCGGTGCAGCAGGTAATCGACCGGCTGACCGTCGAGTACGGCGCGCGTGGTTACCACCGGGTTCGCCGTCAGCGGCGCGAAGGGCAGTTCGAGTTGCGCGCCGATCGGCGGATTATGCGGGATCGGCATGGGCCGTGAGATTGGGCATTTCGGACTCGATCCAGTCTTCCACTCGTTTGTTCAATTCCGCCGCCGACAACCCGGCCGGTGAAATCGGCTTGCCGATACTCACCGTGATCAGTCCCGGCCGCTTGATGAAACCGTTCTTGCGCCAGCACTCGCCTGCGTTATGCGCCACCGGCAGCGCCAGCGCGCCGGTCTTGGCGGCGAGCCATGCGCCTCCCGGATGGTACGTGCCCCGCTGTCCCGGCGCAACGCGCGTGCCTTCCGGGAAGATGACAATATAAAAGCCCGCGTCGAGGCGCTCGCGGCCCTGTTCCGCCATCTGGCGAAGCGCCTTGCCGCCGGACCCGCGGTTGATCGCGATCGGCGACAGCATCGCCAGGCCCCAGCCGAAAAACGGGATCCACAGCAACTCGCGTTTCATCACCCATACCTGCGGCGGAAAAATGGTCTGCCAGGCCAGCGTTTCCCATGCCGACTGATGCTTGGATAGAATGACGCAGGGCCGGCGCGGGATGTTCTCCGCGCCGATGACGCGGTAACGCACGCCGCATATGGCGGCTGCCGCGCCGGTGATCAGCCGCGACCAGGTGGTGATGATGCTATAGCGCCTGTGCCGCGATAACGGGAAGGAGAACAGCGCGGCCGCAGTGAAAAAAGGCGTAATGACGATCTGGATCAGGGCCAGCAGACAGGAACGAAATAAAGCCTGCGCCATCGGATCGCTGGTTCACTCGGCCAGCGCGTCCACTGCCGCGGCAAGATCGGCAAACACACGGGTCCCCGGCGGCAGGCCGCCATCACGCTGTGTCTTCTTGCCGTTGCCGGTCAACACCAGCACGGGCTGCGCGCCCACGGCGGCGGCCGCCTGTAAATCGCGCAGACCGTCGCCCACCACCGGCACTGCCGCCATCGGAGTATTCAGGCGGTGCGCGATGTCTTCCAGCATGCCGGGTTTGGGCTTGCGGCAGTGGCAATTGTCGGCCGCCGCGTGCGGACAAAAATAGACGGCATCAATACGCCCGCCCGCCTGTGCCAGCGCCTTGTGCATCTTGTCGTGGATGGCGTTGAGCGTGGTCATGTCGAAAAAACCGCGGCCAATGCCGGATTGATTGGTGGCCACAATGACATGAAAGCCCGCCTGATTGAGCCGCGCGATCGCGTTCAGACTGCCGGTGATCGGCCGCCATTCAGCGGGACTCTTGATAAAGGCGTCGCTGTCATGGTTGATCACGCCATCGCGGTCGAGCACGATCAGTTTCATGTGGCGAGTTTCGAGATGTTGACCACCTGATGGGTGAGACTGCCCACTTCATGCAGCAGTGCAAAACGATTTTCGCGAAGGGCCTGGTCTTCGACGTTGACCATCACTTTGTCGAAGAACTGCGTGACCGGCTGATGCAGTTGCGCGGTACGCAGCAGGGCCTCGCTGAACTGGCCCTGCGGCAACAGCGCATCGACTTCGGCACGCAGTGCGCGGGCTACGTTAAGTAATTGTTTTTCTTCGATTTCCATGAGGCGTGCCGTATCGGCCCTGACCACTGTGGCCGCGGTACCCGCCGCGCCGGATTTACTCAGGATATTGCGGATGCGCTTGTCAGCTTCGGCCAGACCTGCCGACTCCGGCAGCGCCAGAAATTTGCGCGCGGCGTCGAGACGGCTGACGTACTCAAGTGGCCTGGGTGAAAGATCAAGCACCGACTCCACTTCCAGCGCGGTGTAGCCCAGCTCGCGCAAATAGCTGCGCGCGCGCTCAGTGACAAACGCTCCGGCTTCAACGGCGTTGGGCACCGCAATACCCTTGCGGTCGTGGCTGTCGAGCACCGTGCCTTTGGGGAAGGTCCCGTGGGCGAGCTCGAGCAGTTCGCCAAAATGCAGCGGCAATTGGCGTTCCGCCAGTATGCGTATCACCCCCAGCGCGTGCCGCCGCAATGCAAACGGATCCTTGTCGCCGGTGGGTATGGCGCCGGTGCCGAATATGCCGATGATCGTGTCGAGTTTGTCGGCCAGCGCCACGCAGCAGGCTTCCTGGCTCTGCGGCAGGCGGTCGCCGGCGAAGCGCGGCAGATAGTGTTCCGCGATGGCATCGGCCACCACTTCCGGCTCGCCATCGTGCCGCGCGTAGTAGCGGCCCATGATGCCCTGCAGTTCGGGGAACTCGCCGACCATGCCGGTTTGCAAATCGGCTTTGGCGAGCCACGCCGCGCGCTGCGTGTGTTCAACCCGCAGCGGCTCGGCGCCGATCCGCCGCGCGATCCTGCCGGCAAGCAACTGGATGCGCTCGACGCGCTCCAACTGGCTGCCGAGCTTGTTGTGATAGACGACTTTGCTCAGGGCCGGCACGCGCGTCTCCAGCCGCGCCTTGCGGTCCTGATCGTAAAAAAACCGCGCATCGGCCAGCCGCGGCCGCACCACGCGCTGATTGCCTTCGATGATGTTCCTGGGATCGGCCACCTGCATATTGCTGACCACCAGAAACTTTTCCGTGAGCTTGCCGCCGCTGTCAAACAGCGGGAAATACTTCTGGTTGGTGCGCATGGTGAGGATCAGGCACTCCTGCGGCACCGACAGGAATTCCTTTTCGAATCCGGCGGCATAGACCACCGGCCATTCCACCAGGGCGGTGACTTCGTCGAGCAGGGCCTCGTATTCACCAAGCGTGCAGCCCAGCGCAGAGGCCTTTTCCTTTAGCTGCGCTTCAATTACCGCGCGGCGAGTTCCAAAGTTGGCGATGACCTTGCCGTCGTCCTTCAGACGCGTCTCGTATTCGCCCGCGTCTTTCAATTCGATATCGCGCGCGCCGAGGAAGCGATGGCCGTGCGTCCCGCGTCCCGCGGCAAGTCCCAATGCCTGTACGTCGACCACGTCTGCGCCATGCAACGCGACCAGGCCATGCGCGGGGCGCACGAACTTGACCGTCTCGACGCTGCCGGGCAATTGGTAGCTCATGACTTTGGGTATCGGCAGTCGCGCGATGGCTTTTTCCAGCGCGGCAGACAACGCCGCCTGCAAGGACAGCCCTGCGGCAAGCTGCGGCAGGAACAACATCACCAGTTTGCCGTCGCTGGCTTTTTTGATCGAGGCTAGCGCCGATTCATCGCGGCCCAGCGCGGCGAGTTTTTTCAACAACGCCGCGGTCGGTTTGCCCGCGGCGTCGAGGCCGACTTTTTCCGGCAGCAGCCGTTCGTCAATTTGGCGGTCCGGCGCTCTGCCCGGCACGCTCGAAAAACGCGCTGCCAGGCGCCGTGGTGTGGCAAACACCTCCAGCCCGCAATCCGCTGCCAGCAAGCCGCTCGCGGTCAGTTCGTCGCGTAAGCCGTGCGCAAAGGCTTCACCCAGACGCTGCAGCGCCTTGGGCGGCAGTTCTTCGGTAAACAATTCGACCAACAGCGGGGCAACGGTGTCGACGCCTGCCGGCGCTGCGGCGGCCTCTGGTGTGGGCGCTGGCTTGGCTGCGAGCGCGCGCGGCAGACCTTTGCGTGCCGCCAGTACTTCGTCAATTTCTTCTTTTGAAACAAAGGCTTGTATTGCCTCCTCTGAGGCGCGCTCAAAGCCGCGCTGCTTGCGAGACTGGTAGTACGACTGCGCCGCCGCGCGCGCCAGCGCCCGCACGCGGCCGATGTAGGCAGCGCGCTCGGTTACCGAAATCGCGCCGCGTGCATCCAGCAGATTGAAGCTGTGCGAGCATTTCATCACCATCTCGTAACCGGGCAATGCGAGGCCGGCTTCAAACAATCGCTTTGCTTCGCCTTCAAACTGGCCGAACTGCAGCAGCAGCATGTCGACGTTGGCCTGCTCGAAGTTGTACGTCGATTGCTCAACCTCATTCTGGTGATACACATCGCGGTAGGTGACGCCCGGCGCCCACACCAGATCGAAAATGCTTTCCTTTTGCTGCAGGTACATGGCCAGGCGCT
This sequence comes from uncultured beta proteobacterium, assembly GCA_902825845.1. GTDB lineage: Bacteria > Pseudomonadota > Gammaproteobacteria > Burkholderiales > SG8-41 > UBA5216. Next base: position 53,275 of record CADECM010000017.1, read on the forward strand.
CGATGCCGTAGGTGATCTCGCCCATCACCGGCCTGCACGGGATGCCGCCGACCTCCTGAAAATAAGTGAACTGCGTGACCTCCATGCCGTTCAACCACACTTCCCAGCCCAGGCCCCACGCGCCGAGCGTGGGCGATTCCCAGTCGTCCTCGACAAAGCGGATGTCGTGTTCGAGCGGATCGATGCCGATTTCCTTGAGCGAGCCCAGATACAAATCCAGAATGTTCGCGGGGGAGGGCTTCAGTACCACCTGATACTGGTAATAGTGCTGCAGACGATTCGGATTTTCACCATAGCGGCCGTCTTTGGGGCGGCGCGACGGCTGCACGTACGCGGCATTCCACGGCTCCGGGCCGATCGCGCGCAGGAAGGTGGCGGTGTGGAAGGTGCCCGCGCCGACCTCCATGTCGTATGGCTGCAGCAACGCACAGTGATTGCGGTCCCAATAGTGATTGAGCGCGAGGATCAGTTGCTGAAAGGTTTGCATTGACAATTCGCGAATAAACCACGAATTTTACAGGCAATTTCCCGACGCCGGGCATATCGCCGCGGTTAAAAACTCAGGGCTGACGCGCCTTGGTGCTGGCGAGCTCGCGCTCCAGTTGCTCGATGCGCCGCTGCATGACCGACAAGCGCGTATTCAGCGCACCGACGTTGAAGAAGGTTTCGTTGTTCGCGGGCGCGTTGAGCACGGCGGCATAACCCAGCCACGAGGGCTCGTATACCTTGACGTTTTTGAAGCCGAGCTTCGACAGTACCACGGCCGTTTCCGAGGCGCGCGTGCCGCTCTGGCAATACACGATGGTTTCTTTTTCGGGGTCGAGCGCGGCGTAAAGTTTTTTCAGTTCCTGTCCGGATTTCAATGACATGCCGCTGTTGTCCGCCACCTGTTTGCGCGCGAGCTTCAACGCGGTGTCGGGGTCCGCCCAGTTCTGCTCATAAGGAATGTTGATTGCACCGGGAATGTGCCCGCCGCGAATGGCGCGGATGTCGTTGCCGCTGAATTCCGCCACGGTGCGCGCGTCGATGATCTGCACGCCCCGTTTTTGTGCGGCGAGCATTTGCGAGGTATCGATGCCGAGCGACGGATCGGGTGTCAGTTTCAGCGTCACCGGCGGCAGTCTGGGCGCGTTGGTACTGATGGTCAGCCCGGCACCACGCCAGCCGTCGATGCCGTCGTGATACACATGGCCCTGCGTGCCGCCGAAATAGCGCAGGCTGTAGAGGCCGAGGTAGGCGCTGGCGTCGCCGCGTGTCGAATACACGATGATTTCTTTCGACGGATCAATGCCCGCCGCGCCCAGTGCTTTTTCAATCTGCGCAGTCGGCAGGAAGTCTTCAGTGTTCGGATTGCGCAGTGCCCGCGCGATGGCTCCCACACTGACGGCGCCGGGAATGTGGCCTTTCTGGTAGGCCTCGGCGGCACGCACGTCCCAGATGATCACGCCGCGTTTTTGCGCTTCCAGCACGAACGCGGTATCGACGATGTTGCCCATCGCCCATACGGGTAGGCATAAAAAATTTAATAAAAACAGATAGTTACGCATATTTCTCCCATTGGGGTTCCTGTCAGCGGCGGCGTCGCGAGAGCGCCAACGCCAGCATTGCCGCAACAATCGCCAGCACCGCGTGGTTGCCCCAGCGCACATACGGCGTGATGCCCTGATAGCCGGGCACGTTGTGCTCTACCGAGGCGGTGGTGAATTGCGGCGCGGCCTTCACCACGCGTCCACGCTGATCGATCACGGCCGTCATGCCGGTGTTGGTGGCGCGCAGCATGTAGCGGCCGGTCTCGAGCGCGCGTGCCTGCGAAATTTGCAGATGCTGTTCCGGCGCGATGGAGCGGCCGAACCACGCGACATTGCTGATATTCACCAGTAATGTCGCCTGTGGCAACTGGCGGATGATTTCCTCGCCGAACACGTCTTCGTAGCAGATATTCACCGCCACGCGCTGCCCGGCAATGTCGAGCGGCTGCTGGCCGGGGGCGCCGCGCGAAAAATCCTGCATGGGTATGGCGAGAATGTTGACGATCCACGCCAGCACGGGACGCAGCGGGATGAACTCGCCAAACGGCACCAGATGTGATTTGCGGTAGCGTTGCGACGGCGAACTGCCAAGGGAAATCGCCGCGTTGTAATAACTGCCGTCGGGTTCACGCTCGACCACGCCAAACAGCAAATCGCCCGTGCGGCTGCGGGCGTGCCCGGCCAGCAAATCCAGATAATCGGGCGGCACCTGATGCAAAAACATCGGTAATGCGGTTTCCGGCAGCACGATCAGTTGTGCGTTGCTTGCGCGCGCGAGATCGGCATACGACTTGAGCGTGGCGATCATTTGATCTTCGCGCCATTTCATGTCTTGCGACACATTGCCCTGCAGCAGGCTCACCGTCGTCGATGTGCCGCTGGGGGCGGTCCATTCCATCTGCTTTAACGCAAATCCGCCGGCGGCATAGCAAAGCAAGCTTGCGGATGCTGCCGTAAGTGCGGCCCTGGTTCTTTGCCGCCGCGCGGCAGCAGCGATGCAGCCGGCGATCAACGTCACGGCCAGACTCACACCGTAAATGCCAAACAGCGGGGCAAATCCGGCCAGGGGACTTGAGGGAATTTGCGAGTAACCGACGCTGTTCCACGGGAACCCGGTAAAAATCCAGTTGCGCACCCACTCGGCCAGCACCCAACAGGCAGGTGCAATCACCATGGATTTCACGACGGGCGCGCGCCCGCTACGTGCCACCGCATAACCCGCCGCCGCCGGAAACAGGGCGAGAAACGCACAGAACAGCAGCGTGGCGGCGGCCGCCAGCGGCAGCGGCATGGCGCCGAAGGTGTGCAGGCTGACGTAAATCCACGATACGCCGGCGAGAAAAAAGCCCACCCCGAACGCCCATCCGGTCTTGAAGGCGTGCCCAGGCGTGGCGGCATGCGCCCATTGCCAGAACAACAATGCCAGCGTGAAAAACGGCAGGGGTGCGGCATGGAACGGCGCGAACCCTGCAACCGTCAACACGCCTGCAAGAAACGCAATCAGGAAAAACCTGTCGCGCATGTTTCAAGCCGCCTTGTGTCTATTCGGAAGGAGAAAACGTTATTGGCCACAGATAAACACGGATAAACACAGATGCAAACCGCGGCTGCGGATGAACGCAAAATATCCCGGGGCCAATCTGCGTCGACGGTTTCGACGTTCAGGATCTGATCTGTGTTTATCCGTGTGCATCTGTGGCTGAATATTCTTGGTTCTTGGGTGTAACCCGGCCTGATTGGTCAGGCCGTCTTTTTCCTGACCACTTGCAGCAAATGCATGCGCCGGCTGTCGGCGCGCAGCACCTTGAACGACAGGTTGTCGAAGCTGATCTGCTCGCCGCGCTTGGGAATGCGGCCAAAGCGCTTGAGCACCAGGCCGCCGATGGTGTCGAATTCGGCGTCGTCGTAGTTTGTTCCAAAAAATTCATTAAAATCAGATACTTCCGTGAGGGCCTTGACGCGGTACTGGCCGCCGCGTTCTTCGACGATTTTTTCGTCGATGTCATCGGTGTCGTGCTCATCCTCGATGTCGCCGACGATTTGTTCGAGCACGTCCTCGATCGTCACCAGTCCGGCCACGCCGCCGTATTCGTCGACCACGATGGCGATGTGATTGCGGTTGACGCGAAATTCCTTGAGCAACACATTCAGCGGTTTGGATTCGGGAATGAACACCGCGGGCCGCAGCATCTCGCGCACATTGAATTCTTCCTCGCCCGCGTAGTAACGCAGCAGATCCTTGGCGAGCAGGATGCCGATCACGTTGTCCTTGTTGTCGCCGATCACCGGAAAGCGCGAGTGCGCGGTCTGGATCACCCACGGGATAAACTGTGTCGGTGATTCGCCGATGTCGATCACGTCCATTTGCGAGCGCGGGATCATGATGTCGCGCGCCTGCATTTCCGATACCTGCAGCACGCCTTCGATCATCGCCAGCGCGTCCGCATCGAGCAGGCTGCGCTCGTACGCCGAGTGCAGCAGCTGCAGCAACTGCTCCCGGTCCTCCGGCTCGCGCATGAGAAATGCGGAGATGCGGTCAAGTACCGAGGGCTTATCGTTGGCGGTGGACATAGGGTTTGACGCGCAGGGCGGCAGCCGAAAGCAGCTTACCGGCCGGGCCGGTTGCCGGCCCCCCGTCCTGCAACATAGGGATCAGCATACCCCATTTTCGCCAGAATCTGCGTTTCGCGCTGCTCCATGACTTTCGCGTCCGCGCGCAATTCGTGGTCGTAACCCTGCAAATGCAAAGTGCCATGCACCGTCAGGTGCGCGTAGTGCGCCGCGAGCGTTTTGTGCCGCGCGCGTGCTTCGCGCGCAACGACCGGTGCGCACAAGGCAAGATCGCCTTCGAACGGCGCCTGCCCGCTGAATACAAACGTCAGCACGTTGGTGGCGTAATCCTTTTGGCGATAAGTGCGGTTCAGCACGCGCCCCTCACCGAGGCCAACGAGACGTATCGTGACCGCTGCATCGTGTTCCAGCGCCGCGCGCACCCATTTCCTGAATTGTGCCCGCGATGGCAAGCCGCGGGCCGACACGGCATACTGTACCGCGAGGCTCAGCCGGACCGCGGCCGTCATTGCCGCGGTTCATGTTCTGGTGTCGTGGCTTCGGCGCTTTTGCGCGGCTTGCGGCCTTCATAGGCGTTGACAATGCGCTGCACCAGCGGATGGCGCACCACGTCTTCAGCGCCAAAGTAGGTGAATGCGATGCCGCGCACGGTTTTCAGAATCTCGTGCGCGTCGATGAGCCCGCTTTTTTGCCCGCGTGCGAGATCGATCTGCGTCACGTCGCCGGTCACCACCACGCGGCTGCCGAAGCCGATGCGCGTCAAAAACATTTTCATCTGTTCGGGCGTGGTGTTCTGCGCTTCATCGAGGATCACAAACGCATGGTTCAGCGTGCGCCCGCGCATGAAGGCCAGCGGCGCGACCTCGATCGCGCCGCGCTCGAACATTTTGGCAACGCGGTCGTAGCCCATCAGATCGTACAGCGCGTCGTACAGCGGGCGCAGGTACGGATCGACCTTTTGCGCCATATCGCCCGGCAAAAAGCCCAGGCGTTCGCCGGCTTCCACTGCCGGCCGCACCAGCACCAGACGCTTCACTGCATCGCGCTCGAAAGCGTCCACGGCGCAGGCCACCGCGAGATACGTCTTGCCGGTGCCGGCGGGTCCGATGCCGAAGGTGATGTCGTGGGTCTGGATTTTCTTCAGGTACTCGACCTGATGCGGCGTGCGGCCCTGCAGATCGGCGCGGCGCGTGATCAGCACCGGTTCGCCGGTTGCGCTGTGCGTGCCGGGCATGTGCGCCGCCTGCACCAGACCCAGCTGCAGGTCCTCGGGATTGAGCGCGTGCGTCGCCTTGCCGTAAAACGATTCCAGCACACGCGCGGCGACCCTGGTTTTGTCGGCCGCGCCGGTCACCGTGAAATGTTCGCCGCGGCGCGTGATCGCGACTTCGCAGGCGCTTTCGATCTGGCGCAGATTCTGGTCGAGTGCGCCGCACAGATTGGCCAGCCGCTGATTGTTGACTGGCGTAAAGCTTATATCCACATTATTGTTTTTCAAGTATTTTCAGCCAACAGCCTGGTTGCTCCCGGTGAGTACACCGCGCAATGAATAGTGCAGCGCTTCGGTAATTGTAACCTCGGTGAAGCGATTGATCAGCGATTCGTGCCCGTCAAAATTGACCACGCGGTTGTTGTCGGTGCGGCCGGCGAGTTGCTTGTTGCCGTTGCCGGCCCGCCGCGCATGGCCCGTCACCAGCACGCGTTGACGCGTGCCGACCATCGCGCGGCTGTACCCCTGCGATTGCCCGTCGATGGTGGCCTGCAGGCGCTGCAAGCGCGCGGATTTCTCTGCCTGAGGCAGGTCATCGGGCAGATTGGCCGCCGGCGTGCCCGGGCGGCGGCTGTAGATAAAACTGAACGCGCCATCGAATTTGATGTCCTCGATCAGGCGCATTGTCGCCTCGAAATCGTCGGCGGTTTCGCCCGGAAAGCCGACAATGAAGTCGGACGAGATCGAAATTTGCGGGCGCACCGCGCGCAAACGGCGCACGATGGATTTGAACTCCAGCGCGGTGTAGCCCCGTTTCATCGCCGCCAGCACGCGATCCGACCCCGCCTGCACCGGCAGATGCACTTGATCGACCAGCGATGGAATTTTGGCGTAGGCGTCGATCAGCCGCTGTGTGAATTCCTTCGGATGCGAGGTGGTGTAGCGGATGCGTTCGATCCCCGGAATTTCCGCGACATACTCCAGCAGCAGCGCGAAATCCGCGTCGTCCCCGTCTTCCGTCCGCGCACGGTAGGCGTTGACGTTTTGTCCCAGTAGCGTGATCTCCTGGACGCCCTGCAACGCGAGTTCGGCCACTTCACCGAGCACGCTGTCGAACGAACGCGACACCTCCTCGCCGCGCGTGTACGGCACCACGCAGAACGCGCAGTATTTGCTGCAACCCTCCATGATCGACACGAACGCGGCCGCGCCTTCGACACGCGCGGGCGGCAGGTGGTCGAATTTCTCAACTTCCGGAAACGCGATGTCCACCTGCGGCTTGCCGCTCGCGCGCCGCGCCTCGATCAACTGCGGCAGGCGGTGCAGGGTTTGCGGACCGAAAACCATGTCCACGTACGGCGCGCGCGCGATGATCGCCGCGCCTTCCTGGCTCGCGACACAGCCGCCGACGCCGATCAGTACATGAGGATTGTCGCGTTTGAATTGGCGCACGCGCCCCAGATCATGAAACACCTTTTCCTGGGCTTTTTCGCGCACCGAGCAGGTGTTAAACAGAATGACCGCGGCGTCAGCAGGGTTCCCGGTCGGCTCCAGCCCGTGCGCTGCGCGCAGCACGTCCGCCATCTTGTCCGAGTCATACTCGTTCATCTGGCAGCCGAAGGTCTTGATATAGACTTTCGCCAAGCAACCGCTCTTAGTTTGCCGGGGTTGACACGAGTCAGTACTTGCCCTGATCGAGGCGCGTTTGTTCTTCCGGTCGCAGGACGTAAATGCGCTGTACTTCGCCGCCGGCATTCAACTGGTACCAAATATCGGCACCCGCCGGAAGGCTGCCATGGAGAATGGTCCGGTTGTTGGCGTCGAAAATCAGCCCGCCGGGCGCAAGTCGCAGGGTTTCGCGATTGATGGTGATCAGTGGCAGCGGCTGATTCGCGCCCGTGGTGCCGCGTTTGCCGGCGGCCGGCAGGAAGCGAATCTGCTGCGCGCCGGCGGGTTGCGACGGCAGCAAGGTCGCGCCTGCGCCGAAAATGGATAAGGTGAGCAAAAGCAATAGTTTAGACATGCTTCACCATAGCATAGACCGGATCGAAGGCGCAAACCGCGGTGCGGTTGCCGCCAAGGCACCAGGCCCGGAAAATAGCTACGTACGATTACCTAAAATCGCGCAATATTGTGTCGCCACGCTGGGGCTGTGGGACAATTTCCGTATGGAAAAGGCGATTTCACGGTTCGAGGTGCCGAAGGCCACGGTCGCGCTCGCCGACTCCAAGCGCATGATCGTAGCAGTCGTATTCTGTGCCCTTTACGTTGCGCTGGATTGGTTGACCTACGTATTTCCAGCGCGATTCGGTGTTACACCGTTCAACCCGGAGTCGGCCGTTGCCATCGCCGTGTTGATGTTTTGTGGCATCCGTTTTGTGCCGCTGGTGTTCCTGGCCGTGGTGATCGGTGAGTATGCGTTGCCGGCGACGACACGGCCGCCGCTGCTGATTGTGATCAACAGCGGTGTGGTTACCCTGGGCTACGTGGCCGTCGCGCAGATCCTGTCGCGCTATTTCCGCATGCGCGTCGAGTTTGAAAATCGTCAAGATGTGTTGCAGCTGATGGGTGTCACGCTTGCGTGCATGCTGGTTTGCGGCATTATCTATGTCGGCGTGCTGATTGCCTTCGGTATCGGGCCGGCGGACCGCTACTATCAGGGCGCGCGCCGCTTTTTCATCGGCTACAGCGCCAGCACGCTGGTGGCGGCGCCGTTGCTGTTCATGCTGTTTTCGCAGAAGCGGCGCGTGCAGTTCGCCGACTATCTGCGCTCGCCCGAGGCATGGATGCAGGTCGCGACGGTGGCTGCCTGCATCTGGTGGGTTTATTGGCAGGAACAGCGTGACCATGTGCGCTATTTCTACGTGCAGTTTTTGCCGCTGATCTGGGCGGCAACGCGCTTTGGCATGGTGGGCGCGACGAGCGTGCTGGCGTTGATCCAGACCGGCATGTTTCTCGTGCTGTTCTTCGGCGGCTACAAGCCGTTGTCGGTATTCGAACTGCAGTTGTTGTTGATCGCGCTGGCGATAACCGGCCTGCTGCTCGGCGTATCGGTTGACGAACAACGGCGCTCGGCGTCGGAATTACGCGAGACGCTGAAGCTCGCGGCCGCCGGAGAAATGGCCGCCGCCATAACCCATGAAATCAACCAGCCGCTGACCGCGCTGAGCGGCTACGCCACGGCGGGTCTGTTGATCGCGGCTTCGCCCAGTCCCGACCACGGCCAGCTGAGCGACACCATGCGCAAGCTGATCGAGGAGTCCAAGCGCGCCTCGGCGGTGGTGCGCCGGCTGCGCGATTTCTTTACGTCGGGGGTGACGCAACTGGAGCGAATCGACCTGAAAGCGCGCGTGTCGCAGGTGATGGACGGGCTGCGCGCGAAGGCCGATGCGGCGAATGTCACGCTGGCATTGCGCGCTTTCGGTGACGCGCCGGTGCTCGCCGACGTGCTGCAGATTGAAGTGGTGTTGCGCAACCTGCTGATGAATGCCATTGAAAGCGCGGCCAGCGGCAGGAGCAGCGGCGGCTGCGTGACGGTGGAAATCGAGACCAATGCGGCCGGCGAAGTGGTGTTGGCCGTGCGTGACAACGGCGCCGGAATAGGCGAGGCGGATCTGCATCGCGTGTTCGATTCGTTCGTGACGACCAAGTCCACCGGCATGGGGATGGGGCTTGCCATCAGCCGGGCCATAGTCGATGCGCATGGCGGGCGCATCTGGGCGGTGCCCGGCACATCGGGGTTATTTTGTTTTGCGCTGCCGCTCGAACCGCCATCGGGCGCGGCACGTTTGGACTAACGAGGAGGAAATCATGCAAAATTACAAGGAAAATCAGCGTGCGCAACTGACGGTGTACGTGGTCGATGACGATCCGGCGATACGCGATTCGCTATCGCTGGCGTTAAGTTTGCGCGGTTATCACATCGCGCAGTTTGCCAGCGCGGAGGATTTCCTCAACGCCTATGATGCGGCGTGGGCCGGCTGCGTGGTCGCGGACATACGCATGCCGGGCATGAGCGGACTGCAGATGCAGGCCGCGCTCTCCGACCTGGGATCGAAGTTGCCGGTGGTCATTATCACCGGCCATGGTGATGTGGGCTCCGCGCGCGCCGCGTTTCGCGGGCGCGCGATCGACTTTCTTGAAAAACCGTTTGATGATGAGAGTCTGGTCAGCGCCATCGAAACCGCGTTCGAACATGAACTCGGGCGCATTAATGACCAAGCCGGCATGGCGCGCCAGGAGGCCATGCTGTCGTCGCTATCGCCGCGCGAGCGCGAAGTGATGAAATTTCTGCTTCGCGGGATGCACGCGCGGGAGATCGGCGAAGCGCTGGGCATCAGCCACCGTACGGTGGAGGTGCATAAGGCGCATATCATGGAGAAAATGGGCGTGCGCAGTGTGGTGGAGATCGTGCGCCTGACCGCCGGCATGCCGCAATAGCCGCCGGCTGCGGACGCGTCGTCGCTGAACCATGCCGGCAGCGACGTGTTGCGGACCATGGGCCGCGCGGCGGCGGCGCTACGCCTGGAATCGCTGCCACCCACCATGTTGCAGACTGCGCGCCAGCGCATGCGCATTACGCAAGACGAGGATTACGAGGCGCAATATCTTGCGCGCAATCTCGCGCGCGTGACCGTAGAACTGCGCAACGGCACTGCCTGCAGCCGCGAAGTCGGCCTCAGCGGGATCAGGCGCCATCTGACACCGTCGGACGCCGATATCGAACCAAGATTCCGCATGATCGCCACGCCGGTGCCGGGGCGGACAAAGACCGAAGCGGCGACCGCTTTGGCGTGGCGTTTGGAAACGTTGCGCGATTTGAGCGAGCTGCTGCAGGGGCTGCAGCCGTGAGGTTGCCGCGCTAGGTCCCCGCGGAGGTTGTGTAATTTATTGATTTTAAACAATTGTTTTATGATGGCGCCGTTTCCCCAATTGACAAGCTACCGCCAAATCCGGACAATCCCGCGCTCTTCGGTGATATAGCTCAGGTGGTTAGAGCGCAGCACTCATAACGCTGAGGTCGGTGGTTCAAATCCACCTATCACCACCACTTAATTTTCTGGCAGAAACTGAAAAACCAGCGCATGCTGGTTTTTTTTCGTGAAGCATCGCCCACCGATGATGGAATCGTGCGACGTCGTAATTGCCGGTGCGGGCCTGGTCGGCGCAACCCTCGCGCTGGCGCTGGGCGATGCCGGACTCAGTGTCACGCTGATCGAGCCGCGCGCGCCAGCGGTGTATGACGACCGCTGGGATCGCCGCATCTACGCTGTCAGCCCGGGTTCGGCGGCGTTGCTGGCGCAAGTGGGTGCGTGGCAGGGCATGGCCGCAGAGCGTGTGGCGCGGGTGGAAACCATGCGCATTTTCGGCGACGCGCCCGGCGCGAGCCTGGCATTCAGCGCCTATGACGCAGGTCTGGGCGAACTCGCGTTTATTGCGGAAAGCGGCCGCATGCAGGCCGCGCTGTGGCAGTGCCTCGCGCGCGCGCCGCATGTGCGGATACTGTGTCCGGCGCAATGCGTGGCGTTGCGTCTGCACGAGGCTTGCGCGGAAATGGAGTTCGACAGCGGCACGATACTGCGCGCGCAACTGGTGGTGGGCGCTGACGGCGCACAGTCCTGGGTGCGCGAGCAGGCCGGCATTCGCGTGGCCGAGTATGACTACGGGCAGTGCGGCGTGGTGGCGAATTTTTCGTGCGCGCTGCCGCATCGGGATACCGCGCATCAGTGGTTCCGCGCCGATGGCGTGCTGGCGCTCCTGCCGCTGCCCGGCAATCGTGTTTCGATGGTGTGGTCGACCGCCGAGGCGCATGCGCGGGAATTGCTTGCCCTCGATGCCGCCGCGCTGGCGTCGCGCGTCGGCGACGCCGGCAATGGCGTGGTGGGCGCACTGCAGGTGATTACGCCGCCTGCATCGTTCCCGCTGAAAATGCAGCGGGTTGCGCAATTTGTCGCGCCGCGCCTTGCGCTGGTGGGCGACGCTGCACATAATGTGCACCCGCTTGCGGGGCAGGGCGTCAATCTGGGCTTCCGCGATGCGCGCGAATTGGCGGCGGTATTGCGCCGGCGCGGTGCGCAGCATGATTGCGGCGATTTGGCCCTGTTGCGGCGTTACGAGCGGGCGCGCAGGGAAGATGTATTGAGCATGCAGCTGGCGACTGACGGATTGCAGAAACTATTCGCTTCGCGTGCGGTCTGGTTGTCACAGGCGCGCAATCTGGGGATGCGAATTATACAAAGCCGCCACAGGCTCAAAAATTTGCTGGTGAAACACGCGGTGGCCTGATGCTCGCAACGTGTGCCGTGCCGCGATGACGCGAACGGACTACTGTTTAAGGGAATGTTTATGATCAAGCGATGGGTTCTGGTGCTGGCGGCCATGCTGGCGCTGGTTTCAAGCGGCGCGCGCGCGCAGGGTGCGGAAGACGCCCAGTTGCGCAAGGTGCTGCAGGGCAAATTCCCGCAGATGACGGTGGATTCGATCACCCGCATGCCATTCGGCGGGTTGTTCGAAGTGATTCTCAGCGGCGAAATCGTTTATACCGATGCCAAGGCGGAATATCTGCTGGGCGGCACCCTCTACGATTTGCGCGCGGAGCAGCCGCGCAACGTGACGCAGGAGACACAACAAAAGATTGCGGCCAGGACGCTCACCTCGTCACACGAGAATGCCATCAAGATGGTTCGCGGCAATGGCAAGCGCGTGCTCTACACGTTTGAGGATCCGAACTGCGGCTATTGCCGCAAGCTCTACCAGGAGCTGGCCAAGATGAACAACATTACGGTCTATACCTATCTGGTTCCGATTCTCTCGCCGGATTCCGCGGACAAATCGCGCGCGATCTGGTGCGCGAAGGACCGTGCCAAGGCGTGGGATCAGATGATGGTCAAGGGTGCGGTGGCGGAAAAATCCAAGCCCTGCGATGCCCCTCTGGAAAAAAACGCATTGGCGGCGAAACGGCTGAACATCACCGGCACGCCGGCCGTCTATCTCGCCAACGGCCAGCAGTTGGGCGGCTATCTGCCGGCGGACAAGATCGAACAGGCGTTTGCCAGGAAATAGCCGTCACGGTGTGAGACGCGCGTGCTCGATAGCGCACAACGAAGGCTGTTGCCGGCGCTAACGGCTTCGGCGTTGCTGCATGTCTGGCTGGTGCAGACTGGTGACAGCGGCGCCGCGCGGCGCGTAACCCCCGCGGTCAGCGCGACGATGTCCGCCACGCTGCGTGTGGCGCATTCCGATTTTGGAGAGGCGCATGCGCAAGCGCGGCCCCACGAAGGTCCGCACGAAGCGCCACAGCCGCGGGAAATAACCGGCGGCGTTGCGGTCGCCGCGCATAGCGCCGCGGTCCGCGCGCGGTTACCGGGGCTTGCGCCTGCGCCGGTGGCAAAAAGTGCGACCGCCGAGAGCAGTGCCATGCCGGCCGCAGTCAGCGACCCCACCTACTATCCCGCGCTCAGCCTGGATGTGTACCCTCGCGCCCTCACGGCGCTGGATTTGGGCAGCCGGGCGCAAGCGGGCACGGTGCGCGCAACCGTGCTCATCGACGAAGCCGGCACGGTAAACGATGTGCGGGCGATCGAGGCGGGCGCCACCGAGGTCGAGAATGCAGCGCGCGAATTGCTGCTGCGCGCGCGCTTTACACCGGCCGCCAAGGATGGCCGCGCGGTCAAGGCACAGTTGCTGGTCAGTCTGGAGTATCGCGCAGGCGGCGGGCAGAACTAATTTAAGTATCTGTTTTTAAACAACTTTTTATGGGTGGGCCGTTGGCGGCGCCATGCTGCCGGGCAACAGTACCCACATCTGCAGCGCCTGCTGCATGCGCCCGGCTTCGCGCGCCGCCGATTCGCCCGCGCCCCAGAAAAAATCCGCGCGCACGGTACCGCGGATGGCGCCGCCGATATCCTGTGCCAACATCAGCCGTTGCAGCGGCTTGTCGGTATTCGGCCAGGTGGTGGCAATGTGTACCGGTACCCCCAGCGGCACGTAACGTGGATCGACGGCGATACTGCGCCGTGGCGTCAGCGGCACACCCAGCGCGCCGGGCGGCGCGTTGTCCGGCCCCGTCAATTCGCGAAAAAACACATAGCGCGGATTCTGGTTGAGCAGTTCGGTCAGCTTGTCCGGATTGGCCTGCGCCCACGCCTTGATTCCCGGCATCGACGCGCGATCCCGGCTCAGGTCGCCGCGTTCGATCAACACGCGGCCGATCGAACGGTACGGCAGGCCGTTGTGTCCGGCAAAGCCGATGCGCATGACGCCGCCTTCCTCGAGCGCGATGCGGCCGGAGCCCTGCACTTGCAGAAAGAACAGATCCAGTTGATTGTCCACCCACGCGATTTCCCTGCCGCGCAGCGGCGTGTCGCTGCCTTCGATGGTCGCGCGGGCATGGTACGGCACCACGCGCCTGCCATCGACGCGCACGCGCAAGGCGGACGAATTCACCTCCGGCACAACGTCGCCCAGATCCAGCGTGAGCAAATCGTCGGGCAAGCCGTACACCGGATATTTGTTGCGCGCCGAGGGTTGACGACTACCGCGTATGGTCGGTTCGTAATAGCCGGTGATGAACCCTTCTGCCGAACCGTCCCCGGCAGCGAGGCGGTAGGGCGCGAAGCGGCTTTCAAAAAAGGCCTTTGCCGCGGCGCGTCCGGTGATGGCGGGCGCCGCATCGCAGATGTCCCGCCACGCCGCCTGTTTGGCCAGCACCCGGCAACCAGCCAGCAGAGCCGGCATCGCCTCGGCCTGGTTGTCTTGTGCCCATCCGGGCAGTTCGGTCCAATTCACACGGGTGAGCGTGCGTGCTGCGTCCGGTGTCTTGCCGCCGGACGCGGGTTGCGATGGCGCGGCACCGGCGCTGCCCGATGCGGGTGTTGCGGGGGGCGTTGCCGGCGGCACGGGTGCCGGCGTTTCGCAGGCGCTGCTCATGAGCAACAACAGCACCGCCGATACGCGAGCGCCCCATTGGATTTTTCGCGCGGGATCGTTCATGATGGGGCGACAGTATAAAGGTAAAGTCGTTATGGAAATCCTGTCGTGGTTCCTGGCGGAAGCGCTGGCGGCCACCGCGCTGGTGGTGCTGGTGGTGTGGTGGACGTGGCCGCGCCGGCCGAAAGACGGCGAACCGCGACAAAAGGACGAGCCGCCGAAGTAGCCGGCGGCGCCGTCAGTGCAGCACGCGCGGCATCGACAGCGTGAATTCCGGTATTGCCACGTCGAACGTCGTGCCGTCGTCGGCAACCATCTGATAGCTGCCGCGCATGGTGCCCACCGGTGTTGCAATGGCCGAGCCGCTGGTGTATTCGAAGCTTTCGCCGGGGCGCAGATGCGGCTGCTCGCCGACCACGCCCTTGCCGCGCACTTCCTGCACCTTGTCGGTGGCGTCGGTGATGATCCAGTGGCGGCTGATCAGCCGGGCGGCGGCGCTGCCGGCGTTGGCGATGGTGATGGTGTAGGCGAACACGTAACGGTCATTGGCCGGATCGGATTGATCGGCAATGTAGGTGGTCTTCGCTTTGACGCTGATGTCGTACGGTTTGGCGGACATGGGGAGATCTCCCTCAACGCCTTAGTATACGCGAGCTGGCCACCCGTACGCGCGCGTGGCGAAACAGGTAAAATCCGGCGATGAATTTTCGAATCGCACCCAGTATTCTCTCCGCCGATTTCGCCTGTCTGGGCGACGAAGTGAAGCAGGTCATCGCTGCCGGCGCCGACATCATCCATTTCGATGTGATGGACAATCACTACGTACCGAATCTCACCATCGGCCCGATGGTGTGCGAGGCGCTCAAAATGCATGTGACGGTCCCCATCGACGTGCATCTGATGGTGAAGCCGGTGGACCGCATCGTGCCCGATTTCGCCAAGGCCGGCGCGAGAATCATTTCGTTTCACCCCGAGGCATCCGAGCACCTCGACCGTACCCTGTCGCTGATCCGCGACAACGGCTGCAAGGCCGGACTGGTGTTCAATCCGGGTACGCCGCTGCACTATCTCGACCACGTGCTGCATAAACTCGACCTGATACTGATCATGTCGGTGAACCCTGGTTTTGGCGGGCAGAAATTCATTCCGGAAGCCCTGAACAAGATTAAAGCCGTGCGCGACAAAATCGACGACAGCGGCCGCGACATCTGGCTGGAAGTCGACGGCGGCGTGACTGTCGACAATATCGCAGACATTGCGCGCGCCGGCGCGGACACCTTCGTTGCGGGTTCGGCGATATTCGGCCCCAAAAACTACCCGGCCACCATCGCCGCGATGCGCTCGCAACTGGCC